>NZ_JBICVM010000016.1:0-164171 GCF_043199095.1 Streptomyces sp. NPDC048650 | reverse complement strand
ACGCCCGGTTACATTTCGAACCCGGAAGCTAAGCCTTTCAGCGCCGATGGTACTGCAGGGGGGACCCTGTGGGAGAGTAGGACGCCGCCGAACAAGTTTTAGAGAAAGCCCCGTTGGGAACCTGGTTCCCGGCGGGGCTTTTTCGCGTTCCCCGGGAGTGGGGACCCGCGGCGTGGCGTGGCCGGCGGGGCAGGTAAGGTCGGGGGCATTGTCGGCACATTTCCCACAGGAGGCTTCCGCGTGGAGGTCCAGGAGACGCAGGTCCAGACGGATCGCGTCCTCACCATCCCGAACATTCTGAGCATGGGGCGCCTGGTCGGCGTGCCGGTGTTCCTGTGGTTGATCCTTTGGCCGGAATTCGGTGGGCCCAAGGCCGATGAGTGGGCGCTGCTGATTCTGGCGCTGAGCGGGGTCAGCGATTACCTCGACGGCAAGCTCGCCCGACGCTGGAACCAGATCAGCAGCCTGGGCCGGATCCTGGACCCGGCCGCCGACCGGCTCTACATCCTCTCCACCCTCGTCGGTCTGACCTGGCGCGAGATCCTGCCGGTCTGGCTCACCGCCGCGCTGCTGGCACGCGAGCTGATGCTGCTGATTGCGGTCGGGGTCCTGGGGCGTCACGGGTACGGCCCTCCCCAGGTGAACTTTCTGGGGAAAGCGGCTACGTTCAACTTGATGTATGCCTTCCCGTTGCTCCTGCTGAGCGACGGAAGCAGCTGGCTTCACACACTGGCCGCGATTTTCGGATGGGCGTTCGCAGGATGGGGTACGGCGCTCTATTGGTGGGCAGGGATCCTCTACGTGGTCCAAGTCCGCCGGCTCATCAGGGCGGACGCCACCGCCGACTGAGCTCGCCGAAGCGGCAGATTGTGCCAAGGCCCGGCGCCCGGACGTGACACAAGAACAGTGGGCGATCTGGACAGGTGAAGTCGGCAAGACCGTCGTCTCTTAGAGGAGGACGCTTCCGACATGAAGGCCGTTGTGATGGCGGGCGGTGAAGGCACGCGCCTTCGCCCCATGACGTCAAGTATGCCGAAGCCGCTGCTGCCGGTGGCCAATAGGCCGATCATGGAGCATGTGCTGCGGCTGCTGAAGCGGCATGGCCTCAGCGAGACCGTCGTGACCGTGCAATTTCTTGCCTCGCTCGTCAAGAATTATTTCGGCGACGGCGAAGAGCTCGGTATGGAGCTCACGTATGCCAACGAGGAAAAGCCACTGGGCACGGCGGGCAGCGTCAAGAACGCGGAAGAGGCTCTCAAGGACGATGCCTTCCTCGTCATTTCGGGTGATGCCCTCACCGACTTCGACCTCACCGATCTGATCCGTTTCCACAAGGAAAAGGGTGCGTTGGTCACGGTCTGTCTCACGCGTGTGCCCAATCCGCTGGAATTCGGCATCACCATCGTCGACGAGGCGGGCCGAGTGGAGCGGTTCCTGGAAAAGCCCACCTGGGGCCAGGTGTTCTCGGACACGGTGAACACCGGCATCTACGTCATGGAGCCCGAGGTCTTCGACTACTTCGAGCCCGACGTCTCGGTCGACTGGTCCGGTGATGTCTTCCCGCGGCTCATGAAGGAGGGCAAGCCGATTTATGGCTATGTTGCCGAGGGCTACTGGGAGGACGTCGGCACCCATGAGAGCTACGTAAAGGCCCAGGCCGATGTGCTCGAGGGCAAGGTCGATGTCGAGATCGACGGCTTCGAGATCTCGCCGGGGGTGTGGGTGGCGGAGGGCGCCGAGGTACATCCGGACGCGGTGCTCCGCGGTCCGCTGTACATCGGTGACTACGCCAAGGTCGAGGCGGATGCGGAGATCCGCGAGCACACCATCGTCGGCTCCAATGTCGTGGTGAAGACCGGGGCCTTCCTGCACAAGGCCGTGGTGCACGACAACGTCTATATCGGTCAGCACAGCAATCTGCGCGGGTGCGTGATCGGGAAGAACACGGACATCATGCGGGCCGCCCGGATCGAGGACGGCGCGGTCATCGGCGACGAATGCCTGATCGGCGAGGAGTCGATCGTCCAGGGCAACGTGCGCGTCTATCCGTTCAAGACGATCGAGGCCGGCGCGTTCGTCAATACCTCGGTGATCTGGGAGTCCCGCAGTCAGGCGCATCTGTTCGGGGCACGCGGGGTGTCGGGGATCCTCAATGTCGAGATCACGCCGGAACTCGCCGTGCGGCTGGCGGGTGCGTATGCCACCACGCTGAAGAAGGGCTCCACGGTCACCACCGCCCGTGACCACTCGCGAGGCGCGCGGGCGCTCAAGCGGGCGGTGATCTCGGCGCTGCAGGCCAGTGCGATCGATGTCCGCGACCTCGAGAACGTCCCGCTGCCCGTGGCACGACAGCAGACCGCCCGGGGCAGTGCCGGCGGGATCATGGTGCGCACGACGCCGGGAGTACCGGACTCCGTCGACATCATGTTCTTCGACGAGCGCGGAGCCGACCTCTCCCAGGCAGGCCAGCGCAAGCTCGACCGGGTCTACGCCCGCCAGGAATACCGTCGCGCCTTCCCCGGGGAGATCGGCGATCTGCGCTTCCCGGCGAGCGTGTTCGACTCGTACACCGGATCCGTACACCGTGCCGTGGACACGACGGGTGTCGCCGAGTCCGGGCTGAAGGTCGTCGTGGACGCGTCGAACGGTAGCGCCGGTCTGGTCCTGCCCAGCCTGCTGGGGCGGCTCGGCGTCGATTCGCTGACGATCAACCCCGGTCTCGACGAGTCCCGTCCCACCGAGACCGCCGACGCACGGCGTGCCGGACTCGTCCGGCTGGGAGAGATTGTGGCGTCGGCGCGGGCCGCCTTCGGCGTGCGGTTCGACCCGGTGGGCGAGCGGCTTTCCCTGGTGGACGAGCGCGGCCGGATCATTGAGGACGACCGGGCGCTCCTGGTGATGCTCGATCTGGTGGCGGCCGAGCGGCGCAGCGGGCGGGTGGCGCTGCCGGTGACCACCACCCGGATCGCCGAGCAGGTGGCGGCGTACCACGGGACGCAGGTGGAGTGGACGACCACATCGCCCGACGACCTGACCCGGGTGGGCCGGATGGAGAACACGGTCTTCGGCGGGGACGGGCTCGGCGGCTTCATCATTCCCGAGTTCAGCAGCGTCTTCGACGGCGCGGCCGCGTTCGTTCGGCTGATCGGCCTGGTGGCTCGCACCCAGCTCACCGTCAGTCAGATCGACGCGCGGATTCCGCGGGCGCATGTGATGCGCCGTGACCTGGCCACCCCGTGGGCGGTCAAGGGCCTGGTCATGCGGCATGTGGTCGAGGCGGCCGGTGACCGCGAAGTGGACACCACCGACGGTGTGCGGGTCGTGGAGACCGACGGGCGCTGGGTGCTGGTGCTGCCGGACCCGGCCGAGGCGGTCACGCATCTGTGGGCGGAGGGGCCGGACGACGCCTCCGCTCAGCAGCTGCTGGACGAGTGGGCGGCTGTGGTGGACAGCGCCGGGCGCTGACCCGAAGACCACCGGCGTGCCCGCAAGCGGGCACGCCGGTGGGGCCATTGGGAGACTGCACGGCCGACGTGCGACGATGTGCGGCATGTCGCAGCAGCGCCCCGAGCGGAGCACTCCCCAGAAGTCGGCTGCGCGCCCCGACGCCTCCATGTCGCTGCTGACCAACGTGATGGATCACAGCCTGGACGACGGGTACGCGGAGGCCGCCGCGCGGAAGTCCGCTGCGGGCGTCCGCGGTCTGCCGCGTACCCTGCGGGCGAAGGTGGGACTCGCGGCCGGCCTGGTGTTGGCGGCGCTGGTGGTCACGGTCGGGGCCGCCCAGGCGCGGATATCGGCACCGACGCTGGCGAAGGAACGCGAAGAGCTCATTCATCGCATCCAGAAGGGCACGGGCGAGGCCGACCGGCAGCAGAAGCGGGTGGACGCGACCCGGGACGCGGTCAGCAGGATGCAGCGCGAGGCGCTCAAGAAGCACGGCGGTGACAAGGCTGAACTGCTGGCCCTGTTGTCCGGCTCGACGCAGGTCACCGGACCCGGCGTGAAACTCGTCGTGGACGACGCCAAGGCCGCGGAGTCCAGCGGGGGAGGGCCGCGCGAGAGCAGCGGTTTCTCCGACACGGGGCGGGTACGCGACCGGGATATGCAGCGCGTCGTCAACGGCCTGTGGGAGTCCGGCGCGGAGGCCATCTCCGTCAATGGGCAGCGGCTTACGTCACTCTCGGCGATCAGGGCGGCGGGAGACGCCATACTGGTCGACAACAAGCCGCTGGTGCCGCCCTATACGGTGCTGGCGGTGGGGGACGGGCAGCGGCTCAGCACCGCGTTCCAGGACAGCGCCGACGGCCAGTATCTGCATGTGCTGCAGGAGAACTACGGCGTGCGCACGAAGATTTCCGCCGAGAGCGAGGTCACGCTGCCGCCCGCGCCCAGTTTGACCGTACGTACCGCAAAGCCGCAGGCCGGTGCCGCCCAGGCGGACGGTGCCGACACAGGGAAGGGCACATCGTGATCGCCGTACTGGGCCTCATCGTGGGAGTCGTGGTCGGGCTTGTGGTCCGACCCGTGGTGCCGACGGTGGTCGAGCCCTACTTGCCGATTGCTGTCGTGGCGGCGCTGGATGCCGTGTTCGGCGGCCTGCGCGCGATGCTGGACGGCATCTTCGATGACAAGGTCTTCGTCGTCTCCTTCCTCTCCAACGTCGTGGTCGCGGCGCTGATCGTCTTCCTCGGGGACAAGCTGGGGGTGGGTGCGCAACTCTCCACGGGCGTCGTCGTGGTGCTGGGCATCCGGATCTTCTCGAACGCTGCCGCGATCCGCCGACACGTCTTCAGGGCGTGAGGCGGATGGCAACGGACGACACGCCGGAGCCGGAGAAGAAGCCGGAACCGCAGCAGGACCGCAGCCCCGCCGACCGGCAGCCGATGCCTCCCGAGAGCCGGCCTGTTCCCGAGGCGGCGGAGGAGGGGACCGAAGGGCCCAAACCGGACGACGCGCAGCAGAACGACGAAAAGCCGACAGGTGCCGACGCTCCGCCCGCGGACGGGAAGGATGGGGCTCCTGGAACGCCGGAGAACGGCCGGCAGCGGTTGGCCGCGAGCCTGTGGCCGCCGAGGCTGACCCGGGCTCAACTGATCGTTGCGCTGCTCCTGTTCATTCTCGGCCTCGGTCTGGCGATTCAGGTACGTTCCACAAGTGACAGCAGTGCGCTGCGTGGTGCACGCCAGGAGGACCTGGTGCGCATTCTGGACGAACTCGACAATCGCTCCCAGCGGTTGACGGACGAACAGCGGCGTCTGGAAGGGCAGAAGACCGAGCTGGAGAACAGCTCGGACCAGGCCGAGGAGGCCCGTAAGCAGACCGTGGAGAAGGAGCAGCAACTGGGTGTGCTGGCCGGGACCGTCGCGGCGCAAGGGCCCGGCATCAACCTGACCATCGACGACCCCACGCACTCCGTCGAAGCGGACAAGCTGCTGGACACCATCCAGGAGCTGCGAGCGGCAGGCGCCGAGGCCATTCAGGTCAATGACGTAAGGGTCGTCGCGAACACCTATCTGTCGGATGTCAGTGGTGGTGTGGAGATCGACGGCAAGCGGGTCACCCAGCCTTACCGCTTCAAGGTCATCGGCAAGCCGGAGGACCTGGAGCCGGCGCTGAACATCCCCGGTGGGGTGGTTCAGACATTGGAGAAGGAGCAGGCCAAGGTGTCTGTGACCCGGCAAGGGAAGATCGTTGTGGACGCCTTGCGAGAGGCGAAGCGGCCTGACTACGCTCGGTCGTCATCGCAGTGAGGTGTCCACATATGGCCATGGCCCGGGGAGGGCATGAGGTAGCGGGGGGTCGGCGCACCGTGATTGTGGTGTGTGGTGGAAACTGTCTGCAGGCCACGGACGTTCACAGGATGTCCGGATCGGCCGGTGTGTGCATCGAGGGTTCGTCCTGCCCCACGGGCGGGTCTGTTTCGTTCAAGGGGAATCGCCCGTGAAGTTGTTTGGAAAGCTGTTCGGCAAGAGCGCCCGCCAGGAGGGCGGCAGTGGCTCGGCGCGGCATCGTGCTGCGGGCCGGGCCGATGAGAGCGGAACGGGCGAGGACCGTCCGCTCTTCCGTGATGAGGTCAGCGGTCCGTCTGGGGGGCACGGCGCGGGTTCTGTTGACCCCTCCGGGGCCGGCCGCATAAGTTCCCAGGGACCATCAGCCTCATCCACGGGTGGAGGGTTGGCCTTGCCGGTTTGTACGAGGTGCGGGCATCGGAACGCCGAGGCGAGCCGGTTCTGCTCCAACTGTGGTGCGCCGCTGCGCCCGGGCGCACAGCCCGAGCGCGCCTCCGAGACGACCTCGACCATCTCCATCTCGGGGATCGAGGCCTACGACGCGGAGGCGACGGGCCAGACCCAGATGCCGTCGCTGTCGCCCGAGGCCCAGGCCGCGGTCGATGCCCTTCCGCTGGGTTCGGCGCTGCTGGTCGTCCGCCGGGGTCCGAACTCCGGCAGCCGCTTCCTGCTGGACGGTGAGCTGACGACGGCGGGCCGGCATCCGCAGGGCGACATCTTCCTCGACGATGTGACGGTCTCGCGCCGGCACGTGGAGTTCCGCCGTGGCGCCGACGGCCGCTTCAGCGTCGCCGACGTCGGCAGCCTGAACGGCACGTACGTCAACCGTGAGCGGATCGATTCGGTCGCCCTCGCCAACGGCGACGAGGTCCAGATCGGCAAGTTCCGGCTGGTCTTCTATGCGAGCCAGCGAGGTGCCGGTATCTGACCGGCCAGGGAAGGCATATGCGCCACTCACCGACGGGCGGTGCCGGGTCCTCCGGCGCCGCCTCCTCGGACGGCAAGCCGGTGAGCATCGGTACGGTGCTCACCTTGCTGCGCGAGGAATTTCCCGAGGTCACCATCTCCAAGATCCGCTTCCTGGAGGCCGAGGGACTGGTCGAGCCGACGCGCACGCCTTCCGGGTACCGCAAATTCACCGCTGCCGACGTCGAGCGACTTGCCGGCGTCCTGCGGATGCAGCGGGACCACTATCTTCCCCTGAAGGTGATCCGGGAGCATCTGGACGCCCTGGAGCGCGGTGAGCAGGTGCAGCTGCCCGCCCAGGCCACTTCGTCCCGCGACCTGGTTCCCGGTATGCGTGAGTCGGGCGAGGACCGCCCGGCGGCGGCCCGGATCGGCCGGGCCGAGCTGCTGGCGGCCGTCGAGGCGGACGAGACGGCGCTCGTCGACTGGGAGTCGTACGGGCTCGTGGTCCCCGGTGCCGACGGCGGCTACGACAGCGAGGCCGTCACGGTCGCGAAACTCGTCGCCGAGCTGGGACGTTTCGGTCTCGAGCCGAGGCATCTGCGGGCCGTGAAGGCGGCGGCCGAGCGTGAGGCGGGCCTGGTCGAACAGGTCGTGGCACCCCTTCGGCGGCACCGTAATCCGCAGACCAGGGCGCATGCGGAGGCCACCGCCAGGGAGCTGGCGACGCTGTCCGTGCGCCTCCACGCGGCGTTGATCCAGACCGCTCTGCGGGACCTGCTCCCGTGAGCAAATGACGGCCCGACTACCCAAACCTGCCGGGCACGTCCTAGGGTTGCTGTGTGAACGAGCTCGACGTCGTGGGTGTCCGGGTGGAAATGCCTTCCAGCCAACCGATCGTGCTCCTGCGGGAGGTGGGAGGCGATCGTTACTTGCCCATTTGGATCGGGCCAGGAGAGGCCACCGCCATCGCCTTTGCCCAGCAGGGCATGGTCCCTGCCAGGCCGCTGACACACGACCTCTTCAAGGACGTGCTGGAAGCGGTGGGCCAGGAGCTGACGCAGGTCCGCATCACGGATCTGCGTGAAGGAGTGTTCTACGCCGAACTGGTCTTCGCCAGCGGCGTCGAGGTCAGCGCGCGTCCGTCCGACGCCATAGCGCTGGCGCTGCGCACCGGGACGCCGATCTTCGGTACCGACGGTGTGCTCGACGACGCGGGCATCGCGATCCCGGACGAGCAGGAGGACGAGGTGGAGAAGTTCCGCGAGTTCCTCGACCAGATCTCGCCCGAGGATTTCGGCAGCAGCCAATGACTCCGGTCGGCCGAAGCGTCTGATTCCGGCCAAACTATTTAGCCATTCCCCGTGCGAGGTCACGAGAAACCACTCGTAGGGTGATTATCACTCGGCGTGGCGAGCGCGGCGATCGTTGACGCACCCCAGGTGACTGCATACCGTCGATAAGGCAGGTCCCGTCCGGGACGTGGAGGACGGAGGGTGGCGTGGCAATCACCGGCGACGGTACGGCAGCGGAAGGGGCGTTGCCGCTCCACCCGAATGCCGCAGCGAATCGGGCACCTGCGCGGCCCACGGCGGTGTCGGGGGACTGCGCGACGGGGACCATCGGCTACCGCGGCCCGACGGCGTGTGCCGCGGCGGGCATCACCTACCGCCAGCTCGACTACTGGGCGCGTACGGGCCTGGTCGAGCCGAGCGTGCGCCCCGCCTACGGATCCGGCACCCAGAGGCTCTACAACTTCCGGGACGTCGTCGTCCTGAAGATCGTCAAGCGGCTGCTGGACACCGGGGTGTCGCTGCAGAACATCCGCACCGCCGTCCAGCACCTGCGCTCCCGTGGGCTGGACGATCTGACGCGGATGACGCTGATGAGCGACGGCGCCACGGTCTACGAGTGCACCTCGCCCGACCAGGTCGTCGACCTGCTCCAGGGAGGCCAGGGCGTCTTCGGGATCGCCGTCGGCGTGGTGCTGCGGGACGTGGAGGGTGCGCTCTCCGAGCTGCACGGCGAGCGTCTGGACACCGGCGAGACCCTCGTCGGGAAGAACCCGCGCGACGAGCTGGCGCGGCGGCGCAACCGGGCCGGCTGAGCGGCGTAGGCGGCTCCCGGCACGGCACGAGGCCGAATGTCAGTGGCATGCGGCAGCATCGGACGCGTGAGAGCCGCGCCGACGATTCTGCATCTGGACATGGATGCGTTCTACGCGGCCGCCGAGCAGGCGGCCAAGCCCAGTCTGCGCGGGAAGCCGGTGGTCGTCGGCGGGATCGGGCCGCGCGGCGTGGTCGCCACCGCCTCGTACGAAGCGCGGGTCTTCGGGGTCCGCTCCGCGATGCCGACCGCGCAGGCGCGGCGGCTGTGTCCCAACGCCGCCTATCTCAGTCCGCGGTTCACTCTCTACCGCCAGGTCAGTGACCGGGTGATGGAGCTGCTGCACGCGCTGTCGCCGCTGGTCGAGCCGCTCAGCCTGGACGAGGCGTTCGTGGACCTGGAAGCGGGCGGCGTGGCGGCCGAGGTGGGCGCCGTGCGGGCGGTGGGGGAGCGACTGCGGCGGGACATCCGGGAGGCGACGGGGCTGACCGGCTCCGTGGGGCTGGCGGGGGCCAAGATGCTGGCGAAGATCGGGTCGGAGGCGGCGAAGCCGGACGGCCTGGTGGTGATCGAACCGGGCACGGAGCGGGAGCTGCTGGGGCCGATGCCGGTGCGGGCGCTGCCGGGGGTGGGGCCGGCGACGGCCGAGGCCCTGCGGCGGGCCGGAATCCATACCGTCGCCGAGACCGCGGAGGCGGGGCAGGACGAGCTGGTGCGGCTGTTGGGCAAGGCGCACGGGGCCGGGCTGTACGCGATGGCGATGGGGCGGGACGACCGCCCTGTGGTGGCCGAGCGGGACGCCAAGTCGATCTCGGTGGAGGACACCTTCGCGGTGGATCTGACCGACCGCACGCGGGTGCGGGCCGAGCTGGTCCGGCTGGCCGAGCGCTGTGTGCAGCGGCTGCGCGCGGCCGGGCGGTCGGGGCGCACGGTGGTGATCAAGGTCCGTAACTACGACTTCTCGACGCTGACCAGGTCCGAGACGCTGCGCGGGCCCACGGACGACCCCGCGGTCGTCCGGGAGGCGGTGGGCCGGCTGCTGGACACCGTGGACACCACGGGCGGGGTGCGACTGCTGGGGGTCGGCGTGAGTGGGCTGGCCGACTTCACGCAGGAAGACCTGTTCGCTCAGCTGGCGACCGAGCAGGAGGCGGCGGAGGCGGTGGCCAGGGCGGCGGTGGCGGAGCAGGCGGCCGAGGCGGCGGGGGAGCAGGAGCCGACGGAGGAGCGGCCGCGGTGCTGGCATCCGGGGCTCGATGTGATCCACGACGACTACGGCGCCGGGTGGGTGCAGGGCAGCGGGGTGGGCAGAGTGACCGTGCGTTTCGAGCAGCCGTGGTCCGCACCGGGGAGAGTGCGGACCTTTGCCGTCGACGACCCGGCGCTGCGGCCGGGGGATCCCCTGCCGCTGGGGGGCGGTCCGCCCGAGGGCGGTCAGTCCTCCGAGCCGGCGACCCGGCCGAAGTCCTGGTCGCCGGAGGACGGGTCGGAATCGGGGGCGGGGGAGGAGATATCCAGTCGGTAATGGTGGTAGAGCTGAAGTTCCTGCTCAGGGGAGAGATGGCGGCCCACCCCGAAGTCCGGGGCGTCCTTGATCAACTTGCGGTCGTAGGGGATTTGCAGCCCCTCGTCGGCCAGCTCGCTCGGCTCCAGCGGGACGAATGCGTCCCGGCTGAAGAGGCCGGTACGCACCGCAGCCCACTCGGGCTCGCCGGTCGCGTCATCGAGATATACCTCGTCAATGGTCCCGATCTTGGTGCCGTTCCGGTCGAACGCTTTGCGGCCGATCAGGCTCCGGGGATCGATATCGGTGTGCACAGCCCCTCCTTGTGGTCGCAACTGCCCTGTGACAACTACCAAACGTCACATTTAATGCCCTGGCCACTCGAAGGTTCCCCCGACAGGTGCGCTGGTAGGCTGACGGATGGCCGCTGACCCCATGCGGGAGAGTCCCTTGCCGTTCACGGCGGGGGCGCCGAAGGAGCAAATCCTCCCCGGAATCTCTCAGGCATCCGTACCGCATGGACGAGGTCACTCTGGAAAGCAGGTCGGGCCGCGGGACGCATGAATCCGGGCCCCTCCTCACCGACGGTGAAAGCCGGGCCGCAGCCTGCGGACCGGTGAAGCTCTCAGGTTGAGATGACAGAGGGGGAGGCCGTCCGGGCACCAGCGCCTTGGTGCCCCTCGTAGGTCGCACTGACCAGGAGGCCCCCGCAGATGACCATGAATCGCATCTCCTTGACCGAGCTGGAGCGCGGTACGCCCTTCGAGCGCCGGCACGTCGGTCCCGACCACGAGGCGCAGGCGAAGATGCTCGCGCAGGTCGGCTTCGGCTCGCTGGACGAGCTGACCGCCACCGCCGTTCCCGACGTGATCAAGAGCGCCGAGGCCCTCGGCCTGCCGCAGGCCCGTACCGAGGCCGAGGTCCTGAAGGAGCTGCACGGTCTCGCGGACCGCAACCAGGTCCTGGCGTCCATGATCGGGCTCGGCTACTACGGCACGTTCACCCCGCCGGTGATCCTGCGCAATGTCATGGAGAACCCGGCCTGGTACACGGCGTACACGCCCTACCAGCCGGAGATCTCGCAGGGCCGCCTCGAGGCGCTGCTGAACTTCCAGACCATGGTCGCCGAGCTGACCGGACTGCCGACGTCCGGAGCCTCCCTGCTGGACGAGGGCACCGCCGCCGCCGAGGCGATGGCCCTCTCCCGCCGCGTCGGCAAGGTCAAGCAGGGCGTCTTCCTGGTCGACGCCGACTGCCTGCCGCAGACCATCGCGGTGATCCAGACCCGTGCCGAGCCGACCGGTGTCGAGGTGGTCGTCGCGGACCTCACCGACGGCATTCCGGCCGAGATCGCCGAGCGCGGCGTCTTCGGCGTCCTGCTGCAGTACCCGGGCGCCTCCGGCGCGGTGCGTGACCCGCAGGCCGTCATAGCGCAGGCCCAGGAGCTGGGCGCGGTCGTCACCGTCGCCGCCGACCTGCTCGCCCTGACCCTGCTGACCTCGCCCGGCGAGCTCGGCGCGGACATCGCTGTCGGCACCACCCAGCGCTTCGGCGTCCCGATGGGCTTCGGCGGTCCGCACGCCGGCTTCATGGCGGTGCGCGAGAAGTTCGCCCGCAGCCTGCCCGGCCGCCTGGTGGGCGTCTCCGTCGACGCCGACGGCAACAAGGCCTACCGCCTCGCCCTGCAGACCCGCGAGCAGCACATCCGCCGCGAGAAGGCCACCAGCAACATCTGTACCGCTCAGGTGCTGCTCGCCGTGATGGCCGGGATGTACGCCGTCTACCACGGTCCCGAGGGCCTGCGGACCATCGCCCGGCGCACCCACCGCTACGCCACCGTCCTGGCCGAGGGGCTGCGGGCCGGCGGGGTGGAGATCGTGCACGGCACGTACTTCGACACGCTCACCGCGCGGGTGCCCGGCCGGGCCGCCGAGGTCGTCGCCGCGGCCCGTGAGGCCGGGGTCAACCTCCGGCTGGTCGACGCGGACCTGGTGGGGATCGCCTGCGACGAGACCACCGGGCGCGCGCAGCTGTCCGGTGTCTGGGGCGCCTTCGGGGTGCAGGGCGACGTCGAGCAGCTGGACGCCGCCGTCGCCGAGTCGCTGCCGCCCGAGCTGCTGCGCGGCGACGACTACCTCGCGCACCCGGTCTTCCACCAGTACCGTTCCGAGACCGCGATGCTGCGCTACCTGCGCACGCTGGCCGACAAGGACTACGCGCTGGACCGCGGCATGATCCCGCTCGGCTCCTGCACGATGAAGCTGAACGCCACCACGGAGATGGAGCCGGTCACCTGGCCCGCCTTCGGCCAGCTGCATCCCTTCGCGCCCGCCGACCAGGCGCAGGGCTACCTCACGCTGATCCAGGAGCTGGAGGAGCGCCTCGCCACGGTCACCGGCTACGACAAGGTGTCCATCCAGCCGAACGCCGGCTCGCAGGGGGAGCTCGCGGGTCTGCTGGCCGTCCGCGCCTACCACCGCGCCAACGGTGACGAGCAGCGCACCATCTGCCTGATCCCCTCTTCGGCGCACGGCACCAACGCCGCCAGCGCCGTCATGGCCGGGATGAAGGTCGTCGTCGTCAAGACCGGCGAGGACGGCGAGGTCGACGCCGACGATCTGCACGCCAAGATCGAGAAGCACCGGGACGAGCTCGCGGTGCTGATGGTGACCTACCCCTCCACGCACGGTGTGTTCGAGGAGCACATCACCCAGATCTGCGCGGCGGTGCACGACGCCGGCGGTCAGGTCTACGTCGACGGTGCCAACCTCAACGCGCTGGTGGGTCTGGCCGAGCCCGGCAAGTTCGGCGGCGATGTCTCGCACCTGAACCTGCACAAGACGTTCTGCATCCCGCACGGCGGCGGTGGCCCCGGCGTCGGCCCGGTCGGCGTGCGCGCCCACCTGGCGCCGTACCTGCCCAACCACCCGCTGCAGCCGACAGCGGGTCCCGAGACGGGCGTCGGTCCGATCTCCGCCGCCCCCTGGGGCTCGGCCGGCATCCTGCCGATCTCCTGGGCG
This sequence comes from Streptomyces sp. NPDC048650, assembly GCF_043199095.1. NCBI lineage: Bacteria > Bacillati > Actinomycetota > Actinomycetes > Kitasatosporales > Streptomycetaceae > Streptomyces > Streptomyces sp. NPDC048650. The sequence continues at coordinate 150,843 of NZ_JBICVM010000016.1, read as the reverse complement.
TATGTGCGTCTGATGGGCGGCGAGGGCCTCAAGCGCGCCACCCAGGTCGCGGTTCTCAGCGCCAACTACATCGCCAAGCGGCTGGAGGCGCACTACCCGGTGCTCTACACCGGCCCCGGCGGCCTCGTGGCCCACGAGTGCATCATCGACGTCCGGCAGCTGACCAAGGCGACCGGCGTGAGCATCGACGATGTCGCCAAGCGGCTCATCGACTACGGCTTCCACGCGCCGACGATGTCCTTCCCGGTGGCCGGCACCCTGATGATCGAGCCGACCGAGAGCGAGGACCTGGACGAGCTGGACCGGTTCTGCGACGCGATGATCGCCATCCGGGCGGAGATCGAGAAGGTCGGCTCGGGCGAGTGGGACAAGGACGACAACCCGCTGCGCAACGCCCCGCACACCGCGGGCGTGCTGGTCGGCGACTGGTCGCATCCGTACAGCCGCGACGAGGCCGTCTTCCCGGCCGGCGTGGTGGCCGCGGAGAAGTACTGGCCGCCGGTGCGCCGGATCGACGGTGCTTTCGGCGACCGTAACCTCGTCTGCTCCTGCCCGCCTCTGGACGAGTACGACGCCTGATCCGTCCGGGCCACGTCGCCTGATCCGTCCGGACAACATCAAGGGCCCTCGGCAGCTGCCGGGGGCCCTGTTGTTCTGCCGGGTGCGAGCCTGTCAGGCCACGCTGGCGACCCGTTCGGTCTGCGACCGGTGCGGAGCGATGACCTGCCCGTCCGGCAGCAGCTCGCCGGTGTCCTCGAAGAGCAGGACGCCGTTGCACAGCAGGCTCCAGCCCTGTTCGGGGTGGTGTGCCACGGGGTGCGCGGCTTCCCGGTCGCTGGAGTCGGCGGACGGGCAAGGAGGTTGGTGCTGGCACATGGAAGTTGTCTTTCGCTGCGGTGTGAACGTCGTCGTGCGGCTCGATGAGATGGTCATGGCCGCTCCCCCGTTTCCATCGGTTGGTCCCAGTGTTGCCCCACGGACGGGTTTCCGCAGGGATTTCGCGGCAGTGGTAGTCACTGAAGAGGGACGCATCACCCGTGCGGGCGGTTCAATTGCATGCCTCACCAAGGAGGTTGGGACTCCTGGTGACCCAATGGACCGCCTGGGTGAGCGCAGCCCGGCGCCCCGCGGCCCGAGCGGGTCGCGGGGCGCCCGGCGGGGCGGGCGAGTGCGCCGTCAGGCGGCCGGGGAATCGAGCAGGGGGCCGGGTGGCGTGAGGCGCAGGGTGAGCCGGGGGAGCAGATCGGCGACCCGCTGCGGGCGGTGCGGGGCGATCCCCGGTGGCGCGGGCGCCAGGGGCACCAGCAGATCACCGGGGTCGGGCAGTCCGTCCGCGCCGTCCGAGGTGATGTCGTGGTGCAGCCACAGCGTGAGCATGTACAGCTCCGGGACGGACAGCAGCCGCGGCTGGTACGGCGTGGCCAGCGCGTCGGCCTGCTGAAGTGCCTGCTCGGTCGCGGCGACATACGGGCCGCCGCAGAAGTGCGAGAACGTCCAGCCGTCGGCGGTGAGCATCGCCTCGGCGGCCGCCACGGCGCGCTCGCCGCTGCGGACCAGGAAGCGCCAGCCGGCCAGGCGGGTCTGTGGCGAGCCGCCCGCGCGGCTGACGTCGTCCCAGACATGGACGGGCAAGGGGCGGTCGGGGCTGAGCGGACCCTGATGGGCGCGCAGCGCGGAGGAGGGGGCCTCGCGGACGGCGGTGGGAGAGCTGAGGGCGGCTAGGACGCTACGCAGGGCGGGCGCAGGGGCAGGCGGGAGGTGCAGCGGCATGGTGGGTCGCCTCTCACTTCGGAGACACGGTGAAGCCGGGCAGGTGCGGACGGCGCTGTCAGCGGGCGGGGCCAGAGCATGGCCGACCGGCGCGGCCGCCCGGTGGGTCAGCCACATGCCCGGTGCCGGTGAAAACGCCACGGCACCGGGCGCCAACTCTCTGCCTCGTGTGCGGAGTTTATACGACGTATGTTCTGAAAATGTTTCGGCTACTGGTCTTGTGGATTTCCGGCAAGGCGGAATCCGGACCCTTCCTGAGGGGGGTTTCCTCCGCTTTGCGTGGGCCTTTGTGGGCGTCACCTCGGAAATCCCGGAACGCGCGGTAGGCCGGATCTCGTCGGCGTTTCTCACAAGAGAAATGCGTATGGGATCTGCCGTGGAGATATGCCATTGGAGTACGCCGACGAGAGTGCCCTCGCACGTTCCGAACCATCCGTCACTTCGAGCCTATCGGCACGGGTGCACCCCCGATGCGTTATCGATCAGAATGCTGGGGCATCATCGACCGTAGCGCGTGCCCCAGTGGTGTCGGGGACGGCCCCAAACAGCCCGTGGACGCGGGCCGTTCACTCGATCGAGGAGGGACCCTTCGATGGGGGAGAAGGCCGCCGTGGACGGGATCGACCTGGCCGACCGGGAGCGTTATCGAAGAAAGCTGCACGAGTGTCTCGCGGGTCTGCGCGGGCTGCTGACAGAGAAGCGGTTCGACCGACCCAGGAATCTCATCGGCCTGGAGATCGAGCTCAATCTCGCGGGCGCGGACGGACTGCCCCGCATGCTGAACTCCCAAGTTCTGGAACGCATCGCGAGTCATGATTTCCAGACCGAACTCGCCCAGTGCAATCTCGAGGCCAACATCACGCCGCATCCATTGTCCGGACGCGTCCTCGACCAGCTTGCCGAGGAACTCCGTACGGGCCTCGCCTACGCGGACCGAAAGGCGCGTGAGGTCGCCGCCCGGATCGTGATGATCGGGATTCTGCCGACCCTGACGGCCGCCGACCTGACGGCCACCAACCTCTCCGCCGTCGACCGCTACATGCTCCTCAACGACCAGATGCGGGCGGCCCGCGGGGAGGACTTCGCCATCGACATACAGGGCGTCGAGCGGCTGGTCTCCCGGTCGGCCTCGATCGCTCCGGAGGCCGCCTGTACCTCCGTCCAACTGCATCTCCAGGTCACCCCGGGACGCTTCGCCGCCGTCTGGAACGCCGCCCAGGCCATCGCCGCCGTGCAGGTGGCCGTCGGGGCCAACTCGCCCTTCCTCTTCGGCCGGGAGCTGTGGCGCGAGTCGCGGCCGCCGGTCTTCCAGCAGTCCACCGACACCCGGGCGCCCGAACTCCAGGCCCAAGGGGTGCGCCCCCGCACGTGGTTCGGCGAGCGCTGGGTCGACTCCGCCTATGACCTCTTCGAGGAGAATCTGCGCTACTTCCCGCCGCTGCTGCCGATCTGCGGACCGCAGGAGCCGCTGCGGATGCTCGATGAGGGCGAGGTGCCCGACCTGTCGGAACTGGTACTGCACAACGGCACGGTCTACCGCTGGAATCGCCCCGTCTACGCCGTCGTCGACGGCGTCCCGCATCTACGGGTCGAGAACCGGGTGCTGCCGGCCGGCCCCACCGTTGCCGACGTCATCGCGAACACCGCCTTCTACTACGGCCTGGTGCGGGCGCTGGCCGAGGAGCCCCGCCCCCTCTGGACGCGCCTGCCGTTTGCCGCCGCGTCCGCCAACTTCGACACCGCCTGCCGCTACGGCATCGACGCCTCCCTCCAGTGGCCGCGGTCCGGCCGCGCCGGCGGCATCGCCGAGATCCCCGCGGTACGGCTCGTCCGGCAGGAACTGCTGCCCTTGGCGGCCGCCGGACTGGATGCCTGGGGCGTCGAACCGGCCGACCGGGATCTGTATCTGGGCATCATCGAGGAGCGCTGCGCCCGCCGGGTGAACGGCGCCTCCTGGCAGGCCGCCGCCTACCACCACGCACTGCGGCAGGGCCTGGACCGGGATGCCGCACTGACCGCGATGACCTGCCGCTACAGCGAGCTGATGCATACCGGGGAGCCGGTGCACACCTGGCCGGTCGGCTGGGCGGTGGGGGCGCCGCCGGCCGTACCCGGGGCTCGGCACACGGTGGAGACCTAGGGGCTGTCGTGTGGACAGGTCGGTCCCGCGGCCCCTTGCAGGCGGACGGGGTCAGTCGCCCCCCGGGCGCCAGCGGGCACATGCGGAGCCCGGGAACCTGTCCGATACTTGAGGGTGCATCGTTCCTCCGGGCGTGCACGGTCGGTGCGCGAGAGCGCGCCGCGAGGTGCCCGGTGCCCTGAGGGTGCCCATGCGGCGGGTGCCGATCTGCCGCGACCGCCGACAGTGCAGCGGAGGTGGCGTGTTGGCCTCAGCATCGCAGCACCGCCCGGTGCGGGACGAGCGGCCGGAGTCCGCGGGACGCGCCGCTCCCGTCCGGCAGACGGGCGGCGTGCTCTTCTCGTTCGCCCCGTGGATCATCTTCGGTGTCGTGAGTTCCCCCAGCACCTGGAAGTACGCCGTGCTGGCAGCTCTGTTGGCGTCGGTCGTGCTGTGCCTGCCGGACCTCAAGCGCGGCGCCCCGAAGATGCTCAACCTGACGGGACTCGTCTTCTTCGTCGTGCTGGGTGTGCTGGCGTTCTTCCTCGACCGGGGGGACCTCTACGACCTGGAGAAATACAGCCAGGTCATCGCGAACACGGTCATCGCAGTGGTGGCGCTCGGCTCGCTGGCGTTCGTCCCCTTCACCGAACAGTACGCGCGGGAACAGACGCCACCCGAGGTGTGGCGGTCGCCGCTGTTCCGGAAGGTGAACGTGCGGCTGACGGCTCTGTGGGGAGGCGCCTTCGCCCTCAGCGCGGTGAGTTACGCGATCGGGCTGCAGACGAGCGCCGGCTCCGACTGGTTCAATTGGATCATCCCCATCGGGCTCCTCGTCGTCGCCATCAAGGTGACGGCCTGGTACCCGGATCACGTCCGGGCTACCGCGCTTCGGACGGACTCGTCCGGCGCGGCTCCTTCGTCCCCGCCGCCATGATGGCCTTGAGGACCACCTGGTGGATCTGCGACGGGTCGTTGACCCGGTGCGCCGAGCCGCCGGTCGGGGCCACGATGCGGTCCAGGGCCGATTTGTCGGCCTCCGGGCCGATCGCGATGGCGATCAGCGGCACCGGCCGCTTCGGGTCGGCGAGTTTTCTGAGCCTGCCGGCCAGCGCGTCCAGCCCGATGCTGCTGGAGTCGTCGTCGGCGCCGTCGGTGACGACGACGAGGGAGTTGAACTTGCCGCTCGCATACGTCCGGCGGGCCTTTTCATAGGCGGCGAGTGTGGTGTCGTACAGGCCGGTGGCGCCGTTGGGCACCGGAGCCAGCGCGCCGAAGGCGGTGACGAGTTCCTCGCGGTGGGTGCCGCCGTGTTCGCCGCCGTCGCCGAGCCGACGGGTGGGGGACAGCTCCACATAGTCCTTGTCGCCGTCCAGGCGGGTGGCGAACTTCCACAGTCCGATCTCGTCCTCGGGCGTGAAGGTGGCCAGCGCCTGGAGCAGCGAATTCCTGGCGAGGCCCATCCGGGACTGGCCGCCCCCGCCGGGGACCGCGTTGCCCATGGACGCCGAGGCGTCCACGACCGTCGTGATGCGGGCGCTCTGCACGGTGATCGTCCACATGCCCAGCAGCGCCCGGAGGTCCTTCGGCGACGGCGGATCGGCCGTGGCGGCGGAGTACGGCTGCGGTGTCCGTCCGCCGGCGGTACAGGTCACCGCGGCGTCGGCCGCGCCGTTGGCTCCGCGAAAGCCTCGCCGGCGCAGCTCCTGCTGTCCCGGGGCGCCACCCAGCAGGGTCATGAAGCGGCTGGCGGCCCGCGTCTGGTCGGCGTTCAGTGTGCGGTCGTCCACCAGTGTGTACGGGTAGTCGAGCCGGGCGCTGCCGTCGCGGGGATAGAACAGGTCGAGGTCGGGGCCGCCGGCCGGGCCGGAGTTGTGGGCATGGGCGGCCTGCTCGGAGAGCAGCAGCGCCTGGTTGCGGCGCGGGTTGCCGCGTTCGGCGCCGGAGCCGTCGTGCGGCAGGGTGGCCACCACCTGACTGTCGCCGTCCGCGACCCGCTCGTAGAGCAGCTTGGCCGCGGCGGCGGTACGGGCTCCGGCATCGCCGCCCGAGCCGGAGCCCCGGGAATCCTTGGCGTAGCCGGCGTCGATGCGGGACAGCGCGAGCAGTCCGGTGGCGCTGCGGGCGGGGTCGGCGACGCCCAGGCGGAGCTCGTCGTCCGTGGTCGCGGTCCGGGTCAGCTCGGACCAGGTGTAGGTCTTCTTCGGCCAGCCCAGTGAGGCGGCGGCCGAGGGGACGGCACCCAGCGTGATCGGGGAGGAGGCGATCGGGCCGACGGGGGTGAGCGAGGTGCCGCTCTCCGATCCGACGCGGTCGACCCACAGGCCGGAGTCCGGTATCCAGACCTGGAAGCCGGGGGCGGCCGGCCGCCGTCCGAGGGTGTCGGCGACCTCGTAGGAGGCCCGCGCGGCGACCTTGACGTCCAGGCACTTGCCGTCGCTACGGACCTCGTCGACGCGGGCCCTGGCGGCCACGGTCTTGATCGCCGGGGCGATGTCGGGGGAGGCGAGCACCCGCAGGCGGACCGATGCGCCGCCGCACGGCTTGCCGAAGGGGAGCAGATCGGTGCGCAGCGCGACGACGGTGCCGGCCGCGACGGCGAGGACCAGAGCGGTGGCGACGGTGCGGCGGCGGTTGCCGGAGCGGGCCCCCGTGCTCTCCGGTGCGGGCGGGTCGGGCAAGCTGTGACGTCCCATTGCGGAAGCACCTCTCCTGATGCTCGGAGCCCGACGTCGCGGACTCGATCGGGATGGGGCGGGGAGAGAATTCGCGCCACGTGGCTGGCGCCCGTCCCCGGCCTGTCGCGCGCGATCTTCGTACCTGCTTTCGAGACCCTAGCGGGGCGATGGTGGTGAAGAGGCGGTATTGCGGAAGTGGAGGAAGCGTGGAATCGGAGGCAAGTTCCGTGGCCGGTGCGGACATTCCAGGTCAGGGGCGAGGTGCGGGGGCCCTGGAAGGGCCGTGCCGGAGTGTCCTGAGGAGCGAGGCGCTGCTCGTGCTGGCGCTTTCGCTCGGGGCCAGCGCACTGTCGGCGCTCATCAGTTTCATCGGTTCGGTGACCCGGTCCGGTGCCCTCAAGCATCAGGCGGCGACGCTCAACGGCTCTCATGCGCCGGGCCGGCCGTGGCTGGATCTCGCCTGGCAGCTGTTCGGTATCGCGACCGCCCTGGTGCCCGTTGCCCTGGTGGCGCACTTCCTGCTCCGCGAACGGGCCGGCGGGCTGCGGGCGATCGGCTTCGACCGCCGGCGGCCCGCCTTCGACCTGAGCCGCGGCGCCGGGGTGGCCGCGATCATCGGCGGCAGCGGGCTGCTGCTCTATCTGGGCGCGCGGGCGGCCGGATTCAATCTCACGGTGGTCCCCGAGGCGCTCCCCGAGGTGTGGTGGAAGATCCCGGTGCTGATCGCCTCCGCGGTGCAGAACGCGGTCCTGGAGGAGGTCGTCGTCGTCGGCTATCTGCTGCGCAGGCTGGGGCAGTTGGGCTGGACCCCGATGGCCGCGCTGGCCGCCAGCGCGGTCCTGCGCGGCTCCTACCACCTCTACCAGGGCATCGGCGGCTTCGTCGGCAACACGGTGATGGGCGTGATCTTCGTTTTGCTCTACCGGCGCTGGGGCCGGGTCGGCCCGCTGGTCGCCGCCCATGCCCTCATCGACATCGTGGCGTTCCTCGGCTACGCGCTGCTCGCGGGCCGGGTGGGATGGCTGCCCACGGCGTGAGGCGGCCGTGGCGCGGGACGCGGCCGGCCGGTCCCGCGCCGCCTCGGAGCAGTCTCAGCCGGTGGCCAGCAGCTCGCCGTCGATGACGGTGACGGCCCGGCCGCTCAGCAGCGTGCGGTCGCCGCGCAGTTCCGTGCGGACGACGCCGGTGCGGGCGCCGCCCTGCAGTCCCACCAGCGCGTCGCGACCCAGGCGCGCCGACCAGAACGGGGCGAGCGCGGTATGCGCGCTGCCCGTCACCGGGTCCTCGTCGATGCCCACGTTCGGGAAGAAGCAGCGCGAGACGAAGTCGTGGCCGCCCTCGGGGTCTTCGGCGCGTGCGGTGGCGATCACGCCTCGACCGCCGTGCCCCGCCAGCGCCCTGAAGTCGGGTGCCAGCGTCCGTACCGCCTTCTCGTCGGGCAGCTCGACCAGCAGATCGCCGACCTGGGGGCCGGTGTCGTGTGCGGACCGGATCTCGGTGCCCAGCGCTCCGGCGACGACGGGAGGCACCGCCACCGGCGTCAGTGGCGCCGTGGGGAAGTCCATGGTGATCGATCCGTCGTCGTCGGCGGTGGTGAACAGCACGCCGCTGCGGGTGCGGAAGCGGACCGTGCCGGTCGCCGTCCCGGTGGAGTGCAGCACATGGGCCGTGGCCAGAGTGGCGTGCCCGCAGAGGTTCACCTCGGCGGCGGGGGTGAGCCAGCGCAGCGCCCAGTCGGCGTCGCCGCCCGCCGGCAGCGGATGGGCGAACGCAGTCTCGGAGAGGTTGACCTCGGCGGCGACCTGCTGGAGCCAGGTGTCGTCGGGGAACGTGTCCGCGTCGAGGAGCACCACTCCCGCGGGGTTGCCGGCGAACGGACGCGCACTGAAGGCGTCGACGATACGAATCCTCATGGCCGCGAGCGTAGAGGTGCCGGGGAACCGCAGGCCAAGGCCAATCCCGGGAAAGTGGCAGGGCGGGCAGGGGGCGCGGTGGGGATCCGCCCGGCCGGGGTGGGCATGGCGCGGGTGGGCATCGCGGAGCGGGCAGGGACGGCGCAGGTGTCCTGTCTCGACAAAGTCAGTCGTCCGTATCTCCGCTGACCCGCGGGGATCGGATCGGATGAGACGCGCGGGCTCGGTCACGTGGCTGAGACGAATCCGTACGCACGGCCCGCCACCCGTCCGCACAGGGGCACTGCCTGGGCGATCACGAACATGTCGCCTGCGTGGTCGGCAGCCGCGTCGTGCCGCGGCCCTGGGCATGGGCATGGGCCGAACGGGTGCATCCTGATCCGGTCTGCGGGGGTGGGCCGCTGTGATCGCGATCTTGCCTCGTCCGCGGGTTATGGTCCCGCGTGGAGACGCTCCCCTGGGCAGTTCCTGCTGCTCCCGCTGGTGTGCTTGGAGGCTCGCGGGTATGCCCCGTTCGTATGGCGGGTCAGCGGACGGCCGACGCGGCTTCCTGGCCGGGCTCCGGTCGGGAGCGGGCGCCCTGCTCGCGGCGGCCGCTGCGGTGCTGAGCACGCTGATCATCGCCACGCCCGCCGCTGCGGCCGTGCCCAGTTGCAGCGTCGGGGCTTACGTCACCGACCTCTACGCGGTGGATCCGGTCAGGCGCACCGTGAATGCGGACCTGTGGCTGTGGAGCGTATGCCCACGCAAGGATCTTGCCGCTGTCCCGCGTCTCGAGTTCACCAACGCGACGAGGACGATGCTGAGCGCGCCTTCCAGCGAGAAGGTGGACAACGAGTACTGGACGCAGGTCAAAGTGTCCGGGACCTTCCGGCAGACCTTGGACCTGACGGACTTTCCGTTCGACAAACAGGCCGTCCGGATCCAGGTCGAGGAGAACGAGCTGGACGAGTCGCGGTTCGTCTACCGGGCGGATGTGAAGAACTCCACGTACAACCCCAGGATCCATCCCGACGACTTCAAGATCACGAAATTCCGGATCGGTGTCGAGAGCGCGCCCTACAGGACGAACTTCGGCGATCCCCGGCTCGAGCAGGGCGGCAGCAGTCGCTACTCCCAGCTGGTGATCGAGTTCCAGCTCACCCGAGAGGACATCACGAATTTCGGCAAGCAGATCCTGCCGGTATATGTGGCTTTCCTGGTCGCCCTGATCTCGTTTCTGATCTGGTCGAAGGACACCGAGGTCGCCATGGTCGCGCGGCTCGGGATTCTCGGTGCCGCGCTCTTCACGATCATGCTCAACCTGCGGGCAGTCGACGAGGCGATGGGCACCTTCCTGAACGTGACGCTGGTCGAAGAGATCCACTTCATGAGCCTGCTCTACGTACTGATCGGTGTCGCCAACACCACCTACATCATGAAGCTGTTGACCGATCCCATGGCCCGACCGGCGGCGCGGCGCTTCAACAACCGCATATTCGCCATTGCGACGGGCTTGTACGTCATCGTCAACATCGTCGCCATCGCCCTCACCGTGTCGTTCTGAGTTCGTGCACCGCTCGGCGCCGAGGCGGCCGCCGGCCCTGCAGCTGTCGCGCTCCTGACGCGAGCGATCACCCTGCGACCTCAGGTTCCGGAATCCGTCGAGTGTGCGGGCGGGACCCCCTCGGGTAGCGGTGAACCTCCGCCGGCCGAGGTGGGGACCGCGACCGCACGGACGACGACCTCGCCGCGGCCACCGCACACGTCGGCAATGCCAGGTCCGGGAGGCGGTGGCAGCTCGCCGGCGCCGTCAGGGGGCTATCGAGGGGGTTGCTCGGCGAACAGTTCCGATATATCGTTGAGGCATCGCGATCGGTCAACGACCGTAATGCGGCGACAACGGTTCAGGGTCAACCATCGGAAGGATGCCCTCATGCGTTCCCAGGGACATCAGCACGGACATGAGCACGGCAACGACTACGGACATGAGCGGCGTCACGAGCGTGGCGGGCCCGGCGGCGGCCGCCCCGGCGGCTGGGGTGAGTTCGCGGGCGGCTTCGAGCGCCGGCGCGCCGCGTTCGGCGGCTTCGGTCCGCCCTTCGGCGGCCCGCCCTTCGGGGGTGGCCGGGGGCGCGGGGGGCCCCGCGGTCGGGCGCGGCGCGGCGATGTGCGCGCTTCGATACTGGCGCTGCTCAAGGACCGCCCGATGCACGGCTACGAAATGATCCAGGAGATCGCCGAGCGCAGCGGCGGGGCCTGGAAGCCCAGCCCCGGCTCGGTCTATCCCACCTTGCAGCTCCTCGAGGACGAGGGGCTGATCACCAACGCCAGCGACGGCGGCAAGAAGCTCTTCTCGCTGACCGACGCCGGCCGCGCCGAGGCCGACGGCGGATCGGACGCCCCTTGGGAGGACGCCGGACGTGGCGTCGACTGGGAGGCGATGAACGAGATCCGTAAGGCGGGCGGCGGTCTGGTCGAGGCGTTCCGGCAGGTATGGGCCACCGGCAGCCCCGAGCAGCGGGAGAAGGCCATGGCGGTGGTGAACAAGGCGCGCAAGGAGTTGTACCTGATCCTTGCCGAGGAGGACTGAGGGGTGGCTCCCGGGGGTCGTGGCCGGTGCATCGGGCCGCGGCCCCGTGACACCGTGCGCCGGCCCTCAGCCCACCAGTCCGGCCAGCTTGCGCAGCGACTCGTGGAGGGCGGCGCCCGCCGAGTCCTTGAGCTTGCCGGCCATCAGGGAGACCGCGGCCCCGGTGAAGGCGCCGTCGATGCGCAGCGTGGTCGCCCCGCCGTCCGGCGTCAGCTCGTAGCGCATCCCCAGGCTGACGCCCATCGGGCCCTTGCCCTGGATGTCCAGGAGGCGGCCGGGCTCCAGCTCCCGCACGGTCCAGTTCACCTCGGCCGGGAAGCCCATCAGCTTCATGTTCTCCTCGTACCCCGCGCCCACTTCGAGCCTTTCGGGTCCGCCCCGGGGGAAGGCGGTGTGGGTGGCGTTCCACTGCGCGTACGAATCGAAGTCGGTCAGCCGGTCCCAGACCTGCTCGGCCGGTGCCTCGATGCGGGCCTGAGCGGTGACTTCGGCCATGCGGACCACCCCTTCGGTGACTGTGCCCGGCTGTTGCCGCGGAACGTAGCCGCACGGGGGTGAAGGTTCAATACCGGCGACCATCAATCCTGATGGCTCGTCAGATCGGTTTGGGGGCCCCGCCGCGGCGGGGTGGTGAGCAACCGGTCGACGTGCCGGCGGTGCAGGCCGTGTGCCGGGTCCACCGGGACCAGCAGCCGGTCCGGCCGCCGGCGGCCGCGCCGCACCAGGCTGTCGGGCATCACGTCGTCGACCCAGGCGAACGGCCGCCCGGCCGCGTAACGCAGTATCGGGGCCCACTTGCGCGCCAGCAGACTCTCCGGTCCCTCGAACCGCGGGTCGTCGGGACGGCTGAGATAGCCGGTGAACTCGACGACCGGCAGCTCGGGCAGCTCCAGCAGCGGGGCGATGTGGGTGTTCGCGTGGTGCTCCCAGGTGGTGGCCCACACGAGGTCGTACACCGCGGCCAGTTCGCGCAGCCAGTTCGCGTGGTCGACGGAGAGCAGCACGGTGTGGTCGAGCAGGTCGTGCGCGGTGAAGCCGGGCGTGGGGAGTACGGGGTTCAGTACACCGTCGATGTCGAGGAAGAGCAGGGGGCGGGTGACCATCGGAATCCTTCGCCGCGGAGGAGTGCGGATGAGCGGGGCGGGAGTGTCCGGTGGGGGCGGACGTGGAGCCTGTGAGGGGAAGACGTGCGAGGGGCGGTCACCGGTTGCCTGCCGCGGACCTTCCCGGGAGTACCCGGAGGCGGGATGTCCGGCTTCCACATTTTCCCCGCATCTCCTCCGTAAGGATGAGATGTCATGGCGGTGTCCCCAACCACGGTGGGATGCGCAAATGCTTCTCGCCGGGGACGCTGGGGCCCGCAGGGACTGGTGGGGTGGGTCTGTGCAAAACCGTACTGTGTACAGCGGCGGCGCCGGCGCCGCCCAGGTGGACCTCGACACCCAGCTCACCGTGGAGCTGGCGTCCGTCGTCTCCGCTGCCCGCAGGCGGGCCACCCGCGACGGCGACCGCCAGGTGGACACCGCCCATCTGCTGCACGGTCTGCTGGAGTCGGACCCCGCGGTCCGCGACGCGTTCGACGGTGGCCCCCAGATCGCCCGGCTGCTCGGCTACCTCGTCCAGCGCAGCATCGGCTACGGGCTCCGCTGGCACGGCACCGTCGAGGACTCCGGCGCCGTCCCCGTGGTCACCGACGGCGTCGTCCCCGGCTGGTCGCCCGCCGCGGCAGCCGCTCTGGACGGCGCCCTCGACCGCGCGCACGCCCGCTACGCCACCCGGGCCGACTGCCTCGACCTGCTCGCCGCCCTGGTGGACGACCCCGAGTCCCGGGCCGTGGAGGTGCTGCGCCGCGCCTCGGTCGACACGGCCCTGCTCGCCTCCCGCTTGGACGGTGAGGGCTCCGGCCAGGAGTGACAGGGGTCTTCTCGGTGGGGCTGCTGTCGGCGGCTGTCATGATGACCGGATGCACACGACGTCCGGGAGCCCCGCCGGTCCACCCACCGGTATAGGCCCAGCAGTATCAGGGTCCTGGGGGACCTCATCCGTATCGCAGGCTCCCGGGGGGCGTCGCGCGGGCATCGGTATCGCGCTGCTGTCCGCCCTCGCGTTCGGCGGCTCCGGCGTCGCCGCCAAGCCCCTGATCGAGGCCGGACTGGACCCCTTGCACGTCACGTGGCTGCGGGTGGCCGGAGCGGCGCTGGTGATGTTGCCCGTCGCCTGGCGCCACCGCGCACTGCCCCGCCGCCGACCGGCCCTGCTCGTCGGCTTCGGGCTGCTCGCCGTGGCAGGTGTCCAGGCCTGTTACTTCGCCGCGCTGTCGCGGATCCCGGTGGGCGTCGCGCTGCTCATCGAATACCTCGCGCCCGCCCTCGTCCTGGGCTGGGTGCGCTTCGTCCAGAAACGGCCGGTCACCCGCGCCGCGGCGGTCGGCGTCGTCCTGGCCGTCGGCGGTCTGGCCTGTGTCGTCGAGGTGTGGTCCGGGCTGAGCTTCGACGTCGTCGGACTGGCGCTCGCGCTCGGCGCGGCCTGCTGCCAGGTCGGCTACTTCGTGCTGTCCGACCACGGCGGCGACGGCGACGACGCCGCAGACCCGCTCGGAGTGATCGCCTACGGCCTGCTGATCGGCGCCGGCGTGCTCACCCTGATCGCCCGCCCCTGGAACATGCACTGGCAGGTGCTCGGCGGCAGCGCCGCCATGAACGGCGCCCAGGTGCCCGCCGTGCTTCTCCTCGGCTGGATCGTACTGATCGCGACGGTGGCCGCCTACCTCACGGGAGTCGTCTCCATCCGGCTGCTCTCGCCCCAGGTGGCCGGTGTGGTGGCCTGCCTGGAGGCGGTGATCGCGACCGTCCTGGCCTGGGTGCTGCTGGGCGAGCACCTCTCCGCGCCGCAGATCGTGGGCGGTGTGGTGGTGCTGGTGGGCGCCTTCATCGCGCAGTCGGCCAAGCCGAAGGACCGGGCCGCGGGCGCCGCCGACCCGGAGCCCGTCGCGGCTGACCTGTCGGCCGGATCGTGCGCGCCCTAGGGTTTCGGTCCTGCGGGTGACCGCGCTGCCCCCGCCCGCCGCGTAAGGCGGGCGGCGGCCTGTGAGGAAGCGCGGCCCGCCTCAGCGTGCCGTGCCGGGCAGGGTGCTCCCGCGGCGCTCCTGGTGGCCGCGGGCCGCCGCGTCACCGGGGCCGTTCCGCTGGGCGAGGCGCTCTGCCATCCGCTGCCGGACGCCGTCGCTCCGCTTGCCCGCGTACTTGAACTTGGCGCGTACCTCGCGCACTTCGAGCCGCAGTCCACGAATGCCCGAGAGCTGCCGGCCGTACGGGGCCTGCCCGGCGGCGACCGGCGCCGAGCCGCCCTCGGGCTGGAAGTGGCCCAGCTGGCGCTGCAGCAGCGCGGCCTTGGCCTCGGGGTCGTCCACGACGTGCGCGGTGCAGGTCAGCTGGACCGCGGCGTAGAAGCTGGTGGGGACGCCGTGCTCGGGCGGATCGTCCTCCTCCGCCTGCCAGGGGCCGGGGATGAAGACGTAGTCGTCCACCACGCTCAGCAGGACCGTGGGCCGCTCCTCCAGCGCGCGCCAGAGGGGGTTCGGGCGAGCCAGGTGGGTGATCGCCTCACGGCGGGCCGGGTCGTACACGAAGTGGGTCGGCTGCACCATCGGCGGCGCCCCGGCCGGTCCGTTGACGGCCAGCTGGCCGAAGTCGTGTGCGGCGAGCCACTCCTGCCACTCGGTGTCATCGGTGGCGGCGTCCCAGGGGTGGATGAGCATCGTGCCTCCTCAGCGGCCGGTCAGATACGCGGGCTGCGGGGTCCCGGGCGCGAGGTCGTCGGAGGGTATGGGAGCGCCGTATGCGGGGGCCACCGGAAGGACGCCGCTCCAGTGCGGCAGCGCGAGGTCCTCGGGCTCGTCGTTGGGGCCGCCGGCGCGGATCTTGGCGGAGACCTCGCGCAGGTCGAGGCGGATGACGGCGGTGGCGGCGAGCTCCCTGGCGTTGCCCGGCCGGGAGTCGGCCGCGCGGCCCGGCAGGACGTGGTCGACGAGTGCGTCGAGGGCGGCCGTCTTCTCGTCCTCGTCGAGGACCTGATGGGCGGTGCCGTGGACCACGACGGAGCGGTAGTTGATGGAGTGGTGGAAGGCGGACTTCGCCAGGACCAGGCCGTCGACATGCGTGACGGTGACGCAGACCGGCAGGCCGGGGTCGGCCGTGGCACCGGTCATCCGCAGCGGGCGGGATCCGGTCGAGCCGTGCAGATAGAGGCAGTCGCCGACGCGACCGTACAGGGTGGGCAGCACGACCGGTGCGCCGTCGCGCACAAAGCCGAGATGGCAGAGATACCCCGCGTCGAGGATGGCGTGCACCGTCTCCCGGTCGTACGCGGCGCGCTCGCGGGCGCGGGTCGGGACGGTGCGGTCGGTCGGCGCGTATGACGTGTCCGGCGCCGTGTCCTGCTGCTGTGCCATTGCCTTCTCCATTGCACTAGTGCATAATGTCGTTTGTGCTAGGAGAGTATCGGATCGAAGGGCGGCGCGCATCGGAGATTGCCGCCAGTGTGGAGCGGGCCATCGGTGCGGGCGAGCTCCAGCCAGGCGAAGTCCTGCCGCCGCTGCGGGAGTTGGCCGTCGAGCTGGCGGTGAATCCCAATACGGTCGCGTCCGCGTATCGGACGCTGCGCGACCGCGGTGTGATCGAGACCGCGGGCCGCCGGGGCAGCCGGGTGCGCCCGAGACCTGCGACCACCCCGCGGGAGGCGCTGCGGGTGGAGGCGCCGCCGGGCGTACGGGAAGTCTCGGACGGCAATCCCGATCCGGCCCTGCTGCCTCCGTTGGAGGGCGCGCTGGCCGAGGCCGCGGCGCGCGGCGCCCGACGGCCCGTGCTCTACGGCTCACCCGCCGTCGACGACGACCTCGAGGCACTGGCCCGCGCGGCCTTCCTGCGCGACCGCGTGCCCGAAGCGCCCATCGCCGTCACCAGCGGCTCGCTCGACGCCATCGAGCGGGTGCTCGCCGCGCATCTGCGGCCCGGGGACACGGTGGCGGTGGAGGACCCGGGGTGGGGAAGTCTGCTCGACCTGATCCCGGCACTCGGTCTGCGTCCGGTGCCGGTCGCGGTGGACGACGACGGCCCGCTGCCCGGCCGGCTGGCGCGCGCGCTCCAGGAGGGCGTCCGCGCCGTGGTCGTCACCGACCGGGCCCAGAACCCCACCGGAGCCGCCGTCACCCGTGCCCGCGCCACCGAACTGCGCATCCTGCTGGCCGAGCACCCGGGCGTGCTCCTCATCGAGGACGACCACGGCCACGGCATCGTCGACCTGCCGCTCCACCCGCTCTCCGCCGTCACCGACCACTGGGTGCTGGTCCGCTCCACGGCCAAGGCGTACGGACCGGATCTGCGCCTGGCGGTGCTCACCGGTGACGCGGTGACCGTGGACCGGGTGCGCGGCAGGCAGCGACTGGGCCCGGGCTGGGTCAGTCATCTGCTCCAGGACACGGTCACCCACCTGTGGCGCACGTCCGCCATCGACCCGCACCACATCGCCGCCGCGTACGGCCGCCGCCGCGATGCCCTGATACGGGCCCTGGCCGAGCGGGGCGTGAGGGCGCGTGGGCGCAGCGGGATGAATGTCTGGGTCCCGGTCCCCGACGAGACGGGCGCCGTGGCCCGGCTTCTGCACGCCGGGTGGGCGGTGGCGCCCGGGGCGCGCTTTCGGATGCAGTCCCCGCCGGGCGTGCGGATCACCGTCTCCGGTCTGTCCGAGGCGGACATCGCACCGGTGGCGGACGCGGTTGCCGCGGCCATCGGGGTGGCGGAGGGGCGGCGGTATGAGTGAGGTCCGCCCCGCTGACTCTCCCGAGGCCGGGCCGAGTGGCCCGGGCCGGTCGGCTTCCCGGGGCCGGGGGACACTGCGCGCGCTTTCCGGTGGGACGGAGCGGCCGCGTTGGTTCGTGAGCACGTGAGTGGGCCCGGCTGAGCGGTCGAGTCGACGGACTGGCACTCGGTGCGGTGCGGTGGGAGGTGGTGCGGAGGGAGGTGGTGCGATGCGGTGTGGCGGTGCGGACGGGTCGTGCTGTCGAATGGCTAGGAATCGAGGAGCGCGGCGATGGCTTCGATCTCGACGAGCTGGTCGGCGTAGCCGAGCACGGTGACGCCCATCAGGGTGCTGGGGACATCGTGATCACCGAAGGAGTCTCGCACCACCTGCCATGCGGTCACCAGATCTTCCCGCCGGCTGGATGCGACGAGGACTCGCGTGCTGATCACGTCCTGCAACGACGCGCCGGCGGCATCGAGCGCCGCTCGCATGTTCGCGACGGCTTTCGCGGCTTGGCCGGCATAGTCCCCGACCGCTGCGGTGGAACCGTCCTCGTGGAGCGGACACGCACCGGCGAGGAAGACGAGTCGGGACCCGGCGGGCGCCGTGGCGGCGTAGGCATACTCGGCGGCGTCGGACAGAGAATCGGAACGAATCAAGGTGACGGTACGGCCCACGGTCATCTCGGCCCCTTCTCGTCGTCATGCAGTCTGGTCATGCAGCCTGGTCATGTCGCCACGTCATGCCTCCACGTCATGTCTCCATGTCGTGAGGCTCAGCCATCCTGCCAGGGGCGCTTCGGCTCCCGCCTCCCCTTTTTCGCGCGCTGCTCGGAGCCTCGGGCCGGCCCCAACACTCAGCCGGGTGGGGGCGGCCTGGCCGTACGGTCACATCCGGGGCTCGACCGCACGGGCGGGGCACGCCACCTCGACGGCCCGGTCGTCTCCGCCCAGGTCGGCGCGGCGGAGAGCCCCCGAACTCGCGTGCAGCCGGGGGCTCTTCGGGGGAGTGGTTCCGGGCGCCTGGGCGCCGCCGGTTTGTCAGGACGTGGCTGCGGGGCGCCGTGGCCTGCTCTGGGTGAGGGCGGCTCCGGCCAGGACGATCAGGGCGCCGACCGGCGTGTTCCAGCTCAGCCGTTCGTCCAGGATGACCACGCCGGCGGCGGTGGCGAGCACCGGGATGAAGTAGGTGCACATCTGGGCGGTGGTGGGGCCGATCTCGGCGACCAGCCCGTACTGGAGGACGAAGGCGAAGCCGGTTCCCAGGGTGCCGAGCGCGATGAGGCAGAGAAGCGGGGCGAGCGGGAAGGACGTCGGAAGGGGGGTGAACAGGGGCGTCACGACGGCCAGTTGGAGGGTGGCCAGCAGGAGCTGGGTGCCGGTCATGGCGAGCGAGGAGTCCTTGACGTGGGCCAGCGTGCGGCGGACGTATATCCAGCCGATGGCGTAGCAGAGCGAGGCGCCCAGTGCCATCGCGGTGCC
The DNA here is from genome assembly GCF_043199095.1 of Streptomyces sp. NPDC048650. NCBI lineage: Bacteria > Bacillati > Actinomycetota > Actinomycetes > Kitasatosporales > Streptomycetaceae > Streptomyces > Streptomyces sp. NPDC048650. The sequence continues at coordinate 132,511 of NZ_JBICVM010000016.1, read as the reverse complement.
GGCCGGGTCCGTGCCGGAGAAGCCCTGCCAGGCGCCGAGGACGGTGAGCACGCCCAGGAATCCGACCCCGAGGCCCGCGACGCGTCGCCGGCTGGGGCGGTCCTCGGAGAGCGCGACCAGCGAGAGGACCATGCCCCACAGCGGGGAGGTGGCGTTGCAGATGCCGGCCAGGGTGGAGGGGATGGTCGTCTCGGCGTAGGCGTAGAGGGTGAAGGGGAGGACGTTGAGGATGAACGCGGCAACCGCCAGGTGGCCCCAGACGCGGGGGGAGCGCGGCAGTCGCTGACGCCTGACCACGAGGACCGCCAGCAGGACGAGCGCGCCGCAGGCCAGTCGGCCCAGCGTGAACTGCATCGGATTGAAGCCCTCGGTGCCCACCTTGATGAACAGAAAGCTGAAACCCCAGACCGCGCAGAGGGCGGCGAAACGCACCGGCCAGCCGATCGCGCGGCGGCGGGCGGGGCCCTCCGGGGGCGTGCCGGAGTCCTGGGCATCGGGGGTCGCGGGGGTGGAGGGCGTGGTGCTGATGCCCGTGGTGGGGCCGGTGGCGGTGCTCATGACCACTACGATGCTGAGCCCGACCTCGTAGCACAAGCGAGAATTAGTGGGGGGTATCGCGTAGCATTGCTTATGTGTTGAACCTTGATCGTCTACGCACCCTGAGCGCCATCGCCCGGCACGGTTCGGTGAGCGCCGCCGCCGACGGACTGCATGTGACGACCTCGGCGGTCTCCCAGCAGATCGCCAAACTGGAGCGGGAGACCGGCCAGCAGCTGCTGGCGAAGAACGGTCGCGGTGTGCGGCTGACGGATGCGGGACGGCTGCTGGCCGACCACGCGGGGCGCATCCTCTCGCAGGTCGAGCTGGCACAGGCCGAGCTGGAGGCACACCGCGGTCGGGCCGTGGGCGAACTCCGGCTGAGCGCCTTCCCCACCGCAGCGCGGGGGCTCTTCCCGGCCGCGCTCACCGCGCTCCGCGCCGAGTACCCCCAGCTCCGCGCCCGGCTGACGGAGATGGAACCGGACGAATCGGTGCGGGGGGTGGTGCGCGGTGACATCGATCTGGCGGTCGTACTGGACTGGTACAACCGGCCGTTGCCGCTGCCCGAGGGGCTGGCGAAGGCGCCGCTCCTCGACGATCCGGCGGATGTCGCGATGCCGTCGGACCATCCGCTGGCCCAGCGGCGCTCCGTTGACCTGGAGGAATTCGCCGACGACGAGTGGATCTCCTGGCCGCAGGGGGAGTTCTGTCACGACTGGCTGATGTTCACCCTGCGGAGCAACGGGGTCGAGCCGAACATCTCGCACCTGGCCGAGGAACACCACACCCAACTCGCCCTGATCGCCGCCGGCCTGGGCATCGCCGTCGCGCCGCGGCTCGGCCGGGGGCCGGTTCCGGCGGGTGTGAGCGTGGTGCCCGTACGGCATACGATGCGCCGCCATGTCTACGCCATCTGGCGCGCGGACGCCGACCGCAGGCCCGCGATCCGGGCCGCCGTCGGCGCGCTCCGCGAGGCGGGCAAGGCCGTAGCGGGCTGCTGAGCCGTACGGGCGGCTTCTCCCCTGTGTTGAGCTCTACGGCCCTTCCCGTGCTCGGGTCAGCGTGCTGGGACGATCCCGCGGATGACGCCCAGCTCCAGCAAGTCCTGTGGGCGGATACGGAGTTCGTCGGCCGTGTGGTGCACCTCCTGCGGGCCGCGTTTGAGGATCGCCGCGGCCGGCTCCGGGGCGATCACGGAGAAGTAGCTGTCCGGCGTCGCCCAGAGGCGGCCGGGGGCGGCGAGTGCCAGCGCGCCTCCCGAGCCTCCCTCGCCGATGAGCAGGGAGGTGACCGGTACCCGGGCCGAGGCCAGCGCGGCAAAGGCGTCGGCGATGGCAGCGCCGGCTCCCGCCCGCTCGGCCGCCGCGTCATTGGCGGCACCCGGTGTGTCCACCAGGGTGAGCAGGGGGATACCGAGCCGGTCGGCGAGGTGGACCAGGCGGGCCGCGGTACGGAATCCGGCCGGGCGGGTGGCCGTGCCGCACTGGGCCACGAAGGCGATCGTCCGACCGTCGTGATGACCGAACCCGCAGCGTATGCCGTTGTCGACGCCGCCGCACCGGTCGCCGCCGATCTCCTCCCGGTCGTCGAAGTACGCGCGCAGATACGCCTCGGCACGCGGTCGCCGGGGGGCACGGGCGCGGACCACCGCGTCCCATCCCGTAGCCGGCAGGTCGCCCGCGCCGAGCGCGGACGGCGCCGGCGCCGGTGCGGCCGCCGCCCCCGACGTCCTTTTCGCTCCCAGAAGCTTGACCCAGCGTCGCAGGGTGGCGCGCATCTCGTCGGCCGGGACGACGGCGTCGACGTGCCCGGCCGCGAGCTGGCCCTCGGCGGAGTAGGCGTACGGATCGGCGTCCGCGGGGCGGACCCGGGAGCCCGCGAAGCCGACCTGGGCACCGGGCAGGGCGAGGATCACATCGGCCCCCGCGCCGAGCGTCGCCCAGCCGCCGCCGGTTGTCGGGTCGCGCAGCACGGCGATCTGCGCCAGCCCCGCGGCGCGGTTGCGGGCCGACTCACCGGCCACCCGCTGGAGCTGGGTCAGCGCGCGCATGCCCTCCTGCATCCGGCTGCCGCCGGTGGCGATCAAGGACACCAGCGGCAGCCTGCGCTCGCGGGCCAGGGCGTAGGCGGCCACCAGGCGGTCGCCGGTGCGTTCGCCGAGCGATCCGCCCAGATAGCCGAACTCGAAGGAGACCAGGACGACTTCGGTGCCGCCCAGGGTGGCGACGGCGGTGACCACCGACTCGTCCTCGCCGGTCCGGGCGCGGGCCCGGGCCCGGGAGTCGTCGTAACCGTGCCAGCCGAGCGGCCCGTCGGGACTGCCGCCCCCGGGGTCCGTGGGAGGCGGCGCCTCGGTGTATGCGTCCGACACCGCCGCCATGGCCTGGCGGGCCGTCAGCCGCATGCTCGGCATCGGGTCATGCATGGAGCTCTCGCTTCAGGATCTTGCCCATGTCGTTGCGCGGCAGCGCCTGGAGGAAGTGCACGACACGGGGCCGTTTGTGCGGAGCCAGTTGGCGGGCGACGTGGTCGGCGAGCTCCTGGCCGGAGGGTGGCGGTCCGGCGTCCGGGCCCGTTTCGGCCACGATCCAGGCGACGATCCGCTCACCGAGGTCCTCGTCCGGCTCGCCGGTCACCGCCGCCTCGGCGACGGCGGGGTGGGCCAGAAGGGCGTTCTCGATCTCGCCCGCGCCGATTTTGTAGCCTCCGCTCTTGATCAGATCGGTGGCCCTGCGGCCGACGATGCGGTAGTTCCCCGAACCGTCGCGGATCGCCATGTCGCCCGTACGGAACCAACCGCCGTCGAACGCCGCGGCCGTGGCGTCGGGGCGGTTGAGGTACTCCGTGAACAGATTCGGGCCGCGGACCTGGATCTCGCCCACCGTCTCGCCGTCGCTCGCCTCGATGGCCGCTCCCGCGTCGTCCACCAGCCGGACGTAGACCCCCGGCAGCGGCACCCCGACCGTGCCGGCGGCATCCGGGCCGTCCGCCCGCACGCTGGTGTTCATGAGCGTCTCCGTCATGCCGTACCGCTCGATCACCCGGCGCCCGGAGGCCGCCGCGATCCGTTCGTGATCGGTCAGCGGCAGGGCGGCCGACCCCGAGACCAGCAGCCGCGCACGGGAGAGCGCCTTGGCGAGGGCCGGATTCTCCCCGGCCTCCATCGCCAGCCGGTGGTACATCGTCGGGACGCCGAAGAGCATGGTGCCGGGCCCGGACAGCTCCCGGGCGACCTCGTCGGTGCTGAACCGCCCCAGGTGATGGACGCTGCCGCCGCGGCGCAGCGGCCCCAGGATGCCGAGGATCAGGCCGTGGACGTGGAACAGCGGCAGGGCGTGCACGAGGACGTCGTCGGCCGTCCACTGCCAGGCGTCCTCCAACGCGTCGAGGGTGTGGGCGATGGCGCGCCGAGGGAGGACGACCCCCTTGGGCGGCCCCGTGGTGCCGGAGGTGTAGACGATCAGAGCCGGGGCCTCGTCCACCGGCTCGATCGGCAGCGTGGCCGGTCCGGTTCCGTCCTCCGGCGGGGTCGTCCCGACGTCGATCCGGGGGAGCGCGGCGAGCGCCGCCGGAAGTTCGTCGCCCGCTGCGGCCAGGACGAGCGAGGGGGCGCTGTCCGCCAGGATGTGCGCCAGCTCGCTCTCGCCGATCCGGGGGTTCACCGGCACCGCGGCCACCCCGGCGAGCAGTGCGGCGACCACGCCGACCGCGGTGGCCGGTGTCGGCGTCGCCCACACCGCCACCCGTGTCTCGCCGCCGATCCGGGCCGCGAGCGGCGCCGCCACCGCGGCCAGTTGGCCGTAGCTGAGCGCGCGGTCGCCGAACCGCAGCGCGGGGGCGGGCGACGCGTCGTGCAGCGCGGGGAAGAGCACGTTCACCGGGTCTCCTTCGTCCTCATCGGCGCCCGGCCCGTCGGGGCCGAGCCACCCCGCTCCCTCCCCGTGACGGCGGAGAGCGGGCTGACCACCCCACTCTCGCAGAGACCACTGACAAAGCGATCTCTGACGGTGCGGTCCTCGCCGGGCGCGCCCGCACGGCCGGCCGTCCGGCGGCGCCCGGCCGCCACGACGGGCCCGCACCACCGCGCGCACCACTGCCCGCTCCGCCGCTCACCCCGGAATCTTGCGGAAGTCCCAGGAGGTGACGGAATCCGGCGTCAGACGCAGCCACGCGTGCCGGCCGTCGTGCGGCATGGTGTCGATTCCGAAGTACTTCGCCGCGAACAGCCGCTCCGGGGCGTCCAGTTCGGGGCAGGGTTCGCCGGTGCGCGGCGCCTCACCGACGAACACCGCCTCGCCCGCCAGCTCGACGCCGCGCAGCTCGCCGTACTCGTGCCCGTCGTCGACGACCACCGCGAGGCGCGGGTCCTTCCGCAGCTGCGCCCACCGCTTGCTGCGAGTGATGGAGTAGAGCCACAGCGCCGTACCGTCCCAGACGAACCACAGCGCCCCGACGTGCGGCGCGCCGTCCCCGCCGACCGTCGCGGCCCGGCAGGTCCGCTGCGCCACCAGGAACGCGTCGAGCTCGCCCCGCGTCATCATGATCCGGCGCCCGCGCCGCTGAGTGTCCGTCATCCGCCATCGCCTCCGCTGCCGTCCATCGCCACCACCCACCCTGAGCTGACTGGACGTCAGAAATCATGAAGGCTCTTCCTGATGGACGCAATGGCGGCTACCCTCGCGCCTCTGCCAGAGGAGGCGATCGACGGTGCCGCCCGACACCCGGCTCGACGAGCAACTGGACCCGGCCACCACGGTGCTGCTCACCGTCGAATGCCAGCGCGGCGTGGTCGGCACGGACAGCGCGCTGCCCGAACTCGCCACCGTGGCGCGCACCTCGGGGGCACTGGCGAACATCGCCCGCCTGGTGACGGCCGCCCACGCGGCCGGGGTCCAGGTCCTGCACGCGGTCGCCGAACGCCGACCCGACGGACGTGGTGCCGGCCGCAACGCCCGCCTCTTCCGGGCGGCCGAGCGGCTGCCCGTCCAGCAGACGACCGGTTCCACCGCCGTACGCATCGCCGATCCGATCCCGGTCTCGGACGACGACCTGGTGGTGCGCCGGCTGCACGGACTCTCCCCGATCGCCGGCACCGAGGTGGACGCCCTGCTGCGCAATGTCGGATGCCGGACAGTGATTGTCACCGGGGTCTCGGCCAACGTGGCGATCCCCAACGCCGTGTTCGACGCGGTCAATCTGGGCTACACGGCCGTCGTGCCGGCCGACGCCATTGCGGGAGTGCCCGCCGAATACACCCCAGCGATGGTCCGCAACACCCTCGCCCTGGTGGCCACCATCGCCACCACCGACGACGTCCTGACCTGCTGGCGACGGCCGCGCCGGGCCCGCTGACCGGGGCCGGGCGACGGCCCGGGGCGGCCGAGCGTGACGGAGCCGCCCTTTGCTGCGTCTACGCAGGTCGAGGGTGCCCGAACAGCTTCGCGACCGAGGTGACGGAGCCGTCCGGGAGGGGCAGCAGGTCGCGCGCGAGCTGTATCTGTTCCTCCGTCATCGCCGGCGGGCGCCCGACGCGCCGAGGGAGAGGGGAAGAGGGGGAGCGCGTGGACGCTCGGGGGCGGGTGTCTCGTCGTAAGGATTGTCGGCTCTGCCGAGTCGCCTCTGCGGAGTCGTCCATGCGGAGTTGTCCATGCCCCGGCAACTGGCTGGCCCGCTGTTGTTCATGACCGACGGCACAACTCCGTTCTCGGCCCCCTGGTCTCACCCGGTGACCACAAGCACCACGGCGCACTGACATCCCGAAGGGCCACTTCCGCATGCACATTTACCGCCCCATCGCTGCTACCGCCACCCTTGCCCTCGCCCTCGGCACAACCGCCCTCGCGGCGCCGGTTGCCCAGGCAGCCCCGAGGGCCACGGCCATCGTCGTCCACGAAGACAGCGAGCTCTGGTACAAGGCCGCCCCCGGCCAGCAGAACAATCTGACGGTCGACGAAAACATCGAGCACCGCGGTGAGTTCGCGTCGTACTACGTCCTCACCTTCCACGACCGTTACGACATCGCCATCGACGCGAGTGCGGCGAGCTCGGACGAGTGCACGTACCCCACGCGGGGCGACCGCACCGTCGTGCGCTGCGCCGTCGAGATCCCGGAGAACTCGGATGACTCGGACAGCTACGACATCGACCTCGGCGACAGGGACGACACCGCAACGCTCGAAGCGGACAGCGACGCATGGGCCGGGATCTACGGCGGCAAGGGCAACGACGTGCTGAAGGGGTCCGCGTCCGCCATGCTCCACGGCGACGACGGCGACGACCGCCTCGACGGTGGCGGCGGCCCGTTCGGCTTCGGCTCCTTCGGCGGGGCGGGGAACGACACCCTCACCCACTGCGGACAGGACTGTTCCGGCGGAGCCGGGAACGATTCCCTGACCGGTACCGGCGAGGACAACACCCTGCACGGCGACGACGGCAACGATGCCCTGCACGGCAGGGGCGGCGCGGACGTCCTCTACGGTGGCAGGGGCAACGACAAGCTGTACGGCGAGACGGGTAGCGACACGCTGTGGGGCAACAGCGGTGACGACGTCCTGTGGGGCGGCCCGGACACCGACAGGCTCTCCGGCGGCCCCGGCCGCAACGAGCTGCACCAGGACTGAGTTCGGCTTGCCGTGACCCTTCGCGCGGAACAAGCCCGTCCGACCGGCCGCCCGGTCCGGCGGCGTCCCCCCGGCCGCCAGGTGGGATGTCAGTGCTGGGCAGTACCTTGGGCGGATGTCTATATCTGTTGGCCTCAGTCTCACCGTCTCCGGTTTGCAGCCGGGGGAGGAGACGGCGCGTATCGCCGGGGCACTGACCGCGTTCCTCACCACCCATGATCTTGAGAGAGACGTGGCGGTGAGCGAGGACATGGCGGCGGGTCAGGTCTTCGCGGAGAGCGACTACCCGATCATCGTGTCTGGCTTCGGCGGCTGGTCCGACCAGATCGAGCAGGGGTCTCACGACACCGTGCGTGCGCTTGCTCCCGCCGCACACATCGACCTCCGATGGAGTTTCGAGGACGAGGACGACTAAAGCGCGTTCCAGAAGGCTGCGATCGGGCAGGACTCGGGCAGGTCACTGCCCGGTCTGGCGGTCTTCGTCAGGCGGCCAGGGCGAGGTTGTGCCAGTGGGTGACGGCCTGGACCGCGTGGTGGAGGCCGTTCCCGGCGGTTGGCGATCACCAGCCTCGTGTCCGCGTGGCGCCGAGGGTCAGCAGGCGTCGTAGCGCCAGTGCCCACCCTCGCGGGTCCACGGCTGGCCGTGCTGGTCGTACCGCGGCAGGCCGACGCCGTAGGAGACGCGGGCCATATCCCCTGAGAGCTTGTCGACGGCGAACCGCGTGACGGTGCGGTCGCCGTGCATCTGGTTCGCGCGTTCCAACAGGGCGTTGAGCGCCGGCTTGGTGATCTGCTCTTTGCACCGGCTGGAGATCATGCCGTAGGCGGCCGTGACATCCGGTGTGAAGTAGGCGGCCGTGTACTGCCTTACGGCCTTCTCGAGGTCGGCGCGGGATGCGGCGGGCGTCGGTGCCGGCGTCGTGGCCGCGGTCTGCGTGGGCTTGTGCGCGGGCTTGTCGACGGCGCTGCCGCTGCATCCGGTGATGGTGGTCAGCAATACGGCAGCGAGGGCTGCGGCGTTGGTGCGGTGCATGGTCCCCCCTTGGACATGTGAGGGGAATCGTGGCACAGGTTTGATGAATGGCTGAAGCCCGACCGCGACGGGGGGGGGGACGCGGTGGGGCCTCGGCAAGTGCGGCAGGTAGTGAGGTGTTCCGGCGAGTTCCTCAGCTCCGTTCAGTGGCACCGGCACCCGCACCGGCACCCGCACCGGCGCCGGCGCCGGCATCCGTCCCACGGCAGCACTTGGGCAGGGGTTTCAACGGCGGTTGCTGAGCACCTTGTTCAGGAATGGTGAGGAGAAGAAGGAGCGGCGCCGTCGGTCGCTGCCCGAGCAGGCGACTATTCGCTGTGACACGACGGCGGGTGTCCATAGGGTCCAGGCATGGCAGAGGAGAGCGAGCGGGCCGTCGAGGCGGCCGTTGCGGCGGAGATGCGGCTTCTCGATCCCGAGGTGCGTGCTTCATCGGCCCTGGTTTCGGAGCTCCTGGACCCGGAGTTCATCGAGATCGGAGCGTCTGGCAGGTGCTGGGACGCGACGTCGATTCTCACGGTGACGAGTGCCGGTTCGGTGGACCCGAAGTTCCCGGTGGTGGTCGGCGAGATGACAGGGGTTGAACTGGCTCCCGGCATCGTTCATCTGACGTACTTCGCCAACAACGGAGGACGGCGCGCATGGAGGAGTTCTCTGTGGCGTCTGACGGAAACGGGCCGGCGGATGTACTTCCACCAGGGCACTTTGGCGAGCTGAATGACTGCCCTGCCGCCAGTCGGGGCGGCAGCGCCGGCCGCAACGCTCAGAGCCCTTCCGTGAACCTGCGCCTCGGGGAGCCTCGGAAGCGGTGACCAGGACGCCAAGGGTCCCAGGAGCCAGGAGCCAGGAGCCAGGAGCCAGGAGCCAAGGCCGAGAGCCAAGAGCCAAGAGCCAGGCCAAGGGCCAAGGGGCAAGGCCAAGAGTCAAGGGTCAGTGCCTGCCCTGGCCGCCAGCACGGCCCTTCTCAACTCGTGGGCAGCGTCGCCCTCTTGAGCGCAGGTTTGTTAGATTTGCGCCTCATGCTCCGCAAACTCTTCTGGCTGCTCTGCGGCATCGTGATTCTCCTCCAAACCGTGGCCGCACTGCTCGCGCACTACCGCATCGTGGACGGCGACACGTCCAGCACACTGGTCGTCATCGCCCTGATAGCCGAGGGCCCCATGATCCTTCTCTCCTGGATCCTCTCCCGCAGGAAGACACGCGAGCGCCGCGCGCGATACAAGCGGGCGTATCCGACCCCCGAGGCGGTGCTGCAAGTCCTGGACGGTGCGTTTCTCCGCGATGCCCGGAACAACAAGGGGAGCGCGCACGCCGTACGCATGTTGCGCAAGCAGTTCCCCGAGATCCCACTCGACGAGGCTGCGAAGCTGGTCAGCAGCCGCTAGGGGCGAGGGTCGCGTCCGGCGGTCCAAGCCGGCCGCCGCGCGCGTGCGCCGGGTGCGGGAGGTGCGGCGCCATGCCGGCCTCGGACTGTGTTCAGCATGCTGGCAGAAACACCCCGACCGGCCGTTCACGCCGGGGCGAGGAGGACTGGGGCCTGGCAGACAGACGTCCACGACGCAGTCAGACGTCCACGACCTCGAAGCGTTTCTGGTGGGCTGGCTGCTACCTGGGACAGCCCGCCTGGCTCTCACGGTGCGAAGTGCTGACGGCACCCGTGCGGTACAGCGACCTTCTGGCGGCCGACACGCTCCGGGGCTATGACGACAGGGACTCTCTCCTCGCCACTCCTAACATATAGCGCACTGGGGGGCTTGCGGCAAGGCCCGGGTGGTGGCGCAAAATCGTCGGCCGAGGCCACAACCTGCGGAAATGGGGGCACGACGTGCGTGTGTTGTCGACGTATGGGGGAGGCGGTGACGTCGAACCAGTGGGGGAACCGGCAGTGCGGTCGTCGGCCGACTCGTCAGAGGGAGGGCAGTCGGAGACGAGGACGTGTCTGGCAAGAGGTTCGACAGAGCTGGAGGCGCCGGTGATGGGATCGGCCACCGCAGTGCAACGGGACACGACTGCCTCGGAGGTATCGCGATGATCGAGCAGTACGTGTGGGATCTTCAAGAGGTTGACGAGACGCAGGTCGCGGTCGTCGGTGGCAAGGGCGCGCACCTGGGCGGGCTGTCGCGCATCGAAGGCATCCGCGTGCCGGACGGCTTCTGCGTGACGACGGACGCCTTCCGGCGGATCATGGCGGAAGCGCCGTCGATCGACGATCGGCTCGATGAGCTGTCGCGCTTGAACCCGGACGACCGGGAGACGATCCGCACCCTCAGCGCGCAGATTCGTCGGACCATCGAAGGGATTGCCATCCCGGGCGATCTCGCAGCGGCGATCACCGGCGCCCTCGGCCGGCTCGGCGAGCACACCGCCTACGCCGTCCGATCCAGCGCGACGGCAGAGGACCTGCCGACCGCTTCCTTCGCCGGCCAGCAGGACACGTACCTGAACGTCGTGGGGCCGGCGGCGATTCTCCAACACGTCAGCCGGTGCTGGGCCTCGCTGTTCACCGAGCGGGCTGTGACCTACCGTCAGCGGAACGGCATCGACCACCGTACGGTCAACATGGCCGTGGTCGTGCAGCAGATGGTCCTCCCGCATGCGGCCGGCATCCTGTTCACGGCCGACCCCGTCACGGGCAACCGGAAGGACGCCACCGTGGACGCCGGCTTCGGCCTCGGCGAGGCCCTGGTCTCCGGCCTGGTGAACCCCGACGTCTACAAGGTGCGCGACGGCGAGGTCGTCGCGAAGACGATCGCCGCCAAACAGCGTGCCGTTCAGGCCCTGCCGGCCGGCGGTACGCAGGAAGTGGCGATCGACTCGCAGCGGCAGGAGCAGCCGGCGCTGACGGATGCGCAGGTCGTGCGGCTCGTACAGCTCGGGCGGCGGATCGAGGCGCACTTCGGCCGCCCGCAGGACATCGAATGGTGCCTGGTCGACGATGGCTTCCAGATCGTTCAGAGCCGGCCGATCACGACGCTGTTCCCCATCCCCACCCCCGAGACGGGCGACCAGGAGAATCACGTCTACGTCTCCGTCGGTCATCAGCAGATGATGACCGACCCGATGAAGCCTCTCGGGTTCTCCATGTGGCAGCTGACGGCCATGGTGCCGATGCACGAGGCCGGCGGCAGGCTGTTCGTCGACGTCACCCGGCGCCTGGCCACGCCCGCGAGCCGGGCCGGCCTCCTGGACCTCATGGGGAAGGGCGACCCGCTGGTCAGGGACGCTCTGGAGACCGTCCTCGACCGCGAGGGCTTCGTCCCGTCGCTCCCGGACACGGGTCCCGGCGGGCCGCCGCCCGGCGGTACGTCCGCCCCGGCCGAAGCCGACCCGGCCATTGTCGCCCAGCTGATCGAGCGCAGCCAGGCGTCCGTCGCGGCCCTGGAGCGCGGCATCCGGACGAAGACCGGACCGGCGCTGTTCGACTTCCTGTTGGAGGCCTTCGAGGAGCACAAACGCGTCCTCGGTGATCCGCTCAACCTTCAGGCGATCATGGCGGGGATGGAGGCAACGTGGTGGCTCAACGACAAGCTGCAGGAGTGGCTGGGCGAGAAGAACGCGGCTGACACGCTGACGCTGTCCGCCCCCGACAACGTCACGTCGGAGATGGGACTGGCGCTGCTCGACGTCGCGGACGTGATCCGCCCGCTGTCGGAGGTCGTGGAGTTCCTGCAAGATGTCGAGTCCGTCGAGGACGAGGCCTTCCTGGACGAGCTGGCGAAGCGTGCGGGCGGGGCCGAAGCGCGCGACGCAATCGAGGCCTACCTCGACCGGTACGGCATGCGCTGCGTCGGCGAGATCGACATCACGAGGCCGCGTTGGCGCGAACGCCCCACCACGCTCGTGCCCGTGATCCTCGACAACGTCAGGAACTTCGAACCGGGCGCCGCCGAGCGACGCTTCGAGCAAGGGCTGCAGAAGGCGCAGAAGAAGGAACAGGACGTACTGTCACGCTTGCGGGCCCTGCCCGACGGGGACCGGAGAGCCGACGCGGCCAAGCGGATGATCGACCAGGTCAGAACCTTCATCGGGTACCGGGAGTACCCGAAGTACGGCATCATCAGCCGCTCCTTCGTCTACAAGCAGGCCCTGCTGGAGGAGGCCGAGCGCCTCGTGCAGGCAGGCGTGGTGCCTGAGAAGGAGGACATCTTCTACCTCACGTTCCAGGAACTCCACGACGTCGTGCGCGCAAACCAGGTGGATGACTCGAACCGGGTGGATGCCCGGCTCATCCAGCAGCGCAAGGACGCGTTCCGGTCGTACCAGGCGCTCACACCGCCCCGGGTGCTCACATCGGATGGTGAGGCCGTCACCGGGGCCTACCGGCGCGATGACGTGCCGGCCGGCGCCCTGGTCGGCCTGCCGGTTTCCGCCGGGACCGTCGAGGGACGGGCCCGCGTCATCCTCGACATAGGGGAGGCCGATCTCGAAGCGGGCGACATCCTGGTCACGACCTTCACGGACCCCAGCTGGTCGCCGCTGTTCGTCGGCATCGCGGGCCTGGTGACGGAGGTGGGCGGCCTGATGACCCATGGCGCAGTGATCGCCCGGGAGTACGGCTTGCCGGCCGTCGTGGGCGTGGAGCAGGCCACCCGACAGATCCGGGACGGGCAGCGGATCCGGGTGCACGGAACCGACGGGTACATCGAGATCCTGCCTTGACCGACCGCACCGAGGCGCTGCTCGTCCGGTGAGGTCGTCACGGCCTTAGGTCCCGTACCGCGCGCTGCGCGCTCCGGCTCGTGCATGACCACACCGCGGATTCGTCCGGAGGGTGTTCATGGGCGCGCTTGAGGCGGAGTGGATGGTGACGAGGTCGTCGCAGGAGGCCCAGAAGTCTTGGCATACGTCGGGTCATGCGTCGCCCCGGCCAAGGTTCTACCTGAAGTCAGGGGCGTGATCGCTCTGGTCTGTCTGTACTGGCCTGCACCATGAACTCGTCTTTGGGGTCTCTGGATCGCGTCAAGGTTCCATGAAAACGATGTCTGGTGAACGCAATCTGCGGTGCTTGTCTGCCTACGCTGGTTGGCCGATTGAGCAGACATGATTCCTCCGCGGGGGATTGCGATGGCGCATGAGCACTTTTCGATACATCCCGAGCCGGTCACGGCTCTGGCCAAGGACTTCACGTCGTCTTCGGGTCACTTAGACGGCCGTATCGACGCCTTTGCCGCACGGGCGGAGAACGTGAACGACGCTTTCGGCGTGATGTCCGAGTCCACCGAGGTCCTATCGCAGTACGTGGAGATGACCCGTAACACGGTGACTTCCCTGCGGCGGCTGAGTGCTGGGCTGCGGCACTACGCCGCAGGTCTGCAGCACACCGTTGCCTCCTATCACGGAGCCGACTTCGTGCAGGCCCAGCAGTTCGGGGGAAAGTGACATGTCCGGTCAGCAGCAGGAGCAGCAGGAGCAGCAGTCGAAGATCGAGAAGAGCTTCAACCTGTTCAACCCTGGCGGAGACCCCTCCGTCCTGCGGGCCTGTGCCGAGGCTTGGCGGCACATGGCCCACGACCTGAAGAGTACGGTCGAGACCCAGGATCACGAGGTCACCCGGCTTGGCGACAGCTGGACCGGGGCCGCAGCCGATGCCTTCCACGGCCACTGGAAACACACCAGGAACCAGGCGGAGAAGGCCCTGCCTCAGTTCGAAACCGTGGCCCGTCAGCTGGACACCACCGCTGACGCCATCCAGAAGGCCAACGACGAGGTCCATCGCGTGGTCGAGGAGGTCCTGGCGACGGTGGCGATCGGCATTGGTCTGTCGGTACTGACGGCGGGCTTCTCCGACGCCATCGCAGCGGGCGCTGCCGAGGCAGAGATCGCCGAGGCGACGGCGGAGGTCACCCGGCTCGGACAGCTCCTGATCAGGATTGCCAAGACGTTGGAGACGGTGAAGGAGGCGATGGCTGACAGCAAACTGCTCAAGTTCGTCATCGAGTTCGGCAAGAACACCGGCGCCAACTTCATCGGCAACGTCGGCGGACAGGCGGTCACGGGGCAGAAGATCACCTGGGGCCAGGACTTCCAGGATGCCGCCGTGGCCGGGCTGGCGGGCGCGGGGATCGCGGAAGGCGCGGGCAGGCTTGGGGAGAAGGTCGGCGAGTGGGCGACCAATACTGGACAGCACGCTGCCGAAGAGGCATGGGCGCCCGGCAGGGCCATCGCGGCGGGACTGGAGGGCAAAAACCTGCTGGGCAGGATGGCCACGGAGGGCGTGGCCAGCGCGGGAGGCCAGGCTGCGGCGGACGGCGCGGAGATGTTCTTCGAGGGGGAGGACAAGGACATCCTCCGGGACGTGGTGTTCAGTGGCGGCGCCGGCGCCGCTGGCGGTGCCGCGAACCATGCAGGGGGAGAGGCCAACGACGGCGGCGGGGCGCACCGTGCGACCGAACGTGAGGGGTTCCCCGGATGGCAGCAGATTCCCGTCGACGGCATCATCTACGGCGCCGGCAACGCCGCCAACACTGAACTGAGCAGCTCTGACTGATCGTGTTCGAGATTCGCAAAAGCATCAAACGTTTCCGGGACGACCCGGCCTGGACGTACCGCAAGCACGCCCGGGACTACCTCGACACCTTCGACAGCGGCGGTTACCCGTTCAGCCTCGGTCGCGATGGCCTGGCTATTCGCAACCTGCTTCAGGGCAATTTCCGCGGTCGGGAGGTGAGCCTGTTCCACCTCCTCGCGTGGCAGCGCGGCGCCAAGGCAAATGTCGCATGGACCTATTCCGTGACTGTGCTGCGCCTTCCACGCGCGCTCCCGGCCACTGCCGTGACGAGCCGTCGATTGGCAGCATCCCATCGGGTGGAAAAGCGTCCCGCGCTCAATCGCCTCACGGGACACGCAGAGGAATTGCCCGACCTCGGCACCCACCTGGTCTGTTACTGCGCGTCCGACCCCGACTTTGCGGCTCTCATCAGCACATACGCCATGGAACGCCGCATGCATGACACCAAATTGGGATGGCGTATCGAGGGAGACCGCATGATCGGATGGACTCATGGTCGCAAGACCTACGAGAACCTTCTGTCTCTCAACGAAACCGTGGCGGTCATCATCGACGACTTTCCCGAACAGGCGTGGCGCTGGCCGGCAGGGTGACGGAGCTGGACCGGCCCTGACCTGCGTGAGGGTGTGTCCTTCTGGCTCAACTTCCGTGGTCGGTCACAGTACGTGTTGGTCGTCGGCACCCGGTAGTGGTGCACTGATGGCCAATCCTTCGTCGAGTCTCGCTGTCAGGTCCACGGCGAGAGTCGGAATGTGGGCAGTGGCCCACTGCGTGATGAGAGAGAGAAAGCCGTTCAGCCCTTCTTGCACGGTATGCAGGATCCGCGGCAGGTCACCTACCACGATCTCGATGGGCGGCCCGGCAGAAGCTCCTTGGGTGTCTCCGCCGTCGGGCCACAGCCGCACGACATCGTCGGCCTGCTCAAGCCTTGGTGAGGGGTCATGACCGAGCCACGGGGACTCTCCGTCTGCGATGTCGAGCCACTCGCGCCAGTCCTCCAGTCCGCAGCAGCACCCCGGGTTGATGGCGACGTTGGTTCTGGTGTCGTGGACGCGCAGACCTCCTGGTGCGATGACTGTCTCTGTCTCCAGCAGGCGGCGAATCATGTCGCCGGCGTCCATCATGGGGCGATCGTCGTCACTTGTCCGTGAGTTGTAGTCCGCCAGCATCGCCAGCGCGGTGCCGACTTGGAGTGGGGACATACGGCCCGACAGAGCCATGAACCGGTATGGGGGAAGCTCAGCGACAGGCCAAAAGGGAAAGTCAGCGGTGTCCGGGGTTTCGAGTACGGCATTCACGATCAACACCGCATCATTCTCGCCCCGGGCGGTCCGGCCTGTCTGGCCACTTCTCCCAGGCTCATCTCGCCACGAGGACGGGTTTGCGGAGGCGGTCGAGGTCAGCGCGGCCGAACATCTCGCGCTTGAACATCTTGATCCAGTTGACGTGGCCTCCGACGACTCCGGACTTCCAGGGCAGGGTGAGGCCGGCGATGACGGCGTCGCGGTCTCGGTCGGTGCCTGTGGCGAGGGTGTACAGGCTGGGCACGTTGTCCTGTCGGGCGGCGTCGAGCCAGTCCCGCAGGCGCTCGCCCTGGTGCTCGGCGGTGACCCTGCAGACCGCGCCAAGCCCGATGTTCGGCCTCGGGGACGACGCGGCGCGGGCACTGGCGGCTCTGCACCAGGTCATGCCCCCTGCGCTGGGGCATCCATGGAATCCCTGAGCCTGACTCGGCTGCAGAACTATTGGGAGTTCCCCGCGCCCCCCATCGCCCCGGCCGCCCTCACCGCCGTCGGAACCGCGGTACGCCACCGCCACCTCCTCGTCACCGAGACACTGCGTCCCGACGGCACACGCCCCGAACCCAGTGACCCCGACTACCTGCCCGCCCACCGCATCGAGCCACACCACCTGGTCGTCCGGGCCGCCCGGCTCAACCTGCCCGCTCACATCGTGGCCCGCTGGGTACCAGGCGGCTCCGTCGTGGAACACGTCGACACCGAGTGCTGCCGGCTCACTCTCGGCGCCTGGTCCTGGGCCGGCGTCGCCGGCATCCTCGCCACCTTCGACACCGAACTCACCGACCTCCACCCACCCGAACTCGTCCACGCATGCCGCCGCCTCACACGCCGATGGGCCACTATTGCCGACACCGAGAACCTCGGGTTCTGCGACATGCCAGAGCCCGCCGAACCGGTCGCCACCGTCGCACAGTTCGACCGCCCCACCTGTGAAGTGCCCGCCGGAAGCGCCTGCCGCACTCGCGGCGGCAAGGTCGCCCCGAAGTACCACATCCCGCGCATCATGCCCGCATGGACTTCGACCTCGCCCCACCGATCGGTGTCGGCCCGATGCGGATCGGCATGACTCGGCACGCGGCCAACACGGCACTCGACTCGCTTCGTGATCTCTCTGCGATTTCGGAGTCCGACCGACCCGGGCAGCATGTCTTTCGTCCCAGCGGGCTGATGATCAGCATCCACTGCATGCGTGACATGCTCGAAGCGGTCGAGCTGGGGAGGCCGTTGACTCAGACGGACCGAGCGCTGTTCCAGGGTGTGGACGTGTTCGCGCTTCCGGCCCGCGAGGTTGTCCGGCGCGTGGGCGAGTGGTGCTCCATCGAGGAAGACCCCGACGACTCTGGCTCGTTCATCGTCCCAGACCTGCTGCTGAGCTTCTGGCGCCCGTTTGCAGCCGACGACGAGCCAGGGGAGGAGCAGGGTTACTACTTCAGCTCAGTCCTCATGGCGCAGCCCGGTTACTACGACACCCCCGCCCAGGCCGCGGAGCGACTCCACCAGAGGTCGTGACAGCAAGACTGGCCTCCATAGCAGGACAGAACCGGCTCGGCCCTACATCTGCGTTTGACCATTTTCGATGTCTTCGGCACTGGCCCGCGTTCGGACAAGGCGGTGGACGTCCTTCAGGATCACGGGCCCGGCGCCAATCAGACCAGCGTTTTTCGAGGTCACGTCGCTCGCCGGCGCACGCGATCAGTCGCACAACGTCGCTGGAGCGCGCCCCCAAGCCTTCTTCCTCCTTCTTCTTCTTCTCCTCCTCGTCGGCGCCGCCTGCCGAGATGAGCAAGTCGCTCCGCCACGGGGGAAGGGGTGTCACGGCCGTGCTTCCCCAGGGGCAGGTGCCAGGCAGCTTGCTTCACCGGTGACACCTGCGGTGCCTCAGTCATGGGAGATTGCAGGTCGATACCGCCAGATGTGACAGCTACCGTGCCTCGGCACAGGACGAACCCCGCGAGCTGCCCATTGCATCATCGACCCCACGGAGACATCACCATGGCCAATACACCCCACCCCCAGGAAGCGTCGAGCACCGGGTACCAGCCGGATCAGCCACCCCGATCGGCGCCACCCCACACGCGGCACTTCAGCTACTGGAGCCAGGTTCCGCCCGGCCGGTACATGACCCAGACGCAGCTCGGGAGCCTCGACCTGCCCCGCGAACCGGGCGGCCCGGTGCGTGCCACGGTCGAGGGCCGCGACGGCACCGGCCGCCGTGCGGTGTTCGACCTGTACTCGATCAGTGAATCGCGCCCCACCCGCGCCGGCGCCCGTCAGCTCGCCGCGGCCGCCGACCGGTGCGCCACCGGCACCCGTGTGTGCGAGCAGTGCGGCGCCCGCCCCGACCTGCCCTGCACTCAGGTCGATGCCTGGCTGCTCTGTCAGGTCTGCGCGCATATCGAGAAGCTGCGGGCCCGGCAGAGGCAGGCCGCCGAGGCCCGCGCACGGGCCACCGAACAGGCGGCCGAGCTGCTCGCCGACGGACGCCTCGCCGTCGTCCACCTCGACTACACCGACCGCGGCACCACCCCCGCCGGCGACCGGCGCGCGCCCTCCGCCGCCCACATCACCGCCCTCGACGCCGGCGGCCGCGCTCTCCTCGACGTCCACATGCGGCTGCTCTCTCCGTGCTCGCAGGGCATACCCGCGGGCGCCACCGCCCCGGAAGCGGCCGTCGAGCAGATCCGGCGAGTGCTGGCCGACCGCGTCATCGTCGTATGGAGCGCGGACGGGCTGAGCGACCTCAGCAAGGCTCTGCGGGCCCTCGATCTCGACTGGCCCTTCCCCGCCGGCTACGGCCGCCGACACGACCTGTGGCACCTCGCCATGGACTGGCGTGGCGAACTGGACCCGACGACCGGCCAGCCCCGGCCGACCATTCCGCCCGACCGCGTCGACCGAACGCTGTACCTCCTGCAGCAAATCGCCGGCCCCGCCGGCCACTTCCTCGGCGCACCGTCCAAGGAAGGTTCTTAAGGCACCTGAGGCACCTGAGGCACCTGAGGCGGTTCGTTCGGATCAACGGGCAGCGCGGACTGCTCACGTTGTGCGCGGGAACGGCCCCGCTCTGTACAGGCCGCTTCAGAGCTGGGAGCCTCCTCGTCACGACAAGCCGGGGCGGAAGGAGACGACAGGGTGGACATCAAGCAGCAATTCAGCAGGCGGCTGACCCGGTGCTGAGGGGTGAGCAACGATGAACGGCCCGAAGGCGAAGGCGAAGGTGAAGACGACGGCGCTGGCCGGGCTGGCGGGCTTGGCTGCACTCGTAGGGCTGGCGGCGGTGCTGACGAAGTGGGGTGTGGTGAAGACCCTGCCTGACAGGAAGGCAGTGAAGCAGCAGAAGGAAGACGAAGCGCGGCGCCAGCGTGAGGCCATCAAGCGAAAGCATGAGTCGTTCAGGAAGAAGCGGGAGGAGTCGGCACGCCAGGCCCGCAGTAACAACCACGACTAACGCTGGAGTTGGCTACCGAGCCTTCCAGGCAGCCGCTCCGGTGTTGAGCGTCGATCTGGGGCGACTGGTCCGTCCGCAGATTGGGCACCTGGCACGAGGGGATCGGTGGATCGGTGTGTCTGCCCGGAGTCGCGGACGAGCAGCGCGCTCTGCACCCGGTTGGACGGCCCACCCGAGCTTGGCGAGCGTGCGGCTCACGTGGACCTTGACGGTGGTCTCGTCGTGCCGAGCTCCCGGCCGATTTGTCGGCATGGGCGAGTCCGCGGGCGACTGTACGTACGACTATTCGTTCGCGGTCGGTGAGGACGGACAGCCGTTCCCTGGCTGCGCGGAAGTCCGGGGCCTGTTGCTCAGCGAATGTGTCGATCAGCCGCCTGGTGACCGTCGGCGAGAGCATGGCGCTGCCGTCGGCCACCGCGCGGACGGCGGCGATCAGGTCACGTGGCGCGGTAGTGACTCGACGCCGTCCTGCGCCGCCGAGCGGTCAGGTGGTGTGGTGGTCGCTGTAGCGTCTGGTTTCCTGGCTCCAGGCGTTGTTGCCGCTGATCCAGGACCTGAGGTTGGAGAGGTATCCGGTGAGGTGGGCTGTCTGTTCGGGCAGCGCGTACCTGCGGGGAAGTGGGAGGGCTTGGCCTTCGAGGTCGAGGTATTCGTCGATGAGCCGGTCGTGGACGCCTTCCAGGTGGCGGATGGCTTCGGGTTCGGCCATGCCCTGCTCGCGCATCAGCAGGACGGCCTGATTGCTGCTCTCGCCCTGGTGCAGGTCCTTGTGCAGGGAGTAGGCGTCGTTCTGGACGACGACCGTGTCCGCGCAGACCCTGCGCAGCCGATGGAGAGTCTCGCTCAACGCCAGCGGGAAGCCCAGTTCCCGGCCCTCCGCGGTTTCACCGAACGCCAGGGAGGGACGGATCCCGATCGCGTTCCTGCGCACCTCCACCACATGCTCCAGGCTGCCCTCCCCGGGGCGTTGGCGCATCTGCGCTTCCAGGACGTAGGAGAACAGGTACGTCGCCATGTCCTCCGCGAACCGGCTCTGCCAGCCGGACGTCATCCCCATCCGGCTGCGCCCGCACAGCTCCGCGAAGGCATGCACCAGCGGTGGCGCGGACAACGGCAGCGCACCCGCATCCCCGTATCCAAACCGGACCATCGGATCGATGACCCCCCGGACCAGCGCGGGATCCTCGCCCACGGGCCCGTCGAACCAGTCATCGAACGGGAAGAACCAGAACATCCAGTCCGACACCAACTGCGCGCCCGGTCCTTGGGCGTCGGGATGCGCGTACCCCGCGAGCCGGTCGAACCGTGGTCCGTCCAGCCGGCGCACCTCCTCCTCACCGCAGACGATCCCGGCGTCCTGCGCCCACCGCAGACTGCGGCGCCGCATCTGCTCGACATGGGGGTTGAGGCGGGCCGGCCAGGGGATGGTGAAGGTCGGGTGTGCGGCGTCGGCGTCGGTCACGGACGTCTGGGACGCGGGCACGCTCGGGACCACGAGAGAGCCGGGGCTACACGCCGCTTTGGTCCCCAGGCCACTGGGCCCCGGCAGGACGGCACGACCGGTTGGGGACTCCACAGGGTGCTCCTTCACGCTCCGTACTGCACTCTTCCGCAACCGGCTGTTCCGGCCGGTGGGTGCTCCTCAGCGCGAACGACCGCCCGGGAGGGAAGGTCACTGCCGGTCTGATGACCGGTGGCGGGCTGTCCGGCCAAGGCGGTGGTGCCCTGACGCGGGGAGTCGACGGTGGGCGGCGCCGGTCCGCGGTGCCGTCGCGCGGTAGGACGACCGGCATGGTCAGTTGTGGCACGGAGGTGTCGGGTATCGGACTCTCCTGTTGGTTGGCCTCAACCGGCTGTCTCCGGTGGACGGTCGGTGTGTAGGAGGGCTTCGATGGATCGATCGACCGATCGATCAGCTGGCCGCCGACTGCGCGGTCCCGCCCGTACGCCCCTGCGACGGCAGCGACACGGACATCGTCTGGCGGGGACAGCCACCACGTGTCGGGGCTGAACCGGACCGGTTCGGGGCGATCCTGCGCGAGGCGCTCACGCAGCGGAGGAGTCTCGGCGGCTTCCATCCGGCGTCGGTCGGCTGTCGTGGTGACCGAGTGGCCGGCTGTCGGGACCGCCGCGAACGACCGCCCCGACCGATGAGGGTTGCTCGGACAGGTACTGCTCCCGATGATCGAAGGCATGAGTACCGAAACCGTGGTCGAGAAGGCCTGGCGCCTGTTGCTGGAGCGCCACCCTGACGCACGTCGCGGCGCTCCTGAGGTGATCGAAGCAGCGTCTGCCGAGCCACGCCTGCGCCGGCTGTTCCCCTTCCTCAGTCACGGCTGCCTCACCGTTCACCGCAACACCGACTTCCCGTGGAGCAATGACCTGCCGTTCATTGCTTGCACTACGCCCTACAAGGTGTACGCCACGGGCTATGCCGAACTCCTTGGCGAGACGGGAACTCCGCAGGAAGCCGCAGCGCTCGTCGTCGCCCATCTGCCGAACGACTGTGGTCCTGCGATCGAAGGGCCGTGGCCAGAGCCGAGCAGCGACCTGGAGTAGGCCGCTCAACAGACATCCCCTGGCGGCACGTGAGCCGATCGTTACGCGCCGAGTGATGAGCCGGGCCCGGTTCGTGGCCGGAGGCCGGAGGCCGAGGAAGAGGAAGGGGCTGAGGAAGAGCCGGAGCCGGAGTCCCGTCCATCCTTCCTGCGTGGCGCGTGCCAGGTCTGCGGCGTCATGAGGGGGAGCGGCGGGGCGCTCCTGGGCTACCCGCAGAGTTCGCGGACCACAGCCATGTCGCTGAAGGGGAGCAGTCGGTCACCGATGATCTGGTACGCCTCGCTGCCCTTTCCGGCGACCAGCACGATGTCGTCCGGTTCCGCGGCGGACAGCGCGTAGCCGATCGCCGTACGGCGATCGGCCTCCCGGTGGAAGGGGGTCCCGGTGGCCACGAGGCCGGGGGTGATCTGGTCCAGGATGGTTTCCGGGGACTCGTTGCGCGGGTTGTCCGAGGTGAGGACGCACAGGTCGGAGTGCTCCCCGGCGATCCTTCCCATGGCGGCACGTTTGGTGATGTCCCGGTCGCCGCCGCAGCCGAAGACGGTGATCACCCGGCCGGTCGCGAAACTGCGGATCGTGGCAAGGACCTTCTCCAGTGAATCCGGGGAGTGCGCGTAGTCCACGATGACGCAGGCGCCCTGCGGAGTGCGGTAGCGCTCGAACCGGCCGGGGGTGGGCGGCATCCGGTCCAGGGCGCTGACGAGTGCCTGGAGGTCGTGGCCGAGCAGGTGGCATGCCGCCAGGGTGGCCAGCGCGTTCGCGACCGAGAAGCGGCCCGGTACAGGGATCGCCACGGGGTACTTGCGCCCGTCGTGGTGGAGCGTGAATCGGCTGCCCGCGGCATCCACGACGAGGTCGGTGGCCCGGTAGTCGGCCGGCGTGTCCACGGCGTACGTGGTCACCGCGCCGGGCATCAAGGCCAGGATCTGCGCACTGACGGGATCGTCGGCGTTGACCACCGCGCGGTCGCACAGCCCCTCGAAGAGGGTCAGTTTGGCGTTCTTGTAGTTCTCCATGCTTCCGTGGTCGTCGAGGTGGTCCTGGGTCAGGTTGGTGAAGACGCCGACGTTGATGAACACGTGGTCCAGTCGGCGCTGGAGCAGCCCCATGGAAGTGGCCTCCAGCACCACGCTGCCGGTATCCCGGTCGCGCATGTGGCCCAGCAGGTATTGGAGGTCCGGCGCTTCCGGAGTCGTCAGGACCGACCGCGGCATCGGAATCCGCCGGCTGCCGATCCGGCTGCCCGAAGTGCCGATGACGCCTACCTTCGCGCCTTCGGCGATCCGCAGGGCCGACTCGACCATGTACGAGACGGAGGTCTTGCCGTTCGTACCCGTGATCGCCACCACGTCCATCGCCCGGCCGGGATGCCCGTAATAACGGGAGGCGGCGACCGCGGCGGTTGCCCGGACATCGGCCACCCCCACCACACACACGCGCCCGGACAGGGGCCCGGGCGGCGCGTCGCCGTCTTCGGCCAGCACGGCCACAGCTCCCCGCTCCAGTGCCTCCCCGATGCCCCCGGGACCGCCCTCCTCGTGGCCCGGGACCGCGATGTACAGCGAGCCGGCCGTCACCTGGCGGACGTCAAAGGTCATCCCCGCGCTGATCGGAGTTCCCAGGTCACCCTGGCGAACGTGGTGGTCGTGCCCGTCGAGCAGTGCACTCAGCTTCACAACTATCCCCTCGAAGGCGGCCGGCGGCGCACTGCGCGTGCCCGGCCTGAAGGCAGGGGTGACGGCGAACCGGAGACCGCGTTGATGACCATGACCCGGCGGAGCCGGGGTTGTGCTGACCGGCCGGTGCTGACCGCTTCGGCGCTGTGCGTGCACATGCGGCGCGGGAGCCGGAGCACCGGCGGTGTAACGCGGGAATACGAGCGGGCCCCGCAGGGGGAGATCTGCGTGCGAGTCGGAGGGCCGGATCGGCCGAGGACCGCTACCTGTCACTGCGCAACCGGCTGCGGCATACGACCGGGGCCGGCTCGGAACCGTGTCACGGCCGGCCGGGGTCCGGGGGCACAACCTTCTGGCCCGGCCACGGAGGGTTGAATACAGGTGATCGGACGGAGCAGGGACCTGCCCGACACCACTGCAGTGTATGTCCCATCGCACGACGCGGGATCCGTGGTGTGGTCCTCGTCGCCAGGATGTCCGGCCCTCGTCCAGGGCCTGCATGCTGAGCCGACCTTGAGGTCTTGAGGTGTGCGGCAGTGATCGCCGCATCGCCGCATCGCCGCCTGGCCGCATCGCCGTTTTGTCCCACGCGGTGACGGTCTGGTGGTCGGCCCTCCCGGGACGCTCTTCCTGGGCGCAGAGCCCACGGCACGGGCGCGGTGCCGGCCAGCCATGAGGCCGGCGGGAAGCCTGTACCGGCTGCACCGGGGATTCCCGCAGCCGGCGCAGCCCTCGGCCTTCTCGTAGCGTGAGTGCCGCACCCGCCCCGCCATCGCCACTTCGTGCGGCGTCAGCCCTCACACCTGTCGCGGCACTTCAGCTGACACACATTCAAGAACGGTTGGTCGCCCCGTCGCTGGCCCAGGGCTACGCGGTGGTGGCGATGCGGTCGAGGAGTTCGGTGAGCAGGCCGAGCTCGCCCGGGGTCAGTGCGGTGGTCTGCGGGAGGAGGGCGCGCAGGGCGACTGCCGCACCGGCGGGGCCCGGCGTTGCCGGGGTGGGTGCGTCGGTGCTGATCGCGGCGATGACCGCCTCCCTCGCCAGACGGGACACGCTGGGGTCCCGGCGGTCCTGGGGGGTGGAGATGAGGGCGAGGGTGGTGCCGCTGCCGGCGGCGTGGACCAGTTGCGCGGCGCGCGTCTCGTCGATCCGCAGGCGGCCGGCTTCGGCGATCCGGTGGATGGAGGCGCCGAGGACGTCCCGCGCGGCCAGGGCGGCCGGAGGTTCGGCGCCGGGGCGGGGATCGGCGTACATGAGGGCATAGAGGGCCGGATGGGCGAGGCCGAATTCCATGTTCAGGTCCCAGCCGGCGCGCAGGTCGTCCACCGGGTCACCGGTGGGCACGAGATCGGCTTTCCCGCTGAGGTGGGTCGCGAAGCCGTGGGCGGCGACCGCGTCCAGCAGGCCCTGCTTGTCACCGAAGAGCCGGTAGATGGTCGGGGCCTGGACGCCCGCCGCGGCGCTCACCGCGCGGGTCGACACCGACTCGCGGCCGCCTTCTGCGAGAAGCCGGGCTGCGGCGGCGATGATCCGTACACGGTTGCTCTCCGCGGTGGCGGAGCGATCGCTCTCCATGGTTTCCAACGATAACAGTGCAGTGTTATCGATTCGCCGTATCGGCGATAGCATGATTTCGTTAATGGTGGAAACGGTGACGCGGGGATGCCTCCGGCAGCCCGTAGCCCGTGACTCGGTAACCCGTAACCCGTAACCCGTAACCCGTAACCCGGCAGACCGGGCCACCTCGTCCTACCTGTCCCTTGGAGGATTCCGTGATCGCCATCACCGCTCCCACCGGCCAGATCGGCCACCAGGTCCTGAACATGCTCCTCGACAGCGGTCAGCCGGTCCGGGTGATCGCTCGCGATCCCTCCCGGCTCGCCGAGCAGACCCGTGACCGCCTCGAGGTCGTGCAGGGGTCGCACAGCGACCCCGCAGTCCTCGCCGAGGCATTCGACGGTGCCGACAGTCTCCTGTGGCTGGTCCCCCCGAACCCCGGCGCCGCCGACATCCTGGACAGCTACCTCGACTTCACCCGCCCGGCCGCCGACGCCATCACCGCCCAGGGCATCAAGCACGTCGTGGGCGTCACCAGCCTGGGCCGCGCCTACGGCAAGCACGCGGGACTGCTGTCGCCCGCCTTCGCCATGGACGACATGATCGAGAGCACCGGGGTGAACTACCGGGCCCTGGCCATGCCGTTCTTCATGGAGAACCTCCTCAATCAGGTCGAGGCGATCAAGACGCAGGGAATGTTCTTCATGGCGAACACCGCGGAGCGCCCGCTGGCCACCGTCGCCACCCGCGACATCGCCGCAGCCGCAGCCAACCTGCTGCTCGACCCTTCCTGGACCGGACAGGGCACCGTCCCGGTGATCGGCGACACGCTGTCGCCCAACGCCATGGCGCAGGACCTCTCCGAGGTCCTGGAGCGCCCGGTTGCCTTCCAGCAGGTCGACGAGCAGGCGTACAAGGCGACGATGATGCAGTACGGGATGAGTGACGCCTGGGCACAGGGCCTTGTCGACATGGCCACCGCCCAGAACGACGGCATCTACGACGCCGAGCAGCAGGCCCTGACCACGCCCGCCCCCACCGACTTCCGCCAGTGGTGCCAGGAGGTGCTCAAGCCCGCCGTCCTGGCCTGACAGGCCCCACCACGAGAGGGATCGGTCCGCCGGATGCTGAGACAGCCCCTGGGCACGGGCGACTTGCACGTCACCCGGCGAGAGGTCCGATACCCCGGTCACCGTGAAGCCCGTCCTACGAGGCCCGTGCTACGAGGCCCGTCCTGCGAGGCCCGTCCTGCGAGGCCCGTCCTGCGAGGCCCGTCCTGCGAGGCCCGGGCGGGGCGACAGCCACCTGCCCGCCGAGGGAGCACGGCGGCTTGGCGTCGCTGCTGAGCAGTTGCCGCCCGGCTTGACGCAGATCTCCCGCTAGCAGAACGAGCGCGAGCAATCAGCCACTGACCAGGCAGAAGGGATGCCCGGCCGGATCGGTGAGGACCCGCCACCCGGGAGTCGGCTGGTGATCCGGTTTGCTCGCGCCCAGCTCCAGTAGCCGGGCCTCGGCCTCGTCCAGGTCATCGACCGCGAAGTCGAGGTGAAACTGCTGGGGAACGGTCTGGTCGGGCCAGCGCGGCGCTCGGTAGTAGTCGACCCAGAGGTCTTGCAGAGGTCTTGCAGAGATAGGGCTGTCGCCGACGCCGGCACCGCTATGGCCGGAGCCCGTCACACCGCCCTTAGCGGAAGTCTCCTGAGAGCCAAGCCAGGAGGCGCGACCTGGCGTCACAGCCCCGGAGCGTGTCGGCCGCCAGGTAGTTGCTGTACCGCACGGGTGCCGTCAGCACTTCGCACCGGGAGGGCAGGACGGGCTGCCCCAGGTACCAGCCGCCCGCGAAGACGGCAGCCAGGACGGTGGCAGTCAGCAGGCGGCGCGGGGTGAGCCATGCAGGTCTCGGTATATGCATGACGAGCGAGCCTACTGCCCTGCTGACGAGGGCGGCTCGCGGGGTGTTTGCACCCACCCTGCCGAAGGCCACAACACCCCTTCTCCCAAGGTGGATTGAGAGTGCTCAAGCTCCGGCGGGACAGGAAAAAACTACGCTGAGGACCCCTGATGGAGGCAGCATGTGCCACCGATCCTGGGGCTTGCGGATGTTCAGGAGCGCCGCTCCCATGTCGAGGTAGCGTTCGACTGCTGCTCGACGGAGATGGAGAGCGACTTGCCGTTGCATGCGAAGTGCATCGTCCCCGGGCCGCAGTCTTCGTCGTCCGGGTTGTCCTTCTCGAAACGGTAGTGGGAGATGGTGACTTTGCCGCCGGTAAGGGCCGCGGCCTCGTTCACGATCCATGCGCAGTCCTCGGCGGCGCAGTCGACGTCATCGCTGTGGAGGGACACCGTCACGCCAATGGATTCGAGGGCGTCGGCTATGTGATGTCGCGGTTTCCGTTCTTCGTGCGCGAGGTCGCCGAAGTGCTCCACGACGCCTTGAGCTTTCTCCTGGGTGATCATTCCGAGCTGGATGAGCACGTCAGCTGCCCGTACGTAGTCGATCGATTGAGAGGTGGGCACGGTTGTAGCCGGCCAGCCGGAGATCTTCCCCGGGGCGGGCTCAACCGAAGTAGCCATGGTGCGTCGTGGGTCTCACCCGGGCCGCCTCCCTCCATGCTGCGGACCGGGGCCGTGTCGCTGCGGACCGGGGCCGCGTCGGTTCGTCGGCGCCCCGCTCGTCGGCCATCTCCTCCCGGCCGTACAGGCGTTACTGCACCTACAGCTTGCGGCGGCGTCCGGCGGTGTATCCGGCTGCGCCGGCCAGCAGAGCGGTTCCCGCGGCCGAGGCCGCCAGGGCGGGGGTGCTCGGGCCGTCGTCGTCACCGGAGCGGGAGGTGTCGGCAGCTTGCGTCTGGCGCTTGTGCTTGGGGTGGGCGCAGGCGGTCTCGTCGCCGGGGTAGACCTTCACTGTTGTGCGTCCTTCGCCGTCGAGGTCCTGGGCGGTGATGTGGGGGCCGGTGAGTTCGACGGCGTAGGTGCCGGGCTTGATGTCGCAGCGCAGGGTGGCTGTCCCGCTGAAGCCCGCCTTCAGTTCCTTCAGCTTGACCGGCTTGATGAAGGCATTGGAGCCGACGGTCGGGGTGCCGTAGGCGTTGCCTTCCACGCCGGCTTCGATGGTGACCTTGCTGCCGGGGTGGACAGCGGAGGCGTCTTTCGGGCCGCTGTGGGGGCCAACGGCGATCACGCTGTGTGCCGTGGCGCAGCTCAAGTGGTGTCGGGAGGAGCCGACGGTGATGCTCGTGTGGCCGGCGCCTTTGGCTGTCTCGCCGATCAGGCGCACGTCGTAGGTGCCGGGTTTGATGTCGCATCGGGTGACCGTGGTGGTGCTGTCGCCCGGTTTGACGTTGACGAAGTCGCTGAACGCCTTCGAGCTGATTGTGATGTCACCGTGGCTGTCGGCGAACCGCTTCAGGGAGGCGTCCGCGGAGATCTCGACGCCGTCGCCCCGCCCCAGTCCGCCGCTGATGGCCGAAACGGCGAACCCGGGGCCACCGCCGTCGGCGGCGGCGAGGGGAGCGGCGGTGAGGGTGAGGACGGCGGCGGCCAGGCCGGTTGCTGCTGCGCGCAGAGAGGTCATGTGCGGCTCACCTTTCGTGGGTCAGTTGAGCTTGGGTCACGAGCCTGCGTTGCGTCCGAGGCGCGAGCCCAGCGGTCCGTGCCCGGCGGGGGAGCAGCAGGGAACGGCAGAGGGGCACGGGACTTCCAGACATCGCGGGGCACTTGCGTACGGGCACGATGATCTTTCCTGCTGCGCATTGCGGTCATCCGACGGTTTCGTCACGACGGCCCATAGATGGGAGCACGGTGGATCGACTCGCCGTCCGTCGAGGCAGACGCCGTCGTCGGCAACCGACAGTCATGGCTTCGACGGCGGCAAGTCGGTCCGGGCGCAAGGGACTTGTCGTGGTCGAAGCATTCGGCCTGCTGCGGGGAGTAATGGCCGCAGCCGCAGCCGCAGCCGCAGCCGCAGCCGCAGCCGCAGCCGCAGCCGCAGCCGCAGCCACTGCCACGGCCACCGTCCCGGCCGCCGACACCGGTGCAGACGCGGATGGGCAGCCGTGAGCCCGAACCCGAGAATTGACGTCAGGTGGGGAACGGGAGTGTTTGACTTGCCCGTATGTCATCGATTCTTGGTGTGCCCCGGCCCGATCAGGCTTCCTACATGTTGCGGGCCGCCGCCGGGGATGCCGGCCGTGCGTACAAGCAGGAGTTGCTCGACCTGTTGGACATCCAGGCGGGTCAGACCGCGCTGGACGTGGGGTGCGGCCCGGGTACCGATCTGCCGGCGCTGGCGGAACGTGTCGGGGACAGTGGCACGGTGATCGGCGTCGACCGTGATCCGGCCATGCTTGCACGGGCTCGGGAACGCACGAACGGCCTGGATCAGGTGGAGCTACGGGAAGGGGACGTGCATGCCCTCCCCGTCGAGCCGGGCACGGTGGATCGGGCCAAGATCGACCGGGTCCTCATGCATGTTGCCGAACCCGCGGATGCCCTTGCGCAGCTCCATCACGCGACCCGGCCAGGCGCGCGGGTCGGCCTTGCCGAACCCGATTGGGACACTCTGAGCGTCGACGCCGAGGATCTTGAGACGAGCCGGGCCTTCACCCGCTATACCACTGCGGAAGTGGTCCGCCATGCGACCATCGGGCGCAGTCTTGCGCGTTTGGCCGAGCAGGCAGGCTTCCGCGTCGAGACCGTGCTTGCCACGACACCGGTCTTCCGTGACTTCCAGGAGGCGGACCACAGTCTGGGCCTCGGCCGCAACATGCAGAAGGCCATCAACGAGGGCCACATCGACCAGGACCGCGGCCATCGCTGGTTCGACAGCCTGTCCCAGGGGCCGTTCTACGCATCGTTCACTCTCGTCAGCGTGATCTGCTCCCGTTGACTCAGCCATCCCTGGCGGGCTCTTCCGCTCGAGTCCGCTCGAGTCCGCTCGCGGAGGTGGCCGGTGTCGTCGCTGCTTGGTGCTTGGTTCCCGGAGCTCGGGACCGGCAGACCTGTCACACGGGAGCCGTGGCAGGATCCGGTGGCATGAGGATGGAAGCAGCGGATCGGCCCGTCGCCCTGGTCAGCGGGTCCACGTCGGGCATCGGGGAGGCCGTCGCACGGAGGCTGGCGGCGGACGGGATGCGCGTCGTCGTGCACTCGAGGCGCAGTGCGGAGGCCGGGGAGGCGCTGGCGGCGGAGCTCGGCGGGGCGTACGTGCGGGCGGATCTGGCGGTGGAGGAGGAGGCCCGAGGTCTGGTCGAGGCGGCGCTCGACCGGTACGGGCGGCTGGACGTGCTGGTGAACAACGCGGGCATCAGCTGGCCGATCCCGCACGACGATCTGGCCGCGGCGACACCGGAGGACTGGCGGCAGCTGCTGGAGGTCAACCTGATCGCGCCATGGGTGCTGTGCACGACGGCGCTTCCGGCGCTGCGCCAATCCCCCGTGGGCGGCAGCATCGTGAACATCACCAGCCACGCCGG
Source organism: Streptomyces sp. NPDC048650 (assembly GCF_043199095.1). Lineage (NCBI taxonomy): Bacteria > Bacillati > Actinomycetota > Actinomycetes > Kitasatosporales > Streptomycetaceae > Streptomyces > Streptomyces sp. NPDC048650. The sequence continues at coordinate 101,795 of NZ_JBICVM010000016.1, read as the reverse complement.
GGTGCGCCCCAAGGGCTCGTCGGTGCCGTACGCGGCGAGCAAGGCCGCCCTGAATCACGTGACCCGGCTGCTGGCGGCCGCGCTCGGGCCCGAGGTTCGGGTCAACGCGGTGGCGCCGGGGCTGGTGGACACACCGATGACGAAGGACTGGGCTCAGGCGCACGAGCTGTGGCGGGACCGTGCACCCATGCACCGCCCTGCCCAGCCCGTCGACGTGGCCGACCTGGTGGCGTCGTTGATCGCCAGCACTTATCTCACCGGCGAGGTCATCGTGCTCGACGGTGGGCTGAATCTGACCTGAGTAGCCCCCGCCTACCACGGGCTTGTCCGGTCGATCAGGGGTCCTACGGGTGGTCGCGGTGCGGTCGGCGGATGAAGGCGCAGTGCGGAGTGCCCCTGCACATAGCTGCTGACGGCAGGTTCGGGATCATGCTCTGAGATCCAATAGAGCGGGCGGGGTCTACGGCCAGCGACAACCGCGGCCAGCCGTGCAGCGGCTGTGGCCCCGGTTGCCGTATCTGGGTGACGTCGCTCGGCCCGAACCCCGAACCCCGAACCCCGAACCCCGAACCGGACACGGGCATCTGTCGGAGTCCGCTACGCGTCACATACCTAACGACCAGTCAGGCCCGGTCGGTTCCAAGGGCGTTGCGCAGGAACGACGTTGCCTGGTCGATGGCTCCGCGGGCGGCTTTGGAGTGACTCAGCGAGTTGAGCATCATGAAGTCGTGGACCGTGCCGTCGTAGCGCACCGTGGTCACCGGAACGTCGGCTGCTCGGAGCTTGGCGGCATACGCCTCACCCTCGTCGCGCAGCACATCGGCCTCGTCGACGATCAGCAGGGCGGGCGGCAGGCCGGAGAGCTGCTCGACGGTGGCGTGGTTGGGAGACGCGGTGATCTCCGCGCGTTGGTTCGGGTCGGTCGTGTAGGCGTCCCAGAACCATTCCATCAACTTGCGGCTCAGGTAGTAGCCGGTGGCGAATTGGTCGTAGGAGCCGGTGTTCATGGCCGCATCCGTGACCGGGTAGTACATCGACTGCTGGACGAACGTGACGTCACCGCGCTCCTTGGCCATGAGGGCGAGTGCGGCGGTCATGTTCCCGCCGACCGATTCCCCGGCCACTGCCATGCGCTGTGCATCCAGCCCCTTGAACGCCCCCTCGCGGACGATCCACTGCGCGGCGGCGTAGCCCTGCTCGATGGCCACCGGATAGTGCGCCTCGGGCGACGGCGTGTACTCCACGAAGGCCACTGCCGCACGGGCGCCGACCGCCAACTCGCGCACCAGGCGGTCGTGGGTATCGGCATTCCCCAGCACCCAGCCACCGCCGTGCATGTACAACACCACGGGCAGCGTTCCGGTGGCGCCCTGCGGCTTGACGAGGCGTACCCGTACATCGCCCACTGCTGCCGGAACCGAAACCCACTCCTCGTCGACCGGCAGCTTGTCGACCGGCGCGGCCTGGAGGTCGTCGAGCACCTTGCGCGCTGCGGTCGGGTCCAGCTCGTACAGGAACGGATGGTGCGAGGTCGCGTCGGCGAGCTCCTGTGCCTCGGGCTCGAGGATGATTGAGGCGGTTTGACCAGCCATGGGAATGCTCCCTGGGAAATCCGAGAAGCGCATCAGTGGGCGCGGGGCGCTGGAGAGAGCGCGGGGCGCTGGAGGGCGCCGCGCTGCCCGGGCCGCGGGGCGGTCGGCAGAGCCCCCGCCCTTGTTCACGCCCTTGATGCGGACATTTGTCTATTGGCCATTGTAATTGCCCGACCTCCGCAGATGCATTCCCAGGAGCCGTCTCATCCGCTCGCCGGGTGCTCGGCTCGGTGACGACACGGCCTCCTCGGCGACGGGCTCACCGATAGGTCCCGACTGTCAGTGGCGGGTCACGTGCCGGGGTGGGGAGCTCGTAGGTGCCGGCGCCGGGCCAGCTCCTCGTCGTCGACCAGAGTGAGCATGGGCTGACCCGGCGCGCACATCATGGTGACGAGGAAGCGGCTCCGGGAGTCCGTCCGGTTGTTTCCGTCCTGGTAGTGGATGACATCGCCGCCAGGCTCCCAGAACGTCTCCCCGGCTTTGATCACCCGCTCCGGCTCGCCTTCCAGCTCGAAGAGCATCTCCCCCTCGAGCACGTAGCCGAAGGCAGGTCCCGAGTGCCGGTGCGGAGGGGTGCCGGGATCGCCGGGAGGGAACTCGACGAGAACCGTCATCGCCTCCGCCCCTTCCGGAACGAACGGCGGTTTCGCCGACTGCAGCACGGTGAGTGCCGTCTTCCATGCCTCCGAGCGCGGTTGACTCTCGGCGCTGCCTGCCGGCTGTTCGTCGTTCGACATGGCGAGGTCTCCAGTGGTGGGCCGGCCGGGTCAGGCGAGCCAGTCGGTGTAGCGGGTGGGGGCGATGCGTGCGTCGCCCTTGGTGGTGAGCACATCGCCCTCGACGGCGGCGAACATGCCGGCGGTGTCGTCGGTGACGACCGTGCGGCCGTCGGGTCGGGCGTTCAGGGTGATCCGGCCGAGTTCGTCGAGGGGATGAACGTCGGGCCCGCCGACGTCGAGGGTTCCGTTCAGAGGGGTACCGGCGGCGACTTCGGCGACGGTGTCGGAGACGTCCCGGGCGGCGATCGGCTGGAGTGGGGTGGTGGGCAGGCGGACGGTGTCGCCCTCGGTGGTCCAGGACATGAAGGCATCGATGAACTCCATGAACTGGGTGGCGTGGACGATCGAATAGGGGATCGGCCCGGCCTTGAGGATGTCTTCCTGCAGGACCTTGGCGCGGTAGTAGGCGAGGTCGGGCACTTGGTCCGCGCCGACGATCGAGAGGATGACGAAGTGCCCCACCCCGCCCTTGTGGCCGGCGGCCAGGAGGTTGTCCATCGAGGTCCGGAAGAAGGCGGGAGAGGCGTCGTCGAAGGTCGGGGAATTCGTCAGATTGACGATGCCGTCCGCGCCGGCCACCGCCTCCTCCACGCCCTGGCCGGTGATCACGTCGACACCTGTGGTCGGCGAGTGGGGCACGGCCTCGTGCCCGGCGGCGTTCAGCTTCTTCACGACCTGCGACCCGATCAGACCGGTACCGCCGATGACTGCGAACTTCATGGGCCACCTTTCGTCGCGCACCGATAGGTCATGCGTCCAGATTGCGGCGATGCCGTGCACGGCGCACGCTGGGCCGTGCACTGCCGGCTTGCTGGTGGCGCTGCTTGCTTACGGCCTCGTCGTTGACGGCACGTGACGCAAGGGCCATCCCTGGGAGTGCTGGTGGTCGCTGCGACGGTGGTTGCTGCGACGCCCTTTCGGTGGGGTCTGCCCGCGCCGGGCGGCGCTGTGAGCGTTGGCGGCGCCTTGCCGCGCCGCGGTCGCAGCGCGGCAAGGCCGCGCCGGCGGGGCCACTTCTCCCGCCTTTCGCCCTTCGCCCTTCGCCCTTCGCCCTTCGCCTTTGGCCCTTCGCCCTCCGCCTTCTACCTTTCGCCTTTGTCCGGGCCGTCTTCGAAGACGAAGAGTGGCTTGGCGTCGTGTGCGGGTGTTTCGGCAAGCGCGATGGCTTCGGTGAAGCGTTCGAGCGGGAACGGTCGGCCCTGGGGGATGTTCAGCACGTCATCAGCGACGAGACTGCGGACCTGGGACAGCGCGTGCAGCGCATCCTCAGACGAGGCAGTGCCGAACCAGCGGTTCAGCCAGAAGCCACGGACCACTTTGGTCTCGTAGATCACCGAGCGAGCCTGCAGCGGGATCGTCAGCGCTGCCGGATCGGTCTGCCGATGGGTGGAGAGCGCGCCGTAGACCACGACCTCTCCCCCCGGAGCCAATGCCTGGGACACCTGGGCACCTACGGGTCCCGCGACACAGTCGATGGCCTTGCGCACGCCGGCCGGCCCCGCTGTCTCAGCCACACGCTGCAACAGGTCCTCGTCCTCGGTGCAGATGACCTCGTCACCACCCAACGCTTTGATCTCCTCAACGGCACCACGTCGCCGCACGACATTGATCGTGCGCATACCCAGATGCCTGGACAGCTGGATGACGAGCCGGCCGACAGTGGAGCCCGCCGCCGTCTGCAACAGCCATTCACCCGGCTGTAGTTCGAGTTCACGCGTCACGAGGAGCAGCGCGGTCAAGGGGTTGACGGCGAGTTGACAGGCGCTGGAGTCGCTCAGACGGTCGGGGACCGGCAGGAGCCTTCGGGTATCGGCAACAAGGTATTCCTGCCAGGTTCCGGCCACATGGGGCCCGGGTACCGCCGGTACGGCAGCGACCACCACACGCTCGCCGACCTTGAGTCCCTCGGTGTGCGGACCCAGGGCCTCAATACGGCCCACGCATTCCATGTGCCCCCCGACAGCGGGAAACTCGGGGGAGAAGCCGTAGCGGCCACGCAGCACGTGCAGATCACTGGCATGGATCGGAGTCGCCTTCACACGGATCAACGCCTGACCGGCTTCCGGCGTGGGAACAGGCCGGGATTCCAGCCGCAGGACATCGGTGGGCTCGCCGCCCTTTCCGGCGACGAGCGCGCGCATGGAATGAGGCATGAGTGACCCTTCGTCCCTCAGCAGTGACCTTTCGTCCCTCAACGCCCGACACACTCGGCGGTGGTGTGGACAAAGACGACGCTCAATGCTGGTGCCGGCAACCTCGTCGGCATCCAGGCTCCGGACCTCTGGTTCAGATGGTGAACCCGCCATTTCACGCTACGCCCGGCCCCGGAAAGATTCCTGGCGGCGGACGATGACGCATGCCCCGGCCGGCCACCGCGCAGTCGCCGCGTTGCCCAGCGACCGCAGACCCGTCGGCTGCGGCGACCGACGCGCCGGTAGGCGGATCCATGACCGTCGCACGGCCGGCATGATCACGTTCGATCCGCGCGGCGCAGAGCATCCGGGTCACGTCCGTCCGGACGCCGGGGAGGCCGGGCTCGGCTACCTGTTCCTGCCGGAGGCGTGGGGATGCGGGTACGCCGCCGAGGCGTGCGCAGCGGCACTCGACTGGTTCGCCGACACACTCCCCAGCGAGCCGGTGGTGCTCTGTACCCAGACCGCCAACGACCGCGCGATGCGCCTCGCGGCGAAGCTGGGGTTCACCGAGGTGGAGCGCTTCGAGGAGTACGGCGCCGAGCAGTGGTTCGGCGTGTGGTCCTCGGTCACACCGCCCGGTTGAGCTGGACGCGCGTGCTGGTCCAGGCGGAAACCGGATGATCGTGAGCCGGTGAAGGAATCCAGAGCAGGTGCGACGGGCGTCGCCTCCCACGATCAAGCTTGAGGAGCCGGCGCAGTGCGGATCCACATCAGCGCGGACATGGAGGGTGTCACCGGGCTGGTGGATGCCGACGATGTCCAGCCCGACGGTCGGGACTACGAACGTGGACGGCTGCTGATGGCCGAGGACGTCAACGCTGCCATCCGCGGCACTGTCGCGGCCGGTGCCACCGACATCACCGTCAACGACGCGCACGGCCCGATGCGCAACCTCCTGCCCGAGTCGCTGCATCCGGCGGCGCGCCTCATCCGCGGCAAACCGAAACAGATGCTCATGCTCGAAGGACTCAGTTCCGAGCACGACACCGCGGTCTTCGTCGGCTACCACTCGCGGGCCGGCGAGCTCGGCGTCCTGAGCCACAGCTTTATGGGTCACGAGATCGAAGACATGTGGCTGGACGACCGGCCTGTGGGCGAGATCGGCCTGGCCCACGCCACCGCAGCCGCCATCGGGGTTCCGGTGGCGGTCCTCACCGGTGACGACCGTGCCTGCACAGAGATGGCGGAATGGGACTCCTCGGTGACGACCGTGGCCGTGAAGTATGCACGGGACCGATTCTCGGCCGATCTGCGGCCGCCGGAAGAAGCGCATGCAGCCATCGAGAAAGCGGTCGCTGCGCGTCTCTCCGCGCCACCGATGGCTCCAGCCGCCGCGGTGGCCCCCGCCACCCTCACGGTCCGCTGGCAGTCGGCTTCCGTTGCCTCGACTCTCCTGGGGATCCCGGGCGTCACCTTGGCAGATGCCCGGACCGTACAGGCACAAGGCACCCCTTCGCCCTGCGGTGGCCGCGGCGCCGGCATCCGCTGCCTCAGTGCCGACGTGCGGGCGAAGCCGGCCAACGTGCTGGAGGCCGTCGCCGCCCGCCGTCGCCGCCCGCCGGCGCGGCACGCGGCGGCGCCCGTCGGCCCGCGGGCCGAAGCAGGTCGGGGGTGCGGAGTTCGGGAGTGGGCTGTCGGCTCGGCGAAGCCGGCGTTCGGCAACGGGAGTTGCACGTCGTCGACGTATTCGAGGGACGCCGTCGGCCTGGACCCCGCGCTGGAGTTCCACCCGAGTATCCCGGTCCTTTCTGCTCCATGCGTAGCCGGACCCGCGCGCAGGGATTGAGCGGCTACGGGCAACACACCGCCACGACCCCGGATCCCCGATGCCCACACGTCAGCGCACCTCCGACGCTTCCTTGCTGCAACGCCTCGAAACCGCCGACGCACGCATCCGGCGGCTCACCGAGGAGCACCAGCAACTTCGATGGGAACTCGCCCCCGCTCGGCGCTGTCGACGGTCACGCAGTTCTGCTCTGGAGCTGATCTTGTGATCGGGCGAGTGGTGTCAGTGGCATCGGCTGACGGCTCGTCCGCTTCGGCTCACGCCTTTGCCGCGGGTCTGTCACCGTTGTCTCATCCAGGGGTACCTCCGGTCCCCCTATGGTGCTGCAATGGCTGAACTGGACTGCTGAGTACGGGGGTTGCACGGTGTTGTATGTGCGCGATCTGGTGCGCGAAGTGGTGGCGGAGCACGCGGCGCACGAGTTGCCGCTCGTCGACAGCCTGCGGGCGTTGGACGACGACCGGGTCGTGCGCACCCTCGCCGGGGGTGGGCAAAAGCGGGAGCCGCTCGGATTCGGCTATGCCGAAGTGTCCGCGCTGGTCACTCCGGTCATCTGGCTCGTCCTCGACCAGGCGGCCCGCCGCACGGTCGACCAAGCCACGGAGGGTGTGCTGGCGCGCGGCCGGGCCGGCGTGCGCAGGCTGCTGCGCCGGCCACCGGGCACTGCGAACCGCACGCTGATCGAGCTGGATCCCGGCGAATTGGCGCTGGTCAGAGCACACATCGTGGAACAGGCCACCGAGCGAGGCGCCGACCGCCGGGAGGCCGAGGCGCTGGCCGACAGCGTCGTGGCGCGGATCGCGACGGCGGCTGCGGCCGACGAGGACCACCCCGAACCCCCTGGCACCGCCTCGTGAAGGCCCTCGCCGCGCTCCGGAGCGCGACCGGGACCGGCCCCCGCTTCGCGCTGCTGATGGTCCTCGTTGTGGCGTCGAGCATCCCCACGCTCGACACCCTGCTCCAGGACGTCCCGGTGCTCGTCGGCCTGCGCGACGGACGGGAGGGCCTGAACGGCCCGAGCGGGTGCATGTACGCCGCCGGATTCGACCCCGGCAGCAGCGATGTGGAGAACCTCCTGACGGCCATGAGCCGGCCGGGCACCCTGCAGAAGTGCATCAACGACGACACGCTCGTCCCGTACCGCGGCGCCCTCGCCACCCTGGTGCTGCTGGCCCTCGCGGCCGGGCTGTACTGGTGGCTGCCGGTGGCTCGCGAGCGGTGGCGCCGGATGGTGCCGCTCGAAACCGTCGACGCCGACGGCACGCTGCGGGCCGAACTCGCCGCGCTGTGCGCCCGCACCGGCGTCCGCGCGCGGTTGCGCTTTTGCGTCGACCCGGCGCGGATGACGTCCAGCGCCAGCGTCTACGGCCGCTCCGGGAGCTACACCGTTTCCCTGCACTCCGGTCTGCTCCCCCGGCTCGGCACCGACCCCGAGGGCTTCCGCGCCGTCGTCCTGCACGAACTCGCGCATGTGCGCCACCGCGACGTGGACTACGCCTACGCCAGTACGGCCCTTTGGCGGGCCTACGTCCTGCTCGCCCTGATCCCGACCTTCGCCGTGACCGGCTGGATCCTCATCCTGGCGCTGTCCGGCCTCAAGTCCCCGTGGTGGCCCGCCGCTGCGCCCATGCTGCTGGCCCCCGTGCTGGTCGGACTCCTGCTGGCCGGGCTGGTGCACCTCGCCCGGGCCGACCTGCTGCGGCGGCGCGAACTGTTCGCCGATCGCCGGGCAGTCGCCTGGGGTGCGGACGCCGCCAGTTGGCAGCGCCCCGACCCCGCCGCCCCCGTGGCACCGTGGCTGCGCCGGCTGACCGCGCTGCTCGGGACCCACCCGCGGTGGGAAGAGCGTCGGCGAGCGCTCGCCGACGCCGACCGCCTGGCCCGGGTCAGCCCCCTGGCGATGTTCGTCACCGGGATCTCGGCGGCGCTCCTCTACCAGTGCCTGGCGACGCTTCCGGTCCTGTCCGACGGCCCGGGCTCCTTATGGATCACGACCGGCGCGGTGACCCCGGTGCTCTGCTTCGCCCTGGGACTGCCGCTCGTTCGGGCCTCGGGCACGGCCGACGGAGACGGGCGGTCCGCCGCGGTGGCGGGCCTCTGGCTCGGCTTCGGCCTGCTGCTGGGCGAGTTCGTGTCCAGCGGCCAGTACCGGCTCGACTGGATGCTGCCGCGGCCCCAGTACCTGCTCGCCCTCCCGCTCATCGCGGCCGTGCCCGCGGTGTGGTGGTCCCAGTCCCTGCGCCTGGCACTCGCCCTGCCCCGGCAGGGGCAGCGCTGGGCAGCCGCGGTGGGCTGCGCGCTGGTGACCGCGACGGTGCTGTGGGCCGGGCTGCGGTGGTGGCAGACGGGGGGCAAGGCGCTCGCGCTGGGCGCCTTCGACAACCAGGTCGCGGAACTGACCGCGTACTACGCCCGGACCATCCCGGGCGACTGGCACGGCTACGGCCCCGACCTCTCGGCCTTCACCACCGGCCTCGCCCTCCTCACTCCGCTGAGCGGCAAGATCCTGGTCGGGGCCGCCACGCTTCTGATGTGGCTGGTACCGCTGACCCTCGCCCTGCTCCAGCGCACGGGCCCGACGGGCACAGGGCTGCGGCTGCGTCGGACGCTCGGCGCCGGCCTCGTCGGAGCCCTGGTGTGCGGGGCCGGTCTGGTCCTGGCCCAGCTCATGATGAACCAGTCGCGGCCGGCGACGGCGGAGGGGCGGGCCGGCCCCTCCGCCGTCGTCCATGTGTGGTGGGTGACCGTGACGGTCCTGGCGGCCTGCCTGCTGACGGCTGCCGTGGTAGCCGCCCGCGTGCGCCGGCACTGGCTGCTGCGGGGGCTGCTCGCCGCGCAGGTGGTCCAACTGCTCGCCTACGCCGAGGTGTTCCTGCTCTTCTCCGCCGACGGCTGCCTGGGGCCGCTGAACACCGCCTTCGACGTGTGCCGGTGGCGCCCCACCAACGGCCTGACCATCGACGGCCAGGTCACCTCCCTCACGCTCGTCAACGCCGTCCTCGGATCGGCCTGCGCGGCGTTGGTGGGGGCGGCTCTGGCGTGGGCGGTGCGCCGGTTCCGCGGCCGGCCGACCGCGGACAACGCCGCAGAACCGGCCTCGAACGCGGCCGTCCGCCCGCCGTCGATGCTCCTGAAGACGGGCACGCTTCTCACGCTTGCCGCACCGGCGGTGGCGCTGGCCGCCGTGACCTTCACCCAGGCATCCGCCCCCGACGACTCCCGCCTGTGGCAGGACGCGGCCGATGCGGCCGGCAAGCAACGCGGGCCCACCCCGCCGGCGCAGGCACCGCAGACCCGTTCCTGGCAGGCGGCGTCCTGGCTGAACAACGGCGGGACCCGGCATGCACAGCGGATCAACGCCGCCTCGCTGACCCTGAACTCCGAACTCCTCGAGGCCGCCTCGGGGAAGCGCAACGCGGACGGGAAGGTCACGCTCGACGAGAAGGCATTCCACCGCCTCTGCGGCGCCCTGGGCCGGCGGGTCGAGGAGGCCCGGGACTACTTCCCCGTCCCGGGCCGGGACCTCCAGAAGAACTGGTCCCGCGCGCTGAACCAGGTGTACCACGGGGCCCAGGACTGCCAGGACGCGACCGTCCCGCGCAAGGGCACCCCGCACCGGACCGACGCGGAGCGCGAGCGCCTCTTCACCAAATCCCTCAACGAGGTCGTCAGCGGAATGCGAACCTTCGGCACCACGGTCCAGGACATCAGAACTGCCGCCACTTCGCAGACCAAGTAGCTCCCACGGCACGCCCGATGAGGGGGCGAGGAGTGCAGGGGTGCGCACGAGAGTGTCCGGCCCGCCGGCACACGACGATGCGCACCGAAGGGCCCGGACGATCTTCCGGGCCCTGGCAGCGTGTCGGAGACGGTCTCCCAGGGTGGTCATCGGCGGGGAGTTCCGCCGAACGTTGAGTTCTGGGACGGCAAGCAGAGCGACGGGTCGCGAACCCCAGATGCTCCCCAGCGGCCTGAGCGGCGCCCGCGACAGCACAAGCGCCGGGGCGCCGGCTCCAGGGCGGCTGGGGGCCGCGTCGTCACCCGAGGGTGACCGAGCCTCCCTTGACGTTCACCTTGGCGGACGGCAGGCCCTTGGTGGCCGGGCCCTCCTTCACGCTGCCGTCCGCGATGTCGAACTTGCTGCCATGGCACATGCAGTTGATGGTGCCGCCGGAAACCTCGCCGACGACGCAGCCCGCGTGGGTGCAGATCGCGGAGAACGCCTTGAACTCGCCGTCCTCCGGCTGCGTCACCACCACCTTCTCGGCCTTGAAGATCTTGCCGCCGCCCTGCGGGATCTCGGACGTCTTCGAAAGGGCCGCTCCGGAGCCGGCAGCCGCAGCGCCACCGGACCCGCTCGTCCCGGGGTCGGCCGCCACCTTGTCCCCGCCGGCATCGGAGCCACCGCCGCACGCCGCCAGGGCGGCGGTCAGCCCCACCGCCCCCGCCGCCGCGACGACGGTCCGCCGCGCGGCTCCCGCCGTCCGCTCCGCTGCCGCCCGCTCCGCCGATTCCTGTCGAGCCATGGTGTGCCTCCGGTTCCTGGTGCGTTCGGTCGGGCCTGCCGCGTTCCCTCCGGAGGGAACGCGGTCGGTGGGGAGTACGGCGCGGCGGGCGGCGCTGTTCAGTTCCTCAGGGCGTCGCGCAGGAAATCGCGTTGGAAGCGGAGCATGTTCTCGTTGACGGTGTCGTCGGTGGGACTGTGGGTGGCGCCGGGCAGCGGCAGCACGGTGTGCGGTCTGCCCGCTGCCAGCAGCTCCGCCGAGAAGCGCAGGGTGTGCGCGGCCGCCACGTTGTCGTCGGCGAGCCCGTGGATGAGCAGCAACGGGCGGCGCAGTCGGTGGCCGTGGCCGACCAGGGAGGAGCGCGCGTAGTGCTCCGGGTACTCGTCGGGGTGCCCCAGGAACCGCTCCTTCCAGTGGGTGTCGTACAGCCGCATATCGGTGGGCGGGGCGCCGGCCACCGCCGCGTGGAAGACATCGGGCCGGTGCACCACGGCGGCGGCCGCCAGGAAGCCGCCGAACGACCAGCCGCGGATCCCCACCCGTGTCAGGTCCAGGTCGGGGAACCGGTCCCCGGCGGCCCGCAGCGCATCCACCTGGTCCTCCAGGGCGGGCGTGAGCTGGTCGCCGTGCACGGCCTTCTCCCAGGCGGGCCCCCGTCCCGGCGTCCCGCGCCCGTCGACCACCAGGACCGCGAAGCCCTGCTCCGCGAACCACTGCGACACGTACGGGGGCCAGTCCAGGCCCCGCCCCACGATCTGCAGGCCCGGCCCGCCGTACGGGTCCAGCAGCACCGGTAGTCTCCCGCCGCCTTCCCGGTGCCATGACGGAAGGTGCAGTGCCCCGCGCAACTCCCTTGCGCCGAGCGTGAGAAGGAGCGGGCGCGGCGTCAGCACCGGTTCCTCGGCGAGCGAGGCGATGGCTCCGTGGGGCGCGTCGTCCCCGGGACCGGTGCGCACCACCCGCACGTCGGCGCCCCGCTCCGTCGTCCCCGCCAGGACGGCCGTGCCGCCCCGCGCGGCACCGGTGAACCGCCCGGGCTCCCGGCTCAGCCGCCGGATCCCGCGGTCCGGCTCGTGGCACCACACATGGGTCTCGGTCGGGTCCTCGCTCGCGGTGAACAGCACCCGCTCGCCCTCGACGCCGAGGACCTCCCGCAACTGCAGCCCGTCGGGCGTGACCCGGTGGTCGCCGACGGTCAGGTAGCGGGTGGCGGGGGTGTCCTCGGGCAGCACCAGGGCCCCCGAGGCCGTGCGGGCCGGGGTGCCGGGCACCAGCTCCACCCAGGCGGGATCGGTCCGTTCGTGGAGCACTTCGGTGGCACCTGTCGCCGGGTCGACCGTGAGGGTGCGCACTGTGCGCTGGTCACGGCTCTGTACGACGAGGACGGGCCCGTGGGCGTCCCAGCGCGCGTCGACGAGATATTCGTACGCCGCCCGGTCCCACGTCACCGCCACCCGCTCCCCGTCCAGGGCGAGCACGTGCACGGTGACCTCGGCGTTGGCGGTGCCCGCCGCCGGATAGCGGATCGCGCGCGGCGGCTTCGTGGGGTCGGCCGGGTCACTGAGGTAGCGCCGCTGCATGGGGGAGGTGTCGACTCGGGCCACCAGGAGGCGGCGGCTGTCCGGCGCCCACCAGTAGCCGCGCGACCGGCCGATCGACTCGGCGGCCGTGTATTCGGCGAGCCCGTAGGAGATCTCCGGCCCCTCACTCTGCGCGAGGGGCCGGTCGGCGCCGTCCAGCTCGATGACGTGGCAGGACCGGCCGGTGACATACGCGATGTGCCGTCCGTCGGGGGAGGGCCGGGGGTCGACCACCGGGCCGGCCGCCGGTACCGGGAAGGGCGCGCCGCCGTCCGTACGCACCGCCCACAGCGCCCCCGACAGCGCGAAGGCCACCAGGTGGGCGGCGTCGTCCGCGGCGTACGCGACCACGCCCACCGAGCGCTCGCGGGCCCGCTCGCGCCGTAGCCGCTCCGCCTCGGGCACCTTCTCGGCACCGGCGCCCACCAAGCGTGCCGGATCCGCCAGCAACCGCTCCGTGCCGTCCTCGTACTGCCACAGCCGGCCCACCGGGTCGACGCCCGAGCCCGTGCGGACGAAGAGCACCCGCCGTCCGTCGGGGGAGACGGTGAACTGCCGCGGCACACCGAGTGAGAAGCGGCGGGTGCGCGCGAACTGCCGGGGAAAACCGTCCGCTTCCCGGTTTCCGGTCTCCGACGTGGCGTCCGACGTAGCGTCCGACGTGGCGTCCGACGTGGCATCCAAAGTGCTGTCCTCCATGGCGCTGGTGTGCAGGGCTGTCCGGTGGGGCGGCCCTGGGGGAAGTGATCCTCCATTGGGTGTATAGGCACAAAAGAGCGCGGAGCGGAAGGGCGGAGGCACAACGGAACATCTGCGACTCCGAGGACCGCGAGCATGCGCTGAGTGCTGTCGCGGACACCGCTACGACACCACGCGCCCAACGTCGACACCGTCGTGAAGCCCTTGCACAGTCCATGGAGTGGGTGGATGGTGCCGCTGCTCGTTCTGGCTCTTGGATATTCTCCGGCTCCGGCTCCGGCTCTGGCTCCGGCACATGGCACCGGCTCCGGCACCGGCACATGGCCTTGAACCTCTCCGTCACTGATCGGTGGTTCCGGTGGCGAGCACGGCGCGAGCACGGCGTCGGCGAGGGCCAGGACGTCGGGCCGTCGACGGCCTCGTGGGGGCGACTCCACCAAGACCCTGACGCATGATCAGGAGCGGCGCGGCCCGGCGATTTTCGGCTGGCTCGACGACGACCGTGGCCACTGACGTTCGCGGTACTCGCCGCCTCCGCAGCCTGGCTGCCTCCTGCGTCTGGTGATCGGCAACGGGGCTGCCTTCGTGGCCTCCGTTGCCGTCCTGGCCTTCCTGGCGCCGGTCACACACGGTCCGCTCGTCGGCGCTTTCTCGCCCCGGAGGCGGAACAGCCGCACGCTGCCCACGCGCCCCCCAGCAAGGGCTTCTATTCAGCCATAATGAATACTATAGCCATTACTCTTCGTGTTTCTTTGGGAAATCCGACGGGCAGTTACTTCCACGACGCCATTCGGAAGTTGCGCCGCGCAGAATTTTTGGGGATGTGCGGCCCGGGGGAGCTCGGCTCCAAGAAAGGAACCTGCATGACCACGGGAATCAGGGGTTGCGACAATCAGTCGAACGCCTACGTTTCTTTTGTTAATGAAGAACATGCCGGAGACAGTGAGTCCGTGAGTCCGAGGTCGCACAGTTCCGCCTATGCGTGGATCTCGCAGCACAAGGACAAGCCGCTGAGCGTGCAGACCGGACGGGGTCGGTGCATCCTCTGGGACGACGACTGGAAGGTGAAGGGGGAGTGGGACGACGGCAAGGGCGAGTTCGTCCTCGCCAACGTCCAGCGCAGCCCGCAGGATTACCAGATGACGGTCAGCAGCACGGGTGACATCACACTGTCCGAGGTCTGATCCGCGGACCGAGCCGGACCGAACCGAACCGGACCGGAATGGACTGGACCGGACCGGACCGAACCGAAAGAGGGGGATCGTCGTGCCCATGCAGGACTGGCGTATCGCAAATGCCATGGAGAATTTGACGGGGAACTGGGTGTACTACGTGTCCACCGCCGTCGCGGCATTTACGAACGTCCATTTCAGTCGCCACGTCGACAATCCGAGCGATGACCATATGGCGACGAATGACGGCGCCTATTACTATTACGGCGTGACCGGCACGTTCAATCAGGCCGCCCAACACGCCGATCAATCCGTCCGTCAGACGCTCGTCGCCGCCTGGAACGACTATTTCAGGGTGTAGGGCGACCGTCTGACGCGTCGGCCGGTCCGTGGCTCCGCTTCGCACGCAGGGGCCCGGACCGGCTGCCACGTATCAGCGGGCCAGGGCCGCGGCAGCGGGGGTGGGAGGCCGCCGACGTCGAGCGGTCCGGTCCGATATGCGCGCAGAAACGACGTCGAGCGAACCAGGGAAACGCTGCCAGCCCTTGAGGCGTGGCGCCTACATGGGACAGCCCAGGCGCTCTCACCGAAAACGAGATACTCCCAGACCGGGCCACCGATCCCCCTGACAAGCCCGCCCACACACGATCTCAATCAACCGGGAACACCCCAGCGCACACCACACATCGCACACCACACATCGCACCCCACACACCGCACCCCAACTACACCCCACGAAGCGACAGCAGACTTTCGGCCAGGTCAGCAACGCGTTCATCCGCGTGGTGAACCAGGACGACGGCCAGGAGCTCGCCCGCTACGACCTCAGTGAAGTCGCGTCCACGGAGACGGCGTTGACCTTCGGCGAGGTCTACCGGCACGGCGGCGAGTGGAAGATTCGCGTTGGCCGGGGTTATGTGTCAGGGCTGCGAGGCAGCGCTTTAGACTTCGGGGTCAATGTTTCGTAAAGCCAGGTGCGGCGCGGGGGAGCCGTGCTCGGTCTGGTCGCGGCGGTGTTCTACGGGGGGTGGACCGGCTTCGGGATCGTGGCGATCCTGTCCATCCTCGAGATCTCGGTGTCCTTCGACAACGCCGTGGTCAACGCCGGGATCCTGAAGAAGATGAATGCCTTCTGGCAGAAGATCTTCCTCACCATCGGCGTCCTGATCGCGGTCTTCGGCATGCGCCTGGTCTTCCCGGTCGTGATCGTCGCCATCAGCGCCAAGATCGGTCCGATCGAAGCGGTACGGCTCGCGCTCGACGACAAGGACAAGTACCAGCAGCTGGTGACCGACGCCCACCCGTCGATCGCCGCCTTCGGTGGCATGTTCCTGTTGATGATCTTCCTCGACTTCATCTTCGAGGACCGCGAGATCAAGTGGCTCGGCTGGCTGGAGCGTCCGCTGGCCAAGCTCGGCAAGGTCGACATGCTCTCCGTCTGCATCGCGCTCATTGTGCTGCTCGTCTCCGCGATGACCTTCGCCACCAACGCCCACCAGCACGGCGGCATGCATGCGGACAAGGCGGAGACCGCCCTGATCGCCGGCGTCGCGGGCTTGATCACCTACCTGATCGTCGGCGGCCTCTCCGGCTACTTCGAGAACAAGCTCGAGGAAGAGGAGGAGCGTGAGCACGAGGCCGAGGAAGAGGCCAAGAGAAGCGGCAAGAAGGTCCCGGCGGTCGTGATGGCCGGCAAGGCCGCGTTCTTCATGTTCCTCTACCTGGAGGTCCTGGACGCGTCCTTCTCCTTCGACGGCGTCATCGGCGCCTTCGCGATCACCAACGACATCGTCCTGATGGCGCTCGGTCTCGGCATCGGCGCGATGTACGTCCGCTCGCTCACGGTCTACCTGGTCCGCCAGGGCACCCTCGACGACTACGTCTATCTGGAGCACGGCGCGCACTACGCGATCGGCGCCCTCGCCGCGATCCTGCTCGTCACCATCCAGTACGAGATCCACGAGGTCATCACGGGCCTCGTCGGCGTCGTCCTGATCGCCTGGTCCTTCTTCTCCTCGGTCCAGCGCAACCGCAGGTCAGGGGCAGCCGAGGGAAAGGACACGGGGCCCAACGAGAAGGTTGAGGTCTCCTCCGGCGTCTGAGCCGGGCCGCCGGCGCGGGCCGCAGGGCCGCCCGGTGGCTCCGGTTCGGGCAATGCGCCGGTCGGCTGTAGCGCAGTGCTGCGGCTGACCGGCACCCCGAGGACGCCGGCCATCCGGGCGCCGGCCCTGCCCGCGAGCGCGAGACCGACCGACGCCGGCGTCGAACCCAGACGCTCGGTCGACCGTTGTATTTCCGGGTCAGCCCCGGCATCTGCTCGACGAACGTGCCCGCAGATGGCACCGCCATATCCACAACCGACGGGAACAACAGCTGCTCCTTCAGCCGGAGCGTCATCTCCTCCACGGCCGTGAACTGCCCGCCCCACCACGGCGGCGGCTGAGCATTTTCAGGCAACTCTCCAGAGGCCCGAACCAGTGCCAGCCGTCACTCACCGCGTGTGCTTAACGGAAATTGAGCCATAGAGGCTCTCTCACCTCCGAAGCCGCTGAGCCGATGTCCACGGTCAGCGAAGTGAGTCGACCATACGGCTCTGAACTGCGGCGACCGGATCGGATGCGACAGCGGCTGCCGGCCCGCGCGCGTCCCGCCCGTGCCGATCGGCCACTGTCCCGCCTCATGTGAATCGGCCCTGGCCTCAGGTGATCTGGTCCGATTCGCTCGTCGTCTCAGGTGATCTGCTCCGTTGGCGCTACTCATGTCACGCGAGACCTCCACCCGCACGGCGATGAAATCCGGGATCTCCGTGAACGGACGGCACGCCCCAATAGGGTGGACCGATGACGTCGATCAAGAAGTTCCAAGTCACCTTCGACTGCGCAGAACCTGAGCGCCTCGCTCGTTTCTGGTGCGAGGTGTTGGGATATGTCGTGCCGCCGCCACCGGAGGGGTTTGCCACGTGGGACGAATTCAAGCGCTCGCAGCCGCCTGAGCAGCGGGATGCGTGGTTCGCTTGCATAGATCCCTCAGGTGTGGGCCCGCGACTGTACTTCCAGCGCGTTCCCGAGGGGAAGGTGGTCAAGAACCGGGTGCATCTTGATGTGCGGGTCGGCACCGGACTCGTGGGTGAAGAGCGTCTCGCCGCACTTGAGGCCGAATGCGCGCGACTGGTGCCGCTCGGCGCGGTACATGTGCAAACGCTGTACGACGGCAATGATGCGTGCATCCCGATGCTGGACATCGAGGGCAACGACTTCTGTATCGACTGAGGGGCCGCGGACCTGTCCTCGTTCTCGCACACACGTCTGTCGCTCCGGCCCCTGCCAGGGGCAGCCGGGCAGGGTCGGGGCCTGAGGAGCATCCGTGCAGGATCGTGCGACTGTGCACAGATCGCCGCTGGTGGCCACCTGACGGATTGTCGGTGCCGGGACGGCGGTGCCCTGTCGGGGAGGTGGTCGGCAAGGCCCTCGGGCTCACTGAGCAGGATGCCCGGTCGCGCCTGACCCGCTACACCCTCCGGCACTGACGACGGAGTCCGCGGTGGCGGTGCGGGCGTGGCTGAGGCACGGGTGCCGCAGCCAGCCCGCGATCCGCTGCCGGTCCCGCGCTCACCTTTTGATGGTTTCCACGTGGACGCCAAGGCTCGTCAGGGACGCCTGGATGAGCAGGGCGGTCTCGGCACTGTGAGCGAGCCGGGTCCAACTGACGACGCGCACTGTGTCACCTGCCTGCGCCGTGTCCACCAACTCCCGCCATCCAGAGCCCGGCGCATCCCCACAGGTCCGAAGGTCGGAGAAGACATGGGTGCAGCCTGATGCGAGAAGCTCGTCGGCCTGCTCGTCCATCTGCGTGGAGTCGGTTCGTGCGTAGCCGTAGACGGTCATGCCGTGGAGCCTACGGACCCCTTGGGCCCCGTCTCGCTACATTGCATGCCGGCGCAGCGGCACCCGGCACCGGACTCCATGGTGGTGCCGGACGCTGTAGGCGCGTGCTTCTTCCTGATGATCCGTTCGTTTCCTGATGTTCTCGGGCCAGTCGCAGACCTCAAGGTCGGAGTGGAACGCGGCGGAGGCCGTGGCAGGGCCGGCGAAGCCCGCCAGGGCAATGGTCGGAGCGGTCTGAGTGAGGGCGTGACGACGTAACGACGTAACGGCGTGACGGCGGAGCATCAGGGCCCTCTTGCAGCGGTCATACCAGTGCCCGAACCAGTGACCCAGGGGAGTGGTCCGGGCGCTGCGCGCGAGCAGTCTCACGGGACCCACCAGTCACCTGCACAACACATCCACAGAGGCCAACCCCGTTACGTGGCTATGACGTAGCCCGCTTGACGGTCGCTGTCATCGCACAAGTAAGTTCACCGTGAACCGAGTTTCTACTACGCACCGGCGTGCCTGCGCCGGGAGGAGCGACGCCCCATGGGTTCCCACGCCCGCCCCAACCGAATACACCGCACCGGAGTCCGGATCGCGATGGTCGCACTTGTCGGTGCCGCCCTGCCGATCACCGCCGGCGGCCTCGCCGAGGCGGCGACCCCCGGCGCCACGCACTCCGCAGACGACAGCGGCCAGCAGGGTGGCGAGGCCACCACAACGGCTGCCCAGAACCCGGGCGCGCAACAGCAGTTCCAGTCTGCGCAGGCGGCGCAGCACGCTGTCAAGGACCAGGCCGGTCCCCAGATCAACGCCGACCACGCCTTCCTGCTGGATGCTCGCGACGGCAGCCAGGAGCGGGAGCTGTGGGGCGGGGCCAAGGCGGACGAGAGCGTGCCGATGGCCAGCACCACCAAGATCATGACCGCTCTGGTGGTGCTCAAGCATCCGGAGTGGCTGAACCGGCAGATCGCGGTGAAGCAGGAGTACCGGGACTACGTCCAGAAGGTCGGCGGCAGCACCGCCGACCTCCAGACCGGCGACACGCTGACCGTGCAGCAGCTGCTGCACGCCATGCTGATCCCGTCCGGCGACGACGCCGCGATGGCCCTGGCCGACAACTTCGGCTCCGGGGACACCGAGGACGCGCGGATCGCTGACTTCGTGGACCAGATGAACGCCGAGGCGCAACAACTGGGCCTGACCGGCACGCACTTCGACACCTTCGACGGCATCTCGCACGGCAACAACCACAGCACCGCCCGCGACCTGGCCAAGCTCGGCCAGCGCGCAATGCTGCAGCCGGTGTTCGCCGACGTCGTAAAGAACAAGCAGTTCAAGGCCGAGGCCCCGGCGGCCAACGGACACACCCGGTACTACACCTGGGACAACACCAACAAGCTGCTGAGCACCTACGACGGTGCTCTGGGCATCAAGACGGGCAGCGGCCCGGAGGACGGCTACTGCGTCGTCTTCGCCGCCAAGCGGGACAACCGCACCCTGGTCGGCGCGATCCTCAAGGACGACCAGGGCCGCTTCGACGACGCCACCAAGATGCTCGACTGGGGCTTCGCCCACTGAGCGGGCATCGCCTCCGGCGCTGACCCGCACCATGCGTACCACGCGTACCGCGCGCGGCACCGCCGGCCCATGACCCAGCCCCAGGGCACGCCCACTACGCAGGCCCCGCTGCCGGGGAGACGGGCGTGGATGGTTCGCCCACCCTGGGGCCGGTTCCGGCGCCCGGCGTGATGGCCGCCGGCCGCCAAACAAGACACGACCCCTTGCGGTCTCACCGTGTCGCGAAGAGGAGGCCGGAACCGAGGAGGACTGCCGCTGCGCTCCTGTCCAGGCCGACTAGAAGACGATGGCGATCGGGTTGGACAGCGTCATCGACAACCCGAGCGCCCCATCCGTCCAGAACCATCCGTCCAGAACCACCTGTCCAGAACCATCCGTCCAGAACCGCGGAGGTGTCGTTGGTGAGGTCGCATCGAGGGTGTGTCCAGCGGCCCGCCACTTCCGCACGCCCAGCCACACGAGATAGGCCGCACCGGCGTACGTGATCACCGCTGAGAGCGATCGTTCGGATCCCGCACGCACTCAGCACGCACTCAGCACGCGCTCCGGCACGCGCTCCCGTCGGCTCGACGTTGGCCACGCGCACGGTGCCCGCTCGCGGGACAGCGGACGACGGTGGCCTGCGGTGGCCGTGGGGGACGGACAGCCAAGATCTGTGGATCGGCGCGCCACGCACTCCTTCTCGCCCGCCGTGTCGCGCGATGAGTTTCGCCTGGGTCTGCAGTCTGTATCCAGACACGCGACCAACCGCACTCGAGGAGGGCATCATGTCCGCTGCCTACACGTTCGACGTCTTTTCCAGCCTCGACGGCTTCGGCGGCGCCAGCGGCCACTGGACCGGCTACTGGGGCAAGCAAGGACCCGAGCTCCTCGACCACCGCCTCGCCCTGTACGGCGAGGAGCAGCGGATGGTCTTCGGGGCCACCACCTATCGGGCGTTCGCGCAGATGCTGGCCTCGAGCACCGAGGAGTCCGAGGTGCGTGACCCATGGGTCACACGGATGAGGAACCTGCCGGCAACGGTGGTGTCGACCACACTGGAAGGACCCCTCGACTGGCCGGATGCGAACGTCGTGAGCGGCGACGCCGTCGATGTCGTCGCCCGGCTCAAGGAGGAGTCCGAGGTACCGCTGCGCTCACACGGCAGCCTGTCGATGAACCGGGCGCTGATGGCCGCCGGTCTGGTCGACCGTGTCCAGGTCACGCTCTTCCCCGTGATCACCGGTCAGACCGGGCTGGACCCGATTTTCCAGGGCGCGGCCGACTTCGACCTCGAGCTGATCGAGCGCCGGACCCTCGACGGCCACATCCAGGAGCTCATCTACCGGCCCACCCTGCATGTCTGATCACGATCCCGACCCGCGCTCCCACCGTTGATGGTGATGCCGAAGACACGTGGGGTCCAGGAGGCGATCACGGCCTCCCACGTTCGGCCGGAGCCGACAATCGGTCAACCGGCCCCGGTCCGCGGTCGGATATCGGCATGCCGCAGTCAGGCGGTGGCGCGCCCGGCCCGACGGCGACGTCGGTTCCGCCGGCGCCTCGTTCGGTTCGCGCTGCCTACTCCACCGCATACAGCAGGTTGTACTCAGCACCATCCGCTCTGAAGCGCAGACTGCGCTCACCAGGCGTATCAGTGATCCACTGCTCCCCGAGCTCGCCGTCCCCGACTGTTCCGCCGACCTCCCCGAGAGAGACGGCAATCGTTCCCGTGAAGTCGCAGTCGTACTTGACGGTGTACATCCGGTCTCCCAGCACCGTCCCATTCCACACAGTGCCACGATGCTGGACAACAAGGCGCTGCTCGTCGAAGCCGCTCCAGCCCTCAGTCGTGACGCACTTGAGCTTCTCCAGATAGAGCTTGGCCATACCGTCCCCTGTGAAGGATCCTTCTCGACACTTCACATCCTGCCGAGCCTCAATAAACGATCACTAAACGAATGGACGCGGTATACGCGCCAAGGTGGTGTGGGGGAGGTGGTGGATGTCGGTGAGTGGGCCGATGTCCTGCCGGGCGGTTGGGGTGTGCGTGCTGGGGTCTTTGGGGGCGATCCAGTGGGTGCTTACGGGGACGGTGTGAGCGAGGAGGTCGCGGACGGTGTTGCGGTCACGATGCCGCGCGATCCGGTACCGCGGCATCGCTTCTGTGCTGCGCGGCAGGTCTGGGCCGCTTCGTTATGATCATCGAACGGGGCGGGCGTTAGTCGCGCGTAAGCGAAACAACAACGGTTCGGCAGGGGCGCGCCCGAGGATAGAGGCATCTGGTGAGGAGGCAGCGGGCCTTCGACCTGGCCCTGAACGAAACGAGGAACCACCGTGAACCGCACCTACACCGCCCGTATCCGACGCGTTGCGCTCACCGCGGCCGCCGGTGCGGCGCTCGCGGCGACCGTCACCGCCTGCGGCCCGGCCGGCGATGGAGGGTCGGGCTCCGACAGCGACGCCAAGGCCACCGCGAAGTCGTCGAGCGCCGCGTCCCAGAGCGACTCCGGCAGTGGCAAGTCGGCCGGTTCGCCCTCGAACGGTGGCACGTCGACGAAGGGCAGTTCGTCCTCGTCGGGCGCGGAGTCGACCCAGGCCGGCGACAAGAAGGGCTACGGGCAGGCTTGTGGGGCCGACGACCTGAAGTTCTCGGCGCGTTCCGAGACCCAGGCGGGTGGCTACATCCTGTTGTCCGCCCGAGCCAAGCCCGGCATCACCTGCACGATTCCCAGCGCCCTGCCCTCGATCTCCTTCGGTTCCAAGGGCATTGAGGCGCACCCCGCCGAGCAGTCGGTCGGCCCGGCGATCACCCTCACCGGCTCCAAGACCGTCTACGCCGGGATCAACCCCAAGACCAGCAACGACAACAACGGCATCGAATTCACCTTCCTCATCGCGGCCATCGGCGCCTCCGACCCGAACCCGGCGAGCGTCTCCACCGGTCCCGTCACCGTCGACAAGCCCATCGTCACCAACTGGCACACCGCCCCCGCCGACGCTGTCCCCGGCGACGGCACGGACGGCTGAGACCGCCAACGGCGAACAGGCGCCTGACACCGTGCGGGCGCGTGCCGGTCGCCCGGCGGCGGGGCAGGGCGGTGTGCCGATGCTCCTCACCTGTGGGCTGTCGGTCATCTCGGCCGGCCGGTTGCTCCTGCGCACACCACCGCCGCCACCGTCGCCGTCGTCGCCACGACCGTCGCCTGTCCTGCCCGCCGGTCGGACCGCCGGCACCGGTCCACGGCGCGACCCCGCGTGATCTTTGTGGCGGGACCTGCTGACACCGGGGGAGGGCTGTTATGGCATAGCCGCCGGGCGACATTCGTCCGGATGCAAGCCCGATGCCCCAGCAATTGCGCCACGATGAGGAGTTTCGCTGATGCCTCGTCAGCTGAAAATCGCCCTGTTAGCAGCCATACTCCCCCTGCTCCTCGGCCTGGCCTGGGCCGTACAGGATCAGGCGGGCAATCCGCGGCCGGGAGCAGGAGCAGGAGCAGGAGCAGGAGCGGGGGTGAGGGCGGGGCAGGGGCAGACGTCGGCGGTCAAGGCCGCGGGGACGTTCCGGAATCCGCTGAACACGGGGCCGGACCCCTTCGTGACGTATGCGAAAGGGACCTACCACCTCACCACCACCCAGGGCGACAGCATCAAGATGTGGAGTTCGCCGTCGCTCGGCACGCTGCTCGACGCGGACCCGGTGACCGTGTGGCGGGACACGGACCCCGCACGCAACCAGCACATCTGGGCTGCCGAGTTCCACCGTTTCGGGGACCGCTGGTACATGTACTACACGGCCGACGACGGTGTGGACGACCATCACCGGCTGTACGTACTGGAATCGGACGCCGCCGGCGACCCCGCGGGGCCGTACCACTTCAAGGCGAAGCTGACTCCGCCCCACCACGCGAACGATTTCGCCATCGACCCCAGCGTCTTCCAGCACAACGGCAAGCTCTACCTGGCGTATTCGGGGCTCAACCCCTACCAGCACAACGGTCTGAACATCGTCCCGATGGCGAACCCGTACACCGTCTCCGGAGACGCGGTGGCCCTCAAGGCCGACGGGGGCTGCCCGGAGGTCCGCGAGGCCCCCGAGTTCCTCCACCGCAACGGCCGTACCTGGCTGACGTACTCGACCTGCGACACCGGCACGCCCGACTACCAGCTGCGGATGCTGTCCCTGCCGGACAACGCCGACCCCCTGACGCCCGGCAACTGGCAGCAGCATCCCGGCCCGGTCTTCGGCCGCGACGATGCCAAGGGGGTCTACGGCCCCGGCCACCACGCCTTCTTCCGATCACCCGACGGCACCCAGGACTGGATCGTCTACCACGCCAAGACGACCGAGGGTCACACTTACAGCAACCGCACGACCCGGGCCCAGCGGATCGGCTGGCACACGGACGGCAGCCCGGACCTGGGCCGGCCGGTCGCCCTGGGCGCGACGCAGGACCTCCCTGCCGGTGACCCGGGCAACGGCAATTACTGGATCAACGACAACGGCCGATCCAGTGGAGCCGGCCAGCTCTCCTACCAGGGTGCCTGGAAGTCGGGGACGGGGTGCGCGACCCAGTGCTTCTGGAGCGACGACCACTGGAGCGACCGGGCGGGCGACACTGCGGCCTTCACCTTCACCGGCACCCGTATCGCGCTGTTGTCCGTACAGGACACCGGCAACGGCATCGCGGCCATCAGCGTTGACGGAGGCCCCGAACAGCGCGTCGACTTCTACGGGTCGCCCCGGACGGGCGAGACGCTCCAGTACCTCAGCCCGCGAATGCCCTCCGGCAGGCACACTCTGCGCGTTCGGGTCACCGGGAAACACAGCGCACCGTCCACCGCATCCTTCGTGAGCGTGGACCGGGCCGAGGTCTACACCGACTGAGACCGCCCCGACGGCCTGACTGCTGCGGGCTGTCCGGTGGTTGGGCGCCAGATGCCGCTGCGGGCCGGCGCCGAGTCGACCGATAGCCCGCAGCAGCGGCGCCGACGGGGGAGGGGACGACCACGGGCAACGGTGGCCTCCTCGTCGCGAGACCGCATCAGCGGTCAGAATCAGAAGGGGGACGGGCGAGCCCCGAGTCACCCCCGCACCAGGGCAGCAGGGCCACGATCTCGGCTGCCGGACGGCCGCGCCCGGACCGACGACGCGTCACAGGGAGACGCCCCGCGTCCGGCACGCCGAGGGCAAGGAGCGCCGGCCGTCGCGATACCGGAACAAGTCCTAGAGTCCTGGCCGTGACAACTCTCTTGATCGATGCAGGCCCAGTTGCGCCGACTGCTCAGGTGACCCGGACCGGTGGAGTGCCTCTGGCGCCGGCCGGCACTCCGTGGCCTTGCTGTACTTCGTGCGATGGACCGATGCAGTTCCTCGCCCAGGTGGTCCTGGATGACCTCGGGAAGGGGATGGAGGACCGGGGAGTCCTCGTCTTGTTCGCGTGCCAGAACGACCTGGGTATGTGCGCGGATTGGGAGCCGGACTCCGGCGGGAATCAGGCATTGCTCTTCCCGACGGATGGCCTTGAGCCACTGCCCCTACCCGAAGGCGGTGCCGATGAGGCACTGCTTCTGCTCGGTTCCGTTCGGGCGGTCGGCTTGGTGCATGTGGACGAGCCCGACTACGACCAGGCCGGCGGGGAGTGGGCAGCGGGAAACGACCGCCCCGCATCATCCGTGCTCGGCCAGCTCGGGGGCAGCCCCGCCTGGATTCAGGGCGATGAGACCCCGTCCTGCGCCTCGTGCACCACTCCTATGCCGCTGATCGTCCAGCTTGAGGAAGGGCCGGACCACAGCACCGCCATGAACTTCGGCGGCTGCGGCGGCGCCTATGCGTTCGCCTGCGAACCGTGTGGCCGCGCGAAGTTCCTGTGGCAGTGCTGACCGAGTCCGCCCCCGACTACGCGGGCACATGGAGGGTGCCCTCGCCGCCGCGGCGCGGGCCGCGCACACGGTCCTGTCGACCTCCCCCGACAGCACTGTGCCCGCCCAGTGATTCCTGCCCTACCGCATCCGAGGAAGGTGACCGCATGCACCGGATCGACGCCCTGCTGCGCGAGTACGACCGCGCTCGCGCCTACACCGACGACCTGTGGAAGGACCTCACCCCCGACGAGGTGACCTGGCGCCCGCACGAGAACTCCAGTGCCATCGGCTGGCACCTGGGTCACCAGGCCCACGTCGCCCACTTCATGGTCCGCAATCTGACCGCGGCCGAGCCCAGCCCGGACCCGGAGCTCGATGCGCTGATGGACTCGGCGAACCCGGAGAAGTTCCGCGGGGCCCTGCCCACCATCGACCGGCTCTCCGCGTTCCGTGACACTGTCGCCGAGCGCGTCCACGCCCGCCTGCGCACCATCGCATCCGGGCAGGTCACGGCCCCGGAGCAACTCACCATCGTCGCCACCCACTTGCTCACCACGCTCATCAACCACGAGTACCAGCACGACCAGTGGATCGGCGAAGTCCGCGCGGACAACCTCGGCCATGCACTCCCGCCGGACCCGGACAGCGGCCACGTCCGACGCCTCGACGGCTACCTCGTCGTCAACGACCTGTGACCACGCGCCCGCTGCACCGCCCCGCTCACCCCGTAGGGCCTCGTTGCGGACTTCGTGTCTGCTTCACGCGCATGCCGCGTTAGCACGTGCTGGTGCTGGTGCTGGTGCTGGTGCTGGTGCTGGTGCTGGTGCTGGTGCTGCGCCGAGGTATCGGCGCAGCACCAGCATGCGACCGGCACGGGTGCGTGCTCACACGCCACCGATCCGTGCCAGGCCGCGTCATCTCGCGCGAACGGCACCTCGCGTCACCTGCGTGCCCGGGATATCGCCGAGGTGGGACCACAACGGGCCATGGGGTGATCTTGAGCCGCTGAGCAGCAGCAGGAATAGCGCATTCGCCCCGGCCGACGCGGGCGGGTCGCCGCGAGTTCGGTGAGCATAGGTGGCAGGTGGCAGGTGGCAGGTGGCAGGTGGCGGGTGGCGGGTGGCAGGTGGCAGGTGGCAGAGGCCGGGGAGGCCGACGTGGAGGTGGCGATGAGAGTCGTGTTCGTGCACGGGGCGTGCGTGCGGAACGGGTCGTGGTGGTGGCACCGCACCGCCGAGCTGCTGCAGGAGCGGGGGGTGCCGAGCGTGGCCCCGGCGCTACCGAGCTGCGGCGAGGCGGGCCTGCCCGGCGGTGTCGGCGGTCCGGGGTTGCCCGAGGATGTCACCGTGGTGCGGCAGGTGCTGCAGGCCGGCGACGAGCCGACCGTCGTGGTCGCCCACAGCTACGGCGGTGTTGTCACCGCGGAAGCCGCTGCGGGAATCGGGTCGGTGCGCCATCTGCTGCTGGTCTCCAGCTACCTGCCTGAGGTCGGGCAGAGCCTGTCGGAGTTCGGGGACGGCAGCCCCGCCCCGTTCCTCGACGTCGACCCTGACGCCGGCACGTTCGGGGTCCGCCCCGAGCTGCTCGTGGATACCTTCCTGCAGGACTGCGACCCCGAGGTCCAGGCGCAGGCGGCGGACCACCTCGCCCGGCAGAGCGTGCAGGTGACCGGGCAGCCGGTTGGGGCGGCCGCATGGCAGCAGTTGCCCTCGACGTACCTCGTCTGCGCTCAGGACCGGGGCACACCGCCCCGGCTCCAGCGTGAGTTCGCCCGCCGGGCCGGCAGCGTCGTCGAGCTCGACGCAGGCCACCACCCGTTCCTGTCCCAGCCTGCAGCGGTCCGGGACCTGCTGCTGAGCCTGTGACGGCAGCGGCCGACGAGTCGGGCCGGGCGTTCTGGGGCCATCTCGACGCACAACTCCCCGGAAGTACAGGGTCGGTATGCCCTTCGCCGGGTGCCGATGCGGAGTCTGTTCTGCCCGTTCCTGCTCTCCGCTCTGTTCGGGCGACTGCCTGCCTCCTCTTCGCTACGGGGTCAGCCCATGCGTGGACAGCGCACGCGCACCTACGTCAGGAGTGAACGTTGGTGTCGTGGCCGAAGTGCGGGAGCGAAGTGGGTCCTGGCGCGAGCGGAGCACAGCCGACGATCGGCGGTCCAGGTCCCCACTCGGCGCCAACTTCCCCATCCGCTGCGATGGTGGGGCTCTCTTGTGGCGGTAGCAGCACGACCTGCAGAGAGGGTGACGGGCGATGGCGTCTGTGACGAGCAATGGGATCGGTTGGCGCGCTGCCGGCGGGCGCGCAGGGCGGCCGCTACTGGCAGTGCACCGGCCCGTACACCGAGCGAGGAGTACACGGTGAGTCCGGCCGTGGTCTTGAAGAAGATCGGTGTCCGGCCCGGATGGCGGGGTGCCGGAACCGCACGGCGTATGCACGGCGTATGCACGGCGCAGGCACGACGCACTCCTCGCCGACCGTGAAGAGCTGTACGTGACTCTCATGGTCAGGTCAACGAAGCGGCGGGAGACGGGGAGGTCCACGCGCTCCACCGGATGTGGGGGTACCAGTACATCGGGCACAACCAGCCTTCCCCGGCTACGCCCCGCCTCACGGTAACGATCCGCCTCACGGTAATGATCCGTCGTACCCGCTGAGAGGCGGTTCTGATCTGCGGGTATTCAGCGGCGAGGGCCGGCCTCGGTGTCGTGCGCGGGAGATTTTTCGCAGCGCAGCGCAGCGAGGGAGGTGGTGTCGGTCCGTGACGCGCAGGTCCTTGCGTCCGGCCGCCACCCGCCTCGGCCCGCCACCCGCCTCGGCCCGGCGGCCGCATCCTCGGTGAACTGCGGCTGCCCACCGTCGTACCCGGCGCTGGCAGCCTCCTGAGCGCCCGCACCCTCGACCCGCGCCGCGCGGCGGCCCGACCCAAGGGGAGAGCCGGCCACATGCGCTCTTGGGGCCGCCGTGCAAGTCTGGAAGCGTCCCCCGTTCGAGACGCGCCAGGAGGCACGATCGTGGGCAAGAAACAGAGCCGGCAGAACCGCGGCGCCCGCACCGGCGGACACGAACGCAGCGCCGACGTGGAGTCGAAGGCCCAGGCGAAGCCAGCGGCCCCGCACGAGTCGGAGCAGCCGATGTCGAAGCACGTCGCACACAGGCAGCAGCGGAGGTTCGGCCACAACTGAGATGCGCGGTACTCACGTACCGGGCTCGGCCGAGCAGGCCGGGAGGCACCCGGTTCCGTGGTGCGGGACGCGCTCACCACATCGGCCTGTGGGCGGCACCACGGACCGGTCCCACTCACGCCCCTGTGGGAGGCACCACGGGGGAGGGTGGCTCCTGCCCCGGGTGCTGCTGGCGGCCGACGTAGGGTGACTGATCCATGTCGAGTGCCGGCCTCCAGACGTCCGTCAGCAAATGGAGGAGCTGTACATCCCGCCAAGCCGGCGGATCTCCTCCAGCGGGTACGGGGTCTGCCTGCTCCGGCGCTGGAGCTTGCGGTTGAAGTCCGATATCACGGCGGCGAGTGGCGCGTGCCGGGCGATGATCGCTGCCGCCTCCTCTGGGATTCCTGTGGGGCGCTTGCCCTCTGCGTAGGCGCGTACCAGGGCGTAGCGGCCGTCCCGGTCCGCCCTCTGGTACCCGTACAGAGCGGTGACCAGCCAGTTCACCAGATACGTGGCGGTGTAACAGCGGTCGTAGGGCTGATGCCGGTCGAAGAAGTCGGCCTCGTCCTGTGACAGGTCGAAGCGGGAGGAGATCGCGAGGCCGTAGTCCGCGAAGTAGAGGCGCCGGCCGTCGGTAAGGATGTTCTCGAAGTGCGCGTCGAAGTGCAGGAGCCCCCGCGCGTTCATGAACAAGGTTCCAGCTTCCAGGTTCTTCTCCACCATGGCGCAGGCCCGGTCCGCGGCCTCGGCACCTGCTTCGATCTGAGTGCCCAGCCACTGGTGCAGGTTCTGCGGGATGTACTCCAGGAACAGCGCGACGCTCGCCGAGGACTGCTGGAGAGCCTCGATCCGTCGGCGCACCTGCGATCCGCCGCCCCAGTAGGCAACAGCCCGTTCGACGTCGGCCAGTTCCGCGGGCAGGGGTGTCGAGTCGGGCAGCACCCTCCAGTGGTACATCAGGGGGAAGCCCTCGTATTCCGCCGCGAGCACCCAGTTCGTCGTCATGGTGTGCACGGCGAGTTCTCTCCAGGCCCCGAAGCCCGGCCCGCCGACGGTACCGATGCCGTACTGGCAGAAGACGGGCAGCTCGAACAGATTCGCCGTGGACCGGACGTGCTCAGGTTGCCTCTCCAAGTCGGTGAGGGGCACCCGCTTCACGAAGACCGGGGTTCCGGCGACCTCCATCAGGGCCGACTTCCCGCCGATACCGGATCCGATCGGCACGGCCGTGTCCACGAGCTCGCGCAGCGCGTGATCGCTGCACAAGGCCAGGGATGTGGAGACAGCACTATGGGCGGTCAGACGCGCACCGCGCGACATGGCAGGGCACTCCACTGCGGCCTCCACCTGGGTGCCGACCTCGATTCTGCAATGGCTACGCAGTCCCACCGAGCGCAACGACGCGTGGCTCTGCGGTTCGGCCTCCGGAACGGGCAGAGGGCGTCCAAGATCCGTGTGTGACGACAGACCTGAACACCCTCCTGACCGCACTTTACGTGAAGATCGACGACGAACTGGGGGAACCCGGTGCCTCGGTAGACCCCGCTGCCAAGTGACTCCGAACTCGTCTGTCTTCCTGTGGCTCAGGCCCTGCTCGGGTACCACTCGGAGGCCCGGTGGCTGCGCTACGCGAACAAGCACCTGACCGAGATGTTCCCGTACCTGCCCCAACGGCCCGGATACACGAGCGGTTGAAGGCTGTCGCTGCCGCTGCCGCTGCCGCTGCCGCTGCCGCTGCCGCTGCCGCTGCCGCAGCCGCTGCTCAAGCGCATGATCCGAGAGCTCGTCATGGACAGTGGCTTCTGGACCGACACGGTATGGTTCGCCGATTCCACCCCGGCGCCGTGCGGCATGTCGCGCCCGACCGTCCAGCGTTCGAACATGGCGGGCTGGGCCAGCTACGGCTACTGCGCGTCCCACTCCCGTTTTCTTCTGGGGCCTGCGCCTCTACCTGGTATGCACTCCGACCGGGATGCCGATCATGTGGGCCTTGGCCACCCCGCAAGTGCCGCTGCCCCACACGGCCCCCCACACCGCCCCCGCACATGCTCAGTCCCCGTCCCCGTCCCCGTCCTCGCCCCCCTCGCGTCCGGCGATCCGTCCGAAGCGGCGGGGCGCCCTGTGGCGGTGGGCCACCGCCGCCTGTCTGATCGCCGTCGTGTCGCTGTTGGCCCCGACGCCCGTGCGTGCCCTGCTCGCCCTGACGAACCTCGACGAACCTCTAAATCAAACCGCTGACGACGCTCCGGAAGGGGCCCTCTTCCTCTCCACTTGCCCGACCAGGTATCTTGCATCGCATGGAACCAGGTGATTCGACCAAGCAGGCACGGGCAGCCGCCCAACTGCGCAAGGGCGTCCTGGAGTACTGCGTACTCGCCCTGATGCGGGACCGCCCCCGCTACGGCGTGGAACTCCTCCACGCCCTGGAGGACTCCGGCGCCCTGGCCACCAGCCAGGGCACGGTCTACCCGCTGCTCTCCCGGCTCCGCCGCGACGACCTGGTCACCACCACCTGGCAGGAGTCCGCCTCTGGACCACCCCGTCGCTACTACGCGCTCACCGACAGCGGCCGCGCCGCGCTCGACGAGTTCACCCGCGTCTGGCCCGGCTTCCGCAACGCCGTCGACGCCTTCCTGACCACCCCGCCCCCCTCCACCGGAGACCTCACATGAAGACCTCTACCGACCCCGTACGCGACTACCTCTCCGCCGTCGAACGCGAGAGCTCCGCACTCCCCGCCGACCGTCGCCAGGAACTCCTCGCCGACCTCGCCGAACACATCGAGGTGACGCGCACCGAGCGCCCCGACGCCGCGATCGGCGAGATACTCGCGGAGCTGGGGGACCCGCGCACGATCGCGGCGACGGCACTGGCCGAGGCGGGGAACGGGACCACCGGCACCCCGGCCCGGGGCGACGTGGACGCACCTGCCCGGCGCGGCAAGGTGCACCCCCTGATCCCGCTCCTGATGCTCACCCTCTCGCTGCCGTTCACGATGATCTTCTCCATCGGCCCCGAGGCGGCGTTCGACCCCGGAGCGGTGTTCGGCTTCCTGTTCCGCGTCACCGGTGCGGTACTTCTCTGCACCTCAGTGCACTGGACCGCCGTCCAGAAGACCACCGGCGTGCTGCTCACCGTCATCGTGCCGACCATCGTCATCGTCACCTGGAACCTGATCAGCGGCTGGGCGGCGGGCGAAGTCCCGGCCCTCCTGGGCAACCTGGGAAGCCTCGCCCTGATGGTCGGCACGGCAGTATGGCTCTGGCGGGCCCGCCGTGCCTGAGCGCGGCCGCCGACTTCCCGGTCCACCAGGACGTTTCGTCGCAGACCTGAACCGAATCATCAGGCACCGCCCCTGACCCGGAAGCAGCGAAACGGCCGTTGCGTCGGCCGTTGGGTCGGACGATCTACTCCGCAGACAGCCGCCCACGACCAGCGTGAGCACCCCGAGCGCTGGTCACACCAGCCCTTTGAGCTGCGACTTCAAGTTGGTCATCGCGGGTGACACCCGCACCTTGCCGCAATGCGGTCCGGAGAGGACGCCGGCTGTCGTTGTGTGCAGGAGGGGCCCCTCAGCGGGACGTGCGCAGGGACGCGTCCAAGGCGGTCATCAGTTGCGCAACGCGGTTCTTGCCAGCCGGCGCGAGGGGATACCGATGGAGAACATCGATCAAGACCGGTGTGGCGCGCTGCCGAGCCTGCTCGATCATCCTGTTCGCGACTTCGGGATCGTCGCCTGCGTTGATTTCCGCTATGCGCGCTGCACTTGCAGCGGCGCGCAGGATGTGGCCCACCTGGTGAGCTTTCGCGATCGGGTGGAGGTACGCGGCAGCTGCGGCATCGCCGGCAGCGCGCGCAGCCAGACGTGAGGCTTCGGTGGGAGCATCCTTCGCTGCTCGGTGTGCGTCCAAGGAGGCGACACGCTGCAGTTTGGTCCTTCTCGCACCCTTGATGAACTCCCGTGCGGCATCAAGGGCTGCGCGAGGACGAGGATCACTGGGGTGGGCGTCCTCGAACACAGGGAGGACTTCCTGTGCGGTCTCTGCTACGTAGCGTGCCACGACTCGCAACTCGTCCATGGTCAGCTCGAAGTCACCGGACACCGACGTCGTCATGAGATCAAGCATCTCACTGGCGACCCATTTGATCGCCAGTCGCGCCACCGGCCGTTCCCACCGCGGCCGTCCGCCAAAGCCCCCGAGCGTCTTGGCTGAAGGAGTCGGCAAACGAGGGCGAGCTCAAGCGGTCAGCGCAGCACCGCTGTTCAGAAGGTCAGCGTAGACCTCTGCCGGAGTGTGATAGCCGTGGGTTTACCGGACATGGATCGAGCGAACCATCCAGTACCACCTCGGGTTGTCATCGTGCCGATCGCGGGCGCGCGGCCGGATCGAGCCTCCGATGTCCACTGCTGAGTGGAGGCCCGATCCGCGCGGCACCCGCCGCCCTCTGTCCGAGCGTGAGCATCGCCTCGGTGACCTCGCCGATCGCCGCATCGGGGAGCGCAGTGGCGGCCTCCTTGAGGACGAGCAGCCGTGCCCCGGGGATCTCGCGCGCGAGCGCCTCGCCGTTGCCGACGGGGAAGAACCGGTCGTGGCGGCCGTGGACGACGAGCGTGGGCACCTCGATCTCGGGCAGGCGCTCGCGCCAGCGGGGTGTGCAGTCGAGCCTGGAGAACACCATGCCCATCTGGTTGGCCATCTGTACCGGGGGTGCGGTGCCGGGGGTGCGGTCCCAGATGCGCGCAGCGATTGTGCGCGCGGCGACGGGGTCGTCACCGAGAATCTCCGCGCCGGCGGCGGCGAACTCCGCAACCGCCTCGCGGTCGGTCCAGTCGGGCATCGGACGCGCGAACAGCCGGCTCATCGTCGCCCGGTCATGGTCGGGGAGGTCATCGTCGGGCGTGCCAGGGGCAACCGCGCGGGTGCCGACCAGGGTGAGCGCCGAGAACGCGCCCGGATGGTCGAGCACGGCCGTCTGGGCGACCATCCCGCCGACGCCGATCCCCGCGAGGTGCGCAGGCCCCCCGCCGAGCGCTTCGGCAAGGGCCGCCGCGTCGGCGGCGAGGCCGCGCAGGGTGTAGGCGGGCGCCTCCGGATCCGTCGTCGTCGAATCCCCACTATCGCGGAGGTCGTAGCGCACCACACGGCGCCCGCCGGCGGCGAGGCGCTCACACAGCGCGTCGGGCCAGGAGAGCATCGTCGTCCCGCCCGTGAGCAGGACGAGTGGCGCGTCGTCGTCACCGAACGACTCGATGCCCAAGGCGATCGCATTGGCGTTGACAGTGGTCATCGGATCACCGGAAGACGTCGTAGGTCAGGTGCGTCGCGGTCGATGTCGAGGTTACGTTCCGTTGCACCAGCGTGTGCGGTGCTCCGCCGGTGAACAGTGGTGTCCCGGCGCCCAGCACGATGGGCGCGAGGTGCAGCGTCAGCGCGTCGACCAGTCCGGCGTCGAGTGCCGAGCCGATCGTGGCGCCGCCGCCCATGAGGACGACGTCGAGGTCCTTGCCGCTGTGCGACGACGCCGCCTCGGCGCGCTCGCGCGCGGCGGTGAGGGCGTCGGGCAGTCCGGTGGTGACGAACGTCCAGTCGAGGTCGGTGAGCCGCACCGACTCCGGCGGTGAGCTCGTCACGACGACGAACGCGGGCCTGCCGACCTCGCCGGCGCCGTAGCCGGTCGTGTCGTCCCAGCCGTTCGGCCCGTCGACCAGGTCGAAGAGGTGGCGGCCGAGGACGACGGCACCCGAGCGGGCGGTCCCCTCGCGCAGGTACCGGCGGTCGTCGGGGTCGTCGGAGAACGCCCAGGTGTGCAGGGCCTCGCCGCCGGTGCCCAGACCGTTGTCCGGACCGGGGTCGGGCCCGGTCACGAAGCCGTCGAGAGAGATCGAGATGTCCGCGATGATACGAGTCATGTCAGGGCAGACCCGATCCGCCGCCCAAACTCATCGCTCATGCACGAAGCGTGTGAGAAATGCGCACTCGAATCGTGGCTTCCGGCGGCAGGGCCGCGACGAGCCCCGCACTCACGTCATGCCGACCTTCTTGGGTATCGAGCCATGGGGCGCAGCGAGGTCAGTTGTCGTCCGGGTCTTCCCCGGCGTGGAGGCGGGTGGCGAGGTGGCCGGCCCAGGCCAGGGGCCAGGCGCGCAGGTCCTCTACCCGTTCAGGGCTTGGGCCGTAGTCGGTGAAGACCTGGTCGTCCCACCACTCGGCGCCGGTGAGGCGGTTGAAGCCGCACGCAAGGGGGCGCGCACTGGAAGTCCCGGAGGCTGTACAGATGGCGCACCCTGGGGTGCGAGCCGCCCAGGCACGTATCCGGCGTGGCCCGCAGGCGCGAGCGCGATATCGAGCGGTGGGCCGATAAAGCCTCCTACCACTTCTTCCCGTCGAGCCCGGCTCGCCGGGCGCGGCCCACCTCATCGGCGCCGGCTTTTGCCCTGCGGGCTTCCAGCTGGTCCCATTGCCGGGGCTTGGTGAACATCGGGGCCCGGCCACCGGGAATGGCGACCACTCCGCCGAAGCGTTCGTCGCCCGCGAACCAGATGGCCTCGGACATGTCCGCCTCCCACGTGCGGTGGCTGAGGACCGGGCTCATGACCATCTCCGCGGACCAACCGCCGGAGCCCCGGAAGACCTTGACGACATGGGGGCTGCGGGGCCGTCGCTCGTTGGTATCGAGGCGTTTGACTCCGGGGCGCTGCTCCCAGGGGTAGACCCGGAGAACGCGTTCGGTGCGCCGCAGCCACAAGGCATTGCTGATGGCGATCTGCATCATCACGAAACCGGCGATTGCCACGACAATGGCGGCAATTTGAGCCGGGCGGGAGCCGATGGCGGCGAGTACGCCGACGGCGGCGGCGATCAGGATCGCCGGCACCAGGCGTGTCCACACCCGTATGCGCAGGGATCGGCAGATCTCCTGCATCCGCGGATCGTCCAGGGCATTCCCCGGAATCGTCGGTATCTGCGGGCCGTCGGCCGGCAAGCGATTCAGGCTCATCCGGATGCCTTCCGCGTGTGTTCCTCGGCTTCTCGTCGCCGGATGGCGGCCGGATCCTCGACGGGACTCGGCCCGTCTGGGGAATCGAACGTAACGGTGTGGGCCATGGCCAGCAAAATCTCCCGGTACTCGGCAACATGTGCCAGGGCGGCCGTGGTGAGCTGCATGAGGTATACCGACGATCCGGTGGGGCTGGGGAGCAGTACGGTGCCGCGTCCGACAGGCACTCAGCCGCCCGGGTGCTGGCAAGCGCTTCCAGGATGTGATGGTCCAGCTCTGGCTGGCTGCGCCCTTGGGCAGGCCGACCGACGTGCCGTCGCGGTACGGAAGGAAGCCGCCATTAGTGGATCTTGAAGAGAAATACTCGCTGGTCACAGAGTTCGCGACTGCGGTTGTCTCCATCTGCTTGGGCTCGAGTAAGACACCGTCCGGGTCTCCGTCCGCTGACCAAGGCGGAGAACATTGCATTCCGGGCCGCGGCGACTTGGTCGCCTCTACAGTTGCGTCATGGATTTCAACTGGGACGACTCGACTTGGGAACTCAACCTGGTGCAGCGTCCCTCCGACACGCACCTCTCGAAGTCGAGCACTCCGGGCGGAACGAGCCCGCTGGCGCGGGATGACGACAACACGCTCGTCACGCACGCCGTGCTGTTCTCCGGGAACAAGGCGGTCCTGGGGATCCTCGGCGTGGGCGTTGTGGTGGGGGTCGCTGCGGTGAAGGCCGCGCCGCACGTCAAGAGCGGGCTGATCAGCCTCAAGTCGAAGCTGAGCCGCCGGGCGGAGGAGACCGCCGACGTCGAGGTCCCCGTTCCCCTCACGGTCGTTGCGGAGGTCGAGCCGGAGCAGCCTGACGCCCCCCGACTGCGCGCTGTCTGACCGTCAGGCCAGGTGCTGGCGAGGGCCAGGTGCCGGCGAGGGTCGGGGTAGGTCCGCATCACGGACTGGGTGATGCGCGTACGCGCATCATTCCCGCGCATCGAGATGCTGCTGCGCGGCGTCCGCAGCGTCCAAGAAAGCCGTCGATGCCGTCGCCGTCCATGCCCGAGCACGTCTGCTGCCCGGCCCTGGAGGCAGGGACGACCAGCCCCTGCTCGGTCAAAGGTCGCGGCTGTCCTCCGGGGTCGGCAGCCGGTCCGACCGGGGTGCGTAGCGGACTGCTGGGATGGCTGGGGGATGGTGTGCTCGGCCGGCTGATTCCGGAGGACGACTTGCGCGCGGCCGGGCTGCAGTTGTCCCGGTCGGCAGTTCCCGCGAGGCGAATCGAGGCTGACCCGGAGGCGGGGTCCGACAGTCGGGATGTCTGAGGGCTGGAGGGGCAGTTGGTCGAGGAATGTCAACTCTGTGAGTGAGTGGGCGAAGGCAGAGGTCGGCCGGCTTCGTCGGTTACTCGGTCTCCAGGAGCAGCAGTTGACGGTACTTCGGCGTGCCCTGCATGTTCTGACCGCCGATCCCCTATCCGGAAGTGATCAGCGAGGTGCGGGGCAGGGGCAGGGTGCGGGTGGCGTCGTCCGCCCGCGGGATGAGGCTGGGGCCGACGAGACTCACCGGTGAGATCCCTGGCTGGTCCCGTCTCGGTGGGCGGCATCGCCGATGTCCCCTCCGCGTCCAGCACCGTCCGTTCTCCGACGGTTGTGGCCCAGACACTCCTCGGCCGTGGCCGAGCGCCGCCGTGGTGGCGGAGCAGGAAGATTTGAGAATGCACGGCGGCGGCGCACCGTACCATTTCAGGCTTATCGAGCTGCGGTCAGCTCTTAAGGCCGCGAGAGGAAAGCGAACCAGGTTTTTCAGAGCCAGAATCGTGGGATTCCGCGTGACTCACCCGATCAGCTGCGCTCGGGGAGAGATCGACTGCAGGGGCGTGCATGGTGCTGGCATGGACACTGCACAGGTGAATCACCCGAAGAAGACCGTTTCGCGAATATTCGCGGTCAGTGCTGCCCTGGGCCTCGCTCTTGCGGCAGGGGCGGCGACGGCCGCATCCGCCGTGGCTGCGACGCCCGGCCGTCACCTCGCCACAAACGCCGCAACTACCCAGTCGAGCCCAACCGGTGGCCACGGCGACGGCTTGGGACTCGACGGCGGGTGGGGTCACGGTCACGACCACGATGATGACGACTGCAGCGGTCTCATCGTCCTCCTCTGCCACTGACGGACATCCCGCACGGGCTCGGGCCAGGTGGGAGGAGGGCGATGCGCCTGCGCAGTTCCTTCTCCGCCTCGCCCAGGGGATGAAGTTGACGCCTGAATATTGAGTCGCACCGAGTCCTGCGCAGCCCACGGCAAGGGATTTTCCGTCCGTATGCGGGGGAAATCAACGAGTGCGTCAACTCCCGTTATCTGACGGGTCGCAAGGTGATTCCCATTCCCCGCTCGCAGTAGCTGCCGGCTAGCGCTTTTCCGTCAGGGCTGGATGCCGCGGAGCCCATGCCACCGAGGTGTTCGGTAAAGGAAGCGAAACCGGCGATATGCGCATTGTCCGGACATCACAGTGACCTTCCAGCAGCCGCTTGGTGGGTGCACTCGAACCCGAGAAGCTGTACGCCCTCGTGTCGCTTCAGCGGCTGTTCGGTCGGGGGCTACCTGGGGATCGCAGGGAGGAGCCCTGTATTCGCCCCGGCCGGCACCCGCACCCCGGACAGGCCGTCAAGGCGCGCAAGACTGGCCGGCCGCACATGAACCTGGTTCCACTCATCAGGCCCCGTTGGAATCGATCATCCAGGGAACCGGGAGGCGCTCTACCGGCGGACCGCCGAGATCAGTCCGCCGGGCCGCTCCTCGCGCTGAGGAGGGGTGCTGATCGGGCGGCCGTAGGCGGCAGCGCGCTCGCGCAGGGTGTGGCTGTCGGCCTCCCAGCCGTGCCCGACCAGCCAGCCCACCGGGTCGTCGGGCATCTCCGAGACCCACATGGACGCCGCCGATCCCGGCGCGGCGTCCCCGCCGAAGCGCTCGATCACGCCGCGCGAGCCCAATGTCAGCCCCATCCGACTGCCCGCCGCCGACTGCGCGCTGATCCGGGCCAACAGGAGCTCCACCGCGTCCTCGGGCAGATAGATCAGTAGTCCTTCGGCGATCCACGCGGTCGGCACGGCCGGGTCGTGCCCTGCGGCGGCCAGTGCGCCTGGCCAGTCCTCACGCAGATCCACCGTGACGGTGATCCGCTCGCAGCGTGCGACGGCCCGCTCCTGGCGCAACACCGCCGCCTTGAAGTCCAGTGGCGCGGCGGTGTCGACCTCGAACAGCCGGGTGCCCTCGGGCCAGTCCATCCGGAAGGCCCGGCTGTCCATGCCGGCGCCGAGCAGCACGACCTGCCGGACCCCGGACGCGGAGGCCTGCTGCAACAGGTCGTCGAGGAACTTCGTCCTGATGACGATGGAGAACGACACGGCCAGCCGGCGGCGTCGCGCGGCCTCGTCATCGGGCGGCGGCGAGGAGGGCCACAGGCCGCCGGCGGTGGCGAAGGCCTGTGCCAGTGGGTCGTGGAACAGCGCGTTCTCCCGCTCGGTCTCCAGTGCCCGCACCCTGGCCACCCCCACCGCCGTGGCCCACACTCCCGACGGCTGCACCCGCTCCTGCTCATCAGTCACCTCGCCAACCTAGATGCTCGATTCCAAGGGGCCTGATGAGGGAGCCGGCTTCATGCGTGGCCGGCCAGTCATGCGCGCACCGACCGCCTACGACCACTGAGACCACCATTGGGCGAAGATCAACAGTCACCCTGTGTACGCGACCACACGAAGTGGACCAGAGCCCGAGAAGGTTCTGACGCAACTTCTGCGGGTTGGCAACGGAGCGTCACAAGGCGCGCCGGCTCACCTTCAACTGGCGGCCCTTGCGGGTGGCGTACTCGTCGACGCCGACCACCCGTGGACCGGACACCTCCGGCTCGGGAGCCAGGCCGATCGCGGCGGATTCAGCGGCTGGTGCGGTCCGGATTCAATGGCAAGCTCAGCCGGCAGCCGGTGGCGGAAGCGCGGGGTGTGCTCGTGCCGCTGGCGCGGCACAGGCCGCTACCCATGGCTGGCAGCTAAACGCCAACGGATCCGTCGCCAATACCACATACCTTCAACGGAAGTCATCTCTCCGTTTCTTCGGTGTGGCTGGTTATGATCGACACCCCCCACATCGCGTCAAAGCCGAACCGGGCTTCCCCCAGTCCTGAACCTAGGGCTGCGTCTGGTCTCGGCTGTTGGACCGTCCCCAGTGTTTCCCCGCTCTCCGAGGACTGATGTCACCCATAGAACCCGAAGGCGCACGAGGGCAGTCGACGACTCGTCGGCGGCGTACCCTGCGCCTGCGTACGCTGCTCATTTGGCTGGCAATCGTCCCTATTCTGGCGATGAGTGCCCAAGTGGTCATGACCGCACAGCGGCTGGTGCACCAGTCGGAGAACCTGCACGCCGATGTGGCAGTTGGTGAGCGGATCGACGTACCGCTGACCAAGCTGATGGTCAAAGTGCAGGCTGAGCGGACGATGACCGCCACACGGTGGGCGGGCGGCTCCGTGGCCAAGAACGAACTACGCGAGCGGCGCACGGCCACGGACCGGGCCGCGGACGAGTTCCGCCGGTCGGCGGACGGAGCCCTGGCGGCGAACGGGCGCGAGGACGAACGTTACGTCGCGGAGCTGAAGCACAGCCTCGCGGATCTGGCCACCTTCCGTGAGCGGGCGGACTCCCGCAGAGGAGGCGTGGAGCGGACGACCGGCTACTACTCCGACCTCGTCGACCGCATCATCCGGGTGTACCAGAACCAGTTCAGCCATGCGGAAGACGCCGAGCTCATCCAGGAGAGCGGCGTGGTCGTCACGATGTTCACGGTGTCCGAGATGGTGGCGCGCGAGACCACCATCCACGCCATGGCTGGGCCGTCCAGGCGCCTGAGCTCCTCCGGGTTCGCCGAATTCGTCAACTCCGTCGGAACCCAGCGGTACCAGTACGACGAGTGGGTCGCGCCGTATCTGACGGCCGAGGACAGAGCGGACTACGACCAGGTCTTCGCCTCGGACGGCTGGAAGACGAAGGTCCGCATCGAGGACGCGGTCATCTCCGACCACCAGAACACGGCGTCCGGCATCAAGCTCCCCATGGTGGCCGACGCCTGGCGGGGCGCGTATGACAAGTTCGCGGGGCGCCTTGCCGCGCTCGACGCGAAACAGGCGCGGACAGTACTCGTGCACGCCGACGCCAAGGCCACGCAGCTGGAGACCGAGGTCATCTGGCTGATCGTCGGAAACGGCGCAGCCCTCCTTGCCGTCGCGGCCGTCATCGTGCTCACCACGCGCTCCGTGCTCCGCCGCCTGCGCGGTCTGCACCAACGCACGGTGGCCATTGCTGAGGACACGCTGCCGGATGTCGTGGCCCGGCTCCAGCGGGGGCAGACCGTCGACGACGATGCGCTGCCTGCGATGAGCGGGGACCAGGACGAGGTCGGACGTATCAGCGACGCGTTCGCCCGGGTCGTCTCCGTATCCGTCGATGGGCATGCGCAGCTCGCGGCCGAGCGTCAGGGCTTCGGTATGTTCGCCGCGGGCATCGCCTCGCGCACCGGAAACCTGGTCAGCCGGCAGTTGACCCTCACCGACGAACTGCAGGACGCCTTCGGTCACAACGAGGAGCTTCTCGCCGGGTTGATGCGATCCGACCAGTTGACGGTAGGTATGCGGCGGCAGGTCGAGAACCTGCTCATCCTGGCAGGTGGGGAGATCCCCGATCCGCACACCGAGCCCATGCGCATCGCCGACCTGCTGCGCGAAGCCGCCGCGGAAGTCGAGGACTTCCGGCGGATCGAGCGCCAGGCCCTGGACGAGATCAGCGTGGCACCGCGGGTGATCAGCGAGATCAGCCACCTCTTGGCAGAACTCCTCGACAATGCCACCCGGTTCTCCCCGCCGCAGTCGAAGGTGGTCGTCCGTGCCGAACTGGTGACGGACGGGCTGTTGGTCGACATCGAGGACCGCGGGCCGCGGGTGACCGCCGCGACCTACGAGGAGATGAACGGGCGTCTGCACTCGGCCCCGCCGTACTCCGTCCTGGCGGAGAACGCACACCGGCTCGGACTCTTCGTGGTCGGCCACATCGCCGAACAGCTCGGGGCCACAGTGACGCTGCGCCGCTCGGTATACGGGGGGACGTCGGCCGTGGTGATCCTTTCCGAGGAGCTCCTTGTGCCGACCGAACCGGTCCGGGCAGGAAAGGAAGCGCCGCGTGCGGCGGCGACGCCCGCCCGTGCGGCAGCGACGCCCGCCCCGGCACCGGTCACGCTCAACGAACGCAAGCCCGAGGTGGTCTTGCACGCGAAGACCGGGCCGGCCGGCCGTAGGACGCCGGAGCGCTCACGCGAGCGGGCGGTGGAGAGTAAGCCGCCGCTTCCCTCCGTGACACGGGACGGTGACGCGAAGCCGGCCCTCCCCGAGCGGGTCCCGCAGGCTCATATCGCCGAGCGGCTCCGCGCGCCACACGCACCGGAGACTGCCGTCGATCAGGACGCGGCGACACCCGAAGAGGTGGCCGACGCCTGGGCAGACTACGAACACGGAACTCAGACAGTGGAAGAAGAACTCCGACAGGATCAGCCATGACGACGCCAACGAACGACATGATCTACAGCGTCCTGGACAACAACCTGAGCAGGATCGCCGGCATCAAGGGAGCCGTACTCCTGTCCAACGACGGGATCAAACTCAGCTCGTACGAGCTGGAACGGGACCAGGCGGAGCGCATAGCCGCCGCGTCCTCCGGTATCGCGTCCACGATGAAGGCGATATCCAGGGAGGTCGACGGCGGCCGGGTCATCCGCCAGCTGGTCGAGATGGACGACAGCTATCTCTGCATCGTCGGGTGCGGGGAGGGCAGCACGCTGATCGTGGTGACCTCCCGCAAGGCACGGCTGGGGGAGCTGGGCGGTGAAGCCGTGCGCACCGCCCAGGCGCTCGGTGAGTGGCTGAGCACGCCTGAGCGCGGCCAGGCGCAGCGCTCGTAATGGCGGACGAGCCCGGGCCGCGAGAGGGAGGCCGCCGCCGAACGCGGCTGTACGCGCTGACGGATGGCCGTACGGCGGCTGCACACGCCGCCCTCACCATGGACACCACGATCACGGCCGTGGCCGTCGCGGACGGCCACGGCGGTCTGCCCAGTGAGTGGCAGGCCATTCTCGCGATGTGCTCGCCCCCGGGCGGCCTGGCGGTCGCCGAGATCGCGGCGCGCATGCACATCCGCCTCACTCCCATGACGCTTCTTCTCGGCGAACTCGCGGATCGGGGGCTGATCGAGCACCGGTCGCCCCTTGAAGGGGCCGAGACCACCAATGTCCACCTGCTCATGAGAATCAGGGACAACCTTGCCCGGATATGACACCTCTGCCCAGGAAGCGGCCCCCGTCAAGATCCTCATCGCTGGCGGATTCGGGGTCGGCAAGACGACCCTGGTCGAGACGGTCTCCGAGATCGAGCCGTTGCGCACCGAGGAGCGGCTGACGAGCGCGGGCGTCGGCGTCGATGACCTCGACGGCATCGAGTCCAAGGCGGTCACCACCGTCGCGATGGACTTCGGCCGCATCACCCTCACCGACGCACAGGTCGTGCTCTA
The DNA here is from genome assembly GCF_043199095.1 of Streptomyces sp. NPDC048650. Taxonomy (NCBI): domain Bacteria; kingdom Bacillati; phylum Actinomycetota; class Actinomycetes; order Kitasatosporales; family Streptomycetaceae; genus Streptomyces; species Streptomyces sp. NPDC048650. The sequence goes on along the minus strand of NZ_JBICVM010000016.1, from coordinate 58,444 downwards.
CCTGTTCGGCACACCTGGCCAGGAGCGCTTCTGGTTCATGTGGGACGACCTGCTGAACGGGGCACTCGGGGCGATCGTCCTTGTGGACACACGACGCCTCGACCGAAGTTTCCCGGCCATCGACTTCTTCGAGAACCGAGGGCTTCCGTTCGTGGTCGCCGCGAACTGCTTCCACGGCGAACAGCCCTACACCGCCGAGGAGATCAGGGCGGCGCTGCATCTGCGTGACCCCAACACACCCATCCGTATGCTCGATGCCCGCTCCCGCGACGAAGCTCGCGGTGCCCTGCTCGCGCTTCTCGACATGCTCATCATCAAAGCCGGGGTCGCGGCAACCGGCTGACACCCGCGACGCCCCGCGACGCCGCTCAGTCGCCCTGGGCCGTAAACGGGCCGTCGCTGGATACCGCGGGCCGGGTCGTTCAGGTTCTCCAGCTGTGCGGGCAGCCGTGTGCGTATCGCGTCGCCGATGTGCGCCCGTCCCTCGTCGTCGCATCCGACGGGGGCCTCGGGGATGATGCAGAACTCGTTGCCTTCGGGGGCGGCCGTCACCAGGAACCCGCCGTCGGCGTATTCCTCCAGTCGGCGGCCGCCGAGTGCCTCGACTCGTTGCCACTCTGCGGCCGGGTCGGGGAGGTGACGTCGAAGTGCATGGGTTCTTGCCGGACTGTGGTTCGGTGATCTGCTGGAAACCCCAGACCCGGGCCATTCTCGGGCCGCTGCCACATATATGGCCCCGCGCGGTCCACTCCGGTCGCATCGCGCCCCGCGAAATGGCTGGACAGTGGTACACGCGTCTGGAGACCATCCCCTACCCGCGTACAGGCAGAGGGCGGCACCGGATCCCAGGTTCAGTTGTCGCTGCGCATGAAATTGTGGACTGCTTCCGGGCCCGCGTCACCACACCCGTTGCCGGGTGCGCTGATGGGCAACCTCAAGCCATTGCCCCCAACAGTTCCGCAGTCCCTGTCAACGTGCCCCGCGGCGGTGACTCCGGAGGAGTCAATGCAGGTGTTATTGGAGATCTTGGTCTGGGGTGCGGGCTTCGTCAGGGCGTGTATTCGGGCTGCGCCCGGAGGACATCGACCATGCGAGAGGCGTACTTCATGGTCGACGCCAAGTTCGGGCGATCGGCGGCAGGTTGTACTTCGCCCTGCCCAAGGGGGCGAAGACCCGTACCGTCGACATGCCGCGCTCGGTCGCCCAAGAGCTCAAGGGCTGTGTCAAGGCGTTCCCGTCAGTAGAGGTCGAGCTCCCGTGGGGGAAGCCGGGGGCGGACAGACCCCGAAGGAAGTTCTCCCTTCTTCTCACTACGGGCTTCGGTATCGCCGTGGCCGTGAACACGTGGAACACCTACACATGGAAGCCCGCGCCGGCCAAGGCCGGCATTGGTGACTGTGGCGCGGTGGCTCGGGCACTCCTCGCCGGCAGTGACGCTCGGTTACTGTGCTCACTTCATGCCGGACGCCGGAAGCAAGGGGCGTACCGCCATTGACGGACCGCTCGACGGGAAGGGGGATGCGTCGTGTCGGTAGAAACTCCCCAGATTCTCCCCAGATTCTCCCCAGGGCTGGTCGTGGCGGATTCCCCGACTGTGCCGGTCCGGAGCTAATTATGGATTGTTAGGCCACTGGGTCGGATAGCCTGGGAAAATGCTGACAGAAGTCATTGCGACTCGCTATGTGACACCCCTGCGGGAGGGTGGCTCGCTCCCGGGAATCGTCGAGGCCGACGATCTCGGTACGTACATCATGAAGTTCACCGGCGCGGGCCAGGGCCGTAAGACCCTGGTGGCCGAGATCATCTGCGGACTGCTGGGGCGTCGGCTCGGTCTGCGGGTGCCGGATCTGGTGCAGATGCAGCTCGACCCCGTGATCGGGATGGGTGAGCCCGATCAGGAGGTGCAGGAGCTCCTCAAGGCCAGCGGTGGGCTGAATCTCGGAATGGACTACCTCCCCGGGTCGCTCGGCTTCGACCCGCTCGCCTTCGAGGTGAGCGCCCGCGAGGCGGGCCGCGTGGTGTGGTTCGACGCGCTGATCAACAACGTCGACCGGTCCTGGCGCAACCCCAACATGCTGGTCTGGCACGGCGAACTGTGGCTGATCGACCACGGCGCCACGATGATCTGGCACCACAACTGGCCCAGCGCCGAGAAGGCCGCGGTCAAGCCGTTCAACGCCTCCGACCATGTGCTGGCCGGTTTCTCCCCGGACATCGCCGCGGCCGCCACCGAGTTCGCGCCCCGTGTCACCGAGGAGCTGCTCACCGGGATCGTCGCCGAGGTCCCGGACGAATGGCTGGCCGACGAGCCCGGCTTCGGCGCGCCGGACGAGGTGCGCGGGGCCTACATACGGACGCTGCTGGCCCGCGCCGAGATGATCAGCGACCACATCACCATCGGGGACCCCACCGAGGATGCTCCCTCCAGGGCACCGGAATGGCTGGCGGGCAAGCTGCCGCGGAGGGCTGTGAAGTGAGCGGTCTGCACAATGGGCGCGATGTTTTCGAGTACGCCCTGCTCAAGGTCGTGCCGCGGGTCGAGCGGGGTGAGATGATCAACGCCGGCGTGATCGTGTACTGCCGCGCCCGGCACTTCGTCGAGGCCCGCACCCATCTGGACGAGGCACGGCTGCGCGCTCTGGACCCCTCGTGCGACGTCGAGGGCGTACGGGCCGCGCTCACCGCCGTCGAGGGGATCTGCCACGGCGGGGCGCAGGCCGGCCAGGCGGCCGGGGACGACCCGGGGCGCCGCTTCCGCTGGCTGATCGCGCCGCGCAGCACGATCGTCCAGCCGGGGCCCGTCCACACCGGGCTGACCACCGACCCCTCCGCCGAGGCGACACGGCTGCTGGAGTTGCTGGTGCGCTGACGGGCCAAGCACCGCCACCACGTACGGCGCCGGGTCCGTCCTCTTGGGACGGGCCCGGCGCCTTCGCGTGCCACGGCGCAAACGCGCCACTGGTGTCCCCCGCCCGGCCGCCTCCGCAGGTGAGGTGGGTTACGGCGCGGCGGCGGGGCGTTGACAGCGGGTGGCCGGGCTTCTAGCGTCAGCCCTACTAAGCGGTTGCTCACCTTCTCGACCGGTGCGGCGAGCCGCTTTCGAGGTTTCGAGGCTGAGGAGAACCCGCATGTCCACCACCGACCAGCGCGTCGCCATCGTGACGGGCGCGGCCCGCGGAATCGGCGCGGCCACCGCCGTCCGCCTGGCCGCCGAGGGCCGCGCCGTCGCCGTACTCGACCTCGACGAGGCGGCCTGCAAGGACACCGTCGAGAAGATCACCGCGGCGGGTGGCAAGGCCCTCGCGGTGGGCTGCGACGTCTCCGACGAGGCCCAGGTCGAGGCGGCCGTGGCGCGCGTCGCCGAGGAGCTCGGTGCGCCGACCGTCCTGGTCAACAACGCGGGCGTGCTCCGCGACAACCTGCTCTTCAAGATGAGCGCCGCCGACTGGGACACGGTCATGAACGTGCATCTGCGCGGTGCGTTCCTGATGTCGAAGGCATGTCAGAAGCACATGGTCGACGCCAAGTTCGGCCGGATCGTCAACCTCTCCTCCAGCTCGGCGCTCGGCAACCGCGGCCAGGTCAACTACTCCACCGCCAAGGCGGGTCTGCAGGGCTTCACCAAGACGCTCGCCATCGAGCTCGGCAAGTTCGGCGTCACCGCCAACGCCGTCGCCCCCGGCTTCATCGTCACCGACATGACGGCGGCCACCGCCGAGCGCGTCGGCATGGGATTCGAGGACTTCCAGGCCGCGGCCGCCACCCAGATCCCGGTGCAGCGCGTCGGCCGGCCCGAGGACATCGCCAACGCCATCGCCTTCTTCACGGGCGAGGCGGCCGGGTTCGTCTCCGGCCAGGTCATGTACGTCGCCGGCGGCCCGCTCAACTGACCACAGGAGTACAGGACATGACCGAGCAGGACAACGTGCTCCCCGAGCTCAGCGGCAAGGTGGCGCTGGTCACCGGTGCCAGCCGGGGCATCGGCTACGGCATCGCGCAGGCCCTGGTGGCCCGCGGCGACCGGGTCGTCATCACCGGCCGCAACGAGGACGCCCTCAAGGAGGCAGCCGAGAAGCTGGGCGCGGACCGGGTGATCGGCGTCGCCGGCAAGGCGCACGACGAGGCCCACCAGGCCGTCGCCGTCGAACGGGCGATGGAAGCCTTCGGCCGCGTCGACTACCTCGTCAACAACGCCGGGACGAACCCGGTGTTCGGCCCGATCGCCGACCTCGACCTCGGCGTCGCGCGCAAGGTGTTCGAGACGAACGTCGTCTCGGCGCTCGGCTTCGCGCAGCGCACCTGGCACGCCTGGCAGAAGGACAACGGCGGCGCGATCGTCAACATCACCTCGATCGCCGGCCTCAGCGCCTCGCCGTTCATCGGGGCCTACGGCATCAGCAAGGCCGCGATGGCGAACCTGACGCAGCAGCTCGCCCACGAGTTCGCGCCGGTGGCCCGGGTCAACTCCATCGCCCCCGCGGTGATCAAGACCAAGTTCGCGGCCGCGCTCTACGAGAACCGTGAGGAGGAGGCGGCGGCCGCCTATCCGATGGCACGACTCGGCGTCCCGGAGGACATCGGGGGCGCCGCGGCCTTCCTGCTGTCCGACGCCTCGGGGTGGATCACCGGGCAGTCGCTGGTCGTCGACGGCGGCCTGTTCCTCAACGCCGGGGTCTGAGCGCGGGGCCGCCGGCCTTGCGTTCGTGTGCACTCCAAGAGGCAGAGTCGCTGGTGCCGGCCCCATCGGGGCCGGCACCAGCCGCGTCGGCGGACTCTGCGAGGGAGACACACCATGCACTACCGCACGCTCGGCGGCGGCCGGGGACCCCGGGTGAGCGCCATGTGCCTGGGGGCGCTGCCGTTCGGCACCACGGTGGACGAGCGGACCTCGTACGCCATCCTGGACCGCTTCGCCGAGGCCGGGGGCACCTTCGTCGACACCGCGAACCACTACGCCGCCTGGGTCCCCGGTGCCACCGGCGACGAGAGCGAGCTGCTGCTCGGCCGCTGGCTGCGCAGCCGGGCCGCCGGCGGCCGCACGGTGCTGGCCACCAAGGCAGGCGCCCGGCCCGACCCGGCCCGCGGATCCGAGTGGCCGGCCAACACCGAGGGGCTCGGCGGGCCCGCGCTCCGTACCGCGCTCGAGGGCAGCCTGCGGCGTCTGGGCACCGACCGGGTGGATCTCTACTACGCGCACATCGAGGACCGCCGCATCCCTCTGGAGGAGACCGTCGGCGCGCTGGCCGCCCTCGTCGCGGAGGGCCGGGTGGGCCTCCTCGGTGCCAGCAACCACCCCACCTGGCGTCTCGCCGAGGCCCGCCGGATCGCCGCCGGGCGCGGGCTGCCCGGCTTCCGGGCCGTACAGCAGCGGCACACCTACCTGCACCCGCGCCGGGGACTGCCGCCCGGCCTCCAGCGGGAGACCGACGAGGACCTCCTCGACTACGCGGACGCGCACCCCGATCTCACGCTGCTCGGCTATTCGACCCTGATGAACGGCGCCTACACCCGCGCGGACCGGCCGCTGCCGGAGCGCTACGACCATCCGGGATCCGTGCCGCGGCTGCGGGTGCTGGCGGAGGTGGCGGCGGAGTGCGGGGCCACCGAGAACCAGGTGGTGCTGGCCTGGCTGATGGGCGGGCCGGTGCCGGTGGTGCCGGTGCTCGGCGTCAGTTCGGTGGGGCAGCTGGACGAGTGCCTGGCCGCGCTCGACCTCGCGCTGGATCCGTACCAGTGGGCGCGGCTCGACACCGCCTGAGCGCCGCCGCGGCCCGCTCCCGAACCGAACCGACGCCCGCGGGTCGCGTTGTCAGTGGTCGCCGGTAGGTTCTGTTGCGGAGAACGTTACGTACACCGGAGGTTGTTGACGTGGTGACCGACATGCTGCCCGAATCCTGGCGCGGGGCCCTCGGCGAGGAGTTGGAGAAGCCCTACTTCAAGGAGCTGACCGACTTCGTCGAGGAGGAGCGGGCCAACGGGCCGGTGTACCCGCCCCGCGAGGAGGTCTTCGCGGCACTGGCGGCCACGCCCTACGACCGGGTGAAGGTGCTGGTCCTCGGCCAGGACCCCTATCACGGCGCGGGCCAGGGCCACGGCCTGTGCTTCTCCGTGCAGCCCGGGGTGAAGACGCCGCCGTCGCTGCGCAACATCTACAAGGAGATGAAGGAGGAACTGGGGCACCCCGTTCCGGACAACGGCTATCTGATGCCGTGGGCCGAGCAGGGGGTGCTGCTGCTGAACGCCGTGCTCACGGTCCGTGAGGGCGAGGCAAATTCTCACAAGGGCAAGGGCTGGGAGAAGGTCACCGACGCCGTCATCCGCGCCGTGGCCGCCCGCCCGGACCCGGCCGTGTTCGTGCTCTGGGGCAACTACGCCAAGAAGAAGCTCCCGCTGATCGACGAAGAGCGGCACGCCGTGGTCCAGGGGGCCCACCCCTCGCCGCTCTCGGCGAAGAAGTTCTTCGGCTCCCGTCCCTTCACCCAGATCAATGAGGCGATCGCCGCCCAGGGCCACACGCCGATCGACTGGCGCATCCCCGACCTGCACCAGGGCTGACCCCACGCTCGGGCGCGCCGCCCACACCGCGCGCCGGCTTCCCCCGGCGGTTAGCGTCGGGGGAAGGAGCCGAGCGGCGAGCGAGCGCGGGGTGTGTGCGGTGGTGGACGAGCAGCGGGAGCAAGCGCCCCTGGAAGGCGTGCTCACCCGGATCGGCCAGGCGATCATGTTGCATCGCGCCGGCGACCGGGAGGAGGCGCGCAACCGCCTCTCCGAGCTGTGGCACGAGATCGGACCGCAGGGGGACGCCTTCCACCGCTGCGCCCTCGCCCACTACATGGCCGACACCCAGGACGACCCGAGGGACGAACTCGACTGGGACCTGCGAGCCCTGGAGGCCGCCGAGGGCTTCGTCACCGAACCCGCCGGTGGTCCGGTCCCGGAGCGCACGATCGCCGAGGGCCCCGACGCTCGCCATCCCCTCGCCGCCCTGCGCGCCTTCTTCCCTTCCCTCCACCTCAACCTCGCCGCCGACTACGTCACGCTCAACCGGCCGGCCGACGCCCGTGCGCAGCTCCGGCGGGCCCGCGCCTCGACCAATGCCCTGGCCGACGGCGAGTACCGCCAGGGGCTGCGGGAGGCCATCGACCGGCTGGCGGTGCGACTGGACGGCGGAGGGGCGGCGTAGCCACGGGTCGCCCGGCGTGCCGCCCGCGCTCCTCGGCGGGCCGTCCGGTCAGCGCTCCCTCAACATGCCGTCCAGCAGTTCCGCGCAGGAGGCGCGCAGGGCGGCGCGCCCGGGTACGGCGGTGTGGAACTGCCCCGCGGTACAGGAGAACAGCATGCCGTCGCACCAGGCGATCATGCTCAACGCATGCCGCTCGGGGTCGGTGGAGCCGGCCGCCGTCAGCATCGCCGTGATCGGCTCCCGGAAGGCCCGCCCGGCCCGGTCGTAGAAGGCCCGCAGTTCGGGTCGGCGGCTTGCCTCCAGGGCCAGTTCGTAGCGGGCGACGGCCAGCTGCCGGTGCCGGGAGAGATAACGGTGCAGGGCAAGCGACAGTGCGTCGGCGACCGCCGCCGGGGTCCTGCCCGCGGTGTCCGGCTCGTCCCCGGGGGCGAGGACCGCCGCCTCCCGCTCGGCCAGCCGTCGTACGGCCGCCTCCAGCAGCGCCGCACGGGTGCGCGCGAGATTCGAGGTGGAGCCCTGCGGCAGCCCGGCCGCCTCGTCCACGGCCCGGTGGGTCAGCCCACGCATACCGCGCTCGGCGAGCAGGGTCAGGGCGGTGTCGGCGATGAGTTCGTGGCGCGGGGTGCTGCGGGTGGTCATGGCAGCCGACCCTACCGCGGTAACTACGGGTGTAGTAGCGTGGAACTACAGGTGTAGTGGGGCGGGTCGGAAGGGGAACCCATGCAGCGTCGCACCGCCGTGGTGATCGGTGGAGGGATCGGCGGACTCACCGCCGCGGTGGCACTGGACCGCCGCGGCTGGGCGGTCACCCTCCTGGAGCGCGCCGCCGCTCTGGAGCCGGTCGGCGCCGGCATCGGCCTGGCCCCCAACGCCCAGCGCGCCCTGGACACCCTCGGCGCGGGCGACGGGATCCGGGCCCTGGCCGCCCCGCAGCCGACCGGGGAGCTGCGCCTGCCCGGCGGCCGTCGGCTGGCCCGCACGGACCACGCCGCGGCCGTCCACCGCTTCGGCGGCCCGGTCGTCGTCGCCCCTCGCGCCGAACTCGTCGCCCTGCTCGCCGCCCGGCTGCCCGCGGCCACGGTGCGCACCGCCGGCGCGGCCGCACTCACCGACGAGGGCGACCCGTCACCGGGCGGCCGACCGGCACGGGTGCGGCTCGACGGCACCGGCGAGGAGCTGACCGCCGACCTGGTGGTGGGCGCCGATGGCATCCACTCCGCGGTCCGTCGCGTCGTCTTCCCCGGCCACCCAGAACCCCGCTACGCCGGGTTCACCGCCTGGCGCTTCGTGGTCCGCGCCCCCGACGGCCCGTGTCCGGCGCACGAGACCTGGGGCCGCGGTGGCATCTGGGGCTCGTTCCCGCTGCACGACGGGCGTGTGTACGCCTACGCCACCGCCGTCCTGCCGCCCGGCGGCCGGGCCGCCGACTGTGACGAACGGGCCGAACTGCTGCGCCGCTTCGGCGACTGGCACCACCCCGTCCCCGCGCTCCTGGCGGCCGTCGATCCGGCCGCTGTGCTCCGCAACGACGTCCACAGCGCGGCTGCCCCTCCGCCCGCCTTCCACCGGGGGCGGGTCGCCCTGCTCGGTGACGCCGTCCACCCCATGACGCCCCACCTCGGCCAGGGCGGCTGCCAGGCCATCGAAGACGCCGTTGTGCTCGCCCACGAGGCCGCACCGGACGGCGACCTCACGGCCGCGCTCGCCGCGTACACCCGGCAGCGGCTGCCGCGCACCATGGCGGTGGTGCGCCGCGCGGAGCGGATCGGCCGCCTCACCACCTGGCGGTCCCGGCCCGCCTGTGCGCTGCGGGCCGCGCTGATGACCGCCGCCGCCCGGTTCGCTCCGGACCTCGCGCTGCGCGGCCTGGACGGCATCGCCGACTGGCGCCCCCCGGCGGACACGTAAGCTGCCGACGGCGGGTCACCCGGACCGCCGCACTACCCAGGGAGTACGCGTGAAGGTCGGCTGCATCGGACTCGGAGACATCGCGCAGAAGGCGTACCTCCCGGTACTGGGCCAGCAGTCCGGCGTCGAACTGCATCTGCAGACCCGCACGCCGGCCACCCTCCGACGGGTCGGCGACCTCCACCGGCTGCCCGCCCGCCAGTTGCACACGGATCTGGACTCGCTGCTCTCCGCCGGCCTGGACGCGGCCTTCGTGCACGCGCCGACCGCCGTGCACCCCGAGATCGTCACCCGGCTCATCGAGGCGGGCGTGCCGACCTATGTCGACAAGCCGATCGCCTACGAACTCGCCGCCTCCGAGCGCATCGTGCGGCTCGCCGAGGACCGGGGCGTGGGGCTGGCCGTCGGCTTCAACCGCCGCTTCGCACCCGGCTACGCCCAGTGCCGGGAGCACGCCCGCGAACTGATCCTGATGCAGAAGAACCGCATCGGCCTGCCCGAGGACCCGCGCACCCTGGTGCTGGACGACTTCATCCACGTCGTCGACACCCTGCGCTTCCTCGTCCCCGGCGAGATCGACCACGTCGATGTGCGGGCCCGGATCCGGGACGGGCTGATGCAGCATGTCGTGCTGCAACTGTCCGGCGACGGATTCACCGCCATCGGCACCATGAACCGGCTCAGCGGCTCCGCCGAGGAGCTTCTGGACGTCTCCGGGCAGGACACCAGGCGCCAGGTCGTGAACCTCGCCGAGGTCATCGACCACAAGGGGCAGCCGAGCGTGCGGCGCCGGGGCGACTGGGTGCCGGTCGCCCGGCAGCGGGGCATCGAGCAGATCGTGCTGGCCTTCCTGGACGACGTGCGGGCGGGCCGCCGGCCGTCGGCGCAGGACGCGCTGCGTACCCACGAGCTGTGCGAGCGGGTGGTCACCGAGGCGCTCGCCCAGGGCGCCGGCTGAGCGCCCGCAGCCCCGCAGGGACGCCGAAGAGCACCAGCGCGCCCATCGCCCCGTAGAGCGCCCAGTCGCCGAACCGGTTGTAGAGGCTGGTGCCCCGGGCCAGCGGGAGATCGTAGACCGCCGCCGCGCTGCGGTCGGTGCCCAGCCGCTCCCCGACCGGTTCGCCCCGGGGGCCGTGCACCGCGCTGACTCCGGTGAGGGTGGCGTGCACCATCGGGCGCCCGTTCTCCGCGGCGCGCAGCGCGGCCAGTGACGCGTGCTGGGCGGGTGCCCAGCTGTCCTGGAAGGTCGAGGTGGAGGACTGGGCGACCAGTACCCGCGCGCCGTCGTGCACCAGGCGGCGGCTCATGTCGGGGAAGGCCGTCTCGAAGCACACCAGGGGACCGATGCGCAGCCCGCCCGCCGTGGGGACCGGCAGCACGACCTGACGGGTGCCACGGATCCGGTCGGTGGTCGCGGCCTTGCCGACATGGGTCGCCCAGCCGAGGAGGGACCTGGCCGGTATGTATTCGCCGAAGGGCACCAGCCGCATCTTGGCGTAGCGGTCACCGGTCGGTCCGTGCGGCCCGATCAGTACCGCGCTCTTCTCGATGCCGGGCCGGCCGCGGCGCCGCGCGTCCGCATTGACGAGCAGGTCGGCGCCGGTCCGCCGGGACAGCGCGGCGAGCCGGGCGGCGAGCGCGGGGTGATCGGCCGGATCCTCATAGAGGCTGCTCTCGCCCCAGACGACGAGCCGGACGCCCCGGCCCGTCAGCGACCGGGTGAGCGTCTCGCCGCGGGCCAGGCGCTCGGTGGGGGGGCCCGTGAGGCCCGGCTGGACGACGGCGATCCGTACGGTGCCCGCGGGGCGGGGGAGCGGCGCCGCGTACCAGGCCGTGGTGGCGGCCAGGCCGCACACCAGCAGTCCGGCGACGGCCGGCGGCCAGGCCGCGGGCCGGGCGATCAGCTCGGCGACGGCCGTGTTCACCGCCACGACCAGGAGGCTCACCAGCCACACTCCACCGATCGAGGCCAGCCGCAGCGCGGGCGGCACCGGCCATTGACTCGCGCCGAGCAGTCCCCAGGGGCCGCCCAAGTACTCCCAGGATCGGATCAGTTCGACCATCAGCCACCCGGACGGCACCAGCACCAGCGCCGCGGCGTACCGCCCGCCCGCCGCCCGCCGCCGCCCGCGAGGAGCACCGTCCGCCGTCGGCCCGCACGGCGTCGACGCGTCTGCCAGCAGCGCGCGCACCAGGATCCCCCAAGGCGCCCACAGCGCACCGAGCAGCAGGGCCAGCACGAGGATGAAGACGTGCAGGCTCGGCAGCAGCCAGTGGTGGACGGCCAGCATGAATCCGGCGCCCCCCAGCCAGCCGTCCAGGGCCGCCCGGCGTGCCGTCGGAGCCGTGCGCACCAGCAGCAGCCAGGGGACGAGTGCGACGTAGGCCAGCCACCACCAGGACGGTGCGGGGAAGGCGAGCGCCGGCAGCGCGCCTGCCGTCGCCGCCGCCAGGCCTCGCCACCAGGGGGAGCCGAGCCGGCGCGGTCGCCCGCCGAGCGGACTGGGCATGCCGTCTCCTTCTTGTCGCAGGGTCCGGGGTCGTCGCGGGGGCCGGGGCGCCGGTGCGGTGCCCGGCGGGTCATTCCCCGGCGGGCACCACCTCGCGCCACTTCTCGTGCACGACGACTTCGGTCAGCCGCCAGCCGGCGGGTGTGCGGCGGGCGGCGAAGGCGTAGCGGCCGGCGCACGTGTAGTCGGGGGCGTTGGGGCCGGTGCCGGAGTCCGGCCGGCCGGCGAGCCGCATCGGGTTGAGGTAGTCGGCCTGGGCCGTGGCGGTGTCACCCGGTGCGCCGTCCCGGCGGGCGACGGTGATGCGGCGGTTGACGATCAGATGCTGGCGTATCGCGAAGTGGCCCAGCATCTCGGCGAGCCAGTCCGCGATCTCCGCGGTACCGCCCTCGATGCCGCCCGCGGACCGGTAGTCGGCCCGGCCGTCGTCGGTGAACAGGGCCCGGTAGTCCGGCCAGTCCCCGTCGTCGAGGGCGATGGCGTATCCGGTGATCAGGTCGTCGATCGCCAGGCGGTCCATGACAGCCGAGTGTTCTGTGCGCTGCGTCATTGCCTCAGTTTTCGGCATACGGAGGCCCCCGCCAAGAGAGCGGGGGCCAAGCGGCGCGGTATCACCTCACCAGAACGGTGTCCTCGGCGGAATCCTCGCCCGCGTCCTGGCCGGATTCCGCACTGTCCGCCGCCTCCGGCGCCGTCCCGCCCGCCTCCGGGGCGAACTGGGTCCGGTACAGCTCCGCGTACCGCCCGTCGGCCGTCAGCAGCGCTGCGTGGGTGCCGCGCTCCACGATCCGGCCGCCCTCGACCACGAGGATCAGGTCGGCGGCCCGTACGGTCGACAGCCGGTGGGCGATGACCAGCGCGGTCCGGCCGTCCAGCGCCTCGGTGAGGGCCTCCTGGACGGCGGCCTCGGAGGTGTTGTCCAGATGGGCGGTGGCCTCGTCGAGGATGACCACCCGCGGGTGGGCGAGCAGCAGCCGGGCGATCGTCAGTCGCTGGCGTTCGCCGCCGGAGAGCCGGTAGCCGCGCTCGCCGACGACGGTTTCCAGGCCGTCGGGCAGGCTCGCGAGCAGCTCGTCGAGGCGGGCGCGGCGCAGCGCGTCCCACAGCTCCGCCTCGTCCGCCTCCGGCTTGGCCAGCAGCAGGTTCTCGCGGATCGTGTCGTGGAAGAGGTGGCCGTCCTGGGTGACCATGCCGAGCGCCTCCCGCAGCGAGGCGGCGGTCAGCTCGCGGACGTCCACCCCGGCCAGCCGGACCGCGCCCCCGTCGGTGTCGTACAGCCGCGGCAGCAGTTGCGCGATGGTCGACTTGCCGGCGCCCGAGGAGCCGACCAGGGCGACCATCTGGCCCGGCTCGGCGCGGAACGAGATGTCGTGCAGAACCTGTTCGCCGCCCCGGGTGTCGAGGGTGGCGACCTCTTCCAGGGAGGCGAGCGAGACCTTGTCGGCGGAGGGGTAGCCGAAGCGTACGGAGTCGAACTCCACCGACACCGGGCCCTCGGGGACCGGGCGGGCGTCCGGCTTCTCGGCGATCAGCGGTTCGAGGTCCAGCACCTCGAAGACCCGCTCGAAGCTGACCAGGGCGCTCATCACCTCGATGTGGGCACCGGACAGGGCGGTCAGCGGGGCATAGAGCCGGGTGAGCAGCAGGGCGAGCGAGACGATCGCGCCGGGCTCCAGGCTGCCGCGCAGGGCGAGGAAGCCGCCGAGCCCGTAGACCACGGCCAGCGCCAGCGCGGACACCAGGGTGAGGGCGGTGACGAAGTACGTCTGCACCATGGCCGAGCGGACCCCGATGTCGCGCACCCGGCGGGCCCGGGTGGCGAACTCGGCCGACTCGCGGGCCGGCCGACCCATCAGCTTGACGAGGGTGGCGCCGGGTGCGGAGAACCGTTCGGTCATCTGCGTGCCCATCGCGGCGTTGTGGTCGGCGCCCTCCCGCCGCAGGTCGGCCAGGCGCCGGCCGACCCGCCGGGCGGGCAGCACGAACACCGGCAGCAGGACGAGCGCGATCAGGGTGATCTGCCAGGACAGGCTCAGCATCACCACGAGTGTCAGCAGCAGCGTCGCGATGTTGCTGACGACGCCGGAGAGGGTGTCGCTGAAGGCCCGCTGGGCGCCGATCACGTCGTTGTTGAGGCGGCTGACCAGCGCACCGGTGCGGGTGCGGGTGAAGAAGGCGACCGGCATCCGCTGCACGTGGTCGTAGACGGTCGTCCGCAGATCGAGGATCAGTCCCTCGCCGATGCTCGCCGACAGCCACCGGGTCAGCAGGCCCAGGCCCGCCTCGGCGACCGCGATGACGGCGATCAGTGCGGACAGTTCGAGGACGACGGCGGCGGAGTCGCCGGCCCAGATCGCGTCGACGACCCGGCCCGCGAGCAGCGGGGTGGCCACCGCGAGCATCGCGGTGGCGGTGCTCAGTGCGAGGAACCACACCAGGCGGCGGCGGTGCGGCCGGGCGAACGCCGTGATCCGGCGCAGCGTGCCGCGGGAGAAGCGTCTGCTGCCCTGTTGGGCGGTCATCGTGCTGTGCAGCGAATGCCAGGCGGTGACTTCCATGTCCATGGCGGTCTCCAGGGTGTCGGGGTCGGCGCAGGATCGCCGTGGCTGACCGGCGACATGAAAGGAACCTAGGACCTAAACCAATGTTGAGGTCAAGGGATTCCTCGCCGGTCACCCTTCAGGGCCGCCGTACGGCCCCCGCTCGCACGCCCGGCCGCTCGGTACCGCCCTCCCGCCACCGCCACCGCCACGGCCCGCCGATACGATGACCGCCATGCGACACGGGGGCGACGGACACACCACACACGAGGCTGCCGAGGCCGGGCTGCTGCTCCTGCCGCCACGCCTGACCGCATCGGCCGCCGAACTGCGCGACACCGCCCGCCGGCGTGGCCTGCGCACCGTCCAACTGCCCACCTTCACGGTCCCGGACGGCCTGCGCGCCACACACCTGCACGCCGGGCCGTCCTTCGCCGACGCGGTCGCGGGCCCGCTCGGCATCGCCCCCCTCGAAGCCCCGGCCCGCTGGCTCGCCGACCTGCCCCGCGACCTGGTGCGGCGCGAGATCCGCGCGCTGCCGATCCGCCGGGCCTACGCCCTGCGCCGGCCCGTCTTCGTCAAGTCACCCAACGACAAGGGCATCCGGGCCATGGTCTACACCGACGGCTCCCGGCTGCCCGGCGCCGACGCCGTCGACCCCGCCACCCTCGTGCTGGTCTCCGACGTCGTGTCCTTCGGCGTCGAATACCGCCTCTTCCTCCTGGACGGCGCGGTACGCACCGGCAGCCGCTACGCCGAGGACGGACGGCCGAGCCTCGGCCCGCTCACCCCGGACGCGGCCGCCTTCGGAGCCGAGCTCCTCGCGCGCTGCGGCGCCGCGCTGCCCTCCGCGATCGTCGTGGACATCGGCCGCCTGGACGGCCACTGGGCCGTCATCGAGGCCAATGCGGCCTGGGCGAGCGGACGGTACACCAGCGACCCGGACCTGGCCCTGGACACCGTGCTGCGGGCGGCGGGACCGGCGGATCGGGTGGCGGCGCGCGATCTGCCGTTCGTCAGGGGGGACGGGAACCGGCCGGGCCCCGCGCGAGGCGGGCCGCCCGGACCGGCGGCTTCCGTGACCGGTAGCTTTCAGGGGTGAACACCGCCTGGTCCGAGACCGTCTCCCTGCTGCTGTTGCTGGGGGTGCTGGGCTTCGCGGTGCGGCGGCCACGCGGCGCCTCCGAGGCGGTGGCGGCGGTACCCGCGGCGGCCGTCCTCGTACTGGTCGGAGCGGTGTCGCCGTCCGAGGCGTGGTCCCAGGTGCACAGCCTGCTCCCGGTCGTCGGATTCCTCGCCGCCGTGCTGGCGCTGGCCCACCTCTGTGCGCGGGAGGGCGTGTTCGAGGCGGCGGGCGCCGCGCTGGCCCGGCTGTGCACCGGGCGTCCGCGACGTCTGCTGGCCGGGGTGTTCGCGCTGGCCTCCGCGGTGACCGCGGTGCTCAGCCTGGATGCGACGGTGGTGCTGCTGACCCCGGTCGTCCTGGCCACCGCGGCCCGCGCCCGCGCCCGCGCCAGGCCCCATCTGTACGCCTGCGCCCACCTGGCCAACTCCGCCTCGCTGCTGCTCCCCGTCTCCAACCTCACCAACCTTCTGGCACTCGGCGCGGCCGGACTCTCCTTCACCCGGTTCGCGGCGCTGATGGCGCTGCCCTGGGTGCTGGCGGTCGCCGTCGAGTACGTCGTCCTCCGGCGCTTCTTCGCCCGTGACCTCGAGGCGATCGTCGCCCGGCCAACGGCGGGGGAGGAGCGGCCGGCGGCGGGCCGGCCGGATCCGCCGCTGCCCGTCTTCGCGCTCGTGGTGCTCGCTCTCACCCTCGCGGGGTTCGTGCTGACCTCCTTCGCCGGAATCAACCCGGCGTGGGCGGCGACGGCCGGCGCCCTGGTGCTCGCCGTCCGTGCGCTGCGCCGCCGCGAGACCACCGTGCCGCGGCTGGTGGCGGCGGCGAACCCGTTGTTCTGCCTCTTCGTGCTCGCCCTGGGCATCGTGGTCAAGGCCGTCGTCGACAACGGTCTGGGCGGCGCCGTGGACCGGCTGCTGCCGGACGGCTCGTCGCTGCCCGCCCTCCTCGGGCTCGCCGCGTTCGCCGCGCTGCTCGCGAACCTGATCAACAACCTCCCGGCGGTCCTCGCGCTGCTGCCGGTCGCTGCCCAGTCCGGGGCCGGCCCCGTCCTCGCGGTACTCATCGGCGTGAACATCGGCCCCAACCTGACCTACGTCGGCTCCCTCGCCACCCTCCTGTGGCGGCGGATCCTGCACGACCACAAGGCCGCCCCCGCCCTGCCCGTCTTCACCGCCCTCGGCCTGCTGACGGTCCCGGCCACCTTGGCCCTGTCGACAGTCGGACTGTGGGTGGCGCTGCGCGTCATCGGTACATGACTCTGCGTCACCTTTGATTTCAGGCCACGCGGTGTACCGCGCGTGTCGGCGGCGGCCCCGGGGTGGTGCGGCGGCCGGCGCGCAGACGGTGCGATCGCGTGCACGGGTCCATGCGAACTCGCCCTGGAAAAGGGTCTGTTGGATGCCGCAGTCGGGCGCGCACGCACGGCGTGACCGCGCGCGGCGCAGGGGCCCTCCCCGGCGTGGCCGACCACCGTGATTGAGACAACCTCTATACGTGCTTCTCGCCAGGACTTGACGCCCTGACAGGCGGGTAAGCCGTAGAACGTAACGCACAGCAGCGACGTCAGGGCACAGCCGACGACCGGATACGGATGCATCCGCCCGGGACCGCGCCGGGCGCTTCCCTCACTCCCGTAATGCCTCCGCCACCTGCGTGGCGCTGTCT
The DNA here is from genome assembly GCF_043199095.1 of Streptomyces sp. NPDC048650. Lineage (NCBI taxonomy): Bacteria > Bacillati > Actinomycetota > Actinomycetes > Kitasatosporales > Streptomycetaceae > Streptomyces > Streptomyces sp. NPDC048650. Next base: position 41,515 of record NZ_JBICVM010000016.1, on the reverse strand, counting down.
CACTCCTTGGCACGAAAGTGGGTCGGGCTGATGGCCGAGGGCCACAACTACCAGGAATTCGTCGGTCACATCCGCGAGGCGGGCAGCACGATCGTGCTCGAACTGCGCGGTGAGTGGGACATCCTCGCCGTATCAGTGGTCTCCGACCGGCTGGACGCGCTGACCGGTACCCGGCGTCCCGACCTCGTCCTCGACGTCAGTGCTGTCACCTTCATGGACTGCGCCGGGCTGGGCCTGCTGTGCCGCGCCCGGCACCGGACGCGGGAGCGCGGCGGGCGACTGCGGCTGGCCGGGGTCACCGACGGCGGCTGCGTCGCGCGGCTGCTGCGCATGGCCCCCTCGGCGGCGGAGTTCGAGATCGTGGCGGAAGCGATCGTCGGGGCGACCTGCCTGGCCGACTGCGTGGCCGTCTGAGTGGCGGCGGCCCGCCCCGGCTCCGTGCGCCGGCCGGCCCGGGGCGGAGCGCCGTCGGTCAGGCCGGCAGGGCGGTCTCGATGGCCGCGACCAGCTCGTCGGCCTCCGGCTCCGTGCGCGGCCGGAAGCGGCCCACGACCTCGCCCCGGTGGTCGATCAGGAACTTCTCGAAGTTCCACTGGACGTCGCCGGCCGTCCCCTCCGCGTCCTCGGTGCCGGTCAGCTCCGCGTACAGCGGGTGCCGGTCCGCGCCGTTGACCTCGGTCTTCTCGAACAGCGGGAAGCTGACGCCGTAGGTCGTCGAGCAGAACGTGGAGATCTCCTCGGCGGAGCCCGGCTCCTGGCCCGCGAACTGGTTGCTGGGGAAGCCCAGCACGCTGAAGCCACGGTCGGCGTACCGCTCCTGGAGCCGCTCCAGGCCCGAGTACTGCGGGGTCAGCCCGCACTTGGACGCCACGTTGACCACCAGCAGCGCGCGGCCCCGATAGTCGGCGAGGGACGCGGGCTCACCGGTCAGGGTGCGCAGCGGAATGTCGTACAGGCTCACGGTCATGCTCCTCAATGCGGTTCCGCGGATAGGGACAGCCATCATCCGTGCCAACAGCGGCGCCCGGCTTGATCTTCCCGGAATCGTCGACCGGCCACGAGACCATCGGCCGGAGCGACCCCGCCCGCCACTCCCTGAGCAGCTGGTCGAAGATCGGCGTCGGTTCCTCGGCGGGCCGGCGGGCGTACGGAGGTGAGAGTGAGAGGCGTTGGAAAACATGACCCGTGGTCTTTTTGGCGTCCATGTCCGGACTCAACCGAGGGAGCGCCGCCCTGGTTGCGGGGCCCGCCCGGGACGGACCGCAGATGTGCCTGCGCCGGTGACGGGCAGAAGATACGTTCCCGCGCGGCCCAGTGCCGACAGGTCCACCGCCTCTGCCAGGGCGTGCATGCCCGCGACGTTGGGGTGCACTCCGTCGCCGCTGTTGTAACGGGCCCGCAGCCGCCAGGGTCTGGACGGGTCGCGCAGCGCCGCGTCGAAGTCGACGACGCCGTCGAAGGCGCGGCCGGTACGGATCCAGTGATTGACCCGGACCCGCATCCGCTCACCCGCCGGGCGCAGCAGGGCGTTCGGGGTGATGGTGCCCCCGTGCAGCGCGATCCCGGCAGCGTGCGCGCGGGCGGCGAGGGAGGCCAGCCCGGCGATCACCTGGCGGGCGGTCACCGGTGTGCCCCGGTGGACCCCGGTGCGCGCCCCCAGATCATTGGTGCCCAGGAGAACGATCGCGTCGGACACGGCGGTCTGCCGGAGCACGTCGCGGGTGAACCGTGCCTCGGCGTTGACCCCGAGATGGACCCGCCCGTCGGCGCCGGTGCCGACGTCGCTCAGCAGGCGGTTGCCCCCGATGCCCGCGTTGACCACGGAGAGGCCGGGGCCGCGCCGCGCGGCACCCGCCAGCCGCCGTGCCAGTACGTCCGGCCAGCGCAGATTGACGTCGTCGGGGATGGCGCCGCCCTCGGTGATGGAGTCGCCGAAGGTCACCACCGTACGGTCCGCGGTCACCGAGGCGACGTCCACGCCTTCCAGGAAGAACCAGGACAGGAGGCGCTGGTGAAAGGCTGAGCCGTGCACGTCGGCGGTGTGGTCGCCCCGCGCGGAGAGATAGCTGGTCTGCTTCGCCCCGCCGTGCCAGGTGGTGGGCCCGGTGGGCGTCGGCAGATGGATGCTCACCACCAGGTCGCGGTCGGCGTGCACGGTCAGCCGCACCGGGTCGCTGACCACCTCGGCGCCCGGGGGGAGGGTGGCCGAACGGTACCCGGCGAAGGTCACCGTGCGCCTGGACCCCCGCTCGACGGCCGCGCCCCCGGCCCGCCGGGCGACGGTCACCGCGCCCAGGTCCAGCGGGCGTGTGCCGTAGAGGTTGGAGAGCCGCAGCCGGATCCGATCGCCGCCGGTGGAAAGGCGGACGACCAGGCGGAGGGTGCGGTGGGCGAACCCGGTGACGGAACGGCCCCGGTGGGCGGGCGGGGTGAGGGCGGCGGCCCAGCCGCCCACCCAGTGACGGCCGGGGGCGGCCGAGGCCGCCGGCGACGTGGCCGCTCCCAGGGCGCCGAGCGATGCCGCGCCGGCCAGGAACGATCTGCGGGGCAGGGGCCGTCCTCGCACGGCTGTCTCCCGTCGGTCACCTGATCGGTATGGGTGCTGGGACGGTCCCATGGCGCGATGCGGGACGGCCGCTTACACGCCGTCCTCGCCCGTCTGGCGGCGCCCGAGTGGCTCCCAGAGGGAGGAGCGGCGCGGCGTCGGGCGGGCGTCACGGGCCGGCTCTGTCCACCGTCGCCGCGATCCCGTCCGGGATGACGTCCGGGCCGACCTCGAAGGCGGTCCTCGCCTCGCACTCCGGATACGGCTCCGTCGCGTCCGTGCGGAGTGCGGCGCCCTCGGTCTCCAGGCGGACCAGGAGCGGAAAGCGCTCCCGGAAGTCGGGCACGACCTCGCCGAGCACGCTGGAGCGCGACTGCCACCACTCCTCGTCGGAGACGTCGGTCCCCGTCGCGGCAAGCCGCGACTCCGTGTCGACGCCGTGCCGGGCACCGCGCTTCCTGACGGCCGGTCTTCGCCAGGACGACGCCCCACGGCGGAGGACCCGGCCGAGGCGCAGGAGCGGGCCGCCACGGCCCGGGCTCCGCGCGGGCCCGCGCGAGGAACTCGGCGTTCTCACCCCCACGTTCCTCCGCGGAGTCGACGTACCGCGGGTACGGAAGGAGTGACCCACCCGCGGGCACGTTCACGAGGTCATGCGGTCTCCGCCCGCTCGGCGGCGCTCCGCTCCACACAGAACTCATTGCCCTCGGGGTCGGCCAGCGTCGCCCATCCGGTGCCGTCCGGCCGCCGGTGATCGCCCACCAGCGTCGCGCCCAGCGCCAGCAGCCGCTCGACCTCCTCGTCCCGGCTGCGGTCCTGGGGCTGCAGATCCAGGTGCACCCGGTTCTTCACCGCCTTCCCCTCCGGTACGGCGATGAACAGCAATCCGCTCCCCGCGGCGGTCACCAGGGCCTCGGGATCGCCCGGGACGTCGTCCTCGCCGAGGGTGCCGCCCAGCACGTCCGCCCAGAAGCGGGCCAGGCCGTAGGCGTCGGTGCAGTCGATCGTGATGTGGCGTACCAGTGAAGTCATGCGCGTCACTATGCGGTTGACGGCCGCGGGCGTCCACCGGGTTCGCCCGGCCGGTGGCCGTCGACCGGCATTCCGCCTTGGGGAGGCCCGGCTGCGTCGTCTACAGTTGCAGAATTCCGCAATTCAACAGATGACGCGACGGCCGGTCGGCCTGGACGCGGAGGGCATGCGTGGGCGGTTTCGCCGAGTCGGTACGGGAACGGGTGCGAGCGGCACGTGCCGCCGTCGAGGCGGCGCGGACGGCCGACGACGCCCATGCGCCGGCCGTGGCGGAGGACGAACCGGACGACGCGCTCCGGGTGGCCCGCAACGTGGACGTCGATCCCGAGGGCGGGTCCGGGACGTGGCCGCAGGGCGGGGCGCCGGTATGAACGGCGCAGGGGTCCCGCTCTACCAGGCGAAGGCCGAATTCTTCCGGATGCTGGGCCACCCGGTCCGTATCCGGGTGCTCGAACTTCTCCAGGACGGGCCGCTGCCGGTGCGCAGCCTGCTCTCCGCGATCGAGGTGGAGCCGTCCGCCCTCTCCCAGCAGTTGGCGGTCCTGCGCCGCTCGGGCATCGTGACGGCCACCCGCAGCGGCTCCACCGTCGTCTACGAGCTCGCCGGCGGCGATGTCGCGGAGCTGCTGAGCGCCGCACGCCGGGTGCTCTCCGGTGTGCTCACCGGCCGGCACGCGCTCCTCGCCGAGCTGCGGGAGGCCGAGGCCGGTGCCGGTGCCGGTGCCGGTGCCGGTGCCGTGCGGACGGCCGGCGGCGTGCCGGCGGTCGACACTGTGGGGGCGGCGTCGTGATCCACGCGCTCCGCCCCGAAGGGTGATCGCCATGCCGGCCAGGCGTAAAGGGCCGCCGCCCTGGCGGGCGGTCCGCTCCCGCACCTGCATACCCCCGGCCACGCGTCCGGGCGCCGCCCGGCCCTGCCGCGGCCGTCACCACGGACCGGGTTCGCTGAGAACGGCGTGCGGCCACGGCCGCGGCGGCCCGGAGTTCGCCGCCCGCCGTCGGACACCGCCGCGCTGCGGAGCCCGCCGCCGCACTCTCACCGCCGTGCGCCCCGGCCGTCAGCTGGCGCGGCTTCCCGGCGCGGTCCACGTACCGCATCGCGCCATCCAACGCAGCGTGTGGCAAAGGGTGTTGCTCTACATCCTCGTCAGCCAGCTGCTGATCGTCTTCCTGGCGCTGGTCGTCTACCTGGGGCGCCACGCGGGGACGTAGCGGCCGGGTGGCGCTCGGGGCCCCGGGCCGCGCCCCGGCCGGCCGCCGTCTCCTCCCGCACCCGCCACAGCCAGGCGACATCACGCCCGAAGGACCACACCAGCAGCGCCAGCGCCGCCCCCACCGCCAGCAGGGACCAGGCCGGCGGCACGATGCCGGCACCGGCGACCACCAGGGCGATGCCCTGCAGCGCGGCGACGGCCTTGCGGGCCATGCTGTGCGGCAGGCCGCCCCGCAGCCAGGGCAGTACCCAGGACGCCGCGACGAACGCGTACCGCATGAGCCCGATGAGCAGCACCCACGCGCCCAGCGGCAGCGCGACGTAGACGGACAGCACCAGGATCAGGAAGGCGTCGACCTCCATGTCGAAACGGGCGCCCAGGGCCGTCGCCGTTCCGGTGCGCCGGGCCACCTGCCCGTCCACGGCGTCCAGGATCAGCGCCACGGTGGCCAGCGCGACCAGCAGCGGAACCGGTACCCGGTGGGCGAACGAGTCCGCCACCAGCGCCGCCACACAGCCGACGAGGATCGCGCGGGCCAGCGTGACGCGGTTGGCCGGGCCGAACGGACCGCTCCAGGACCGGTGCAGCGCGACGGTGAGCACGGCCCAGGTGACGACGGCGAACAGGACGCCCGTGAGCCACCCCGCCGTGTCCAGGCCGATCGCCCGGCAGAGCACCTCCAGCACCAGCAGTTGCACGGCCATGCCCGCCGTGGTGTCCGGCCCGAAGGACCGCATGTCGTACGGGACCTGTACGGCCACCGGGCCTCCCGGGATGTGTGGCGGAGTCGATGACTGCCGCGTATGGTAACGGCGTCCTCATGATCCCCGGCATCGACATCCCCAGCATCGATGAACCGCCACCGCAGTGTCCAGGAGGGTCCCGATGTCGCGCCTCGCCCATGCCTTTTGGACCGGTTCCCCGGGGCGCGGCGAGATCCGCGAGGTGGCGCTGGCCGAGCCCGGTGACGACGAGGTGCTGGTGCGTGCGCTGTACTCCGGGGTGAGCCGCGGGACGGAGACGCTGGTCTTCCGTGGTGGGGTGCCCGAGAGCCAGTACGCCACGATGCGGGCGCCGTTCCAGGACGGCGAGTTCCCCGGGCCCGTCAAGTACGGCTATCTCAGCGTCGGGGTCGTGGCGGAGGGGCCGACGGCGCTGCTGGGCCGTACGGTCTTCTGCCTCCATCCGCACCAGACGCATTACGTCGTCCCGGCGAGCGCGGTCGTCCCCGTACCGGAGAACGTCCCCGCCTCGCGCGCCGTGCTGGCCGGTACGGTCGAGACCGCGGTGAACGCCCTGTGGGACGCGGCGCCGCTGGTCGGGGACCGGGTCGCGGTGGTCGGCGGGGGCATGGTCGGCTGCGGCGTCGCCGCCGTGCTCGCCCGTTATCCGGCTCTCCGGGTGCAGTTGGTCGATACGGACCCCGCGCGGGCCGCCACGGCCCGGGCGCTCGGCGTCCCCTTCGCGTCGCCCGCGGACGCGCTGGGCGAGTGCGATCTCGTGGTGCACGCCAGCGCCACCGAGGCCGGCCTGTCCCGTTCGCTCGAACTGCTCGCCCCGGAGGGCACGGTCATCGAGCTGAGCTGGTACGGCGACCGGCGGGTCAGCCTGCCGCTGGGGGAGGCGTTCCACTCCCGTCGACTGGTCGTCCGCAGCAGCCAGGTGGGCGCGGTCTCCGCCGCCCGGCGCGCCCGCCGGGGTTTCGCCGACCGCCTCACGCTCGCCCTGGAGCTGCTCGCCGACCCCGCCTTCGACGCGCTGATCACCGGCGAGTCCCCCTTCGAGGACCTGCCGGCGGTGCTGCCCCGGCTCGCCTCCGGTGACCTTCCCGCGCTCTGCCACCGCATCCGGTACGGCGACGGCGGCGGCGAGGGTCCGGGGGGCGCGGGCGAGGGACCGGCGGCCGGCCCGTAGCGTCGCCGCCCCGCCCGGCAGCGCACCCGCCCCATCCGTCACCCCCCACCCGACACCACCGGAGGACCACTTGTTCAGCATCACCGTCCGCGATCACCTGATGGTCGCCCACAGCTTCCGCGGCGCGGTCTTCGGGCCCGCGCAGCGCCTGCACGGCGCGACCTTCGTCGTGGACGCCACCTTCCGCCGTGCCGAGCTGGACGCCGACAACATCGTCGTCGACATCGGTCTGGCCACCCAGGAACTCGGCGGGGTGATCGGGGAGTTGAACTACCGCAACCTCGACGACGAACCCGCCTTCGCCGGCATCAACACCTCGACGGAGGCCCTGGCCAAGGTGATCGCCGACCGCCTCGCCGACCGCGTGCACGCCGGGAACCTCGGCGAGGGCGCCCGTGACCTCGCCGGCATCACGGTCACCCTGCACGAGTCGCACATCGCCTGGGCGACGTACGAGCGCACGCTGTGACCGCCACCGGGCAGGCGGCGCGGCGGGTGCTGCATTTCCTCCTGCCCGGTGGCGTCGACGACCCCGCCGCGCCCAGCGGCGGGAACACCTACGACCGCCGGGTGTGCCGCGCGCTCCCGGCGGCCGGATGGCGGGTGCATCCCGATGCCGTGCCCGGCTCCTGGCCACGGCCGGAGCCGGGCGCCCGCGCCGAACTGGCGCGGCGCCTGGCCCGCTTGCCGGACGGCGCCCCGGTCCTCCTGGACGGCCTGGTCGCCTGCGGAGTGCCGGAGGTCATCGCCCCCGAGGCCGCACGGCTGCGGATGGCCGTACTGGTGCACCTACCGCTCGGCGACGAGACCGGGCTCGCCGCCGGCCCGGCCCGGGACCTCGAGGCGCGGGAGCGCCGCACCCTGCACGCCGTGCGCGAGGTGGTGGCCACCAGCCGGTGGGCCGCCCGCCGCCTGATCGCACTGCACGGCCTCGCCGCCGACCGGGTCCACGTGGCGGTGCCCGGGGCGGACCCCGCACCCCTCGCGCCCGGTACCGACGGCGTCTCCCGGTTGCTGTGCGTCGCGGCCGTCACTCCGCGCAAGGCGCAGCACCGCCTGGTGGAAGCCCTCGGGACCGTCGCTGGCACGCCCTGGACCTGCGCCCTGGTGGGCGGCACCCGCGCCCACCCCCGGTACGTCGATCGACTGCGGTCACGGATAGGCGAGTTGGGACTCGACGACCGGGTGTGCCTGGCCGGGCCGCGGTCGGGTGCGGAGCTGGCGGCGGCCTACGCGACCGCCGACCTCCTGGTGCTCACCTCCCGCGCCGAGACCTACGGGATGGTCGTGACCGAGGCGTTGGCGCGGGGCGTTCCGGTCCTGGCGACGGCCGTGGACGGCGTCCCGGAGGCCGTCGGACGGGCCCCGGACGGCAGTGTGCCGGGCCTCCTCGTGCCGCCCGGCGAGGCGGCCGCGCTCTCCGGCGCACTGCGCGACTGGCTCGCGGATCCGGCACTGCGGCACCGGTTGAGGGCCTCCGCCCGCGGACGGCGTGCCATGCTGGACGGGTGGGAGACGACGTCGCACAGCCTGGCGCGGGTGCTGGACCGGCTTCGGCAGGTGCCGGGGCCGACACGGTGAGGGAAGCAGGGCCGCCCCGATTCGCCGCGGAGTGGCTGGAGTTGCGCGAGCCCGCCGACGCCGCCGCCCGGGCGTCCGGACTGCTGCACCCCCTGCGCGCCGCCCTACCGGCTCCGGACGGGGCATCGGGCCCGCTGGTGATCCGCGATCTGGGCTGCGGTACGGGGTCGATGGGGCGCTGGCTCGCGCCGCGGCTGCTCGGCCCCCAGCACTGGATCCTGCACGACCACGACCCCGCGCTGCTCGCCCGCGCCGCGGCCACGTTCCCTGCGGCGGCCGCCGACGGCAGCACCGTGACGGCCGCCACCGAGCGTGGCGACCTGGCCGACCTGACCGCCACCGGACTCGCCGGGACGGGTCTGGTCACCGCCTCCGCCCTGCTGGACCTGCTGACCCACGACGAGGTGGCGGGACTCGCCGGGGCCTGCGCTGAGGCGGGCGCTCCCGCACTGCTGGCGCTCTCCGTCGCGGGCCGCGTGGAGCTCACTCCGCACGATCCGCTCGACGCCGAGATCACTGCCGCCTTCAACGACCACCAGCGCCGCACGGACGGGGGCCGGCGCCTGCTCGGCCCGGACGCGGCCGCAGTGGCGACGGCGGCGTTCGAACGGCACGGTGCGAGAGTGATCACGCGGTCCGGTCCCTGGCGGCTCGGCGCGCCGGACGCCGCGCTCGCCGCCGCCTGGCTGCGCGGTTGGGTGGGTGCCGCCTGCGAGCAGCGTCCGGAGCTGGGCCCGCGCGTGCAGCCGTATCTGCGCCGGCGGCTGGCGGCCTGCGGGGCGGGGGAGCTGAGCGTCACCGTGCACCACACGGACCTGCTGGCCCTGCCTCGGCCACGCCCCCGGGCCGACTGATGCGACGGCCTGTCTGGGCGTGGCTGCGGGTCTTCGGGGGACTGGGCATTCTGGCCGGGCTGCTGTGGCACCTGGGCTCCGGCGCCTTCCTGGACGGCCTGCGCCGGATCGACCCCGGGACGCTGCTGGCCGCCCTTGCCATCGGCCTGCTGACCACGGTGTTCAGCGCCTGGCGCTGGTGCCTGGTGGCCCGCGCCCTGGGCCTGCGGCTGACCCTCGGCCGGGCCGTCGCGGACTACTACCGCGCCCTGTTCCTCAACGCCGCGCTGCCCGGCGGGGTGCTCGGCGATGTGCACCGGGCGGTGGGCCACGGCCGCAGCGCCCACGCCCTGGGGCGCGGCGTCCGTGCCGTCGTCCTGGAGCGTGCCGCGGGCCAGTTCGCCCTGTTCGCGACCGGTGCGGCGGTGCTGCTCGTGCGGCCGTCCCCGGTCTCGGCCCAGGCGGCCGGCCTGCTGACCTCGACCGGCGCTCTGATCGCGACGGCCGCGGTGGCCGTGGCGGCGATCGCCGTGGCCTGCTGGAGCCGCGGCGCCTCGCGCGGCGGGCGGGCGGTGCGCGCGACGCTGGCCGAGGCGCGCCGGGCCCTCCTCTCCCGCGGCAGTTGGCCGGGCGTCGCGCTCTCGTCCGCGGTGGTCCTCGCGGGCTACCTCGGGATGTTCCTGCTCGCCGCCCGCGTGGCGGGAGTCACCGCACCGCCGGCCGAACTGGTCCCGCTGGTCGTGCTGGCGCTGCTGGCCATGGCGCTGCCGCTGAACATCGGCGGCTGGGGCCCGCGGGAGGGCGTCGCGGCATGGGCGTTCGGCGCGGCGGGGCTAGGCGCGGCGCAGGGGCTGACCACCGCCGTCGTCTACGGTGTCCTGGCCTTCGCGGCCGCCCTGCCGGGTGCCGGGGTGCTGCTCGTCCGCTGGGGGAGCGGACTCCGCGCCGGCCGCCCGCAGTTCGAGCTCGAAGAGGGTGTCCTCGCCGAGCAGGGTGCGCCGCAGCGGCGGCCGTAGCGCGTCCCGCATGACCGGCGTGCCGGGAAAACGCAGGCCGGGCACCCCGTCACCGAGCAGCACCGGGGCGACGGTGAGATACAGCCGGTGGAGCGCACGCTCCCGCAGGAACCGCGACACGGTGACGCCGCCACCCTCGACCAGTACCCGGCCCAGTCCGCGCCGCGCCAGGGCGGCCAGCAGGCGGTGCGGGGCGAACGCTCCGGGCTCCGGAAGCACCAGCACGTCCACACCGTCGGTCGCCCGGCGGGCCCCTTCCGGCCCCACCACCCACACCGTCGGGGCCGCCCCGTCCGTGAACACCCGACGCTGCCGCGGCACCCGCCCGTGCGGATCGATCACCACCCGGACGGGGCTGTCGCCCGTGCAGGCGCGCACCGTCAGCCGCGGGTCGTCCGCCACCGCCGTACCCGCCCCGACGACCACGGCGTCGGCCAGTGCGCGCAGCCGGTGCAGATGGCGCCGGTCCTCCTCCCCGGTGACGTAGTCGGCGTCGCCGGTCCGGGTCGCGATGAAGCCGTCCAGGCTCTGCCCGAGCTGCGCGAAGGCGAAGCGGGGGCCGGCCAGGCAGAGCGGCACATAGCATGCGGCCAACTGCGCCGCCTCCGGTGAGGCGGGCGCTCCCCAGCACAGCCCTCCGTCGCCGTCCGGGACCAGGCCGGCAGCCGCGGCATCCCGTGCCGTGCGGATCCGGCGCAGCCGGTCCCAGGCCGCTTCCACGCCGAGTGCCTCATCCATGGCCGTCCCCCTGCGGAGCGAGCAGCGCGGCGTACTCGCCGAATGCCTCGACGAGCCCGGCCAGCAGCTCCCGTCCCTTGCGGGCGGAGGCGAGGGAGGGGCGGCCGAGGACCCCGGAGTCGGTGTACGCCGGCATGCCGAGAGTGAGCAGATGCCTGCGGTCGTCGGCGAGGTGGTCCGCCGATGCGTGCCCGGGCCGGACGAGTTCGGGATGGGCGTGCAGCAGGATGGATGTCTCCAGCTCGCCGGCGTGCATATCGCTGTGTGCGGACGTCTCCACCCCCGCCCGAGTGCGGGCCGCGTCCCAGTCGGCCGGGCCGGGGAAGAGAGCCATCCGCGTCCCCGTGCCGCCGGATTCTTGAACGATATTGCGCAGTACGTAATTTCCGCCGTGTCCGTTGACGAGAATCAAGGAGTCGATTCCGGAGCGGCGCAGCGAATCGGCGATGTCCGTCACGACGGTGTGCAGGGTACGGGCCGAAATGCTGACCGTGCCGGGCCAAGCCGCGTGTTCGTGGGAACAGGAGATGGTCAGCGGTGGCAGCAGAAGTGCGGGACGGCCGGCGGCGACCTCGTCGGCGACGGTGCAGGCGATGACCGTGTCGGTGATCAACGGCAGGAAAGGGCCGTGCTGTTCGAAGCTTCCGACGGGAAGGAGGGCGAAGTGCGGCTGCCGCTCCCGTACGTCCTGGGTGGTGTCCGCCGTCAGTAGCGCGCGGGCCGAATTCCGGGGTACCGGTGCGGTCATGGTGGGGTGCGGCCTTTCGTCGCGCTCGTTCGCAGGGCCGTCGCAGCATAGGCATCAGGCCAACTCATGCCAACCGGGTGCCCACCCCGGTACCATCACGCCATGACGGACCTCCATGCCGGTATCGCTCTCGATGACGACAGCCAGGTCGAACGGGTGGTGGAGGTCCGGTTGCCCACCGCGCACGGCGAATTTCTGGCCGTCGGCTATCTCGCGGTCCGCAGCGGCATCGAGCAAGTGGCCTTGGTGTACGGCGATGTGGCGGCGCAGCAGGTGCTGACCCGGGTGCATTCGGAGTGTCTGACCGGAGATGTCTTCGGGTCCACGCACTGCGAATGCGGCGACCAATTGTCCGCGGCGCTGCGGGCGATCGTGGCGGCCGGGCGCGGCGTTCTGGTGTATGTGCAGGGCCACGAGGGCCGGGGGATAGGGCTGTTGGCCAAGCTCCGGGCGATGAAACTCCAGGAGGGCGGGCTGGACACGGTCGAGGCGAACATCGCGCTCGGACTTCCGGTCGACGCTCGCGAATACGGCGTCGCGGCCGGAATGCTGCGGGATCTCGGCGTCGGGTCGGTAAGGCTGCTGTCGAACAATCCGCGTAAGCGGGAGGCGCTGCTGCGGCATGGTGTCACCGTCGCCGAACAGGTTCCGCTGCTGATGCCGCCGGGTGCGGAGAACATCCGCTATCTGCGGACGAAACGGGAGCGGCTCGACCACGATCTGCCGCATCTCGACGGCATTCCCGGGCTGTTCTGACGGCATAAGGGCCCGCGACCGGGGTCGCGGGCCCTTATCGGGGTGCCGCATCAGGGGCGGCCCAGGAGGCCGCCGCCGCGAAGGCCGTACCCGCGGCATCCGGAATCGCCGGAGCAGGGAGCCGGAGAAGCCTGCGGTACTTCGTCGACGGGCGGCAGGACGGCAGGACGGCGTGGGCGGGCGCGAATGCCGCGCCGCCCGCCACCGTTGACCGGATCCCGATCAGTGGCAGGGGAATCCGAGGAGGTGGCGTCCGTCGTGGACCCACTCGTGGACGTCCGTTCCGGAGAGCAGTGAGGTGGCGCCCTGCTCCGCGCCGATGAAGTACAGCAGGACCAGCATCAGGACACCGGTGAACAGTGCCCAGGGGGCGATGGCCTTGAGGGGGATCGGGGCCGGGGCGATGGTGCCGGTGGCCGGGGGTGCGATGGTCTGAGCCATGGCGGGACCTCCTGGTAGGGGGAACTCGCGTCCCTGGTTCGTGGAGTGCGCACGCGATATGTCGGGTCTGGCTCGCCCGGTCCCGGCCCCGCTGGGGCTGCGTCAAAACCGGACATACAGTGGCGCGACCGCGCCGGGATCCCACCGGCTTCCGTCATGTCGTCGTCAATATCATCGGGAAGGTATCGCGTACCGACCGGCGGGCCAAGGTCGTGCGAGGGGCGGAGGGACGCAAGGAGGGGCGCGCTGCGGCGTCAACTCACCGGAAAGGGAACGTCGTTGCCGTGGCGGGCGGACTATGAGAGAAGAGGACATGACAACTCGGGTGATGCTGGTCTCGCCGGCCGCCGGTGACGCGCAGCGCGAGGTGCGTTTCGATGACGACGGGCCGCTGAGCGAGGCCGGTCTGCGACGGGCCCGCGCGGTGGCCGGAAATCTGCCGTCCGCGGACCGCGTCGCCGTCTCGCCCTCCGTCCGGTGCCGCCGTACGGCCGCGGAGATCGGGTTGCCGGGAGAGTCCGAGCCGGCGCCGTCGGGCTGTGCGATGGGGCGCTGGCGCGGCCGAACCCTGGCCGAGGTGGCCGGGGCGGAAGGGGAAGGGGTGTCCGCCTGGCTGTCCGACCCGGACTTCGCGGGGCACGGCGGCGAGTCGCTGCGCGAGCTGTGCGAGCGGACCGGGGAGTGGCTCGCGGGGCTCGTGGCCACTCCCGGGCGGGTCCTGGCGGTGGTGGAGGTGGACGTGGTGCGTGCCGCCGCGGTGTGCGCCCTGCGGGGGCCCGTGGAGGTCTTCTGGCGGCTCGACGTACCGCCGCTCACCGTGACGGAGCTCAGTGGCCGGGGCGGGCGCTGGAACCTCGGGTTGGGGCGGGCCCTGCGTCGGGACTGACGGCGGGCTGTGAGGGCCCGTATCGATCGTCTTCAGGGTAAAGGCGACATAAGCGCAAAATAAGCGCAGAATAAAGAGTGCGCGGTTCCTTTGCCGCGGTACGGCCACGCTTGCGGAGCGAAGGAGGCGAGTCGGATGGCCGACGTCTCACACCACAGGGGAGATCTCGCAGGTCACCCCGATGTTTCTGAGATGCAGGCGCGATACGAGCGGGTCCTCGGCGGACGTGACGTGATCCTCGTGGACGGGCCGGTGTTCCTCGTCGGCCTGTACTGCGCCGCATCACCGTGGATCGTCCACTACGCGGCCTCGCAGCCCGCACTGTTGACCCACAACCTGATCCTCGGCATCGCCATCGCGCTGCTGGCCGTCGGGTTCACCGTCACACCCGACCGCATGTACGGCCTGAGTGGCGCGATGTGCGCCATGGGCGTGTGGATGATCGTCGCGCCCTGGATCGTCGGCAGCGGCCCGGACGCGGGCGTGATCCTCAACAACATCATCATCGGAGCCCTCACCTTCCTGCTGGGGGCGATGTGCATCGGCGCGGCCGCCAAGAGTCGCCGCACGACATGAGGCAGGCCCCGGAACGGGGCGTGTGACAGACCGTCGGCCCGCCCGCCCTCATCGAGGGTGGGTGGGCCGACGGCCGTCCGGGGCCAGCAGATTCCCGGAGAACCCGGCCAGCATCACTCCGCCCGCCATCAGCAGGCCCTGGCCGAAGGCGATGCCGGAGCCCAGCCCGACGAGCCCGGCGGCCAGCAGCAGCCAGGCGGCGCCCCGCCTCAACTGCCCGGCACGGTCGCCGGGTCGGCGGTCGTCGTCGGGGAACACAGGGGTGTTCCTCCCTCCCGGAGTGGGTCGGCGGTCGCGTCGCACGGGCGGATCGCAGGGGTCGTTGTCCCGGTGATCCCGAGATCTTAGGGTTACCTCGCATGATGCGGTGCGGCGGGCAACGGGCCGCACTGCCACAGGCGTTGTTGTGCCCGGTGCGACCCCGTCCGTAACGCGGCGATCGCGCCCGCCGTGCCCGTGAACAGAGAGGTGTCTCCCATGTCCCAGGAGAATCGGCCGGTCGACGAGGGCCGCGAGGTACTGACCCGGATCGCCTACGGCGCCATGGCGTCGCACACCCTGGGGGCCGCCGTCCGCCTCCGGATCGTCGATCTGATCGGCGACGGCACGGTGACGGCGGCGGACGTCGCGGCGCAGTGCGCGGCCCGGCCACAGGCCATGGGCAGGTTGTTACGGGCGCTGGCCGGGCTGGGGCTGCTCGCCGAGCGGGCCCCGGGACGGTTCGCCGTCACCCCGGCCGGCGCCCTGCTGCGCAGTGACGGGCCCGGGTCGCTGCACTCCTTCGCCCGGATGTTCACCGACCCCACCATGCTCCGGGCATGGGAGCACCTGGAAGACAGCGTGCGGACCGGTGAGCCGGCCTTCGACGCGCTCTTCGGCAAGGACTTCTTCGGTCACCTCGCCGAACATCCGGAACTCTCCGCCGAGTTCAATGCCGCGATGGGCCAGGCCACGCGCGACACCGCGGCCTTGCTGCCGGCGGTGTTCGACTTCGGCCGCTTCACGACGGTGGCCGACATCGGCGGCGGCGACGGCACGCTGCTCGCCGCGATCCTGCGGGCGCACCCGTCGCTCACCGGCATCGTCTTCGACCTTCGCGAGGGGCTCGCACAGGCCGCCGACACACTGGCCCGAGACGGCCTGGAAGGCCGGTGTTCCCTGGTGAGCGGGGACTTCTTCACCACGGCACCGGACGGCGCCGACCTGTATCTCCTCAAGAGCGTGATCCACGACTGGAGCGACGAGCGGTGCACGGAGATCCTCCGCCACTGCCGCCGGGCCGTCCCGGACGACGGCCGACTACTGATCATCGAGCCGGTGCTGCCGCCCGTCGTGGATCCCTCGGCCGCCGGAGTCGTCTATATCAGCGACCTGAACATGCTGGTCAACGTCGGTGGCCGGGAACGCACCCGGGACGACTTCGCACGCCTGCTGGGCGGCGCCGGCTTCGCCCTGCGGTCCGTGACGCCGCTGCCCAGGCCCAACCGCTTCTCCCTGCTGGAGGCCGAGCCCGTGTGACGACGGGGCGCCCGTGCCGTCGCCGGGTGTGTCCGCGGCTGCGTCGTGCCGGGGCTGCGGGGGGCCGGGCCGCAGCCCCGGTGCGAGGGCCAGGGTGACCGCGATCGAGGCCGCGGCCGTCGCCGCCATCCCGGTGGCGGCCGAGGTGCGCTCGGCGACGGCCCCCGCCAGGGCGGCGCCGACGCCCTGCCAGGTCAGCATGCCCGAGGTGTGCAGGCCCAGGGCGTGACCGCTCGCCTCCGGTGGCGTCAGGGCCAGCAGCCGCTCCTGCAGCAGCAGCCCCGCCCCATAGCCGACGGTGGCGAGCGACACCGCCGCCGCCGCGAGCGGCAGCGCCGGATGCAGGCCGAAGAGCAGGTACGGCACGGCGAGCAGCAGGCACAGCGGAACGACGAGCCGGTGGCGCCACCGGGCCGGGACGAAGCGGCCGACCGCCGTGTCCCCGGCCAGCATGCCGAGCGCGCCACAGGCGAAGAGCAGGCCCGCGTACCGGGGCGCGTAGGAGACGTACAGGGACTCGCAGCCGGCGATCAGCCCGTTGGGCACCCACAGGGCGAGGTAGACGTGGCGGCGCGGACGGGACGCCCAGAGCCGGGCGTTGATCCGCCAGGTCTCGGCGGGCGACGGCCGCCCGGTGGCGCGTGGCGGGCGACGGCTCAGGCCGCAGCGGGCGGTGGCCGCCGCGGCGAGGTACAGCCCGGCACCGGTGAGCAGTGCGCCGCGTGCCGAGAGCGCGCTCACCAGGATGCCGCCGAGCGCGAAACCGGCGACCTGCACCACCCCGGCGGACACGTTGAGCGCCGCGCGGCCCAGCAGCCGACCCTCGGCGGGGAGGATCTCGTTGAGCAGCCCGTAGCGCACCCCGCCGCCCAGCGCCGCCGCCGTTCCCAGACCCGCCAGGACGGCGAACACGGCCGCCACGGGCAGACCCGGAACGGCCTGGGCGGCGGTGCCCAGGCCGAAGAGCAGAGCCAGCCCGGTCAGCGTGGCCCGCGGCGGCAGCCGGTCGGCCGCGGACAGGAGGGTGGCCGCGCCGACCACCTGGGCCAGGCAGGGGCCGAACATCGCGAGGGCGGACAGCAGTGGGGAGCCGGTCGAGGCGTGGACCAGCGTGCCCAGCGCCAGGCCGGACAGGGTCTGGGCCGCCACCTGAGCGGCGGACATCAGGAACAGTGCGGTGAACTCCGGTGCGATGAAGAGCTGTCGGTAGGTGTGCATGGCCGGAGTCTTGGTGGGCGCACGGCCCGGACATACTGTTTCGCGGGGAGGCGAAACGATGGGCTGGTGGCAGGTCGGCGCGGACACCCTCGCGGGCAGCCGGTTCGTGCTCTCCCCGCTGGCAGAGGCCATCGGGAGCCTGAAGACCCTGGAGCGGGGCACGGCCGCGCACCCCGGCGAGCGCGGCTGGCTCGATGCCTACCTGCCCGCCTACCGCCGGCGTCTGGCCGGTGATCCGGTCACCGCACTTCTCGTCCGCGCCGCGCTCGGCCGCACCTGGAACGCCACCTTTCTGACCCCGACGCCCTCCGGTGAACACCGCGACTTCGCAGCGGAGTCGGCCCGCATCCGCCGGACGCCGCCGGCCCGGGCCCGGGCGGATCTGACCGTGTCGCTGGGCGGCCCGCTCCCCGGCCGGCTGCATCGCGACGATCTGCCGGCGCGCACCGCGGACCTGTTGGAGTGGGTCTGGACGCGGGCGGTGCTGCCGGAGTGGCCGCGGCGGTGCCGGGTTCTCGAGGCCGATGTCGTCGCGCGTACCGCGCGGTGGAGCCGGCACGGCTGGGCCGCGGCCCTTGACGGGATGCGGCCGGGGATGCGGTGGCTGGGGGAGGGACGGTTGCAGATCACCGTGAGCGACGCCCCGGCGCGAGAACTCCGAGGGGCTCGGCTGCTCTTCGTCCCCGTGACGTCCGGTCAGAGCTGGGTCTCGTGGGACACGCGGCGCTATGCGGTGGTGTACCCGTGCGCGGGGGCGCTCGCCGATGCGGGCCGCCCGGCGTCGGTGCCCGAGGCGTTGGGCGGACTGCTCGGCCCGGCGCGGGCGGCTGTGCTGGTGCTGCTCGGCAGCCCCAAGAGCACCACCCACCTGGTGGCGCTCACCGGCCAGGGCCTGGGGTCGGTGGGCCGACATCTGCGGGTACTGCTGGATGCCCGGCTGGTCGGGCGGCGGCGGGCCGGCCGGTCCGTCCTCTACTTCCGGACGGCGGTGGGCGAGGCTCTGGTGACGGCCCAGGGGGAGGAGACCCGCATCGTTAATTAGGTTAGGCTTCCCTAAGTAATCGAGCGAGGGGATGCGGCGTGTGGGATTCCGAGCTTTCCGGGCGGACGGCACTGGTCACCGGCGCCGGGCAGGGTATCGGCGAGGCCGTGGCGCGGCTCCTCGCCGAGGAGGGAGCCCGGGTCGTCGCGGTGGACCGGGCATCGTCCGGCACGGCGGCCCTGGAGGCCGCTTACGGACGCTCCCGAGTCACCGCCCGCGCCGTCGACATCACCGACCCCGCGGCCGTCGACCACCTGGTGGACGAGGCCGAACACGCCGTCGGACCGCTGGACATCCTCGTCAACGCGGCCGGCGTGCTGCGCACCGCGGCCGTCGTCGAACTCACCGACGGGGACTGGGACGACACCTTCGCGGTCAACACCACCGGCGTCTTCCGGCTCTCGCGCGCCGTGGCCCGCAGGATGACCGCCCGCCGGGCCGGCAGCATCATCACCGTGGGATCCCACGCGGCGGGCGTACCGCGGGCCGGGCTGGCCGCGTACGCCGCGTCCATGGCGGCCGCCACCCTCTTCACCAAATCCCTCGGCCTGGAACTGGCCGGCAGCGGCGTGCGCTGCAACGTGGTGTCGCCCGGCTGCACCTATGGGGACCTGCAGGCCCCGCACAGCGAAACGCCGCTCGGCCGGATCGCCGAACCCCTCGACATCGCCGAGGCCGTCGCCTTCCTCGTCTCGGACCGCGCCCGCCACATCACCATGCACGACCTCTACGTCGACGGCGGCGCGACGCAGTACGCCTGAGTGCCCCGGCCGGGCCGGTCCGTATCCCCAGCTACCACCGGTCCCGCTTTCCGTCCCCGCGAAAGGCCCCGTCATGGCGCGTTCCCTCCTCGCTCCGCTCACCGCCGCCCAGATCGCCCTCTGGCACGAACAGGCCCGCGACCCGGACAACCCCGCCCACCACACCGCGGCCCGGATCGAGATCCGCGGCCCGCTGGATCCCGTGCTCTTCGCCGAGGCGCTGCACCGGACCGTCGGCGAGAGCGATGCGCTGCGCGTACGGATCGAGGAAACACCGGACGGGCCACGACAGTTCCCGCTCTCGATCGAACCCCCCGGCCACGGCTTCGCCCTGCACGCCGCCGGCCTGCTCGATCAGGGAGATCCGGACGCGGTGGCCGGCGCCTGGATGCGCGACGACCTCAGCCGGCCCTTCGACCTCACCGCCGGACCGCTCTTCCGCCACGCCCTGTTCCAGGTCGGCGGGCGCCGCTGGCTCTGGTACCAGCGGGTGCACCACATCGCCCTGGACGGCTTCGGCTTCGCGCTGATCGTCCGCCGCGTCGCCGCCCTCTACAGCACCCTCGCCGCGGGCGCGGAGGCCGGCCCCAGCCCGTTCGGACGGCTCGGAGACCTGGCCGCCGAGGAAGCCGCGTACCGGGTGAGCGAGGCATACGCCGGCGACCGCGCCCACTGGCTCCGGGTCTTCGCCGACCGCCCCGAAGCTCCCACCCTCGCCGGGCGCACCGCCCCGCCCGCACGCACCGCGCTGCGCACCACCGCCCGGCTCGGCACCGAACTCACCGAGCGGATCGACGCCCTGGCCGGATCCGTCCGCGCCACCTGGCCCGACGCCCTCATCGCCGCCCAGGCCCGGTACGTCGCGCACACCACCGGCAACACCGACGTCGTGCTCGGCCTCCCGATGCGGGGCCGGACGGGCGCCGCCGCGCTGCGCGTCCCGGGCACCGTACGCAACGTCCTGCCGCTGCGGCTGTCCGCACCCCCGCAGGCGACCTTCGCCGAACTCACCCGCCAGGTCGCCCTCGGCATCCGCGCCGCCCGCCGGCACCAGCGCTACCGCCACGAGGACATCCGCCGCGACCTCGGCATGGCCGCCGGTCGGCCACTCGTCGGCCCCCGGATCCACCTCGTGCCCGGCGACGACGCGCCCGCCTTCGCCGGGGCGCCCTCGGACATCCACCCTCTCGCCTCGGGCGCCGTCGACGACCTGACCCTCACCCTCCGCCGGGAACCCGGCGGCGAACTGCGGATCGACCACGACGGCAATCCCGCCCTGTACGCGGAGCACGAGCTCGCCGCCCACCGGGACGGCTACCTCGACCTGCTCCGCCGCCTCGCGGCCGCCGACCCGCACCGCCCGCTCGCCACCGTGGACCGCGCCGCCGCGGGCGCCCGCGGCGTCTGATGGACTGGCGCCCGAGAACAGCGCCCCGCGGGAAGGGATCCACGACACCATGCACGACAGCGACGACTCCGTACTGGTGCACACCGACGGCCGCGCCGGCTACCTCACCCTCAACCGGCCCCGGGCCCTGAACGCCCTCACCCACCCCATGGTGCGCCGGATCGACGAGGCGCTCGACGCATGGGAGCGGGACCCGGCGGTGACCACCGTGGTGATCGGCGGCGCCGGCGATCGCGGACTGTGCGCCGGCGGCGACATCCGCGCCATCCACGACGACGCCCGCGCCGGCGGCGGTGCCGCCTCGCGTGCCTTCTGGCGGGACGAGTACCGGCTCAACGTGCGGATCGCCCGATATCCCAAGACCTGTGTCGCCCTGATGGACGGCATCGTGATGGGCGGTGGCGTCGGCGTCTCGGCGCACGGCGACGTCCGCATCGTCACCGAGCGCTCCCGGGTCGCCATGCCGGAGACCGGGATCGGCTTCGTCCCCGATGTGGGCGGGACCTTCCTGCTCTCCCGTACCCCCGGCGAGCTGGGCACCCATCTGGCGCTGACGGGCGCCGCGGTGGGCGCGACCGACGCCCTGCTCTGCGGTCTCGCCGACCACTTCCTGCCCGCCGAGCACCTGCCGGAGTTCGCCGCCGCGCTGGCCGGCACCGACGTGGCGCGGGCGCTGCACCGCTACGCCGTGCCGGCACCCGACGGCGAACTGTCCGAAAACCGGGCATGGATCGACGCCTGCTACGCCGCCGGCTCGGTCGAGGAGATCGTCGAGCGGCTGGAGGCCAGTGGCGAACAGGGCGCGAAGCAGGCGGCGCAGACCCTCATGAGTCGGTCGCCCACCGCCCTGAAGGTCACCCTCGCCGCGCTGCGCAGGGCCCGCGGGCTGGGTTCCCTGGAGGAGGTCATGGACCAGGAGTACCGGGTCTCCTGCACCGCGCTCGTCGGGCACGACCTGGTCGAGGGCGTCCGCGCACAGATCATCGACAAGGACCGCGCGCCGCGCTGGTCCCCGGCCCGGCTGGAAGACGTGTCCGACGCGGAAGTGGCCCGTCATTTCCGTCTGTTGGGACAAAAGGAGGAACTCGGACTGGCCGCGGGGCGGGCGTCAACCTCGTCACAGCAAACCATCGGGTGACACCCTGCCCCATCCGCACCAGTGCACGGCGCGCCGACCCTGCGGCGCGCCGGCACGCGGGCGGCTGAACGATTCCGCCACCGGCCCCGCAACGCCCCCGGGTGGGGCAAACTGGGCCGGTGGCGAGCAATATTCCCGAAGAATCCACCAGTTTCGTCGGGCGTAGGGACGAACTGCGCCGATTGAACATCGAGTTGGCACAGCACCGGCTGATCACCCTGACCGGTCCTGGCGGGGTGGGCAAGACCCGGATCGCGATGAAGGCTGCGAGCGCCGCGGTACCACGCCATCCGGACGGGGTGCGCTGGGCCGATCTGTGGCCCCTCCAGGGCGACCGGCTGCTGGCGGCCACCGTCTGCGACTCCGTAGGGCTGTCCGACCACACGGTACGGATGCCGACCGCGGCGCTGTGCGACTGGCTCGCCGACAAACGGATGCTGCTGGTGCTGGACTCCTGCGAACACCTCATCGGCGCCTGCCGAGATCTGATCGGCGATCTGCTGACGGCCGCGCCGCTGGTCAACGTACTGATCACCAGTCGTCAGCCGCTGGACGTGGTCGGCGAGTGGGTCACCGAGGTCGAGCCGCTGCCGGTCGAGGGCGACAGCGACGCGCTCACCCTGCTCACCGAGCGGGCCCGTGCCGTGGCGCCCGGCTTCCGACTCGGGGACGCCGCCAACGCCGCCGCGGCGGTGTCCATCTGCCGCCGTCTCGAAGGCATCCCGCTCGCCCTGGAACTGGCCGGCGCCCAGCTCGCCCACGCCTCCGCCGAACGCGTCGCCGAACGGCTCAACTCCCGATTCGACGCGCTCGGCGGCGACCGCACGGTGCTTCCCCCACGGCACCGGACCCTGCGTACCGCCATCGGGTGGAGCCACGAACTGTGCGAGCCCCTGGAGCGGCTGCTGTGGGCGCGGCTGTCCGTCTTCCGCGGCACCTTCGACGAGGAGTCCGCACGGTCCGTCTGCGCCGGCGGCCCGCTCACCGCGGAGGGTGTGCGCACCGCACTGGAGGGGCTGGCCGCCAAGTCGGTGATCCGCCGCGAGGGACAGCGCTTCCGGATGCTCGACACGCTGCGTGAGTACGGCCGGATGTGGCTGGCGGAGCTGGGCGAGGTCGCGGCCCTCGCCGACCGGCACGCCGCGCACTTCCTCGGCTTCGGACGCCGCGCCGACACCGGCTGGCTCAGCCCCGACCAGGTCAGCTGGTACGAACGGGTCGCCGAGGCGCACGTCGACCTGTGCACCGCCCTCGACCACCTGCTGGTCGCCGACCCCGCGGCCGCCCAGGAACTGAGCGCCTGCATCGGCTTCTTCTGGAGCTGCTGTCGTCATCTGCACGAGGCCCGTGGCTATCTGGAGCGCGCCCTCGCCGCGCATAAGGCCCCGAGCCTCGCCCGGACCCGCGCGCTGTGGATGCTCGGTGTCGCCCTGCTGCTCCAGGGCGACCTGGACACCGCCGACGAACTGGGCCGCCAGTGCTCGCGCGCGGCCCGTGAGGACGGCGATGCGGAGGGGATGCTGGCGGCCGGCTACCTCGTCGGCCTCACCCACCTGATGGCCGGCCGCCCGCTGGCCGCGCACACCGTCGCCGACCACGTGCTCGGCCCGATGCCGGACATGCCCTTCGACTCACCGGCCCGGCTGCGCTGCCACATCATCCGCATCTTCGCCCTCACCGGCCTGGGCAAGTTCGCCGAGGCGCGGGCCGAGGCCACCGAACTGCGCCGCGGCTGTGTGGCCCACGGCGAATACTGGGCCCGCTCCTACGCCGACTACCAGCTCTCCCTGATCGCCCTCTTCCAGGGCCGCCCGGAGGACTCCGCCGACCACGCCCGCGCCATGCTCGTCGCCAAGCAGGGCATCAGCGACAACTTCGGTATCGCGCTCGGCCTCGATCTGCTCGCCGCCGCGGTCGCCGCGCAGGGCAACGGCGAGAACGCCGCCGTGGTCTACGGCACCGGCCAGGCCTTCTGGCGGGCCGTCGGGCACCCGCAGCGCGGCACTCCCGAACTCCGCGCGGTGCGCGAGGAGTGCGAGCAGCGGGCCCGCGCGGCGATCGGCGACGAGGCGTACGCGAACGCCTTCCGCCGGGGCATCGAGGAGCGGCCCGAGGCGTCCTTGGCCAGGGTGTTGGCGGGCGAGCTCTGAGGACTGCCCCCTCACTCCGCAGACGCCGAGGAGGGTCGGGGACCGGCGTGGTGGCTGACACCCCGTTTCCGGTCCCCGACCCTCCTCAGAAGTACGACTCCTCGCCCGGGGCCTCGCCCCGTCTCAGCCGTAGATCTTCTTCTGCCAGCTCCGCCACTCCTGCCGCATCTGGCTCGCCGGGTACAACTCCGCGTCCCCGTTGGGCTTGATCTTCTTCGGCACGAAGGCGAAGGGGTCACGGCCCTCGTCGTACGCCCGGGCGCAGGCCACCATCGCCGCGTTCACCCCCACCCGCTCGGTGATGAACTCGTACACGCTGGATGCGTAGTCGTACGCCGGGCCGGCGTTCGCCAGCGAGGCGAACTCCGAGTTCTTCGGCGGCTTCGCGCCGAACCGCCCGCTGCGCACGATGCTGCGGATGTCCGCACCGGTGTCGGAGTGCGGATAGCTGTTGCCGTTGCCGCCGTTCCGCTGGGTGAAGCTGGTGTCCCACCAGCGGGCGAAGCCCTCGGTCACCCACTTGTCCTGCTGCACGTCGATGATGCCGAAGCTGCTCATCAGGGAGTGTGCGAACTCGTGCGAGGAGACCCGCGCCACCCGGGCGTGCCCGCCCGCGACCTCGGAGCTGAGGACCACCCGGGCGCCCCCGACGGAGTCCCGCCCGAACTTCTTGCCGCCACTCTCGGATTCCGACAGCCTGACCGACGGCAGGCTGAACGACGAGCCGTCCGCCTCGCGCACCCCGCTGGCGCCGGCGCCACTGTTCGGTGCCCTGAACCAGGAGTTGAAGTGGCTGGTGTTGGTCGCGAGGAACGCTACGAAGCCCTTCTGCACCAGCAGCTTCGGCGCGAACTTCCGCATCATCTTGACGTTCCAGTCGGCGGCGGTCTGGGCGTCGTCGAAGTAGCTGTCGACGGCCGCCCGGTCGGCCGCCGGAGCCGCCAACGCAAGGTGCGGGCCGCGCCGCACATACAGCGGGCCCTCGTCCCACGGCCCCTGGTAGGTGGTCGGATCCCACCCGGTGATCTTCCCGTCGGAGATCGTCACCGCGTAGCGGGCCAGCGTCAGGTCCGGGTTGCCGTGCACGTCCACCGGGTCGTAGCTGGTGTGCACGCCGATCCGCACCTCGCCGGAGCCGGAGGCGGCGGCCAGGTCGCCGGAGCCGGAGTCCGCCCCGCCGGTCGTCATGCCCAGGCTCTTCATGTTGGTCCACCACTCCTGGGCCTTGGCCTGGAGTTGGGGGCCGAACGCGCGGACGAACTTGTCCTTGTCCTGCTTGAGCAGCGCGGTGTTCAGGGCGCCGAGCGTGCCACCGGAGTCCGCCGCGTCCGCCCCTGTGTCGTCGCCGCTCTCGTCCTGGGCACCCGTCGGGGACGGCCGTTCGGGCACGGTGTGGTGTGTGCCTCCGCATCCGGCCAGCGCCAGCGCCAGTATCAGCGCCCCGGCCGCGGCTCCCGTCCCTCGTATCGCCGTGTTCCTCATCAACGTCCCCCGTGTTGTCGTTGGCTCCCCCAGTTCCTGGGAGGTCGCGCAACCCTATCGACGGGGACTGACATCAACGGATCGGGGGGGTCGGAGGACTGCGAGAGGGCGGGCCCGGCCGACAGGCCGCGGTCACTGCGGACGACGCGGGCACGGCGCCGTGAACCGCCCGGCCGTCCACACGAACACCGTTGCCGGGCTAAGGGCCCTCCGCGACGACCGGATCGCCGCCGCGCCCGCTCCCGCCCCCGGGATCGCCGGCCAGCTCGTACAGCAGCTCGTACGCGGTGTCGACCATGTGGCAGGTGCGCCCGCGGCGGGTCGCGATCGCCACGAGCCCGGTGCCGGAAGGGGGGTGGAAGCCGAGGAGCGCCTGCTGCCCGAAGGTCGCCCCGACGTGGAAGAGCAGCGGGCCGCGAGGTGCGGGATGCTGATACCACGTCAGGGTGTGGGTGTGCCGGTGCTGCCAGCCGCGGCGCAGCAGCGGGACCTGGACATCGCGCAGCGCCCCGGCCAGCGGTGTTCCTCCGGGGTCGAGATGCGCTTCCAGATAGGTGAGCAGATCGCCCGGGGGAGCGTGCACCGCCCCGGCTGCGCGGAACCCGCCCATGTCGGTGCCGGGGACGGGGGTGACGCCGTTCGTGCGGTGCCCGATGGCGTCGGTCCCGGTCGTGCCGGCGCCGAGCGTGGTGCCGCCCAGTCCCAGGGGCCGCAGCACCCGGTCGGTGAGCAGGGTGGCGAAGTCGGCTCCCGCGGCGCCTTCCATGGCCGGGCCGAGCAGCGCCAGGCCGAAGTTGGAGTAGCGCCAGCGGGTGCCGGGCGCATGCCGCAGCCGGGTGCGGGCGAAGGTGTCGAGAAGCCGCTCGCTGTCGTAGCGGGCATAGCCGTTGCGGTAGGGGTGCAGCAGCGCGCCGGTCACCAGATCGGGCGGGATGCGGGGGAGCCCGGAGGTGTGGGTGGCCAGGTGCCGCAGGGTGATCCGGCGCGAGGCGGCGTGGGGGAGGGGCCGGCCGGGCAGGTGGTCGGCCAGGCGGTCGTCCAGGGACAGCACGCCCGCCCGGGCCAGCTGGGCGAGCAGCAGCACGGTGAACGTCTTGGACAGCGAGCCGAGTTCGTAGCGCAGCGCGTGCCGTGGTGTGGGTGGCGCGAGGGCGGTGCCGCCGGTGATCACCGTCCGGCTGCCCCGGTGGGTGACGGCCAGCACGATGTCCGGGGCGTCGATGAGGGTGACCGCCTC
This sequence comes from Streptomyces sp. NPDC048650, assembly GCF_043199095.1. Taxonomy (NCBI): domain Bacteria; kingdom Bacillati; phylum Actinomycetota; class Actinomycetes; order Kitasatosporales; family Streptomycetaceae; genus Streptomyces; species Streptomyces sp. NPDC048650. The sequence continues at coordinate 15,282 of NZ_JBICVM010000016.1, read as the reverse complement.
CGCGAGTCGGTCACTGAGGTCTCCGAGGGCGCCACCGGGGCGGAGGCTGCTCATCCGATGGCGTCGGCGGACAGCGACCGGGAGGTGGCCATCGCCGAGGCGAACGCGGCGACCAGCGTGGGGTGGTGGACGAGGTCGAAGACGTCCTCCGGGGAGCCGGCCGGCATCCCGCGTTGAATGGGCATCGCCCCGCTCTCGGACTGCGCGGCGGCATACCGCTCCCACATCCGGGCGTCCAGCGTGGGCCGCGGCAGACAGGCATCGACGACGAGGAGTTCGCCGAGCAGATCCCAGTGCTCCAGATCCGCCCAGTCGTCCATCCAGGCGGGCAGATACCGGGCGAGGTACTCGGCGACGGGCGCTGGGAGGCGTTCGGGGGCCTCGCCCCAGTTGGTGAGGTGGAAGACGGTGTGCGTCAGGTCGTAGGCGATGTGGTACTGCACCGTCCACGGCTCGGGCAGCCGGCCCAGCCAGGTGGCCGCCACGGCCCGGTCGAAGTCGTCGCTGGGCGCCAGCTTCATCTTGCGCTCGGCGTTGAGGACCCCGAGCCGCCGGTTGGGCACCATCTCCAGCGCGGTCCAGGTACCGGTGCGCCGGCAGACCTCCACGGCCGCCTCCAGCGCCGGGTGACGGTGCCCCAGTTCGTGGAAGGTCGCATAGACCTCCAGCGGTACGGGGGAGAGCGGCTCCTCGTGCTGCAGCGCGGCCAGCACGTTGCCGCCGTCCAGCAGCTCCCGCCAGGCGAAGTCCAGGAGCTTCCCGGCGCGCGCGTGCTGTCGCGAACCGGCCACGCCCTCCCGGAACAGCACCTGCATGTTGATCGCCAGCTCACCGATCGGCTTGAGCCGTTCGATCAGGCGGCTGCCGGTGGTGCGGTCGTCGTCCGTCAGTCGGAAGAAGTCGCGGTGGGTGTCGAGCCAGGTCAGGGCCCGGTCGCCGACGCCGTGCAGCAGCGCGGGGGGAGCGGCCGTCACCATCACGGAATTGCCTCGCTTTCGCAGGGGGGTTGCCGGGCCGCGCCCGCCCCGTCCGGGGCGATCCGGGCGAGGGTGCCGGCGAACGCGGTCACCAGGGTGGAGTGGTAGCAGGCCGTGAACGCCTCGGCCCGGTCGTCCGGGCACGGCGCGGTGCCGGTCTCCGGCACACTGCCGTCGGCCGCCTGCGCGCCGGCCAGCCGTTGCCAGGCGACCGGATCGTAGGGGGCCTGCGGCAGGCAGGCGGTCACGGCCAGCAACTCGCCTGCCAGGTCCCACAGTTGTTCCTCCAGCCAGTTCTCCAGCCAGGAGGGGAGCCACAGCCGCAGATAGTCGGCGAGATCCGGCGGCAGCCGCCCGGGGGCGCGCCCCCAGTCGGTGAGGTGGAAGACGTCGTGCGTCACGCCGTACGCCGCCCTGCGGTCCAGGGCCCACGGCTCCGGCAGCCGGCCCAGCCCGGTGTGCCCCAGGACGGCGTCGAAGTCGGCGTGCCGGGGCAGCCCGATCCGCCGCTCCGCGTTGAGCACGCCGAGCGTACGGGTGTGGTCGTCGCGCGCCACGCGCCAGCCCCGCAGCCGCGTCGTCACCGCCAGCAGCTCCTCGACGGCGGCACTGCGCAGGCCGGCCCGGGCGAACACCCCGTAGATCTCGACCGGGTAGGTGGCGTGCGGCTCGCCGCGGATCAGCTCGGCGAACAGTTCGCCGTCCCGCGTCTCGCCCCAGGCGAACGAGAAGAGCGCCTCCGCCGCCTCGCGGAGGTGACCGACGGGGTGGCGGGAGGCGATCAGCTGGGTCAGCTCGGCGAGTTCCCCGAGCGGTTTGAGTGTCAGGTTCGGGTCGGCGTCCGTGGTCACGTTCGACGGCAGGCGGAAGCAGGGCCGCGCGCCGTCCAGCCACCCCAGGCTGTCGCCGACCATCCGGTCCAGCAGCCCCGGGGCGCCTCGGTCGCCGGTCACCAACCCCGTCCGTGGAACCGGTGGGCGGCCACCACGTGCAGCGCCACCCTGGGGTCGCCGCCACTCATCTGACGTACGAACGCCAGCCCGGCATCGAGCCCGAGGGTCGCCGGTACGTCGGGCATCCGGGCGAGCCAGCGGCCGACACCGGCCGCCTGCAGCCAGTCGCGCCGCCGGACCGCGCGGACGAATCCGCGGGCCAGATCGTCGGTACGGGTCATCAGATCCTCGGCGAGACCCGACGCAAGCCCGGGGAGGGCGAGCGCGGCCAGCTGCGATGCCCGGTGGGCGAGCTGGGGCCAGGGATCGGTCGTCACCCAGTCGGCTCCGGCCGGTGGCGGAGCCGGCCAGGGTTCCGTGCCGCCGGGCAGATAGGAGTGCGATGCCTCGACCAGGCCCCGGTAGCTCCACACCGATACCTCCGAGGCGTCGGCGCCCGGTGGGTAGGCGGCGAGTGCCTCGCGTACCACGGTCTCGTCATCGCCGCCGGGGGGTGCCCGGTGGTCCAGTGCGTACGGTGCGAGCGCATCGGCGCCCAGCACCCGAAGCGCCGCGAGCGACACCGCATCACCCTGTCGCAGAATGCGCGACAGGGCATAAGGGTCGCCCTCACCCCGAAGGGCGAGGGCGACCCCGGTTGCGGCATCGGCGACCACAGCGCTCAGTGGGACTGCGCCCTGCGCATGCTCAGCCAACGCATGCCCCTTATTACCGCGCGTCCGTCTTCGGACGGGGAGTGGGCGGCGAGATCAGCAGGAGCCCCAGGAGAAGCAGGCCCCCTCCGCACTCGCGGGTGTCGCGGAACACGCCGTTGGGTTCGGCGCAGTCCAGCAGCCCTTCGACTTCGGCGGCCAGGGTGGTCGTGTCGGTCGATGCTGTGCGATCCGTAACCATGTTTTTCCTCCTTGTGCGGCGGACGGAACCCAGCCTTACATCCGCCCAAATCGCCCGCAATCCGAAGAAAGCGGGCTGCGGCACCTCCCGGGTGTCGGCCCGCGAGTCGGCCCGGTCCGCCGCGTTGCCCCGCAACGCCGCCGCGCCGCAGCTCAACTCCGTTGCAAAAGCGAGCCGTTGCGGGCGTTCCGGTGACCATCGAATGGCCTATGGAGGAGGCCCTCCGGGCGCCTCCGCGGGCCCTTTCCGATTGCTCCGTTCGGAGGCATTACCTGCAAGTACGGGGCGCCGTCGGCCGGATGGCTACCTCCAGGTAGCCCGCACCTACCTCCAAGTAGGGGCCGGAAACGGCCGTCCGGGACCGCCGACACCGGCCCCGGCGCGGATTCGGGGCACCGCACCACGACTTTCCGGGTGTGCCGACTGCGCCGCCCCGGCCGGACCGCTTGCGCCGCCCGGGCGAACTCGTACGGCGCCAACAGCCGCGGGCCGGGGCGCCCGAGGCCCGGGCGGCGCCCGCACCCTCCCCCAACGGCGGGGCCGGTTCACCGTGTTGGCGGCCGGATGTGCGCAGGTGCGCCGCGGGTGCCGGTGCGGGCCGGGCGGCTCCGCCCGGCCCGCCGTGCGGTGCCCTGCACGGCCCCTTGCCGATCCGGCGGCTTCCCCGGGCACCCCGGTCGCTCACCGCCGACCGACCCGCCGCCGCTCCGCGCCGAGGAGCCGCGCACCGAGGCCGTACGCGAGGCGGTGCCCGGTACCACGTGCCCCGGTTCTGCGGGCGGCGGCGCGGGCGGGACGGCGGAATGCTCGGAACGCTCCCGGCGGGCCCTGGCCGGACCGCGCGGCCGGATCTACAGTGGAGATTGGTTGACATCAAGCAAGTAAGTGCCGAGCGAGTATCCGTCCCGGTGGAGCCCTCCAGGGGTGATGTTCCGTGGGAAAGACTGCCGAGCCGCCCGATGCGACCGCGACAGGAGCCCTTCCGGGGCCCGCGCCGGGCCCCGGCTACAAATGGGTCGCCCTGTCGAACACGACGCTGGGCGTGCTGATCGCCTCCATCAACATGTCGATCATGCTCATCGCGCTGCCCGACATCTTCCGGGGCATCGGCGTGGACCCGCTGCAGCCCGGCAACACCAGCCTTCTGCTGTGGCTGATCATGAGCTATCTGGTCGTCACCGCCGTCCTGGTGGTCAGCTTCGGCAGGCTCGGCGACATGTACGGCCGGACCCGGATGTACAACCTGGGCTTCGCCGTCTTCACTCTCTTCTCCGTCCTGCTCTCGGTGACCTGGCAGCACGGCACGGCCGGTGCCCTCTGGCTGATCGCGATGCGGGTGCTCCAGGGCGTGGGCGGCGCGATGCTGATGGCCAACTCCAGCGCGATCCTCACCGACGCCTTCCCCGCCGCCCAGCGCGGACTGGCACTGGGCCTCAACCAGGTCGCGGGCATCGCCGGATCCTTCCTCGGGCTGGTCCTGGGCGGACTGCTGGGGCCGGTCAACTGGCGGCTGGTCTTCCTGGTGTCGGTGCCGTTCGGGGTCTTCGGCACGGTCTGGGCCTATCTGAGGCTGCGGGACACCGGCGTCCGCATCCCCGCCCGCCCCGACTGGTGGGGCAACCTCACCTTCGCCGCCGGGCTGATCGCGCTCCTGACCGGCATCACCTACGGCATCCAGCCGTACGGCGGCCACACCATGGGCTGGACCAACCCCGCGGTGATCGCCGCGATGACCGGCGGGTCGGCGATGCTGGGCGTCTTCTGCCTGGTCGAGCGGAGGGTCGCGGATCCCATGTGCGACCTGCGGCTGTTCCGGATCCGGGCGTTCACCGCGGGCAACCTCGCCAGCCTGCTGGCCTCGCTCGGCCGCGGCGGCCTGATGTTCATCCTGATCATCTGGCTGCAGGGCATCTGGCTGCCGCGGCACGGCTACAGCTTCACCCAGACCCCGCTGTGGGCCGGTATCTACATGCTGCCGATGACGCTGGGCTTCCTGGTGGCCGGGCCGGTCTCCGGCTGGGCGTCGGACCGCTTCGGGGCCCGGGCCTTCGCGACCGGCGGCATGGTGCTGGCCGCCGGAACCTTCGTCGCGCTCCAGGCCCTGCCGGTCGACTTCTCCTACCCCGGCTTCGCCGCGATCCTGCTGTTCAACGGCATCGGCATGGGCCTGTTCGCCTCGCCCAACCGGGCAGCGGTCATGAACAGCCTGCCGCCCGACCGCCGAGGCGTCGGCGCCGGCATCAGCACCACCTTCCAGAACGCGGCCATGGTGCTGTCCATCGGCATCTTCTTCTCGCTGATGGTCGCGGGCCTCTCCGGCTCGCTGCCCGGTGCCCTGACCAGCGGGCTGACCGCGCAGGGCGTTCCCGCCGCCGACGCGGCCAAGGTCGCGGCGCTGCCTCCGGTGGGCGTGCTCTTCGCCTCCCTCCTCGGCTACAACCCGGTCCAGACTCTGCTCGGCCCGCACGTGCTGGACCGGCTGCCGGACGCCCACGCCGCCTACCTGACCGGTCGCGAGTTCTTCCCGCAGTTGATCTCCCAGCCGTTCGCCGACGGTCTGGCCGTCGCCTTCGACTTCGCCATCGCCGCCTGCCTGATCGCGGCCGTCGCCTCGCTCCTGCGCGGCGGGCGCTACGTCCACGGTGAGCAGGTCCGGGACGCGCCGGCCGCCGCCGGGCGCCCGAGTGTCGAAGGGGGACGCGACGACGGGCGCGGTCCCGGCGCGGCGGCCCCGGCCGAGCCGCCCCGGGGCGGTACCTCTCCCGGCGCGGGGGAGACCGCAGGGCGAGCCCGCCACGATCCGGCCCGCGAGGCGCCGGCCCGCGAGGCCCCGGCCCCCGAAGCCGCCGCCCACGAACCGGCGGCCCCACCGTCGGCGAACCCTCCGGGGAGCCCCTGATGAACGAGCCGCTGACGGATGCCCCCGGCGTCCCGCCGGAACCGCCCGCGCCCGAGGCCGTGCCCGACCCGACTCCGGCCCCGTATCCGCCGGCGGAGCTCGCCGGCCGGCTGCGCGCGGTGATCCAGCATCTGCTGCCGCTGCTGCGCCGGCAGAGCGTGCACAGCGATCTCACGCCCAGCCGGCTGACGGCCCTCGCCGTTCTCGCCGCGCACGGCCCGCTGCGGATCAGCGACCTCGCCGCCCGCATGAACATCGCCCTCTCGACCGCCTCCCGGATGGTCGACCTCCTCGACGGCTGCGGCTGGATCGCCCGCCGCCCCGACCCCCAGGACCAGCGCGCCAGCCTCATCAGCCTCAACGACGCCGGGCAGCAACTGCTGCACTCCGTGCGCCGGGAGACCACCAGCATCCTCGCCGCAGAGCTGGCGGGGCTGGCCCCCGACCGGCAACGCCTGCTGCACGACGCGCTCCCGGCGCTGGAGGAGCTCGCCGAGCTCGCCCAGCGGCCGCGCCCCCGAGGGTCGGCGCCCGGCCGCGCCGACCCACCGCACTGACACCTCGTCGGTTTTCTGCCGGCCCCTGCCGCCGGGCCGCCGAGGCGGTGCCGGGCGCGAGTCGGCGCTGGCCTAGAGTGCGGGGGTGCCGTCGTACAGCATTGGCCAGGCAGCCCGGCTGCTGGCAGTGAGTTCGGAGACCGTCCGCCGCTGGGCCGACGGTGGTCAGCTACGGATGGACCGGGACGGCTCGGGGAACCGGGTGATCGACGGCGTGAGCCTGGCGGGCTTCGCCAAGGAGCGTGCCGCTGGGCTGCATCCGGTGCCCGGCGAGGTCCGCACCTCGGTGCGGAACTCCTTCGCCGGTATCGTCACCGCCGTCGTCCTGGACGACGTCGTCGCCCAGGTGGAGATCCAGTCCGGTCCGCACCGGCTGGTGTCGATGGTCAGCCGGGAGGCGGCCGAGGAACTGGGCATCGAGGTCGGCGTCACCGCCACCGCCCGGATCAAGTCGACCAATGTGCACATCGACCGGCCGGACGACCGCGGGCAGTGAGGACCCGCGCGCCCTGGCGGCGGATCCGCACGCTGCCCCGCCGCCGAGGGCCGTTCCGGACGAGTGACACCGTGGATCAGGCGGCCTGACGGCACAACAGCGCGGCGTGCAGGTCGAGTTTGTGGTCGAGTCGGGACAGATCACGGCCGGTGAGCGTCTCGATGCGCTGGATGCGGTAGTGGACGGTGTTGACGTGCAGATGCAGCGTCTCGGCCGTTCGAGCCCAGGACCCGTGCTGGGCGAGGAAGACCTCCAGGGTCTCCAGGAGCATCCGGTGCGACGTGCTGCTGCCGCGCGCCAGCGGGCCCAGCACCCGGGTGCTGAAGGCCGTACGGACCTCGGCGGGGACCCCGGCGAGCAGCGTGCCCAGCGTCGTGAGGTCCTCGACGGAGGTGACCGCGGAGGTCTTCGGGGTGGCGGCGCGGGCCGCTGCCCGGGCGTAACGTGCCTGGGCGAGCGCGGAGTCGAGCCTGTCAGGAGTCGCCGCGAGGGAGCTGACCCCGGCGTGCAACGCGGCCTGGGGCCGGCAGACGTGCAGGGCCGGCCAGAGCTCGCGCAGCGTCGTGCGGGCCTCGGCGTCGGGATCCGCGTGGACCACGGCGACGGCCTCGCCGCCCGGGAGGCGGCCGGTCGCGAACGGCTCGCCGGGGAAGTGCCGCAGCGCCTCGGTCAGCGCGCCGACCGCGTGTCCGCTGTCGTCCCCGCCCAGCGCGGCCACCACCACGCGGTACGGGCCCACGGTGGGCAGCCCGGCGGCGTGCAGGGCGGACTCCAGAGTGGCGCCGTCGGCCGCGGCGGTGTCGACCAGCGCTGCCAGCTCGTCCGCGGCCCGCCGCCCGGCGGCCTGCCGGCGGTCGAGGTGGTGACGGTGCTGGGCGAGAACATCGGCTATTTCGTGCAGCACGCGCGGCGGGGCGTCGGCCGCACCCCGCAGATGCAGGTGCCAGCTGTCGTACGGGCCGCAGTCCCCGTCGATCCGCAGGCTGGTGCCGATCGCCTCGTGCAGATCGCGGGCGGCCTGCTGCGCGGGCAGGAACGGGGCCGCCGGGGTGCGGGCGATCACCCGCCCGGTCGCCGTCAGCAGATAGCACGCCGGGCCGCCCAGGTGTGCGAACGCGCGGTCCAGCAGGGCGTCCGGTGGGGCGTCCTCGGCGAGCAGACCGGCCAGTTCGGTGCGGACGTTCTCCGGCAGCGCGTAGTGGTCGGTGGGGCGGCGGCTCAGGTCCCCCCACTGGCGCAGGTAGACCGCCTCCGTGATCGCACGGAAGGTGGTGTGCGCAGGCACCGCGATCAGGGCGATGCGGTGCTCGCGGCAGGACTCGACGAGGACGTCGGGTACCGAGCCATGGGTCTCCTCGCCGGCCAGCAGAGCGGCGGCTCCCGCCGCACGCAGCGCGGAGACGAAGCGGTCGGCCTTCGCGCGGCCGTCGCCGGGCGCCCACCAGACCAGCCCGCTGAGCACCAGCTCGCCCGGTTGCAGAAACCGCTCCGGGTCCTCCAGATCGGTGGCGGTCACCCCGCTCACCTCCTGGGCGAGCAGGGCGCTCTCGCCCCACAGCGGGGTCAGGTCGAGCGAGTCGAGCTGGAGAAGATCGTGGACGTGCATGTGCTGGCTCCTTGGGCGGCTGCCGGGGGACGGACCGGCATCTCACATTCACGAGGCTAATGCGAGTACAGGCATCGTAAATGCCAGCCGTTCTGCCCGATACACCTCTTGGTTGATCATCCAGTTCCGGGCCGCCGTGCTCGTGTTTTTCCGTGTTGCGCACCAGTCGTGCCGGGTGCCGCCGTGTTGCTTCACTCGCGGCATGGATCTGAACACGGTGCTGGAGGTGCAGGACGCCCGGCAGCGCGCCCCCTGGCGCACGGGCGACGCCTGGCTGGGCGGCGGCACCTACCTCTTCTCCGAGCCGCAGCCGCACATCCGGCGCCTGGTCGACCTCGGCCGGATGGGCTGGGAGCCGCTGCGCCGGCTGCCCGACGGCTCCCTGGAGATCGCAGCGACCTGCACCATCGCCCAGCTCTCCCGCTTCGCGCGGACCTACGACGCCCCGGCTGCCCCCCTGTTCGAACAGTGCTGCCGCGCCTTCCTGGCGTCCTTCAAGATCTGGAACATGGCCACGGTCGGCGGCAACCTCTGCAATGGCCTGCCCGCCGGCCCGATGATCTCGCTGACCGCCGCCCTCGACGGCACCGCACTGCTCCGGGCCCAGGACGGATCCGTGCGCCGCACCAAGGTCGCGGACTTCATCACCGGCGCCGGCCGCAAGGACCTCGCCGAGGGCGAACTGCTGCGCTCGGTCACGCTGCCCGCGCGGGCCCTCGTCGCCCGTACCGCCTTCCGCCAGGCGTCCCTCTACGGACTCGGCCGCTCCGGTGCGCTGGTCGTCGGAGCCCTCGACCCGCTGGACGGCTCCCTCGCCGTGACCGTCACCGCCGCCACGGTCCGGCCGTTCCGCCTCTGGTTCCCGGTGGCACCGGACGCCAAGGAACTGCGCGACACGATCGAGTGGACCATCACCGACGGCGACTGGTTCGACGACATCCACGGACTGCCGGCCTGGCGCCGGCACATGGCGCTGCGGCTCTCCGAGGAGATCCGCCGGGAACTGGGCCGGGAGGCCGGACGATGAGCTTCGAGATCCATGTCAACGAGCGGCCGTTCGACGCGGAGCCGCGTGCCGGCCAGTGTCTGCGCACCTACCTGCGCGACCGCGGCTGGTTCGGGGTCAAGAAGGGCTGCGACGCGGGCGACTGCGGCGCCTGCACGGTGCACGTCGACGGCGAGCCCGTCCACAGCTGCCTCTACCCGGCGGTCCGCGCCGCGGGCCGCCGCGTCACCACCGTCGAGGGACTCGCCGACGCCGACGGCGAACTCCACCCCGTACAGCGCAAGTTCCTGGACGCCCAGGGCTTCCAGTGCGGCTTCTGCACGGCCGGATTCCTGATGACCACCGCGGCGCTCGTCGACGAGCAGGGCGGGGAGCACGACGACGGGAAGCTGGACGACCTGCCGCGCGCGCTGAAGGGCAACCTGTGCCGCTGCACCGGCTACCGGGCGATCGAGGACGCCGTCCGCGGGGTCAAGAACGTCGAGGAGCCCTGCCCGGGCCAGGCAGTCGGCCGCAATCTGGGCGCCCCGGCCGGTCCGCTGGTCGTCACCGGCACCGCCCGCTACACCTTCGACATCGACGTGCCCGGCCTGCTGCACATGAAGCTGCTGCGCTCACCGCATCCGCACGCGCGGATCGTCGCCATCGACACCTCCGACGCGCTGCGGGTCCCCGGCGTGCACACGGTGCTGACCCACCACGACGCCCCCGAGCGGCTGTTCTCCTCTGCCCGGCACGAGCACCCCACCGAGGACCCCGACGACACCCGGGTGCTGGACGACGTGGTCCGGTTCGTGGGCCAGCGGGTGGCCGCCGTGGTCGCCGACAGCGAAGGGGCCGCCGAGGAGGGCTGCCGTCGCATCGCCGTGGAGTACGAGGTGCTGCCGCACGTCGTCGACCCGGAGGAGGCGATGCGGCCCGGCGCCCCGGTGATCCACGCCAAGGGGCCCGAGACCCGGATCGCACGGGCCGCCGACAACGTCGTCGGCGAGGTGCACGGCGAGATCGGCAGCGTCGAGGAGGGCTTCGCCGAGGCGGACATCGTCTACGAGGAGTCGTTCCGCACCCAGCGGGTGCAGCACGCCAGCCTGGAGACGCACGGCTGCGTCGTCTACTTCGAGGAGAAGGACGAGAACGGTGAGGACGACGAGAACGGTGCGAACGGTGAGGGCGCGGACGCGGAGCAGCGGATCGTGGTCCGCTCCAGCACCCAGGTGCCGTTCCTGACCCGCCGTGCCCTCTGCGCGCTCTACGACCTGCCCGAGGACCGGGTCAGGGTGGTCGCGGGCCGGGTCGGCGGCGGCTTCGGCGGCAAGCAGGAGATGCTCACCGAGGACATCGCCGTGCTGGCCGCGATGCGGCTGAAGCGGCCGGTGAAGCTGGAGTTCACCCGCGCCGAGCAGTTCTTCGGCGCGACCACCCGGCACCCCTTCCGCATCGGCATCAAGGCCGGGGCCAGGAAGGACGGCACGCTGACCGCGCTGCAGCTGCGCGTCGTCTCCAACACCGGCGCGTACGGCAACCACGGCCCCGCCGTGATGTTCCACAGCGTGGGCGAATCCATGGCCGTCTACCGCGCACCGAACAAGAAGGTCAACGCCTACTCCGTCTACACCAACTGCGTCCCGGCCGGCGCCTTCCGCGGCTACGGACTGGGACAGGTCACCTTCGCCGTCGAGTCCGCGATGGACGAACTGGCCCGCCGGCTGGGCATCGATCCGCTGGTCTTCCGGGAGCGCAACATCATCGGCCCCGGCGAGCACATGATCAGCCCCGGCGGCGAGGAAGAGGACCTGCACATCGCCAGCTACGGCCTGGACCAGTGCCTGAAGGTCGTCCGGGACGCCATCGCCGAGGACCGCAGCGCCGCCGACGCGCCGCCGGGCTGGCTCGTCGGACAGGGTACGGCGATGTCGATGATCGCCACCGGCCCGCCCGGCGGCCACTTCGCCGACGCCACGGTGACGCTGCTGGAGGACGGCAGGTACGACATCGCCGTGGGCACGGCGGAGTTCGGCAACGGCACCACCACCGTCCACAAACAGATCACCGCGGGGGCGCTGGGCACCACCGTGGACCGGATCGTCATCCGTCAGTCCGACACCGACGTCGTCCGGCACGACACCGGCGCGTTCGGCTCGGCCGGGACCGTCGTCGCGGGCAAGGCGGTGATGAAGGCGGCGAACGGTCTCGCCGAACGGGTCCTGACCTTCGCAGCGGAGCACGCCAGGGTCCCGCGGAGCCTGTGCCGGCTGACCGCGGACTCGGTCGAGTGCGACGGGCGCATGGTGTCGCTCAAGGAGCTCCACGAGGCCGCACGCGGCACCGGGGTGGAGCTGTCGGCGGCCGGGCACTGGGGTGGTTCACCGCGCTCGGTGGCCTTCAACGCCCAGTGGTTCCGGATCGCGGTCGACCCCGACACGGGGGAGATGAAGATCCTGCGCAGTGTGCACTCGGCCGACGCCGGCAAGGTCATGAACCCCATGCAGTGCCGCGGCCAGGTCGAGGGCGGCGTCGCCCAGGCGCTCGGTGCCACCCTCTTCGAGCAGGTCCTCGTCGACGGGAGGGGAAAGGTGGTCACCCCCGCGTTCCGCCGCTACCGGCTGCCCGCCTACGCCGACGTACCGCGTACCGAGGTGCACTTCATGGAGACCTCCGACGCGATCGGGCCGCTGGGTGCCAAGTCGATGAGCGAGAGCCCGTTCAACCCGGTGGCGCCCGCCTTCGCCAATGCGCTGCGCGATGCCACCGGGGTGCGCTTCACCGAGGTGCCGCTGCTGCGCGACAAGGTGTGGCAGGCCATCGAGGACCACCGGGCCGCCGGTGCGGAGGAGGGCTGGTCGGCCACGGCACACCCCGGACGCGAGGGGTCGGTGTGAGACGGGCCGGACGACGGAGCTCCGCGTCCGGCTGGGTTCACCACACGGACATGCCGCCCTCATGGCCCCATTCCCCTCACACCAGCGAGGTAAAAGCGGAGGGGAGGGTGGCATCCGTGATTCACGGGCCGGCCGGTCGGGCATCACAGGGAGGCAGCCGCCACGCGGACCGTCTCCAGGGGGACTCGAATGAGCCGACTCAGCCCACCGACCGGACCCGTCGCCGTACGCCCGACGCCGCCGGACACCGCACCCGCCGGCTCCCGGCGCTTCGCGATCCGCGGCCAGTTGCGCCGGCCGCTCGCGCTGAGCGTCGCGGACCTGCGGGAGCGGTGGGCGCAGCGGCACGCCGACGTGGTCTTCGACTGCGCCACCAACGGTCCGCAGCACCACACCTTCGAAGGGCCGCTGCTGCGGGAGGTCGTCGACGAGGCGGGGCCGGCCTTCGACGCCCGGCGGCGCAAGGACCGCTCCCGCTTCCTGCTGGCGGTCACCGGCAAGGACGGCCACCACGCGGTGCTGTCCTGGGCCGAACTCGACGCGGACTTCGGCAATTCGCCGATTCTGCTGGCCACGGTGATGGACGGCCGCGGCCTGGACGAGGTGGGCAGCCAGCTGGTGGTCCCCTCGGACCGCTGCGGGGCCCGGTACATCAGCGCCATCACCGGGATCTGGGTCGGCACCTGCGCGGTGCCGGAGGAGCGGTTCGCCCCGGGAGCGCCGTAGGCCCCGACAGGCGGTACCCCCGACGGGCGGTACCCACGGCGCGCGGTACCCACGGCAGAGTGGGCACTCGGCCCGCGGGCGGGGCCGGGCTCAGGCGCCGGCGAGCGAGATCTCGGTGGACTTGATCAGAGCGGTGACCGGTGAACCGGCAGTCAGGCCCAGGTCGTCGACCGCCTCCCTGGTGATCGCCGCAGTCAGCTCGCCGCCCGCCACGCCGACCTTCACCCCGGCCATCGCGCCGCCGGTGGCGACGCCCTGCACCGTGCCGGGGATCCGGTTGCGGATGCTCAGCCCGTCGACCGCGCCAACGGCGAGCGAGACCTCGGTGGATTTGATCAGCGCACGGACCGCCGAACCCGCGGCCAGGCCCAGTTCCTCGACTGTCTCCACGGTCACGGCGGCGGTGATCTCCTGGCCGCCCTCCAGGTGGACCTTGACGGTCGCCATGACCTCCCCGGTGGTCACCTCGGTGACGGTGCCGGGAATCTGATTACGGATGCTCAGGCTCATGGTGGGCTCGCCTCATAGGGAGAGTGGAATGTCGGAGTTTTTCCTGCCATGGCTCACGTTCCTGCACTCTCACCACACTCTACGCGGTCGACCGGACACGCATTGTAGGCAAGAGGTCGAGGCGTGAATGCGCCTGGCGAATCGGAGGTGAGGCGCTTTCCTCCGGTATCCGGATTCCGGGAAGCGGTCTCCGGTTCTCCTTTAGTCATTTCCTCCAATGGGCCTGGCGTCTGCTATAGGGAATCGTCTTATGGATTGCAAATGCGAGCCCCTGCCGCATATCTTGTCGCACATGCAGTCCTACACAATCGGTCAGGCGGCGCGATTGCTGGGCGTCAGCCCGGACACCGCCCGCCGCTGGGCGGACGCCGGCAGGGTCGCCACCCACCGCGACGACAGCGGCCGCCGCCTGATCGACGGCCGCGACCTGGCCGCGTTCTCCACCGAGGTCGCACAGAGCGGCACCGGTGAGGACGACGCCTCCTACACCTCGGCACGCAACGCCTTCCCGGGCATCGTCACCGCCGTCAAACTCGGCGATGTGGCGGCTCAGGTCGAAATCCAGGCGGGACCGCACCGCCTGGTGTCCCTGCTGACCCGGGAGGCCGTCGAGGAACTGGGGCTGGAGGTCGGCATGCAGGCCACCGCCCGCGTGAAGTCCACCAGCGTGCACATCGACCGCACCTGAACGACCGCGTGCCGGCCCGCTCCCGGGCCCGCGCGCCAGCACCATCGCCGCACCGCACCGCCCCCACCGGTCGGCCGTCCCACACCAGCGGCGTCGCCCGTCCCCGGCGCGACTGGTCCCCATCCGCTCGGCGGCATCCGCCGCCCCGCGTCACAAGGAGCCCCGCCCCATGTCCCGTGCCGTCACCCGCCGTCGCGCCGCCGCCGCACTCGTCACCGCCGCCCTGCTCGTCCCCCTCGCCGCGTGCGGTGACAACGACAGCAAGAAGGACAGCGGCGAGAAGTCCGCCGGCGACGCCCCGAAGGCCGAGCTGACCGTGCTGGCCGCCTCGTCGCTGACCGATGTCTTCAACAAGGCCGGCGCCGCCTACGAGAAGGAACACCCCGGCACCAAGGTCCGTTTCTCCTTCGCCGGTTCGCAGGAACTCGCCGCCCAGGTCAAGCAGGGCGCCCCCGCCGACGCCCTGGTCACCGCCGACACCAAGACCATGGACGGGCTCAAGGCGGACGCCGGCACACCGACCGTCATCGCCAAGAACCGCCTGGTCATCGCCACGGGCGAAGGCAACCCGAAGAAGATCGACAACCTCAAGGACCTCGCCGACAGCAAGCTCAAGGTCGTGCTCGCCGCCTCCGAGGTGCCGGTCGGCCGCTACAGCAAGCAGGTCCTGGACGCCCAGAAGCTCGACGTCAAGCCGGTCTCGCAGGAGCCCAACGTCCGCGCCGTGCTCAGCAAGGTGGAACTGGGCGAGGCCGACGCCGGTCTCGTCTACAAGACGGACGCCGCCACCGCACCCAAGAAGGTCGACGCCGTCGACATCCCCGACGCGCAGAACGCCGTGGCCTCCTACCCGGCCGCCACCCTGAAGACCTCCAAGAACGCCAAGGCGGCGGCCGCCTTCGTGAAGTGGCTCAGTACCCCCGAGGCGCAGAAGATCCTCCGCGACGCCGGCTTCCAGAAGCCGTAACCGGCCCTGGTGCGGCGCGGGGGGGCGGGCCCGGGGGGGGGGGGGGCCGGCCCCCCCCCCCCCCCCCGGGCCCCCCCCCCCCCCCCCCCCCCCCCCCCCCCCCCCCCCCCCCCCCCCCCCCCCC
>NZ_JBICVM010000015.1:0-175935 GCF_043199095.1 Streptomyces sp. NPDC048650 | reverse complement strand
CCCGGCGTACAGGCCGACTCGTCCGCCGCCTGGCCGTCAGAAGGCCCCGACCTGGCAAAATGCCAGGTCAGGGGCCCTTCAAGAGCGTCATCAGCGTCATCGGATTGCCGTCCGGCTCGGAGTCGTGGCGCCGCTCGTGCCGTACGCGATCGGCCGGAGCAGGGACGGCAAGGGACCTGCCCCACAGCGAGCCGGAATCCAAGCCACGCGGTGCGTTGGCTCCAGTCCTCCCAGTCCTCCCAGTCGAAGAGGGAGAACGATGGTGCGGTCATGTCGGCCCACTTCACATCGCTGGAAAGGTCCCCGCGACCTGCTGACCTCCGACCGGGTCCGACCGGGAGGGCTGGATCTTCCGCCTCCAGGTCCTCGCCGAAGCCGGGGCACGGCTCGAACGGCGACTCCACGCAACCCAGGGCAGGCCGAGATCTCTATCGAGACCGGGGTGGTCCACTCACGCGTGCCCCATTTCCGTGAGCCCCGTCTGCACCAGCGGATTGCCCCGTCGGCGCGAGACGAAGACACCTCGGCCCGGCGGCATCGGCCGAGGCCGGACATTGCCGAGGATGTCGCCCTCCTCCGGGTCGCCGGAGAGCACCACGCCCTGCGCGCCCAGCTCCTTGATCCGCTGTATGAAGGGCTCGTACGAGGAGCGGCTCGCGCCCGCCGTGTTGCGGGCGACGATGAAGCGGATGCCCACATCGCGGGCGAAGGGCAGGAGTTCGGTGAGCGGAGCGAGGGGGTTGCCGGCCGACGTGGAGACGAGGTCGTAGTCGTCGACGATCACGTACACCTTCGGCCCCTGCCACCAGCTGCGCTCCCGCAACTCCTGCGCGGTGATGTCCGGCGAGGGCGTGCGGCGCTTCATCAGGTCCGCGAGCGCCTCCACATGATGGTCCATGGCGTTGGACATCGGGACGTACTCCGCCAGGTGGGAGGGCGGGGCAGCGTCGAGCAGTGACCTGCGGTTGTCGATCACGAACATCTTGCAGCTGTCGCCGTCGTAGCGGTCGGCCAGTTGCTTGATGAGCAGGCGCAGCAGGTTGGACTTGCCGGACTCGCTCTCGCCGAAGACGAGGAAGAACGGGTCCTGTTCGAAGTTGAGGAAGACCGGCTCCAGGGTGTTTTCGTCGAGGGCGAAGGCAAGGCCCTGTTCCGGTGCCGCATGTCCGGCCGGCAGCTGGGCGAGCGGCAATTCGCGGGGCAGCAGGCGGACGGCCGGAGCTCCGGGAGCGGGCCAGTGCCGGGAGACTTCCTTGCTCATGGCGGCGGTGGCCTCGGACAGGTCGGCGTCGGAGTGGCTGCCGTCGATGCGCGGGACCGCGGCCATGAAGTGCAGTCCCTCGGGGGTGATGCCCCGGCCGGGGACGCCTGCCGGCACGTTGGCTGCGGCCTTGCGGTCCAGTTCGGAGTCCATGGTGTCGCCGAGCCGCAGCTCCAGGCGGTTCATGAGCAGGTCCTTGAGGTTGGCCCGGACCTCCATGGCGCGCGAGGCGGTGAGCACCAGGCGAATGCCGTAGCCGAGGCCGCGCGCGGCGATGTCGAGGACCATGGATTCCAGGGCCTCGTACTCCGTACGGAAGTTGCCCCAGCCGTCGATCAGCAGGAAGACGTCGCCCCATGGCTGGTCGGTCACGGAGATCTCGCCGCGCTCGCGCCTGCGGCGGAAGGTCGCGATGGAGTCGATGCCCGCGCTGCGGAAGTACTCCTCCCTGCGGGTGAGGACGCCGTGGACCTCGGCGACAGTGCGGCGCACCCGCTCGGGGTCGAGGCGTGAGGCGACGCCGCCGACATGCGGCAGTCCGGAGAGGGAGGCCATGCCGCCACCGCCGAAGTCCAGGCCGTAGAACTGGACTTCCTGCGGCGTGTGGGTGAGCGCGAAGGAGGAGGCGATGGCACGAAGCAGCGTCGACTTGCCGGACTGCGGGCCGCCGATGATCTGCATATGGCCCGCCGCCCCGGAGAAGTCCCGGTAGAGGGTGTCGCGGCGCTGTTCGTAGGGCTTGTCGACGACGCCGAGGGGGACGACGAGCCGGCCCGCTCCCTCGTAGCCGGGCTGGGTCAGGCCGCGGTTCTGCACACCTGCGAGGCCGGGGAGCAGGTGGTCCAGCGGGGGCGGGTTGTCGAGCGGCGGCAGCCACACCTGATGTGCGGCCGGCCCCTGGCCCTCCAGCCGGCGTACGACGACGTCGAGCACCGTGT
Organism: Streptomyces sp. NPDC048650; assembly: GCF_043199095.1. Taxonomy (NCBI): domain Bacteria; kingdom Bacillati; phylum Actinomycetota; class Actinomycetes; order Kitasatosporales; family Streptomycetaceae; genus Streptomyces; species Streptomyces sp. NPDC048650. The sequence goes on along the minus strand of NZ_JBICVM010000015.1, from coordinate 173,736 downwards.
CTGCGAGGGCGTCGTCTTCCGCCCGGGACCGTGGGTCCGTTACGAGGGTCCGCGGGTCGGGTTGTCTGTAGTGCACTGGTACGGGGGCAGCGGTGAACGGGACCGTGCGGCGGTCTACCGGCAGCTGCCCGTCGGCCGTTACCGGGCGGTCCGAGGTCGGTCGGTGCGCCCCGGAGACGTAGGCGGCCTTGAAGCGGTCCATCTCGTCGGTCCCGTACTTCAGGTAGCCCGATCCGGGGACGTTCGGCAGGTGGTAGGCGTCCGGGACGCCGAGCGCCGCCCGCGACTCCGCCTCGGAGAACGTGCGCAGGCCGATGCGGTACGAGAGATACGTCTCCAGGCCACGCAGCCGTCCTTCTTCGAGGCGCTGCGAGGCGAGGAGGAGATGGACGCCCAGGGAGCGCCCGATGCGGCCGATCTGCACGAACATCTCGATGAAATCCGGCTTGGCGGTGAGGAGTTCGCTGAACTCGTCGATGACCAGGACCAGGGACGGGATGGGGTCCAGGGCGGCGCCGGCGGAGCGGGCCTTCTCGTAGTCGTGGATGTTGGCGAAGTTTCCCGAACGGCGCAGCAGCTCCTGGCGGCGGTTGAGCTCGCCGCGGATGGAGTCTCCCATGCGGTCCACCAGGGTCAGGTCGTCGGCGAGGTTGGTGATCACCGCGGCTACGTGCGGCATGTCCGCCATGCCGGCGAAGGTGGCGCCGCCCTTGAAGTCGGCGAGGACGAAGTTGAGTGTCTCGGAGGAGTGGGTCACCGCGAGGCCGAGGACGAGGGTGCGCAGGAGTTCGGACTTGCCGGAGCCGGTGGCGCCCACGCAGAGGCCGTGCGGGCCCATCCCCTCCTGGACGGCCTCCTTCAGGTCGAGCATCACCGGGGTGCCGTCCTCACCGACGCCGATGGGGACGCGGAGCCGGTCCGTGCGGGAGCGGGGCCGCCAGGTGCGGGCGACGTCCACGGAGTCGGCATCCCCCAGGTTCAGCAGGTCGGTGAACTCGAGGTTGGCCAGGAGCGGCTCGTCCGAGTCACCGCCCGAGGCCATGTAGAGCGGGGCGAGCTGAAGCGCCAGTGCCTCCGCCGCCTCGTGGCTGAGCCGGTCCGGCGTGCCCTCGTACACGAGCCCCTGACCGGACTCCAGGCGCAGGGTCCCGGGGTGCACGTCGACCGAGAGGTCGCCGAGTGCGCCGGTGATCCTGCCCGGTACGAGCTCGACGACGGTGACGCCCTGCATTCCTTCGGCCGCGGCGAGTGCGGACATCGGGGACAGAGCCGCCCCGTCGAGTACGACGATGATGTGCGGCTGCTCCAGGAGGGGTTGGCCGCTGGGCTGGAAGCGGGGGCGGCCTTCGAGCCGCTCCTGGAGCAGCTCTTCGAGGTCCGAGGTGCTGGTGGTGATGAGCCGGTTGCTGCCGGCGCCGTCGGTGCTCTCGCCCTGGGCGTGCGGCAGCCACTTGGCCCACTCCCACTGGGGCGCGGTGTCCGGGGCGGCGGCGATGCCGAGGACCAGGTCGTCGGGCGAGTGCAGGGACACCAGCGAGGCGACGAGGGCGCGTGCCGAGGCCCGGACGGACTCCTCCTCGCCGCTGACGGTCACGTGGTAAAAGGCGCGCAGCGAGACCGCCAGGGGCAGGCCGTCCATGCTGTCGTGTGCCGTGAGGAACTTCAGCTTCCTGGAAGAAGCGCGTTACCAGGCTCTGGCCGATCATGTGGCGGCCGAGAAGAAGGATGTTGCCTGGAAGCAGAACTGGGGCTACCACGGAGCCGGAACCGTTGCAAGCTTCATTCCGGACGTAGGCCCCCTGGGGGGAGCTCTGGATCGCGAGCTCTACTTGATCTCATACAGGTGGAAAGAGGATGAAGAGGCGCGAATTACGGAGTCGAATCAAAAACAGAACGGCGAGACATTCAAGGTGCGAGAAAATCAGCTGAGAGAAATCGCCAAGATATGGCGTGCAAACAACCCGGACGGACCTGAAGACGTCTACAGCATCACCGAGTAAATCACGGCGTCGGCGGCCAACGGCAATGCGGCAGCCCAAGGGCTCCCCGGCCGGCAGCCGGCGCGCTGATATTGAGGAAGTCTTTCATTATGCAGATTCGCCACAACCAGTCTCGGTCGCGCACCGGCCCGCCATTTGGTTCCATGTGGACTCTCGCTACGATCTCCTGCATAGTAGCCGCGCTTGGGGCCTCCGGCTGCTCCGAGCCTCAGAAGTACGCGGCACCTACGGAGGTTTGCGGAACCAAGATCGACCCAAAACTTCTCTCTCCGCTACTGCCACCAGGCAAAGACTTGAAGGATAACGTCAGTGCTTCCGATTCATCCGGCGAATCCTGCAACCTTGTAGTGACACTGAACGGGGATAGTGGCGGTAGTCAGGTCATTCAGATCAGGCGAGATGTGGTGCCGGGCAACGTCGACCCATTTGAGGTAAATGAGAACGCCCTGATTGGATACGGGAATCCTCGCAAGGCGGACATCGGGAACGATGCGATGGTCGCAGACCAAGGTGCGATCGCTACTCTTGATTGCCCACGCAAAGGTCAGGACATGAAGTTCGTCTTGGAAATGCACCTGTCGGAGAAAACTCCGAAGGACGTTTCAGAGCGCCGCAAGGCCTTGGAACGCTTCATGCGCTCCCACCTGCCGGATGCGCGAAAAGATCAAGGTTGCAGTCGCTGACTCGAGTCGTGCTAGACCCCGACCTCGCTTCGCCGGCCTCGATGGCAGCGGTCCCGGACGCCGACCCCGGCCGTGATCACCGGCTACAAGGCCGCCGGCGACCAACCTGACCTGCAGTCAGAAGCTGTCCAGCGAGGCGCTGGCCGCGGTCCGGGCGCCGGTCGAGCACGGCTTCGCCCACCTGAAGAACTGGCGAGTGCTCGGCAAGGTCCGTACCGACCCGAAGTGGGAGACCATCCTGGTGCGGGCCTGCTGGTCCTGACGAACTGCGAAGTCGCCCGTTGACCGACGACCTTGACGGGAGTCATCCGCCCGCACACCCCAAAGCCCACGCACACCAGACCGTGACCAGCAACTTCACGATGCACGCCGGCCAGTGGGAGGCGGGGAACCCTTCGCCTGCCCTGGCCACGGAGCAGGCGTGGGCCTGGGTGGGAGTCGAATGGCATCTACTCCTGCTCTCTCTCGCCGGAATCGATGCGCGCATAAGGGGATTGGCGCAGGCGTCCCACACGGCAGGGGCAGGGCCGACGCGGTTGTCTGCGCTTTCCGGCGTGAGCCGCCGTACGGTACCGGGCTGGCTTCGGCCGGCACCTTCCTGATCGGTGTTCAGTCGAGGAGGCCACGGCGGCGGGGCTTATTCAGGGCTCCGGCTCGTAGAGGGCCAGGAGCGCGGCTTCGGCGCGGTCCGGCGATTTGATGCTGCGGGCCTCCATCGCCTTCTGGCTGTCGATCTGGGTGCAGCCGCTCGTCGTGGACAGCAGGTTTGGCGTCGAGAGCTGCGCGGCGGCCTTCTTGCCGATGTGGAGCCGCCGCCCACGTCCGGACGTAGGGTCCGGTTGGAGCAGCGACCTGGTGGCGAGCCCATCTCGTCTCGCTTGCGCCACGGCCGCATAACGGTGCCGGGGTCGTCCTGGCTCGGGGATTCCGACACCATGACGCCGTCGTTCTGCGTCCGGTGTCGCCCGGTCTCGGCCCAGCGCTCCAGCATGGACACGATGCCATGGCCGATGCCGTTTTGGTCGACCTTGACGCGTACGGGGTGCGGGGAGTCCAGAGCGTCGGCGAGGCGCTGCGCGGCGTGGATTTCCCCGAGGGTCCTTTCCGCCACGGACAATTGGTTGTCGTTCGCGGCGCCGGCCGAGGCGTGCCGGAAATCGACCCGCGTCGTCGACCACCCGGTACATGGTGAACCCGCCGCCCGGTAGTGCCGCCCCGGGATGCAGACCGGCTTGCCGGACTGCACGGCCGCGATCGCCTCGCGGGCCACCCCGTCCCGGTCGAGCCAGGCGAAATCCGGCAGCCGAATGCCGTGCGTTCCGCCCTCGCCACGCCGGGCAAAACCGGGGTGGAGCACCGTGGTGTGGACACCGGAGCTACGAGCCTCGCAGAACACCGTCTCCGTCGTCGACGTAAGGAAGGCATGGTCGCGGCGTGGGTGGCGCCCTGGGGCTGAGGGAGGAGACCGGCAATGGAGGTGACATTGAGGATGTCGTTGGCGGAAGCGTCGATTGTGTTCGACTCCGCAGCCGTCCGAGCCGTGCCGCTGTAGAAGGCACCGGGATCGCCCGGATGTTCACGTACTCGAGGGCCCCAAGTCCGGATACGGTGCCGACTGGGTGGATCCGCCGGATTGGCGGAAGGGCGTCTTCGGCATCTTCGCGGCGATCGGGAATGCTCTCGACTGGGCGCAGTGGTAGAGGCCGGGTTACCCCTGCTGGTCGGACGCGTAGCATGCTCGCCATGGCACAGAAGGTAATCACCATCTACACGGACGACCTCACAGGCGAAGAAACCTCGGAGGCCGCAACTCACACCATTTCTATCGACGGTGTGACATACGAGATCGATCTGGGTCCCGACAGCTACGACAAGCTCCTTGAGGCCGTCGCTCCTTTCACGAAGGTCGGGCGGCGGACGGGCAAGGCCCGCAAGCCTCGAAACGCCGGCACCAGCAGCAACGAGGACACGGCCGCGATCCGGGCCTGGGCCAAGGAGAACGGCTACAACATCAACGACCGCGGCCGCGTCCCCGCCGACATTCGCGAGGCATACCAAAAGGCCAAGTGACCTTACTTGAATGGACCGGAGGCCCCCTCATGGCGTGCGAGGGGGCCTCTTTGCCTGCCCCGGAGTGTCGGGTGATGCGGCGTATGGGCACAGGCGCCCCGAGCGGCCGACCGCAGCGAGCCCCAGCCGAGAGCCCCAAGGCTGGTGAGGGCCAGCACCATCAGCGTCATGGCGATGCCGAAGACCGCCCCTCCCCGCATGATGCAGCCGGGCATCCGGGCATCCGGGCATCCGAGCACCGTCCCACCGGGCCGGCAGCCCGGCCGCCCTGCCGACGGTGATCGCTGCGAGCGCCGCCGCCAGGACGAGCAGAAGCCTGACGCCATTCTTCTCGGCGTCATAGCGGAGCACATCGGAGGCGACCGGAGCATGCAAAGTCGGGTCCCGACTGCCGGCGTCCGGCCTCGGTTGCCGCTGAAGCTGCCATGAATGTGCAGGCTTTGCACATGAGCGGTCGGGATTCCGCCGCGTCCGTCCCCTGTCCCGACGTGACCGATTGTTCCGCAGACATAGCCCGTCAGAAAGTGGCGGAGGGGGAGTGCGTTCTGCGAGACGCGGGGCTCGGCGGAATCCATGCCGGGCGGCTGGCCTCTTACGTGCTTCTGGGACTGTTCATGCTGAGGCCCTACTGGCGCCGGCGGCGCGGCACGGTCCAGGTCGTCAGCTTGCCGGACACCTACGAATGGCTTCGGGACATGTATGGCGCCACGTTCTCGGCGACCGAGCGAGAGGTGATCCGGCATCTCATCCTTCCTCGGTTTTCCGAGGTCGGCATCGTGCAGTCGATCGAGGGTCAGGACGGCACGGACGGCACCCTTTGTCTGCTCACCTTCAGAGGATTCCTTCTGGCGAAGGCGGGTGGCCCCAGTGCGTTCGACTCTGGCGGTGCGAGGCGGGGAGGGTGAGGGGAATCCACCCTCCCGGCGTCCGGCGGCCTCTCGGCGCTGCTCGGGCGCGGCTGGGGCGGGATGTAGCGCCAACCGCCGCAGCGTCGCCGTCCACTGTGGGGCATGCCGCCGTGACGTGGCGCCCGGGCCCGGCTGCTCCCGTCGGCGGGGGGCCACCCCGCCCGGGGGGTCACCCCCGCCCGACGTACGGCATGTTCGTCGCCATCACCGTCGCGAACTGCACGTTCGCCTCCAGGGGCAGTTGGGCCATGTGGGCGACCGTACGGGCGACGTCCGCCGCGTCCATGACCGGCTCGACCGCCGTCTCGCCGTTCGCCTGGAGGATGCCGGTCTGCATCCGGCCGGTCATCTCGGTCGCGGCGTTGCCGATGTCGATCTGGCCGCAGGCGATCCGGTACGGACGGCCGTCCAGGGAGAGGGACTTGGTCAGGCCCGTCATGGCGTGCTTGGTGGCGGTGTAGGCGATGGAGTGCGGCCGCGGCGCATGGGCGGAGACGGAGCCGTTGTTGATGATCCGGCCGCCCTGCGGGTCCTGCTCCTTCATCGCGCGGAAGGCGGCCTGCGCGCAGAGGAAGGATCCGGTGAGGTTGACGTCGACGACCGCGCGCCAGTCGTCGTACGACAGGTCCTCCAGGGGGCCCGGCCTGCCGAACGTGCCCGCGTTGTTGAACAGCAGGTCCAGGCGGCCGAAGCGCTCGCGGACGGTGGCGAAGAGGGCGTCCACCTCGTCGGGGCGGGTGACGTCGGCAGGCACCGGCACGGCCGTGCGGCCCTCGGTGCGGTGGCCGGACCGCCGGGCCGTCTCGTCGAGGGCCTCCAGGCGCCGGCCTGCCAGGACCACCTGCCAGCCGGCGGCGGCCAGCTCCAGGGCGACCGCGCGCCCGATGCCGGAGCCGGCGCCGGTGACCACCGCCACCCGGCCCTCGGCCGGCGCCGTGCGCGCCCCGTCCCGCTCGTCCGCCGCACCGGCCTCGTTCGTGTTCTGTGCCATGGCGGCAGCGTAGAGGGCGGACGGTGGGGGTCCGGGGCGGGGCCGGCCCCGGGCGGGGTGCCGTGATTGTCCGACGGCGTCCGTTGCGGGCCCAGTCATCACCCAGCTGTCATGCATGCGTCGGGCCACCGCAAGCGGCCCGCCAGCCCCCGCCGCTTGGCTCATCGGTGACAAACCACCGTCAGGGGAGGGGCAGATGACTCAGTACGCCGCGCACCGGCAGACCCCGGCGCACGAGCAGGAAATCCGGGCCGCCGCCGCGCACTTCGGCCGCCGCCGCTTTCTCACCGTCACCGGCGCCGCCGCGGCGCTCGCCTTCGCGACGAACCTGCCGGCCACCGGCGCCGCCCATGCCGCGGAGGCCGACGCCCGGAAGATCAGCGAGAACCCCTTCACCCTGGGCGTCGCCTCCGGCGACCCGCTGCCCGGCTCCGTGGTGCTGTGGACCCGACTCGCCCCGCGCCCGTACGAGCCGGGCAGCGGCATGCCGAACGCCAGGGTCACTGTCCGCTGGGAGGTCGCCTACGACGAGCGGTTCGCCAAGCTCGCGGGGCAGGGCCGCGCCGACGCGCACCCGGAGTTCCACCACGCCGTGCACATCGAGCCCACCGGCCTCGCCCCGGACCGCGTCTACTACTACCGCTTCCGGGCCGGCAACTGGATCAGCCCTGTCGGCCGCACCCGCACCGCGCCCGCCCGCGGCGCCACGATCTCCGACCTCAAGCTCGCCGCGGTCTCCTGCCAGGCCTACCACGACGGCTACTTCACCGCCTACCGGCACCTGGCGGAGGAGGACCTGGACGTCGTCTTCCACCTCGGCGACTACCTCTACGAGTACCCGGTCAGCGCGGTGGGCGGCGCCCGCGGGTACACCGACCGCACGCTGCCCGCGCTCTTCGACCGCGAGACGGTCACGCTGGACGACTACCGGCTGCGCTACGCGCTCTACAAGTCCGACCCGGACCTGCGGGCCGCGCACGCCGCGCACCCCTTCATCGTCACCTGGGACGACCACGAGGTGGAGAACAACTACGCCTCCGACATCAGCGAGGACGACCTCCCGCCCGCCGAGTTCCTCGTCCGCCGGGCCGCGGCCTACCGCGCGTACTGGGAGAACCAGCCGCTTCGCCGCCCGCAGCGGCCCAAGGGCGCGGACGCCCGGCTCTACCGCCGCATCCAGTACGGCCGGCTCGCCCAGTTCGACATCCTCGACACCCGCCAGTACCGCTCCGACCAGGCGTACGGGGACGGCTGGCACGCGCCGGGCCCGGAGTCACAGGACCCCGGGCGGACCCTGACCGGCGCCGCCCAGGAGCGCTGGCTGACCGACGGCTGGCGCGCGTCCACCGCCCGCTGGAACGTCGTGCCCCAGCAGGTCACCTTCTCCGAGCGGCGCGACGCCACCGGCGCGGACTACCGGGTCAGCATGGACGGCTGGGACGGCTATCCGGCCTCCCGCAAGCGGGTGCTGGCGGGCGCCGAGTCGGCCGGGGTGGACAATCTCGTCGTCCTCACCGGCGATGTGCACGTCCACTACGCCTTCGACATCAAGAAGGACTTCGCGGACCCCGCCTCACGCACCGCGGGCGTGGAGTTCGTGACCTCCTCCATCGCCAGCGGCAAGGACGGCGCGGACCGGCCGGCCAACTGGGCCACGTACATGGCCGCCAACCCGCATCTGAAGTTCTACAACGGTCGCCGCGGCTATGTGACCGTCACACTCGGCCAGGACACCGCGCGCGGCGACTACCGGACGGTGTCCGCCGTCACCACCCCCGGGGCGCCGGTGCGCACCGCCGCGTCGTTCGTCACGGAGGCGGGCGACCCCGGGCTCAAGCCCGCCTGAGGGTCCGGGGCCCAGGACCTCGGGTGCCCCCCACTCGTCCGTCAGGCGTAGGACCAACGGAGGGCCGCAGACCCGGCCGGGCGCCGCCGTGTGCGTGTCACCATGGTGCGGACATCACTCACCCATGGAGACGCTCATGACGGAGCCCGGTCCCAGCACGGCCGCATCCCACGACCGACAGGGGATATCCGGGCGGGACGCGGTGGCGGCGCCCCCCGCGCCGTCCGCGTCCCGCCGCACCAGCCTCCTGGTCACCCTCGTCCTGGGCGGCCTCACCGCGGTCCCGCCGCTCTCCATGGACATGTATCTGCCGGCCCTGCCACAGGTCGCCGCCGCCCTGCACAGCCCGGCCGCCACCGTGCAGCTGACCCTCACCACGTGCCTGGCCGGCATGGCCCTGGGCCAGATGATCGTCGGCCCGATGAGCGACAAGTGGGGCCGCCGCCGCCCGCTGCTGGTCGGCATGGTGATCTACGTCCTCGCCACCGCCCTGTGCGTGGTCGCCACCAACGTCGAACTGCTCATCGCCTTCCGCCTGTTGCAGGGCCTGGCCGGTGCGGCCGGCATCGTCATCGCGCGGGCCGTGGTGCGCGATCTGTACGACGGCGTGGCGATGGCACGGTTCTTCTCCACCCTGATGCTGATCTCGGGCGTCGCCCCGGTGGTGGCACCGCTGATCGGCGGCCAGATCCTGCGGTTCACCGCCTGGCGCGGGGTCTTCGTCGTCCTGACCGTCGTCGGCGTCCTGCTCACCCTCCTGGTGTGGCGCACCCTGCACGAGACGCTGCCGCCCGCCCGGCGGCACTCCGGCGGCCTCGGCCAGGCCCTGCGCACCATGCGCGATCTGCTCGCCGACCGGGTGTTCGCCGGCTATCTCCTCGTCGGCGCCTTCGCCTTCGCCGCCCTCTTCGCCTACATCTCCGCCTCGCCGTTCGTCGTCCAGGAGATCTACGGCGCCTCCCCGCAGGTCTTCAGCCTGCTCTTCGGACTCAACTCCGTCGGCTTGGTACTGGCCGGCCAGATCAACGGCAAGGTGCTGGTCGGCCGGGTCGGTATGGACAAGGTGCTGGGCACCGGCCTGGCGCTCGTCGCCGTCGCCGCCACGGCGCTGCTGCTGATGTCCTCCGGGCTCTTCGGCGCGGTGGGCCTGGTGCCGGTGGCCGCCGGACTGTTCGTCCTGATGGCGGCGATGGGCCTGGTCATGCCGACCACCAACACCATGGCCCTGCTGCGCACCCCGCACGCGGCGGGCTCCGCCTCCGCCCTGCTGGGCACCTCGACGTTCCTCCTCGGCTCGATCGCCTCCCCGCTGGTCGGTGTCGCGGGTGAGCGGACGGCCGTACCGATGGCCGTGGTGCAACTCTCATGCGCCGTTCTGGCGCTCGTCAGCTTCCTGGGAATGTGCCGCCCGTGGCAGCGTAGGGGGGAGGACACCGGCGGCACGGCGGGCGAGGGGAGCCGACTCTGAACGCACCGAGACTCCGACACGGCACACCGGCGGGCGCGGGACTCGATCCCGGGTGGACGGAACGGCTCGTCAGCGGTGTGCGCGAACTGCCCGAGGGACGGCCCGCCTGGTGCGCCGGCGCGGTGGTGCTGGCCGGGCGCGGCCCGGTGGTCGCCGCCGAGGCCGCCGCCGGCTGGGCGGTGCGCTACCGCGCCTTTGACCCGGAGCGGGACCGCGGCCTCGATCTGCCGCGCGACCTGTGGGAGCCGATGCGGGTCGGCACGGTCTTCGACCTGGCCTCGCTCAGCAAGCTCTTCACCGCGATCGTCGCGCTGCAGCAGGTGGAGTGCGGCCGCCTGGACCTCGACGACGAGGTCCACACCCACCTCCCCGCCTTCGCCCCGGGCGGTACGATCCGCCAGCTGCTCACCCACACCTCGGGCCTGAGCCCCGAGCTGCCCTTCCACGACCGCACGGGCCGCGCCGCACAGCTCGAGCTGCTCTGGGCCCAGGCGGCGGCCCCGGCCGGCCCGCCCGGTGGCGCGCGCCGCTACTCCGACCTCAACTTCATCACCCTCCAACTCGTCCTGGAGTCCGTCACCGGCCACCGGCTGGACGCCCTCGTACGGGAGGGCATCACCCGCCCGCTGGACATGGTCAGCACCTCCTACGGGCCGCTGGCGCCGCCGGGTGTGGCGGCGACCGAGGACCAGCGGCGGCCGTGGGGCAAGGCGGACCGGGGGATGCTGCGCGGCGTGGTGCACGACGAGAACGCCTGGGCGCTGGGCGGCGTCGCGGGACACGCGGGCCTCTTCGCCACCGCGCAGGACCTGGCCGTACTGTGCCGGGCGCTCCTCAACGGCGGCGCCTACGGCACCGCCCGCATCCTGGGGGCGGAGGCGGTGGCCGCCCTGCTCGATCCGCCCGGCCTCGGCTTCGGCGTCGACCAGCCGTACTTCATGGGGGAGTTGGCGGGCCGCGGGGCGGCCGGACACACCGGGTTCACCGGCACCAGCCTGGTCCTGGACCGCGCCACCGACACGTTCCTGGTGCTGCTGGCCAACACCGTCCACCCGCGGCGCACCGGCGGCGACAGCGCCCCCCGCGCGCGGGCCGCAACGTGTCTGGCCCGTGCGGTCACCGACCGAGCGGACCGGGGTGGGCCGGCCGCCCCGTAAACTTGGCCGAATGCACGAGGAACTGCGCGCCGCTCTGGCCGGCCTGCTCGACGGCCTGCCGCCCAAGCAGGCCGCGCAGGCCGTGGACCGGCTGATCGCCAACTACCGGGGCACCACCCCCACCGATGCCCCGGTGCTGCGGGACCGCGCCGATGTCGCCGCGTACGCCGCCTACCGGATGCCCGCGACCTTCGAGGCCGCGCGGGCCGCGCTGAGCGCGTTCGCCGCCCGGATGCCCGACTGGTCACCGGTCACCCATGTCGACATCGGTGGCGGCACCGGCGCCGCCACCTGGGCCGCCGCGGCCGTCTGGGAGGACCACCACAGCACGGTCCTGGACTGGGCGCAGCCGGCTCTCGAGCTCGGCCGCGAACTGGCCGCCGCCACCCTGCCGGACACCCGGTGGCAGCGGCAGGTGATCGGCGAGGGCCTGACCGTCCCGGACGGCACCGACCTGGTGACCGTCTCCTACGTCCTGGGCGAGCTGCGTCCCGAGGCCCGCCGGGCCGTGGTCCAGGCCGCGGCCACCGCCCGGTCCGTCGTCCTGGTGGAGCCGGGCACCCCCGAGGGCTATCTCCGCATCCGCGAGGCCCGCGACCAGCTCGTCGCGGCCGGTCTGAGGGTCGTGGCGCCCTGCCCGCACAGCGACACCTGCCCGATCGTCCCCGGTACGGACTGGTGCCACTTCTCGGCCCGGGTCAGCCGCTCCTCGCTGCACCGCCAGGTCAAGGGGGGCTCCCTGGCGTACGAGGACGAGAAGTTCAGCTATGTCGCGGCCACCACCCTGGACGCCGCCGCGACGGAGCCGACGGCTCGGATCATCCGCAAGCCCCAACTGCGCAAGGGACAGGTCCTGTTGGACCTGTGCACCGAGGGGGAGGGGCTGCGGCGGGCCACCGTCACCAAGCGGCACGGCGCCGACTACCGTGCCGCCCGGGACGCGTCCTGGGGCGACGAATGGGCCTGACCGGCCCGCTGCCGCCGGGCGTCCCCGCCCCTCCCGGGGTCCGCGCAGCAGCGCGCGGGACGGGCGCGGGTATCGCCCACTGAGGGCGTGCCGCCTGCGTTGCCCCGCTCAGGGCTCCGTTCCGCCGCCATGGATCTCCCGTGCGGGACGGTCCGCCTCGCGCGAGATCGGGCAGGCAGCGAGGCGATGGCCTCGTCAGGTCCATTCGAGACGATACGTCTCGCCTTGTGCCCTCGATAGGCTCGGCCACATGGCCGACAGGGCAGTCCCCGACATCTCCCGCCGCAGCGAGCGCTCCCGTCGTGCGATCTTCGATGCCGCCCTGACGCTGGTCGGCGAGCTCGGCTACACCAGGCTCACGATCGAAGGCATCGCCTCCCGCGCCGGGGTCGGCAAGCAGACGATCTACCGCTGGTGGCCGTCCAAGGCCGCCGTCCTCCTGGACGCCTTCACGGCCGGAGCGGACGAGGGTCGCGAAGAGGCACTCCCGGACACCGGCGATCTCGCGGCCGACCTGAAGTGCGTACTGCGGGCGACCGCCGACGAGTTCAACGACCCCGCGTTCCAGGCCCCCTACCGCGCCCTCGCGGCGGCCGGCGCCGCCGACGAGGAGCTCGCCCGCGCCTTCACCGCCCGCCTGCTGGAGCCCGGCATCCGCGGCTACGTCGACCGGATCCGCGCCGCCCAGGAGTCCGGCGAGGTGGCCGCCGACATCGACCCCCGGATCGCCGCCGAGCTGGTGCTGAGTCCCTTCTCACAGCGCTGGCTGATGCGTAGCGGCGAACTGACCTACGACTACGTCGACACCCTGGTCGACCTGGCATTGCGCGGTCTGCGGGTGCGCGGCTGACCGGACCGGCGGAATGCCCCGATGGAGCCGATTGCCGGTTTTCGCCCCCCATTCGTTCACCCCGGATCCGTACACCGGTCACCCGAGGCGCAGGATGGTGGCAGCATTGATCCCAGACCACCGCTCGAAGTGAGGGGATAGATGGACCGCAAGAGCAGGTTCTCCCAGTGGCTGCGCCGCCCGAAGAGCGGAGGGGACGGCGGCGATACGGACACGGGACCGGCGGCCGCGCGCAGCCGCGAGGACCTGCTGCTGGCGGCGGCCGACGCGGGTTTCCCGGTGGCCCCGGCGGCGCACCCCTCGGGCTACGGCTGTTCCTGCGAGCGCATCGGCTGTCCGACCCCCGGTCGACATCCGGTCTCCTTCGGCTGGCAGACCGTCGCCACCACCGACCGCGACAAGGTCGCCGCCTGGGTCCGCACCCTGCCGCAGGCCAACTTCATCACCGCCACCGGCATCGCCCACGACGTGCTGGACGTCCCCGTCGAGGCGGGCCGCAGCGCACTGGGCCGGTTGGATGCGGCGGGCGTCGACGTCGGGCCGGTCACCCTCAGCGGCGCCGGATTCGGCGACGGCCGGATGCTGTTCTTCACCGCCACTCGCGGCACCCCGGACGACGAGGACGAGTGGTGGCCCTGCGAGCTGGACTGCCACCCCGAAACCCTGGACGAGCACCCCGGACTGCGCTGGCACTGCCGCGGCAGCTACGTCCTGCTGCCGCCTTCGACACTGCCCGGCGAACAGCCCGCGGTCAGCTGGCTGCGCGGCCCCGAGCTGCCGCTCCCCGACCCGCTGACGCTGCTGGAGTCGCTCACCGACGCCTGCGCCGCGTTCATCGAAGGCGCCCCCGACCACGAGACGGCGGCCTGGCCGATCGGCCGCTGACCGGCCCCGCCGGCTCCCGTCCTGCCGGGCGCCGGACGAGCCGTACGACGATCCGCACGACGAAGGGGCCGCCGGAGAACCGACGGCCCTGCGTACCGCTCCCGCCTACAGCGGCTTCGCCGAGGTGATGGCGTCGAGCCGGTTGAGGATCTCGATCCGGCCGCCGGCGTCCTCGGCCGGCACCTTGGCCGCCTGGCCCGAGACCGAGGTGAAGGCCATCCGGTTGGTCTTCTTGGCCGGGCCCTGCATGACCCCCCGCAGCCGGTCGGGCAGGTGGATCGTCAGCCCCGTGGACAGTGTCTGCTGCTGGTGGTAGTAGGTCGAGAAGAACACCAGCGCGCCGCCGTCCTCGGTGCGCAGCGCGAACGCCGGGTAGTCGGAGGGCTGGTCCTGGACCTGGATCCGCGAGCCCACCCCGTTGGCCTGCTTGGCCCGGTCCCGCCGCCAGGCGTCGGTGTCCGCGCCGGGCGCGAAGGCGCCACCCCTGCCGGTCGTGAGGTAGTCCGCGTACGTCTTGCTCAGCTTGCCCGGTGCCACCTTCAGCCCCGAAGCGGCACTCACGGGCACCGCCTCGGCGAACTTCCCGTCCCTCTTGAGCTGGGGCGCCGTGTTGTTCTTGAACGTCGCCAGATGCACCGCGCGCCACTGCTCGTCGATGCCGTCCCGGCTGAACACCAGGAACCAGCGGAGGAGCGCACCGGTGCGGGGGTCCTTGCGGTTGGTCAGCCCGTCCGCGACGAACGACTTCGGCCAGCCCGCCTGCTCGGGCACCGTGAAGTGGGTGTCCTTGAACGTCAGCGGCGTGTAGCCGGGGTTGCCCCGCGGCCGCATGCCGTGGGCCGATTTGACCTTTGCCTGGTCGATGGCCAGCAGCGCGCCCGCCTCGTAGGAGGCGTTGAGCTTGGGATCGAGCGTGCGGTAGGTCTTGTTGAAGCCGTCGGTGAAGTGCCGGAGCGCCTTGGCGCCCTCAGCCTTCGTCACCGCCGGCAGCATCTCCCGCTCGCCGTGCACCGTCATGCACCCGCTCAGTATCACCATCGCCGCCGCTGCCGACGTCAGTGTTGCGGGCACCCGGAACGGCGACCTGCGTGTCATGGGGCTCGGGCTCCTTCGGGGCGACCGGGGCGGACTCGGCGTCCGCCGGGGTGGCACGATTCGGCGCAACCCTACCGGGGGCGAAGAAGAGCGCGAGGGTCGGGATCAGATACAGAGCCCACACCGTGACCTGAACAACCGTCGGATCCGGCTGGAAGTTGAAGATGCCCTTCAGCAGTGTGCCGTACCAGCTGTCGACCGGGATCTGCGCGCTGATGTCGAAGGCCTGGCTGCCCAGGCCCGGCAGCAGTGCCGCCTCCTGCAGGTCGTGGAAGCCGTACGCCAGCACGCCCGCCGCGACGACGACGAGCATGCCGCCGGTCCAGGTGAAGAACTTCGCGAGGTTGATCCGCACCGCACCGCGGTAGAACAGCCAGCCCAGGACCACGGCCGTCAGCAGGCCCAGCAGCGCCCCGATCAGCGGCCGTACGCCGTCGTGGGCGGACTGTGCGGCCGTCCAGATGAACAGCGCGGTCTCCAGGCCCTCACGGCCCACCGACAGGAACGCGGTGACCACCAGTGCGACGGTGCCCATCCGGAGCGCCGCGTCCAGCCTCCCGTGCAGCTCCCGCTTCAGATGCCGCGCGGTGCGCCGCATCCAGAAGACCATCCACGTCACCAGGCACACCGCGATGATCGACAGCGAGCCGCCGAGCGCCTCCTGCGCCTGGAACGTCAGCGTCTGCGAACCGAACTGGAGCGCCGCGCCGAACGCGAACGACAGCACCACGGCGAGCGCGATGCCGAGCCAGACCGGCCGCAGCGCCTCCCGCCGGCCGGTCTTGACCAGATAGGCGATGAGGATGCAGACGACGAGGCTGGCTTCCAGGCCCTCGCGCAGACCGATCAGGTAGTTGCCGAACACGTCGGTTCCTCCCCTTCCTTCGTTGTGGTGACAGCGTCGGACGCGTCAGGCGAACAGTCCCCGGCCCCACCAGTCGTCCGCGTCCCGGACTCCCGGAGGGACCGCGAACAGCGCCGAACCCACGTGCTGGATGTATTCGTTGAGGGCGTCGCTCGACGCCAGTCGCTTCTGGAGCGGGACGAAGCCGTGCCGGACGTCGCGCTGGTAGGCGAGGAAGAACAGCCCCGCCTCCAGCCGCCCGAGGCCGTCCGTACCGTCGGTGAAGGAGTAGCCGCGGCGCAGGATCCGCACGCCGCCGTTGGAGTCCGGGTGCGCGAGGCGGACATGGGCCGTCGGGAGCATCGACTTCAGATGGGGGGCGTCCCGCTCGTGCTTCTTCCCGGCGGGTGCGCCCTCTCCCTTGTTCCGCCCGAAGACGTCCTCCTGTTCCTTGAGCGAGGTGCGGTCCCAGGTCTCGATGTGCATGCGTATCCGGCGCGCGACGAGGTACGAACCGCCGGCCATCCAGGCGGCGTCGTCCTTGGCTTCCTTCTCGCCGACCCACACATGCGCGTCCAGCGCCGCGTCGTCGGTGCCCGCGATGTTGTGGGTGCCGTCCTTGAAGCCGAACATATTGCGCGGGGTCTGCGCGTCCGGCGTCGTCGAGGACGTCTTGCCGAAGCCCAGCTGCGACCAGCGGATCGCGACCTTGCCGAAGCCGATACGGGCCAGGTTGCGGATCGCGTGCACCGCGACCTGGGGGTCGTCCGCGCACGCCTGGATGCACAGATCGCCGCCGCTGCGGGCCTTGTCGAGGTTGTCGCCGGGGAACTTCGGCAGGTCTATCAGCGCCTGCGGACGCCGCGCCTTGAGGCCGAAGCGGTCCTTGCCGTCCTTCTCGAACAGCGACGGGCCGACGCCGAAGGTCAGGGTGAGCCGGGACGGCGGCAGGCCCAGTGCCTCACCGGTGTCGTCCGGCGGCGCCTCGGCGAGCCCGCCGACGGCGCCGTCGCCGACCGCGTCGCCCGCGGTCATCCGCGCCGCCGCCTTCGTCCACTCCTTCAGCAGCGCGATCAGCTCGGCGCGGTCCTCGGTGGTGACGTCGAACGACGCGAAGTGCAGCCGGTCCTGGACCGCGGTGGCGACCCCGGCCTGGTGCCTGCCGTGGAAGGCGACGGCCGCGCCCGCGGTGGCGTCCGCGCCGGCCGGCCGGGCGTCGTCGCCGGTACGCAGCGCCGCTGCCGTACCGCCGGCGGCGACCGCACCGAGCGCCAGCCCGGCGCCGCCCCAGCCCAGCAGCGACCGCCGCGAGGGCGTGCGGCCGGCCGGCGCGTCGTGCGTCCGGTCGTGCGTCTCGTCGTGCGCCATGGAAGGACCCCCTGACCCGTCGTTCATGCCCGGACTACTTGGCTTCGGCGGCCGCGGCGGCCAACTTCGACAGCGGCTCGGCCAGCGCGTTGACGCCGTCCGAAAGCTTCTTGCGCTCGGTCTTGCCGACCGTGTCGTACGCGGCGAAGCCGTCGGCGGACTTGCCGTCGCGGTGCTCGTCGAGCTGCGCCAGGATCGCCGTGAACTGTTTGTCCAGCTCCTTGGCCAGCGCCGGGTCGTTCTTGGCGACGACCGGCTTCAGCAGCTCGTACGCCTTGCGGGCGCCTTCGACGTTGGCGTGGAAGTCGATCAGGTCGGTGTGGCTGTAGCGCTCTTCCTCACCGGTGACCTTGCCGGTGGCCACCTCGTCGAGCAGCTCCTTGGCACCGTTGGCCATGCTGGTCGGGGTGATGACGGCCTTGCCGACCCGCTTCTGCCAGTCCTTGAGGTCGCGCATCAGCTGCCCGGCGAGCTTCTTGTCGTCCGCGGAGATCTTCTTCTTCTCCCACAGGGACTGCTCCAGCTTGTGCCAGCCGGTCCACTTCTGGCCGTCGGTCAGCCCGTCCGCGCGCACATCCACCCTGGGGTCGATGTCACCGAACGACTCGGCCACCGGCTCGGTCCGCTCCCAGCCCACCCGCGAGAGGGCGTAGGTCTTCTTCGCGGCCTCGACGTCGCCCTTCGCCACCGCGTCGGCGAACTTCTGCGCCGCGGGGAGGGTCCGGTCGGCCTGCTCCTGGGTGTACTTGCGGTACGCGGCAACCGCGGCGTCCAGCTTCGGATTCCGCTCGGCCGCCGTGCCCTTGCCGCTCACGGTCACCTTCTGGCGGATGCCGTCGCCCTTCATGCCGGGCTTGCACGCCACCTCGTAGGAACCCGGCTTGATCTCCGCGGTGATCTCCGTCTTGGTGCCGGGCCCGATGTTCTCCCGCTCGGTCACGATCCGGTCGCCCGGGGCGTAGACGTAGACTTCGGTGATCTTGGAGCCCTTGTTCTGCACGGCGAAGCGCACATGGCCGGCCGGGAACTCCTTGGCCGAGAGCGTGCACGCGCTGTCGGTCGCGGTCACCTCGACCACGCCCTTGCCGCCGGTGCCCTTGCCGTCACTCTTCTCGGCGCAGCCGGTGACGGCGGTCAGGGCCGCGGCCACGGCTATGGCGGCGACGACGGCGGAGCGGTGGGCTCGCATGCGGACTCCAGGCGGTTTTCGGTGCTGCGGAAACGGGGGACGGACGGGGGGCGGCCACTAAGGCAGCCCTAAGTTATCTGAGGCTTACCTGCTCCCGTGCACCCTGTCCAGTGATCCCGCTCTCACCGACAACGGCGCGGTCACGAGTTGGGTCTGCTCCGGTCACGAAAGCGTCATCGACCGGTCAAGGTAAGGGCCCGTCGAGGCGACGGGCTGTGACCGGCGCCGGCAGGCGGCCCCACCGGCCGCCGGGCACCTCCCGCCGCGCTCGCCTGCCCCGCAGCGGGTGCGGTTGACTGGGCGGATGATCGACGGGAGCGGGAAGGGCGCCGTGGCGGCCGACGGGGGCCGGGCCGGGCTGCGGGTGCTGCGGGTGTTCTGCGGGAGCGGGGGGCGCGGCGGCAACCTGCTGGGTGTCGTGCTCGACGGAGCCGCCTGTCCGGCGCCGGCGGACCGGCAGGCCCTCGCCGTCGAACTCGGCTTCAGCGAGACGGTGTTCATCGACGACGAGACCCGCGGCACGGTGGACATCCACACTCCGGGCGGCCGGCTGCCGTTCGCCGGGCATCCGCTGGTGGGGGTGGCCTGGCTGCTGCGCCACCTGGGCCGCCCGGTGGGGACGCTGCGCCCGCCCGCCGGTGAGGTGCCGGTCGTCCGCGATGCGGAGTTCACCTGGGTGCGCGGCCGCCCGGAGTGGGCGACCGGGCGCCGGACGGAGGAGTACGCCACCCCCGCCGAGGTCGACGCGCTGCCTGCACCCCCGCCGGGTGAGGGCTGGTTGTACGCGTGGGCCTGGCAGGACAGGGCGGCGGGCGTCGTGAGGGCGCGGGCCTTCCCGCGGCGTGCCGGCGGCGTCATCGAGGACGAGGCCACCGGCGCCGCGGCGCTCACCCTCACCCATGAGCTGGGCCGCGCCCTCGACATCCGGCAGGGCGCCGGTTCGCAGATCCTGACCCGGCCGCGGCCGGACGGCGCCGTCGACATCGGCGGCCGCGTCGCCCTCGCCGCGGCCGGCCCGGCAGGTGGCGCCTGACGGGCCGCGCCGCGTGCCGCGCGCCCCTCACGCGCTGAGCGGGAACTCCTCGCCCAGCTCCCGGAAGACGGCGCTGTTCAGCGCGAACGCGCGCTTGCACTCGTCGACCACCCGCTGCTTCTCCAGGTCGTCCACCGGCAGGGCGTCCAGCAGCTCGCGGTACTCGCGCTTGAAGGCGGCGGGATTGCCGACGTCCTCGAAGACGTAGAACCGCACGCCGTCGCCCTTGCGCGCGAAGCCCCAGGTCTTCTCGGCCGTGCCGCGGATGATCTGGCCGCCCGAGAGGTCGCCGAGGTAGCGGGTGTAGTGGTGGGCGACATAGCCGGCCGGCCAGTCGCGGGCGCAGTGGCGCACGCGGTCGGCGTAGGCGGCGGTGGCGGGCAGCGGCTCCAGGCCGGCGCTCCAGGACGGGCCGCCCAGGTGAACGAGGTCGCGTTCCAGCTCGGCGGTGCGGGCGAGCTCGGGACGGATGAAGGGGCTCGCCACCGGGTCGTCGGTGAGCGCCGGGGAGGTCTCCTCCAGGGCGCGGTAGACGAACCACAGCTGCTCGGTGTAGCGGCGGTAGGCCGCGACCCCGAGCCTGCCGCCCAGGAGGTCGCTCATGAACGAGGAGTTCTCGGCCTCGGTGTGCTGTTCGTGCGAGGCGGTGCGGATGACCGTCGAGAAGGGCGGGGTTCCGTCCTGCTCATGGCGCTCCCCGCGCTCGGGCGAAGCCGAACGCGGAGGAGGGTCCGAGAGCTTGGGGGAGGGCGTCGGGGTCGGGCGGGACGCTTCCAAGGCGGGCCTCCGGGGGCCGAGGGGAGCGGACGGGAACAGGCCGGCTGTCCTGCCGTCGCCGATCAGGTTAGGCTTACCTAACTACCCGACGTCGCCCGAGTCAACCCGTTCCCGACGGCCTGTCGGTAAACCAGCCTACGCCTGTTCCCGACGCCCTGTCGGTAAAATTCGCCCCCTCCTGACGTCAGGGAAGCGTGAGGATCTCCGCTCCGGTGTCCGTCACCACGAGGGTGTGCTCGAACTGCGCCGTCCGCTTGCGGTCCTTGGTGACCACCGTCCAGCCGTCCTCCCACATGTCGTGCTCGTACGTGCCCAGGGTCAGCATCGGCTCGATGGTGAAGGTCATGCCGGTCTTGATCTCGGTGGTGTGGTGCGGGCTGTCGTAGTGCGGAACGATCAGACCGGAGTGGAAGGAGGAGTTGATGCCGTGACCGGTGAAGTCGCGGACGACTCCGTAGCCGAAGCGCTTGGCGTACGACTCGATGACCCGGCCGATGATGTTGATCTGGCGGCCCGGCTTGACCGCCTTGATCGCGCGGTTGAGCGCCTCGCGGGTGCGCTCCACCAGGAGCGTGGACTCCTCGTCCACCTCGCCGCACAGGTAGGTGGCGTTGTTGTCGCCGTGCACACCGTTGATGTACGCCGTGACGTCCAGGTTCACGATGTCGCCGTCCTTCACGACGGTCGAGTCCGGGATGCCGTGGCAGATGACCTCGTTGAGCGAGGAGCACAAGGACTTGGGGAAGCCGCGGTAGCCGAGCGTGGACGGGTACGCGCCGTGGTCACACATGAACTCGTGGGCGACCCGGTCCAGTTCATCGGTCGTCACGCCGGGTGCGATGTGCTTGGCGGCCTCCACCATCGCCTGCGCGGCGATCCGGCCGGCGATCCGCATCTTCTCGATCGTTTCGGCGTCCTGCACCTCGGGCCCGGTGTACGGGGTGGGAGCGTCCTTCCCGACGTACTCGGGACGCGGGATCGAGGAGGGGACGGGGCGGGTGGGGGAGATGTTCCCCGGGACAAGGAGCGACTGGCCAGACATGCCAGCGAGTGTATCCGCGGGCCATCGGGCAGGATGGCGGCACTGAAGTCGGTCACAGGAGGCGGCGATGGCGCTGTTCAAGAGGCGTACGGTCGGCAAGCCGGGCGAGTGGTACTACTGCCTCGCGCACCAGAAGGTCGAGGAGGGTCCCGAATGCCGGGCCGCCGACCGCTTCGGCCCGTATGCCACCCGCGAGGAGGCGGCGCACGCCATGGAGACGGCCCGCGAGCGCAACCTGGAGTGGGAGAACGACCCCAAGTGGCACGACAAGGGGCAGGGCGGGGGCCAGGGGGACGACACCCCCTGACCGGGCCGCCCTCCCCGGATGCGCGGACCCCGGCTCACCACCGCGGCGGCGGGGGCGCCGTCAGCCCGTCCGCGAGACGGGCCAGCCGGTCGCGGAAGCGGCGCCGGGCGGTGCCACCCAACGGGGCGGGGAGGCCGTTCTCGCCGGCGGCGGCGCTCACCAGGTGCTGCACCGTGTCCAGGTCGATGTCCTGGGCCGGGTCGGGGGCGGCCAGCGCGTCATGGGCCAGGGAGCGCAGATCATGATCGCCGGCGTCCAGCGCGAGCACCGTCGCGCCGTTGCGGCGGGCGTCGTGCACCCGCTCCAGCAGACCGGCGCCGGGCTGCTCCGGCGTGACGACCAGGAGCGTCGCGCCGCGCCCGGCGGCCTCCAACCGGCCCAGCCCCACGGCCAGATGGGCCGGCGCGCCGCCGGGGACGCGGTGCCGCACCAGCGTCGGCGACAGCTGGGGCAGGCCGGACCAGGCGGCTTCGTCGTCCAGGTGGGCGGCCAGGTGCCAGGGCTCGTACGCCTGGCTGCCCACCAGCAGCAGACCACCGTCGTGCGCCGCGACCGAGGCCCGCAGCGATCCGGCGAAACGGCGGGTGGCCTGCACCCATTCGGTTCCGGCAAGGACTTCGCGCAGCAGCGCGACCCGTACGGCATCCATGCGCCCGCATCCTGCCGCCGGACGCCGCGGCCGCGGCGCCGTTTCGCCAGGGGTCACCCGTACGGGCTCACCGCACCGGCGGCAGCCCGGCGGCGGTGAGCCGACGTCCTACCTCGGCCACCGCCTCCTTGCTCAGCGGGAGCTGCGGAAGGGCGGTGGCGCCGTGGTCGATCACCCCGAGAAGCCACAGTGCGGCCTTGAAGGCGCCCAGTGCGGCGGAGCCGCGGCCCATCTCCGACTCGGGGGCGATGTCCACCATGGAGAACAGCGCGGCCAGGCGCTCCTGTTCGGCGGCGGCCCGCGCCCAGTCGCCGGTCCGGGCGGCCTCGTGGAGCCGTACGTAGCCCGCCGGGTCGACGTTGCCGAGGCCGGGGACGACGCCGTCGGCGCCCGCCAGCAGGGCGGCGTCCACGGTGAGTTCGGATCCGGTCAGGACGCAGAAGTCGGGCGCGGGGCCGGTGCGCCGGGCGGTGCGGCCGCCCAGGGCCACCAGCAGTCGGCGCAGTGCGCCGTCGTCGCCGCTGCTGTCCTTGAGACCGGCGAGGGTGCCGTCCTCGGCCAGCTCGCGGACCAGCTCACCGGGCAGCTTGCGGTGCACGACGACGGGGATGTCGTACGCGAAGAGGGGCAGGCCGGTGTCGGCGCGCAGGCGGCGGAAGTGGGCGGCGATCTCGCGCGGGTGGGTGCGGGTACAGAAGGGCGCGGTGGCGACCAGGGCGTCGGCGCCCAGCGCGGCGGCGGTCCTGGCGTGGTCGAGCATCCGGGGGGTGGTGGTGTCGATGATCCCGGCGAGTACCGGGACCCGGCCGTCCGCCGCCTTGACGACGGTCTCCAGGGCGGTGGCGCGCCGGGCGTCGGTGAGGTGGGCGGCCTCGCCGGTGGAGCCGAGTGCGAACAGCCCGTGGACGCCGCCGTCCACGAGGTGGGTCACCAGGCGCGTCAGCGAGGCGGTGTCGACCTCGCCGTGCGGGTCGAGCGGGGTGCAGACGGGCGGGACGACGCCGCGCAGCGGTGCGGGGAATGCCATGGGGGCTCCAGCGGCTTCGGGGCCACGGTGCGTGATCGGGGCAGGTCGCGGCCGGTCGAGTAGGTCGGACGTGGGACATGGGATGTCCTATCTCGGGGTCACAATAGACGCGTGCGCCGGCACCCGGGCAGCGGACGCGCGGTCCGACGGGGCCGTTGACGGGTCGGCGGCACGACAGACGCGGGAGAAGGAGAGTGACCACATGGCGCGAGGCACGATGGCGGAGGACGTCCAGGCGCAGATCAAGCGGCTCATCCTGCGGCGCAGGCTGACGCCGGGCGACCCGCTGCCCACCGAGGCCGAGCTGGTCGCCCTGCTCGACGTCAGCCGCAACTCGGTCCGTGAGGCGCTCAAGGCGCTGCAGGCCATGCGCATCGTGGAGATCCGGCACGGCTTCGGCACCTACGTCGGCCCGCTCTCCCTCGAACCGTTCGTCGAGGGAGTCGCCTTCCGCGCCGCGGTCCGCCACCACCAGGGCGAATCCAGTCTGTACGAGCTGATGGAGGTCCGCGAGGCACTGGAGGCCGGGCTGATCGCCGCCGTCGCGCGCAATCTGCCCGCCGAGGACCTCGCCCACCTCAAGGGCCTGGTGCAGCGGATGGCGGAGGAGGCGCGCGGCGGCCGGGTGCAGAGCGCCACCGACCGGGCCTTCCACCAGGCGCTGTACCGCTCGCTGGGCAACCACCTCCTGAGCGAGGTGCTGGACGCGTTCTGGGCCGCGCTGCGGCGGGTGCGCGAGGACCGCGCCGACGACACCCAGGACCCGGAGGTGACCTACCGTCAGCACCTGGCGATCGTCGAGGCGTTGGAGGCCGGTGACGGCGAGCGCGCGGTGACGGCGATGCATCGGCACTTCGACGGCATCCGCCGCCGGCTCACCGAATAGCGCCGCCCGCGGGGCAGTCCCGGGGCCGTCGCCACGGCGGCGGCCCCGGCCTCACCACGGCTCTCGTTCACCGCGATTTCACCCGGAGTCGACGACCTCGTTGCCGACACGAAAACGGGGTATGTCGGGTGCCTTGACGGTCAGTTGGGCCCTCTTTATGGTCGCCGCAGGACAGGGGACATCCTACGTCCGGCCGTTGGGGGTGACCCGTGGTGGACGAGAGTTCGGTGCCGTACCGCGCCGGGACCGAGGGGTATACGAGCTTCCGGATTCCGGCCGTGGTGCGCACCCGCTCCGGGGCCGTGCTCGCCTTCGCCGAGGGCCGGGTCGCCTCGGCCGCCGACTGGGGCGACATCGATGTCGTGCTCAAACGCTCCACGGACGGCGGCCGCACCTGGGGCCCGCTCCAGGTCGTCGCCCGCAACGGCACCGGTACCGCCGGCAATCCGGCGCCCGTGGTCCTCGCCGACGGCCGGGTGCTGCTCCTCCAGGTCCACAGCGCCACCGACGCCACCGAGGAGCGGATCCGCCGCGGCGAGGTCCCGCCCGCCGACGGCCGCCGCGTCCACCTCCAGCACAGCGACGACGGCGGGGCGCACTGGAGCCCGCCCCGCGAGATCACCGACCAGGTCAAGCGGCCCGAGTGGCGCTGGTATGCCACCGGCCCCGGCCACGCGCTGCGGCTGCGCCACGGCCCGTACGCCGGACGCCTCGTCGTGCCCGCCAACCACTCCACCCCACCCGTCGCCCCCGGTGACGACGGCACCGAGGCCCGCTACAACGGCGGCCATGCGCTGCTCAGCGACGACGGCGGCGCCACCTGGCGGATCGGCTGGACCGACGGCGACACCCACCCCTCGGTGGCTCCCAACGAGACCACCGCCGCCGAACTCCCCGACGGCAGCCTCTACCTGAACACCCGCTCCGAGACCACCGCGGCCTGGCGCCGGGCCGACGCCCGCTCGGTCGACGGCGGCGCCCACCTCACCGCCCCCTTCCGCCCGCAGGCCGGCCTGGCCGGACCGGTCTGCCAGGGCAGCCTGCTGTACCTGGCGGACCGCGACGAACTGCTGTTCTCCGGCCCGGCCCATCCGCTCGCCCGCGCCCTGCCGACCCTGCGCGTCAGCCGCGACCGCGGCCTGACCTGGCGGACCGCCCGCACCGTCTCGGGGCTGCCCGCCGCCTACTCCGACCTCGTCCGGCTGGACCGGGCGAGCGTCGGACTGCTCTACGAGACCGGCGAATACAGCGCCTACTCGACGATCACCTTCCGCCGCATCCCCGTGGAGGAGCCGGCATGACCAGCAACGACGTGTACCGCAGATCGGTCCTGGGCGGGGCGGCCGCCCTCGCCGCCGCTTGCGCGCTCACCGGCTGCGGCGAGGGCGGCGACGGGGGCGGCGCGCCCAGGGAGCGCAAGAAGGGGCAGAAGGTCGAGCTGACCTTCTGGTCCTGGGTGCCGGGTATCGACAAGCCCGTCGACCTGTGGAACCGCAAGAACCCCGAAGTGCAGGTCACGGTGGAGAAGGTGTCCGCCGTCGACGGTGAGCAGTACGCGAAGATGCACGCCGCCATCAAGGCGGGCAACCCGCCCGACCTCGGCCAGATAGAGTTCCCGGTCATCCCCAGCTTCCTGCTCGACAACGGGCTGCTCGACCTCGCCCCGCTCGGCGCCGCCCGGCACAAGGACCGGTTCTTCGGCTGGCAGTGGAAGCAGTCGGTGTTCGGGCAAGGGATCTACGCCATCCCCCAGGCATCCGGCCCGATGGGCCTGTTCGTCCGTCAGGACCTCTTCGACAAGTGGGACGTCGAGGTCCCCGCGACGTGGGACGAGTACGAGGCGGCCGCCAAGAAGATCCGCAAGAAGGGCGCCTGGATCGAGACCTTCTCCGCCACCAACGGCAACCGCCTGGCCGGTCTCGCCTGGCAGGCGGGTGCCAAGTGGTACGCCACCAGCGGCGACACCTGGATCATCAACGTCGACGACGAGCCCACCCGCAAGGTCGCCGACTACTGGGAAGCCCTCGTCAAGCAGAAGCTCATCAAGACCATCCCCGACCGGCAGAACGCCTGGTACAAGGACCTGCAGACCGGCGACATCGCCGCCTGGGTGGGCGCCAGCTGGGGCGATGCGCTGCTGGTCGGCAACGCACCGGGCACCAAGGGGAAATGGCGGGCCGCACCGCTGCCACAGTGGCGGGCGGGCGCCAGGGTGTACGCCAACTGGGGCGGCTCGACCACCGCGGTCTTCGCCAAGGCCCGCTACCCCAAGGACGCCCTGGACTTCGCGGTCTGGCTCAACACCGACCCGGAGTCGATCGGCCTGCTGATCGACGGCGGCTACGGCTTCCCCAGCGCCAAGAAGGGCTATGCCACCACGGCCCTCGACGTCGACAAGCCGTTCTTCGGCGGCCAGGAGTACAGCAGGATCTTCGCCGACGCCGGGGCGCACGTCGACACCAGCTGGCAGTGGGGTCCCGGCGTCGACACCCTCTACCAGCGCCTGGGCGACGCCTTCACCGACGCGCTCGGCACCGGCGCCTCCTTCCGCTCCGTGCTCAAGAAGGTCCAGGGCCAGACCGTCGCCGACCTCAAGGGCAAGGGCCTGAAAGTGGCGAGCGGCGGGTGAGCCGGTCCACGCTGAGCAGGCCGGAACCGCTCACCCGGCGCAGGAGGGACGTCCCACGTCGGACGCGCCGCGTCTCGCGCACCGAGGCCCGCAACGCCCGCGCCGCGGCCGGCTTCATCCTGCCCTTCCTCGTCCTGTTCGCCCTCTGCTTCATCGCGCCGATCGTCTACGCGGTCCACCAGAGCCTGCACAAGACCGAACGCACCGGCCCGCTCGGCCTCGGCGGCCAGGAGCACGAGGCATTCGCCGGCCTCGCCAACTACGCCCACGCGCTCGCCGACGACCAGTTCCTGGCCGGCTTCGGCCGGGTGCTGCTCTTCGGCGCCGTCCAGGTCCCGCTGATGATCGTGCTCGCCACCGCCCTCGCGCTGCTCCTGGAGAGCGCCGGCGCCCGCGGCATCCCCTTCTTCCGCAGCGCGTTCTTCCTCCCGTACGGCGTGCCCGGCGTGATCGCCTCGATCCTGTGGGGCTTTCTCTACGTCCCCGGCATCAGCCCGCTCGTCAAGATCGCCCAGTCCGTGGGCTGGGACGTGGACTTCCTCTCGCGGGGCACCGTCCTGTGGTCCATCGCCAACATCGTCACCTGGCAGTTCACCGGCTACAACATGCTGGTACTGATCGCCCAGCTCAAGTCCGTCCCCGGCGAGCTGTACGAGGCCGCGCGCATCGACGGCGCGGGCGCCTGGCAGGTCGCCCGGTACATCAAGATCCCGCTGATCCGCCCCGCGCTCGTCCTGACCGGTGTGTTCAGCATCATCGGCACCCTCCAACTGTTCGCCGAGCCCAAGGTGCTGCGCCCGCTGGCGTCGTCCATCGACACCGGCTTCACCCCCAATCTGCATGCCTACAGCGAGGCGTTCATCGGCAACAACCAGCACGTGGCGGCGGCCGAGGCGGTGCTGCTCGCCCTGGTGGCGTGCGTCCTGTCCTTCGGCTTCCTGCGGCTGGTGGGCGGCCGCGGGAAGGAGCGCCGATGACCCGTCCCCCGGTCCGCCACCGGATCATCACCGCGTCGCTGCTGACGATCGCAGCGCTCTACTTCCTGGTGCCGGTCTACTGGCTGGTCGTCTCCGCCACCAAGTCCAGCGCCGACCTCTTCGGCACCTTCGGCTTCTGGTTCTCCGACCACCCGCACCCCGTCGACAACCTCATCGACGTCCTCACCTACGACCACGGCATCTACGCCCGCTGGTTCGCCAACTCCCTGCTCTACGCCGGGGTCGGCGCGGTCTGTGCGACCCTGCTGTCCGCCGCCGCCGGCTACGCGCTGGCCAAATTCCCCTTCCGCGGCCGGGAGGCGATCTTCAACACCGTGCTCGCCGGGGTCCTCGTCCCGGGCACCGCGCTCGCCCTGCCGCTCTACTTCCTCTTCAGCGAGATCGGCCTGGCCAACACCTACTGGGCGGTGCTGATCCCCAGTGTGGTCAGCCCGTTCGGCGTCTATCTGTGCCGGATCTACGCCACCGCTGCGGTGCCCGACTCGCTGCTGGAGGCGGCCCGGATCGACGGCGCGGGGGAGGCCCGGATCTTCGGCCGGCTCGGCCTGCGGCTGATGACGCCGGCGCTGGTCACCGTCTTCCTGTTCCAGTTCGTCCACATCTGGAACAACTACTTCCTGCCGCTGGTCATGCTGTCCGACTCCGGCCTCTACCCGATCCAGCTGGGCCTGACGTCCTGGACCGGTTTCGCCGACCGCAAGCCGGTGCTCTACCAGTACACGGTCGGCGGCGCGTTCCTGTCCGTGGTGCCGCTGATGGTCCTGATGCTGGTGCTCCAGCGCTACTGGCGTACGGGGCTGACGGAGGGCAGCGTGAAGGCATGAGTGGATCACCGTGACGGCACGGCCGCGCGCAGTGCGGCGTGACAGTATCGCTGTCATGACTACTCCTGATCCTGCCCAGTCCCCGAACGCCGCGACCCGCGCCAAGGCCGCCCTCAAGCGCGACCCCTGGGACCTCCCGGACGTCTCCGGCCTCGTCGTCGGTGTCCTCGGCGGCACCGGTGACCAGGGCCGCGGCCTCGCCTACCGGTTCGCCCGGGCCGGCCACAAGGTGATCATCGGCTCCCGGGCGGCCGAGCGTGCGCAGGCCGCCGCGGACGAACTCGGACTCGGCGTCGAGGGCGAGGCCAACGCCGACTGCGCCCGGCGCAGCGATGTGGTGATCGTCGCCGTGCCCTGGGAGGGCCACGCCAAGACCCTCGAGGGGCTGCGCGAGGAACTGGCGGGCAAGCTCGTCATCGACTGCGTCAACCCGCTCGGCTTCGACCGGAGGGGCGCCTACGCGCTCAAGCCGGAGGAGGGCAGCGCCGCCGAGCAGGCCGCGGCCCTGCTGCCCGACTCCCGCGTCACCGCCGCCTTCCACCACCTGTCGGCGGTGCTGCTGAAGGACGAGGCGACGGAGCGGATCGACACCGATGTGATGGTGCTGGGCGAGGCCCGCGCCGACACCGACGTCGTCCAGGCGCTGGCCGCCCGCATCCCCGGGATGCGCGGCGTCTATGCGGGCCGGCTGCGCAACGCCCACCAGGTCGAGTCGCTGGTCGCCAACCTGATCTCGACCAACACTCGCTACAAGGCGCACGCGGGGCTGCGGATCACGGACGTCTGAGGCGGCCAGCGGTGCCGGCGGGGCATGGGGGACACTGGGTGGGAATGCCCGATCCCTTTCCCCCAGGAGCCGACCCCATGTCCCCCCTGCTCCCGCCCGGACCCGCCCGGCGACTCGCCCTCATGGCCCTCGCCCTGTGCGCCCTCGCCGTCGCCGCGGCCGTCGTCTCGTTCGTCAACGGCAGCTTCGTCGGCATCGTCTGGGTCCTGATGGCCGGTATCTCCAGCAACATGGCGTGGTTCTACGTGCGCAAGGCGAAGCTGGAGCGGGCGCAGCAGGCCGAAGCGGCCGGCTGACCCTCAGAACAGGCCGCTGAACTGCGAGAGGTCCGGCTCACCCCGCCAGAACCGGAAGAATTCCTGGCCGAGGTAGGTGTCCAGCTGGGAGACGCCGAGCCCGCGCAGGATCGCATCGACCAGGTCGAAGAAGACGTGGTTGATCCCCGGCACCCACAGCAGACCGAACACCGCGAGCAGCCCGAACGGCGCGAACGGCTCCACCTGGCGCCGGATCCTCAGCGACAGCCAGGGCTCGATCACGCCGTAGCCGTCCAGGCCCGGCACCGGGACGAAGTTCAAGATCGCCGCGGTGACCTGGAGCAGCGCCAGGAACGCCAGGGCGCAGCGGAACGGGACGGGCACGCCGTCCAGGGCGTGCAGCCAGAACGGGGCGGTGCACACCACCGCGAACAGGATGTTCGTCAGCGGCCCGGCCGCCGAGATCAGGCTGTGCCGCCAGCGGCCCTGGATCCGGCCGCACTCGATGAACACTGCGCCGCCCGGCAGCCCGATGCCACCCATGATCACAAAGATCACCGGGAGCACGATGCTCAGCAGCGCATGGGTGTACTTCAGTGGGCTGAGGTATGTACCCGTTAACCCCATCTGACCTGGGGAAACGGTGACGAAACTGAGCCAGTGGGCTACTGCCAGAAGCGGAACAGGCTCTCGCCGAAGGAAGCCAGCTCTGGAGGCGTCCCGAGGCCGCGCATCAAGCCGTAGATCACATCGAAGAAGACGCGGTTGATCTCCGGCACCCACAGCAGCCCGAAGATCGCCAGCAGCCCGAACGGCGCGAACGGCTCCACCTGACGGCGGATCTTGTGCGACAGCCACGGTTCAATGACGCCGTAACCGTCCAGGCCGGGGACAGGCAACAGGTTCAAAAGCGTCGCGGTCACTTGAAGGAACCCGAGGAATGCCATCGCGGCTCGGAACTCGATTGGTGACGAGCTGAGCCAGCCGAGACCGAGGGGTAGCAGAAGCCCCACTGCGCACACGAGGTTCACCAGCGGCCCGGCCGCCGAGATCAAGCTGTGCCGCCAGCGCCCCCGGATGCGATGGCGCTCAATGAAGACGGCACCGCCCGGAAGTCCGATGCCGCCCATGATCACGAAAATTACTGGCAGCACGATCGACAGCAGTGCGTGGCTGTAGGCGAGGGGATTGAGCCGAAGGTATCCCTTGGCCTCCACGCTCAAGTCGCCGCTGTGCAACGCGGTACGGGCATGGGCGTATTCGTGCAGGCACAACGACACCACCCAGCCGGCCACCACGAACAAGAAGACCGCGAAGCCGGGGTTGGCTGCGAGGGACCGACTCCAGACGGCCCACCCGGAAACGAGCGTGATCGCGACGAACGCGAGGAAGAGGGGGCTGATCCCTTGCCGCTCTTTAGCGGACGCTGTGGTGGCCATGCGACGAGCCTAGAGGTGTGTCCTTGGCGAACCATCTGCTGAGTCGGATTGGGCCTCAATGGTTGAGTTGTGGTCATTGAATTCGCTGTGTACCTATTCACCCCGTCCCGACCCAAGATCGCCTAGAACGCACATTTGGATAGGTGGCGGAACCACTGATTCTGCTTCACAGGGGGAACCCTTGCGCCTGCCAGCGAGCAAGTCCGTACCGTTCAGCGCCATCCTGGGTTGGAGCCTTCTTGTAGCTGCCGTACCGATCGCGATAGCGGGCGGCATCCATGATCGGCAGGAGCGCCGGTCCCGGCAGCCTTCCTTCCCCCACAAGCCGCATGAAGCGTCAACCACGCAACAAGGTGCGCCCGGTCGGGACCTGGACGACGACGGACCGATGCCGGCGACCTCCGGGGGCTGGGAGGCGAAGCGGACTGGAACCCCCGCAGATCCCGATCCGGATACCTCCGGGCATCACCGCAGGGGCCGCGGCGCAGAGGACCCCAAGGGGCGGCCGGCCAACGGCAAGAAGGATGACAAGACAGAGGGCAAGCGGCGGAGGGACAACGACCCCGAGAAGCCGCAGAAGCCGGAGAGCGACGAAGAGGATCACACCTACGTCGGTGATCTTGCCGACAAGTTCTTGCCCGGCTCCAGCAAGTACACCCCCAAGTGGGCCAAGCCCATCGTCTACGACGTCAAGAAGAAGGCCGTCGACCCGGATCAGGGCGAGGCGTTCGTCGCCCAGGACGGCACTCTCGTCGTCCACGCTGTGGTGGACCCGAAGAAGTGACAGGAACGGGCTCCTCAGCGGGCTCTTCGCCGCGTTCCCGACCGAGGAGCAGCAAGACGAGCAGGAGTCGACCGGCGTCGAGCTGCTGCTGACTGTCGAGGACCCGAGTCAGGCCACGACGGAAGACCCGACCACCGTCCAGACAGTTGCTGTTGCCCCGGACTCCGACGTGCCCGTGGACAACACCGCAGAGGTCAAGGACCCCGACCACGTGGACAAGGTGGCCGAGAAGGCGGTCGACGAGACTGTGAAGGAAGCCTACGACCCGGCCCCGTCTGATCAATGATTCATTCATTCACTCCCAAGTGGGTTAGCTGGCAAGAGCGGACAGCTATTTCCCCTAGACTGAGCCGCCTCTCAGGAACCCCGAGAATGGATTAACCGCATGGCTCAGATCGCTCGGCAGGGCGCAAGGAACGCGCGAGTTAAGAACCCCACGGCACCCAAAGTCTCGGCCAATCTGCGATTGGCTGAGATGCCCCAAGACAACTTCGAACACGATGCAGTCATCAGGGGGGTGCGGTACGAGGGGACCAGCTTCGCCGGCCTCTCGGTCGAAGCCCTCGAAGCCGAGGGGTGCAGCTTCGAGAGCGTGCGCTTCACCGGCACTGACCTGCGACAAACCCAGTTCAGTGACTCGCGGTTCGAGACCTGCGACTTTGCTCAGCTAGTCACGCAAGACGTCTCACTCATCCGGTGCCACATCACCGGAAGCCGCATCACCGGGGCCTCGTGGAAGTCTGGGACGTTCCGCGACGTGCGTATCGAAGGGAGCCAAAGCAGCCCGGCAATGTATCGCCACATGAAGCTCTACAGCGTCGTGTTCAGCGATTGCAAAATGATCGGAGCCGACTTTCAGGCAGCCGAAATGCACAACGTACGCTTCGAAAACTGCGACCTCACAGGAGCACAGTTCGCAAACGCTGAAATGGGCGTCGTCCGCTTCGAGAATTGCACCCTCATCGACGTAGGCGGCGGCGCCAGCCTCAAGGGGGCGACGGTGCAAGGCCCAGGGTCGATGGAACTGGCCCTGAGCCTTGCCCGCGAAGCGGGAATCCTGTTCGAGCCGTAGGCCGTCAGGCAGCGACCGGCAGGTAGCCCGCGTACGCCCCGCTGGAGGTTGCGTGGGCTACCGCCTCGAAGTCGATGCTCTCGCCGAAGGCACACAGCTCGTCGAGCAGCATCCGCCCGTATGGAGTGAAGTGCTCGCGCTGCTTCTTCAGGTCCTCGCACGCGTCCCGGAGCGAGGCCGTGTAGAGGTCAACGAGGGTCGTCTTGCCCTGGTGATGCTCCATGAACATCAGGGGCACGGTCACGATGGCGGCGTGGAACGCCTTGTCGAGCGGCCGACGCTGGCCGATCTTCACCGCCGACAGGGCGCGGTACTGGTCCGCATCGAGTTCACGCGAGGACAGGGTGAAGGTCCCGTAGACCTTGTCGCCCACGAAGAGGTTCAGGTGCATCGCCTCGTGGACGAGGCACATCGTGTAGTCGAGTACTTCCCACTTCTCGCCGGGACTCATGACCACGACGCCGGGGAGCTGCGAGGCAGACCCTCCACCGTCCGCCCCGCTGTTGAGGATGACGAGGTCCGTAACGAGGAGGTCGACCATCAGGCGGAGGCTGGGGTCGATCTCCTGGATCAATGCGAGGGCTTCGGTGACCTTGTTGTCCCATGCTTCACGGGTCGGACCGTCTGTGGGGCCGGCCCCCTTGAAGATGTGCGCGAAGATGCCGTTGGCCTTGCAGAAGTCCGCCCAGGCCCCGTCCTCGTACGTGATGTCGAGACCCGCGGGGGCGGCGGCCATGGGTCGCATGGCCGGGTTGGAGATAGCCGCCCGGTAAGCCCCGGACATGCCCTCAGCGGTGGGGTACTCGCCCGTCTGCGCGTGGACGAGCCGAGCCATGCTCTCGTAGGTGTGGCCGATGTTCATGAAGTGCACGAGGATCGCTCCTTCTTTGCCTCCAGGCGTGGGCCCGGAGCGGGGTGCTCCGGGCCCACTGAGAGGGAACCGCGTCAGCGCGTCAGCGCGTCAGCGCGTCAGCGCTTCAGGAGCGGTCAGGCGGTCCAGCCGCCCATCATGCAGCTGTTCTCGTCCTCCTGGGCACGCTGGACGTTCGCGGCCACGGTGGCGACGACGGCCGGCGAGTCCTGGGCGACCGCCGCGACCACTCCGTTGAGTACGCTCGGGACGGTGATCTGGTCATTCGACTTGATCATGGTGCTCCTCCATCTCATGGGTGGGTGGTGCACTTGCTGACCCGTCCGTCTGCCGACCGTGCCAGGCTGGGCAGGCGGACGGGGACTGTGGGGCGCAGTCATCCTCCATATCGAGGGCAATAGCCGACGGAGTAGCGCCATGTGCTTCGGAGAGGCCGCTGACCATGGCGACGGGGACACCGATCCCGAGGAACGCCAGGGCTGTGATGGGCCGCCAAACATCCAGACGGATTGGGGCGCGAGGCTTTGCGTGGGCGCCCCTCATCTGAAGTCCCCGGCCTTGACCCGCTCTTCCCGGCACCGTGTCACGGTGAGCTGCGTCGGGTCGGACACGGGCCAGTCCAACTGGCCAGGGCACCGCAGGATGAACTCACCCTTGCAGATGTCCGTGACCACACCGGACCGTCCTGATACGTGCTCGACCTCGTCCCCCACCTCGGGCAGCTTGGCGCCCATCACACGGCCTCGATCTCGTCGGGGTGCGTGGTCCACTCCAACCCGCCGCGGACGGGAGCAAGCCACGCCACGGGGTCGCCCTTCGGGATGGAGGGGACGAGGGTCACCTTGTCGACGGCCGGCGCGAAGGCCCGCAGGACGCCAACCGCATCGTCGTGGCCGTGGTCAACGACCTGGTGGCCGAGTAGCGGGTGATCGAAGTGCGACAACCCGAGGCTCTTCGGGTCTCCGGTGTCAGTGCTGCGGATAGCCATCGGTGGCTCCTCGTCAGTTCTCGCTGCCTCACGTGGATGCGAAGACGAACGTAGAGCGGGGCTTCCCCAACCTCCAAGAAGATTGCGCGAGTTTGCAGGAAGACGATTGACGCGGTCGAACGGGGCATCGACCATCGATGTGTCGCGCAATCTCGCGCAAGGCAGACGACAGGAGAACAGCCATGAAGCTACGGTTCCTTGGTAAGAACTCCCAAGTGGGCGACTGCCCGACCCTGTACGCAACCGACCGTGACACCTACCTCGTCCAGGGGTGGAAGATCTTCGCAAACGACCTGCTGATGCAACTCACCCTCCACGAGGGAGAGACTGCCGTGGAGGTGCCCACCGAGCTGTTCGAGCACCTGGAGAAGGACGGTCTCCCCGCTGGGGAGTTCAAGCGTCTTGAGGACCCGCTAATGGTCCTCACACCGGGCGGAACGTACGTTGTGCAGGGCCGGGAGGTGACTGATCCCGAGGCCCTGTCCCAGATGTCGATTCCGGACTACGAGACCGTGGTCGAGGTCCCCAAGGCCGCGATCACAGCCCTACTGGAGGAACCACGTGGAGCTGATCTCCAGCGCCGAGCGCAACCGGCTCATTGAGGCTGTCGCGCACGATGCCTTCCATCTGGAGCTGAGGGACGACTACTCGGTGCCATTGGAAGACGGGCCGTACGAGAAGTGGCTCGCGGGGGTAGTCGACAACGGTTTCATGGACTCGTGGTTGTCGATGATCCGAAGGCTCACCCAGGAAGGCAAGATCGTCCGGCGCGTCCGCGTCGTGACCGAGCCTCACACCCCGTACATCCACTGGGAGCACGAGACCACCCCACTGAACGAGGGAGCCGGCGAACAGATCCGGTGGCTTCCGCGGCAGGAGCTTCCCGAGGGGCTGTCCTTCCCCTTGGGCGGCAAAGACTGGTGGCTGTTGGATGACAAGCTCCTGGCCGTGGGCCACTTCGACGACGACGGCAGGGTTCTTGGGTCCGAGGTGATCGACAATCCCGAGACGGTCGCCGAGTGTGTCCGTGTCCGGGATCTGCTCTGGGACTCTGCCATTCAGCACTCCGAGTACAAGCCCTGACCGAGCAGTGAACAACCAGGCACAGAAGTCCCGTGAGGCGTTGGGTGCCCGGCTGCGTGGGTTCCGCAAGGATGCGGGGTTCCCCAGCGGCCGGGCCTTCGCTGCCGCCACAGGGTGGCAGGAGTCCAAGGTCTCCCGCATCGAGAACGGCAAACAGAACGCCAGCGAGGACGACATCCGGGTCTGGTGCGAGAAGACGGGGCGCGAAGCCAACGCCGGGGATCTCGTCGCGACGCTCCGACATATCGACGAACTGTGGAGCGAGTGGCGTCGGCAGCTCCAGGCTGGCATTGACCAGCCACAGAAGAAGTTGGTGCCGCTCTACCAGAAAACCAAGGTGTTTCGGATCTGGGAGCCCAACGTCGTGTGGGGCACTCTCCAAACAGGCGAATACGCCAAGGCGATCTTCGAAGCGGTCGTGAGGGTGCACGGTGACACGGGGGGCGAGGATGCTGCGGTGGCCAAGCGCCTCGAACGACAGAGATACCTGTACGAAGGCGACCGGATCTTCAACGTGGTGCTTGGAGAGCAAGCTCTCTACTCGAACCTTGGCGGCGCGGAGGTTATGCGGGGGCAGCTCGACCGGCTCACGGTGGTTATGGCGCTGCCCCGACTCAGCCTCGGCATTGTCCCCCGATCAGCACCGCTCGAAATCTGGCTCGGTCATGGATTTTCCATGTTTGACGACAAGGTCGTCCGCGTGGAGACCGAGTCTGCCGAGATGCAGGTGACGCAGCCTGGGGAGATCGAGATTTACATGAAGGCATTCGAGCTTCACCGGCATTCTGCTGTCTACGGTAAGGCAGCCAGAGACCTCATCATGGCTGCAATCGAGCATTTCGAACGCATGGAGAGGGAAAATCGTGATTGAAGATCCGAAATGGCGCACCAGTAGCTACACGCAACACGATAGCTGCGTTGAAGTCGCCGACAATAACCCGATGAAGGTCAGAGTGAGGGACTCCAAGCGCCGGGAGGGCGCTGAATTGGCCTTCCCGTCGTCCTCCTGGACGGAATTCGTGGAGTTCGTCAAGTCCTGACGATGTTCGCACTAAGCCCCCTCGCCAGGGAGGGGGCTTAGTCATGTCTGGTGAGTGAATCATCTGCCGGCCTCCCTTAGGGGAGGCGTCCGAGGCCGGGTATATAACCCGGCCCACAAATAACGTACCTGTTATTGACCCTCGATCCGTCACGCCCGAACCCCGAAGTGTGACCACGATCACCGGAACGAGTGCCGGTTGCTGGGCCTATCTGCACCTGCCGTCGAAGGGGTCCGAGCGTCAGGTTCGGGCGTCAGTTGCCGCCGCCGTCAGACGTGTTGAAGATTTCGCCGAGTGACACGGCTGCGTCCTTGACATCTTGGGTGACCGTGATCTTGCTTCCTACTGGCGCTTGGTCAATCATGCTCACCAGCCCTACGACGGGGCCCTGCTTGAAGCCCGGAATGTTCGCCAACGGGTTACCGGCGGACGGATCCAGCGGTCCGCTAGTTGCGGGCTTGCCCTTGCTTGCGGCGAACGGGTTCTGCTCCGGCATCTCGGCACTCCTGCCTGTAGGAACGACTGCGGCCGGTGCCGCGTCGACACCTCCAAGGGAACAGCGCGCCGCCGCATTTGCACGTTGGTGAGGCTGATTGGGTCTATGCGCATGTCGGTCCCCACCGCCGGCTCGGTCTGGCGAGACGGAGCGATTCGTTCATACCCGTACACGGTTCGAGGAAGGCGCCCCCGGTGGGTCCTGCTTAAGAATTATCAAGTGTTACCCCCGTCATGTGTGTGCGCAATAGTTCATTCATTCATGCGTGGTGAGGTATCCGCGTGGACACGGATAGGGAATATCTTGCGTGCGAAAATGCGTAATGACATTCGAGCGATAGGGGATATCGCCGTGTCAGTGAATGAATGAATCATTAGGTGCGCGAGCGCCCGCGCGTGCAGGGTCCGGGTGCCCATGGTGGGCACGTCTCAGGTTGAGCGCGGTAACCATCCTGATGGGTAACAGGTCTATAACGCATAGGGTTCAGCGTCAGATAGCCCTTGGCGCCCACCGAGATGTCACCGCTGTGCAGCGCGGTGCGGGCATGCGCGTACTCGTGCAGGCACAGCGACACCACCCAGCCGGACACCACGAACAAGAACACCGCGAAGCCGGTGTTGGCCGCTATGGTCCGGCTCCACACGGCCCATCCCGATACCGCCATGACGGCGACGAGCGCGAGGAAGACCGGGCTGATGCGCCGGTCGGCGCGCTGAATGGCTGTGGTCATCGTGGCGTGCTCTCCCGAGGTCGAGTGGTGGGCAGCCCCGACCGTAACCGCGACGTGGCACCCGGCGCACGGTTCCCGTTCAGCGGGCCTGTGCGGAAAACGTCGCGCGGTACCCGCCGGGTTCCGGGCACAGTGGACCCCAGGGGAGAATTCGGGGGCGGTCCCCGCAGGACAGGGGCGGGTCAGGGATGCGAGAGGCGTGAGCGCGGAGTGGGCGGCGCAGCCGTGAACGACAATGGCGCGGTGCGCTACGGAATCCTCGGCACCACACAGGCCGGCCGGGCCGACGGGACCCCCGTCGCCCTCGGTGGCGCACGTCTGCGTGCCCTGCTCGCCGCCCTCGCGCTGCGTCCCGGCCGGGCGCTGCCCCCGGACCTGCTGATCGCCGACGTCTGGGGCATGGACCCGCCCGCCGACGCGGCCGGAGCCCTCCAGGCCCTGGTCGGCCGGCTGCGCCGGGCCCTGGGCCACCCCGCCGTCGCCTCCGCCGACGGCGGCTACCGCCTCTGCGTCGAACCGGACGCCGTCGACCTGTACCGCTTCGAGCGGCTGGCCGAGGAGGGCGGCCGGGCGCTGGAGGAGGCCGACCCGGCCCGCGCCGCCGCCCTTCTCGACGAGGCGCTGGCGCTGTGGCGCGGCCCGGCGCTGGCCGACCTGCCGGACGCGGGCATCGAGGCGGCCCGCGCCGAGAGCCGCCGCCTGGACGCCCGACGCGGCCGCCTCGCCGCCGACCTCGCCCTGGGCCGCCCGGACCGGGCACTGCCCGTCCTGGCTGCACTCTGCCAGGACCGCCCCTTGGACGAACCCCTCCAGGCGCTACGGCTGCGTGCCCTGCGGGCGGCGGGCCGCGGCGCCGAGGCGCTCGCCGCGTACGAGGCGCTGCGCGCGGACCTGGCCGACCGCCTGGGCGCCGACCCCGGCCCCGAACTGCAGGCCCTGCACGCCGAACTGCTGCGCCCGCGAGCGGCCCGGCCGCCCGCCGCCCCGGCGGCCCCCGCGCCGGCTCCGGAAGGCCGACGCCCCGGCAACGTCCGCCCGCGCCTCACCTCCTTCGTGGGCCGCGACGTCGACATCGCCGCACTCCGTGCCGATCTCGCCGCCCACCGCCTGGTGACCCTGCTGGGGCCGGGCGGCGCCGGCAAGACCCGGCTGTCGCTGGAGGGCGCCGAGAGCGCCGCGGCCGCGGCGCCGGACACCTGGCCGCACGGCGTATGGCTGGCCGAGCTGGCGCCGGTGGACGATCCGGCGACGGTGCCGGAGGCGGTGCTCACCGCACTGGGCGCCCGCGAGACCGTCGTGCGCGGCACCACCGCCGAGGGGCTGCGCGCCGCCGGCGACCCCACCGCGCTGGACCCGGCGGCCCGGCTCGCCGAGCAGTGCGCGGGCCGCCGGATGCTCCTCGTCCTCGACAACTGCGAGCATGTGATCGGTGCCGCCGCCGCCCTGGCCGAGCGGCTGCTCGCCGAGTGCCCCGGCGTCACGGTGCTGGCCACCAGCCGCGAGCCGCTGGCCGTGCCGGGCGAGGTGCTGCGGCCGGTCGAGCCGCTGCCCGACCCGGTGGCGCTGCGGCTGCTCGCCGACCGCGGGGCCGCCGCCCGCCCCGGGTTCGACACCACGGACGACCCGGCGGCCTGCGCCGAGATCTGCCGCCGCCTGGACGGGCTCCCGCTGGCCATCGAACTGGCCGCCGCCCGGCTGCGGTTGCTCTCCCCGCGACAGATCGCCGATCGCCTCGACGACCGCTTCCGGCTGCTGACCAGCGGTAGCCGCACCCATTTGCCCCGCCAGCAGACACTGCGCGCCGTCGTCGACTGGTCCTGGGACCTGACCGACGCACCCGAGCGGGCGGTGCTGCGCCGGCTGTCCGTCTTCGCCGGCGGCTGCGATCTGGCCGCCGCCGAGGCGGTGT
This sequence comes from Streptomyces sp. NPDC048650, assembly GCF_043199095.1. Taxonomy (NCBI): domain Bacteria; kingdom Bacillati; phylum Actinomycetota; class Actinomycetes; order Kitasatosporales; family Streptomycetaceae; genus Streptomyces; species Streptomyces sp. NPDC048650. The sequence continues at coordinate 133,787 of NZ_JBICVM010000015.1, read as the reverse complement.
GCGCGGGCGACGGCGTCGACGGGCGCGATGTGGCCGCGCTGCTCGGCTCGCTGATAGACAAGTCGCTGGTGGTGGCCGCGCCCGCCGGCTTCGAGGGCGTGGGCAGCGGTGCCGGCACCGGGGGCGCGATGCGCTACCGGCTGCTGGAGACGGTCGGGGAGTACGCCGGTGAGCGGCTGGACGAGGCCGGCGAACGGGCCGGCGTCGAGCGCCGCCATCTGGTCGCCTACCGCGAACTGGCCCGTACCACCGACCCGTTGCTGCGCGGTCCGGGCCAGCGCGCCGCGATGGACCACCTCGAGCTGGAGCACGACAATCTGCGCACCGCGCTGCGCCGCGCCGTCGCCGCCGGCGACGAGCACGAGGCGCTCTGCATGGTCCTGTCCCTGCACTGGTTCTGGTCGCTGCGCGACCACCTCAGCGATGCGCGGCACTGGGCGCGTGCGGCCGGAGCGCTCGGCCCCAACCCCTTCCTGGCGCCGTTCGCCGCCGCCCCCGATCTGTTCGAGCGGCCCATCGACAACCCGCCGCCGATGGCCCCCGAGCTGCTCCTGGAGGCCCGCCGTGGGGTGCGCCTGGTGGCGCTCGCCAGCCACGAGAGCGACATCGAGGCGCTGCGCAGCCCCGAGATGCGCCAGGAGCTGAACGGGATCATCTCCGCCTACCGCGCCGGGATGCCGCAGACCTGCCGGATGCCGGGCGTCCTGTGGTACTTCGCGGTGCTGATCTCCGGCCGGTTCGAGCAGCTGGTGGAGCTGGTCGACGGCGCGGTGCGCGCCAGCCGTGGCTTCGGCCACGACTGGGAGCTTGCCTACGTCCTGCAACTGCGCTCCAAGGTGCTCAACGACTGGGCCGGCCGGCTGGAGCAGGCGCTGGCGGATGCCGACGAGGCCCTGCGCATCTTTCTCCGGATCGGCGATGCCTGGGGCGCCGCCGAGGCGCTGGCGGGGCGCGGCGAAACCCGGGAGAAGCGCGGCGAGTACGGGCTCGCGGCGCAGGACTACCGGGCGGCGATGGACTGTGCCGAGGACCTGGGCGCGCACGGTCAGACCCAGCTGCTGCGCGGCCGACTCGGCGGCGTCCTGCTCGAGGACGGCCAGGCGGAGGCGGGGGAGCGGCTGCTGCGCGAGATCCTGGAGGAGGGCAAGGAGGCCGGCAGCGGCCGCGATGCGGTGCCGTTCGCACGTCTGACGCTGGCGACGCATCTGGCCGTCCAGGGGCGTACGGCGGAGGCGCGCGCGGAACTGGAGGCGGTGCGCGAGGCGTTCGGGCCGCGCGCCCCGGAGCTGTTCGCCGGGGTCCTGGAGCTGTCGCTGGTCTCGCTGGATGTCGACGAGGGGCGCGGCGGGGATCTGCTGCCCAGGTTCCGGGCGGCGCTGGAGCTGACGCAGGACGAACTGGCGCAGATGGTCGCGCCGGACCTTGCGGTGATCCAACTCCTCACCGGGGCACGGGTGCTGATGGCCGTGCGCGGCGAACGGGGCGGTCCGGACGCGGCGCGCCTGGTGGGGGCGTACGACGCACTGCGGTCGACCTCGCACGCGCCGCCGATGCCCGTACGGGCCGACCGCAGACGTACGGAGGGGACGGCGCGGGCCCTGCTGGGCGATGCGGCGTACGAGCGCGGGTACGCCGAGGGCGGCGGCCTCTCTCTCGAAGAGGCCACCGCCCTCATCTGACGCGAGCCGGGCGAGGGCGGTCCCGCGGGGAAGCCCCCCGCGGGACCCGCGTCAGGTCTTCTTGCGGAACTTCGCGACCGCGAGCGGCATGGCGACGGCCGTGATGGCGACCGTCCAGCCGAGGGTGATCAGCGTCGGGTGCAGCACCGCACCCTGGCCGTTGACCAGGGCACGGGCCGCGTCCGCCAGGTTGGAGAGCGGATTGACCTTGGTGAAGCCCTCCAGCCAGCCGGGCATCGACGTCGGCGGCGCGAAGATCGACGAGCCGAACTGCAGCGGCATCAGCACCAGCATCGCCATGCCCTGCACCGCCTGCGGGGTCTGCACGCTGAGTCCCAGCACGATGAAGATCCACATCAGGGCGACGCCGAAGGCCGTGGAGAGCGCGATCGCGCCGAGGAGGGCGAGGACGCCGCCCTTGAGCTCCAGGCCCATCAGGAAGCCCATGCCGAGCAGGATCGCGATGGCGATCAGCATCCGGCCGATCTCGACGACGATCTTGGCGATCAGGACCGAGGACCGGGCTATCGGCATGGTCCGGAAGCGGTCCATGACCCCCTTGCGGAAGTCGTCGTTGACGCCGCTGCCCACCGCCATGGCGATGTTCATGCTCATCATCGCCATCATGCCGGGGACCAGGTACTGGGTGTATCCGTGCTGGTGGCCCTTGCCGGCGATGGCGCCGCCGAGGACGTAGGTGAACAGCAGGATGAAGATGACGGGCATCAGCAGGACGTCCATCATCGACTCCGGGTCCTGCTTGATCTGCAGGACGTTGCGGCGCGCCAGCGCACCGATGTGCCGCAGATTGGCGCGCAGGCCGATCCGGCCCTCGTCGGCGCCCGGCTTCAGGGTCGGCGCCGTCAGTGTGGCCGTACTCATGCCGATACCTCCGCGTAGCTCTCGTCCTGGACGTCCTCGGAGCCGGTGGCCCGGGAGGTCTTCTGGCCCGTGATGGCCAGGAACACCTCGTCCAGGCTGGGCAGGTGGGTGGATATCCCGGAGAGCGCGAAGCCCCGCCGGCCGAGTACGCCGACCACCGCGGTCAGCTGCTCGTCGCTGATGATCGGGACGTTGACCACACCCTCGTCGTGGTCGGCGGTGGCGCCCGCGATGCCGTCCAGGCCGGCCTGCGCGATGGCGCCGACCATCTGGTCCAGCTCGCCCGGCCCGACCGGCCGGATCTGCAGCGTCCGGCCGCCGACCTTCGCCTTGAGGTCGTCGACCCGGCCCTCGGCGATCACCCGGCCACGGTCGATGACGGTGAGCTCGTCGGCCAGCCGCTCGGCCTCTTCCATGTACTGGGTGGTGAGCAGCACCGTCGCGCCCTCGCGCACCATCCCCTGGACCTCGTCCCACACCTCGTTACGGGTGCGGGGGTCGAGTCCGGTCGTCGGCTCGTCCAGATAGAGGACCGAGGGGCGGCCGATCATCGAGGCGGCCAGGTCCAGGCGGCGGCGCATTCCGCCGGAGTACTTGGCGGCGGGGCGCGTGGCGGCCTCGGTCAGGGAGAACCGCTCCAGCAGCTCGTCCGCCCGCCGGCGGGCGTCCTTGCGGGGCAGATCGAGCAGCCGCCCGATCATGTAGAGGTTCTCCCGGCCGGAGAGCTTTTCGTCGACCGAGGCGTACTGCCCGGTCAGGCCGATCGTGCGGCGCAGCGCGCGGGGCTGGCGCACCACGTCGAAGCCGGCCACCACGGCCTGCCCGGCATCCGGCACCAGGAGGGTGGACAGGCAGCGTACGAGGGTCGTCTTGCCGGCGCCGTTGGGGCCGAGCACGCCGAGTACAGTGCCTTCCCGCACGTCCAGGTCCACACCGTCGACGGCCTTGACGTCGCCGAAGTGCTTGACCAGACCGCGCACCTCCACGGCGTTGCCGCCCCTGGGAGTCATCGTCTGTCGCGTCATGCCCTCAAGGTGCCAGCGGCCGCCGACAGAGCGCCGACAGGCCGCCGACAGCCGGTCTGCCCGGTGTCGGCGGCCGGTCGGCGGGTCGCTCAGCGGAAGGTGTGCTCCGGCGCCGGGAAGGTGCCCCCGACGACGTCCTCGGCGAACGCCTTGGCCGCCCCGCCCAGCAGTTCCCGCAGGTCGAGGTACTGCTTGACGAACTTCGGCACCCGGCCGGCCGTCATGCCCGCCATGTCGGTCCACACCAGGACCTGGGCGTCGCACTCCAGCCCCGCGCCGATGCCGACGGTCGGGATGTGCAGCGAGCGGGTGACCTCGGCGGCCAGCTCCGCCGGCACCGCCTCCAGGACGACCGCGAACGCGCCCGCGTCCTGTACCGCCTTGGCGTCCCGCAGCAGCTGCTGGGCCGCCTCCTCGCCGCGGCCCTGGACGGGGTAGCCGCCGTAGGCGTGGACGGACTGCGGGGTCAGGCCCACATGGGCCATCACCGGGATGCCGGACGAGACCAGCAGTTCGACCTGGTGCGCGGAGCGCTCGCCGCCCTCCAGCTTGACGGCGCCCACCCCCGCCTCCTTGACCAGCCGGGTGGCGTTGCGCAGGGCCTGCACCGGGCCCTCCTGGTACGAGCCGAACGGGAGGTCGCCGACGACGAGGGCGCGGTCGGTGCCGCGGACGACGGCGGCGGCGAGCAGCGCGATCTCGTCCATCGTGACCGGCACGGTGGACTCGTAGCCGAGGTGGCAGTTGCCCATCGAGTCGCCGACGAGCAGGACGGGGATGCCGGCGCCGTCGAAGACGGAGGCGGTCATCGCGTCGTAGGCGGTGAGCATCGGCCACTTCTCGCCGCGCTCCTTGGCGGCGGCGATGTCGCGGACCGTGAGGCGGCGCGAGCCGCTGCCCCCGTACAGGGACTTGTCGACCGGCTTCTGGGCAGGCGAAAGCTGCGTCATGGTGACGGCTCCTGTTCATCATCTCGAGGCACCCTGACGGTGTCCCCGGAATCCCCTCCATGCTGGCACGCAGGGCGCGCCCAGGGGAAGGGGGCCGCCGGCTGCCGTGCGCACCGCTTTGACCTGTGCTTTCTCCGGGGCGAAGGGCAACGTCATCAATACGGAACGGGCTCGTATCGAAATGAGCGTATGGTGGGCGGCATGGCCACCTCTCCCCCCGTACCTGACGGCCCGCCCGCCCGCCAGGTCTCCGACACGGTCCACCGGCGCCGCTGGGCGATCCTGTCCGTCCTGATGCTCAGCCTGCTGATAGTCGTGCTGGACAACTCCATCCTCAACGTCGCGATGAAGACGATCGCGACCCCGGCGCCGTCCGGCCTCGGCGCCACGCAGAGCGAGCTGGAATGGGCGATCAACTCCTACACGCTCGTCTTCGCCGGGCTGCTGTTCACCTCCGGCCTGCTCGGTGACCGGCTCGGCCGCAAGAAGGTGCTGCTGTCCGGCCTGGTCGTCTTCGGCGCCGGTTCGGTGCTCGCCGGGATGGCCGCCTCGCCCGCCGAGCTGATCGCCTTCCGCGCCGTGATGGGCCTGGGCGGGGCCTTCGTCATGCCCGCCACCCTTGCCGTCCTGATGAACGTCTTCGAGCGCGACGAGCAGCCCCGGGCGATCGGCATCTGGGCCGGCGGCGTGGGCCTGGCCATCGCGATCGGCCCGATCGCCGGCGGCCTGCTGCTCGACCACTTCTGGTGGGGATCGGTCTTCCTCGTCAACGTCCCGATCGTGCTGATCGCACTCGCCACGATGGCCGTCCTGGTGCCCGACTCCAAGGACCCCAGCCCCGGCCGGCTGGACCCGCTCGGTGTGCTGCTGTCCGTGATCGGTCTGGTCCTGCTGATCTACGGGATCATCAGGGGCGGCCAGCTCGCCGACTTCACCGACCCGCAGGTGCTCGGCACGATCCTGGGCGGCCTCGCCGCGCTGACCGTCTTCGTCCTGCACCAGAAGCGCAGCGACCACCCGTCGATCGACATCAGCTACTTCCGCAAGCCCGCCTTCTCCGCCGCGATCGCCGCCGTGGCGCTGGTCTTCTTCGCGCTGATGGGCGTCACCTTCTTCATCGTCTTCTATGTGCAGAGCGTGCGCGGCTACAGCCCGCTGGAGGCCGGGCTGCTGATCCTGCCGCTGGCGGTCGCCCAGATGGTCTTCTCGCCGCGCGCCCGGCACGCGGTGGACCGCTTCGGCGCCCGGGCGGTGTGCACCGCCGGGATGCTGACCGTGGCCGTCACCATGTCCGGGCTGCTGCTGCTGGACACCGACACCCCGATCTGGGTCCTGGAGGCGGTGTTCTTCCTCCAGGGCACCGGCATGGCACACATCATGCCGCCGGTCACCGTCGCGGTCATGCAGTCGCTGCCGCGTGAGAAGGCCGGCTCCGGCTCGGCGCTCAACAACGTCTTCCGGCAGGTCGGCGGCACCCTCGGCGTGGCCGTCCTGGGCTCGCTGCTGTCCACCACCTACCGCAACGGCATCCAGGACCGGCTCGCCGCGCTGCCCGGCGTCCCGGCTCCCGCCCGCCACGCCGCCGGCGAGTCCGTCGAGGCCACCCTCGCCCTCGCCCGGCAGCTGGGCCCGGCCGGGCAGGACCTGATCGCCGCCGCCCGGAACGCCTTCGTGCACGCCATGCACGTCACGGCCCTCGGCTCGGCCGCCACCGCGGTGGTGGGAGCCGTCGTGGTCGCGGCCTTCCTGCCCGGCAGAATGGCACCGGCGCCGCACGAGGCGGAGCAGAACGAGGAACGAGAGGCAGGCGTGGGGCGATGAGCGGGGCGGCGGGAGACTCCGACGCGACGGCAGCCGGCGCCCGGCCGGACCCGGCGCCTCCCGGGCGCCGTGGCAGACCCCGCAGCGCCGCGGCCGACTCGGCCATCATCGAGGCCGTGCTCCACCTGATCGAGGACGGTGCCGCCATCGGCGAGCTGTCGATGGAGCGCATCGCCCGCCAGGCCGGCGTGGGCAAGGCCACGGTCTACCGCCGCTGGCCCGGCAAGGACGCCCTGATGGTGGACGTCATGCGGTCCCTGGACTCGCCGCCCCCGCCGCTGGGCGGCGAGTCCGTGCGCGACGACCTGATCGTCCTGCTGGAGTTCCTGCGCCGGCGCGGTCTCGCCAAGCGCAACTCGGCGCTGCTGCGCACCGTCGTCAGCCATGTCCAGGGGCACCCCCAGCTGTGGGCGGAGTACCACGAGACGGTCGTACGGGCACGTAACGAGGCGCTGTTGCGGGTGCTGCGGCGGGGCGTGGCCACCGGTGAGATCCGCGGCGACCATGATGTGGAGACCCTCGCCGACCTGTTCGTCGGTCCGATGCTGGCCCGCGCCATCCTCCACGAGTGGAAGGAACTCCCCGAGGGGCTCGCCCGGGACATCGTCGACCTGGTCCTCGAGGGCGTACGCCCCGGCCCGGGGCGGGCGGCGGGCTGAACCGCGCCGCCGCACCGGCCCGTTGTCCGCCCGTGTGCCCGCTCCCGACGAGGGAACATGCCCGTTCTGTCACAGCTGCCGCCGCCGGCCCGCCGGCCGGAACCCCATCCCGTCACCGCGCCGTCCTCACTGGCGAGCGGCGCCGCCCGCACCGCGTGGCAACGCGGCGTGCAGCTGGGCGGCACGGTTCTAAGAACGGGCATTAAGGCCGATCGCCTAGGGTCGGAGACCACAGGCGAGGCGCGGAGCAAGGCAGTGAGGACAGCTACATGGCGCAGGCATACATGACGGAACCGGGACAGGGGCACACCCCCGAGCGGGCCGGTTCCCGCGCCGGACGCCTGCGGAACTGGTGGCGCCCGGAGGGGATGTGGCGCCGCGGCATCGTGCTCGCGGTGCTGGCCGTGCTGCTCGGGCTGCTGATGTTCCTGCACGGCCGGATCCCCAACGACGTGGGAAACCTGGGCAGTCTGCTGGAGACGTTCCTGCCCTGGCTCGGAATCGGCGTGCTGCTGCTGCTGTTCCTCGCGGTGCTGCGCCGTTCCGCGACCGCGCTCCTCGCCCTCGTCCTGCCGGCCGTGGTCTGGCTCAACCTCTTCGGCGGGCAGCTCACCGACAAGTCGGGCACCGGCGGCAACCTCACCGTGGTCACCCACAACGTCAACGCCGACAACCCCGACCCGGCGGCCACCGCCCAGGACATCGTCCGCTCCGGGGCCGATATGGTCGCCCTGGAGGAGCTGACCGGCACCGCCCTGCCCACCTACCGGCGGGAGCTGGCGAAGACCTACCCCTACCGGGCGGTCGAGGGCACCGTCGGCGTCTGGAGCAAGCGGCCGCTGAGCAACTCCGGACCGGTGGACATCAAGATGGGCTGGACCCGGGCGTTGCGCACCACCGTGACCGCCGCCGACGGCCGGCAGCTCGACGTCTTCGTCGCGCATCTGCCCTCGGTACGCGTCAAGGTCGAGGCGGGCTTCACCGCGGGGCAGCGCGACGGCAGCGCCAAGGCGCTGGGCGAGGCGATCGCCGCCGACCCGGCCAAGAAGGTGATCCTGCTCGGCGACCTCAACGGCACCATGAACGACCGCTCGCTGGCTCCGGTCACCTCCCAGATGCGCTCCGCGCAGGGCGCCGCCGGCGACGGCTTCGGCTTCAGCTGGCCGGCCGCCTTCCCGATGGCCCGGATCGACCAGATCATGATGAAGGGCATCGACCCGGTGGCCGCCTGGACACTGAAGGCCACCGGCAGCGACCACCTGCCGCTCGCGGCCTCCGTCAGGATCTGACGCCGCCCGGGGGGCGTGCACCGGACGCGGAGTCGTAACGTCCCGTTCTCGCGTCGGAATACTGGACCTGAGAGACTTTGTTCCGTACGTAAACGAACTGGGCGGCGAACCGCCCGCACGTCCCTCGGAAAGGTCCAGGTCCACATGCCCTTGGCTCTGCTCGCTCTCGCGATCTCGGCCTTCGGAATCGGCACCACGGAATTCGTGATGATGGGCCTGCTGCCCAACGTCGCGGACGATCTGGGCACCTCGGTGCCCACCGCCGGCTACCTCGTCTCCGCCTACGCCCTCGGCGTCGTCATCGGCGCCCCGCTGCTGACCGCCCTCGGCTCCCGCATCCCGCGCAAGCGGATGCTCGTCCTGCTGATGGCGGTCTTCACGGTGGGCAACCTCGCCTCCGCCCTCGCCCCCACCTTCGGCCTGCTGGTCGCCGGCCGGCTGCTCGCCGGGCTCCCGCACGGCGCGTTCTTCGGCGTCGGCGCGGTGGTGGCCGCCCGGCTGGTGCGCGAGGGCCGCCAGGCCCGCGCGGTGGCCACCATGTTCCTCGGCCTGACCATCGCCAACATCGTCGGTGTCCCCGCCGCGACCCTGCTCGGCCAGCACCTGGGCTGGCGTGCCACCTTCCTCGTGGTCGCCGGCATCGGCCTCGCCGCGATGGCCGCCCTGGCCCGCCTGGTCCCCCCGCTGCCCGCCGAGGAGCGCACCGGCCTGGCCCGCGAGCTGCGCTCCCTCGGCAACCGCCAAGTGCTCCTCGGGCTGCTGACCACGGTCTTCGGCTTCGCCGGGATCTTCGCCGTCTACAGCTACCTCGCGTCGACGATGACCAAGGTGACCGGCTTCTCCGAGACCTCGGTCACGCTCGTCCTCGCCCTCTTCGGGATCGGCATGACCCTCGGCGCCCTCGCGGCGGGCCCGCTCACCGACCGCGCGCTGCGCCCCACCCTGTACGGCGCGCTGGGGGCCCTCGCCCTCGTGCTGGCCGTCTTCCACTTCACCGCCGAGGTGAAGTGGGCCGCCCTGGTGGGCGTCGTCCTCATCGGCGCCATCGGCTTCCTGACCACCACACCCCTGCAGATGCTCGTCATGAACAAGGCGCACCAGGCACCCACCCTGGCCGCCGCCTCGAACCAGTCGGCCTTCAACCTCGCCAACGCGGGCGGTGCCTGGGTCGGCGGCCTGGCCATCGCGGCCGGCTGGGGCTGGACCTCCCCGGCCCTGGTGGGCGCCGTCCTGGCCGCCGTCGGCCTGGCCGTCGCGGTGGTCGCCGGACTGCTGGACCGCGATGCCCACGACCCCTCCCGCATCGTGGCCCGCGGGGAGGCGGCCGCGGTATCCGCCGACGAGACGGTGCCGGCCGGCGGCTGAGGTCCCATGTCGCCGGCCGTCCCGCTGTGGGGGGCGTGGTCAGCTGCACCCTGGGGACGCATCACAGGGCGCAGCTGACCCGGAACGCGCACCCCCACCGACCCGCTCTCCACCCACCCGTGGGAGGGGCCGCGCCGCAGGACGGAGTCCGGAGGTGGTGCACCGCACCCACCAAACCCACGCCCGCCGCAGGCGCAACGACGCGAAACCACCACGGCGGGAAACCACCGCGATGCGAAACCACACGGCGGGATGGACCCAGCGTGGGGAGAAGGCCAGGCGCTACGCGCCCTCCCGCCAGTGGTTGGTGATCGGCAGCCGGCGGTCCTTGCCGAAGCCCTTGGCGGAGATCTTGGTGCCCGGCGGGTACTGGCGGCGCTTGTACTCGGCGTGGTCGACCATCCGCAGCACCCGGGTCACCAGCTCCGCGTCGAAGCCCTGCGCCACGATCTCCTCGCGGCCCCGGTCCCGGTCGACGTACAGCTCCAGGACCCGGTCCAGGACGGCGTAGTCGGGCAGCGAGTCGGTGTCCACCTGGCCGGGGCGCAGCTCGGCGCTCGGGGGCTTGGTGAGGGTGTTCTCCGGGATCGGCGGGGTCTGGCCGCGGTCGGCCGCCGCCTGGTTGCGCCAGCGGGCGAGCTGGAAGACGACGGTCTTGTAGACGTCCTTGATCGGCCCGTAGGCGCCCACCGAGTCGCCGTAGAGCGTCGAATAGCCGCACGCCAGCTCGGACTTGTTGCCCGGCGCGAGGACGAGGTGGCCCTCCTGGTTGGAGATGGCCATCAGCGTCGTGCCGCGCAGCCGTGACTGGAGGTTCTCCTCGGCGAGGCCGGTCAGACCCAGCGCCTCCATGTACGCGTCGAACATCGGGGCGATCGGCACCGTGCGGAAGGCGAGCCCGGTGCGCCGTGCCAGTTCGGCGGCGTCGGTGAGGGAGTGCTCGGAGGAGTAGCGCGAGGGCATCGCGACGGCGTGGACGTGCGCCGGGCCCAGCGCGTCACAGGCGAGGGCGGCGACCAGCGCGGAGTCGATGCCGCCGGACAGGCCGATGACCACGCTGTGGAAGCCGTTCTTGGCGACGTAGGCACGCAGGCCGACGACCAGCGCGGTGTAGATCTCCTCGATGTCGCCCAGCCGTTCGGCCTCGCCGCCGAGCGTCTCGGGGGCGTACGGCGGCAGCGGGTCGGGGGTCAGGACGACGTGGTCGACGCGCAGGCCGTCGTCCAGGACGCCGGCGGGCGCCTCGGGTGCCGCGTCCGGCAGTTCGAGGTCGACCAGCACGCAGCCCTCCGCGAACTGCGGTGCCCGCGCGATCACCCCGCCGTCCTTGTCGACCACGATGGAGTCGCCGTCGAAGACCAGCTCGTCCTGTCCGCCGATCATCGCCAGATAGGCGGTGGTGCAGCCGGCCTCCTGGGCTCGCTTGCGCACCAGTTCCAGCCGGGTGTCGTGCTTGTCCCGCTCGTAGGGCGAGGCGTTCACGGACACCAGCAGCCCGGCCCCCGCGCTGCGGGCCGCCGGTACCCGGCCGCCGTCCTGCCACAGGTCCTCGCAGATGGCGAGCGCGACATCGACGCCGTGCACCCGGACGACGGGCAGGGTGTCTCCGGGGACGAAGTACCGGAACTCGTCGAAGACGCCGTAGTTGGGCAGATGGTGTTTGGCGAAGCTCAGGACGACCTCGCCGCGGTGCAGTACGGCGGCGGCGTTCTGCGGGGCGCCGGCCGGCCGGCCGTACCGCTTCTGGTCCTGTGCACAGCGGTCGAGATAGCCGACGACCACCGGGAGTTCGCCCAGCCCCTCGGTGGCCAGCCGACCGGCCAGGGCGCGCAGTGCGGTGCGGCTCGCCTCGACGAAGGAGGAGCGCAGCGCGAGGTCCTCGACGGGATAGCCGGTGAGCGCCATTTCGGGGAAGGCGACGAGGTGCGCGCCCTGGTCGGCGGCATGCCGCGTCCAGTGCACGATCGTTTCGGCGTTCCCGGTGATGTCGCCGACGCAGGAGTCGATCTGGTTGAGGGCGAGACGAAGTTGGGCCACGGGATCAGTGTAGTGGAGAATAATCGTCGAATTGACGCGAAGGGGGAGGTCGGACGTCCCTCGTCCCTTCGCGTCCCCAGGTGGGCCGGCCTACTTCCTGCGGTAGCCCACGGTCGTCATCATCCCCGACTCCGAGTGGTAGATGTTGTGGCAGTGGAGCATCCACAGCCCCGGATTGTCGGCCTCGAAGTCGACGTTGACGGTGCTGCCGGGCAGCACGATCGTGGTGTCCTTCCGGGCTCCGCCGCCGGGCAACGCGAAGGTGTGCCCGTGCAGATGCATCGGGTGCCACATCCTGCTGTGGTTGTGGAAGGCGAGCCGCACCCGCTCACCGGCCTCGACCGGGTAGCGCTCGGTGGGTGTGTACTGCTTCCCGTTGAGCGCCCAGTCGAACTTCTCCATCGTGCCGCTGAGGACGAAGTCGAGGGTGCGATCGGCGCGCCGGGCGACCGCCCGCACGGACTCCGCGGCCCTCAGCCGGTCCGCGGTCACCAGCTTGCCGTCCAGGTTCTTCGGGCGGACCGACGGTCCGGGCGCGGCGCCGCCGCCGGTGCGCAGGAGGGCGAGCGCGGTGCGGTTCTTGCCCTCGGCGAGCGCGGTGAGCGGGAAGACGCCGTCCTTGGCGGTGACCAGGACGTCGTAGCGCTCGCTCATACCGATCAGCAGGGCGTCGGTCTCGGTGTGCTCGACGGGGTGGCCGTCGGTGTGCGTGATGGTCATCTTGTGACCGCCCAGGGCGACCCGGTAGGCGGTGTCGCCGCCCGCGTTGATGAGCCGGATCCGGATCCTGTCGCCGGGCTTTGCCCGGAACACCTCCGGGTCCTCGGCGACGCGGCCGTTGATGAGGTGGTACGGGTAGTCCACATCGCCGGGTTCGCCGCGCAGCAGCCGGCTCCTGGCGGCCTTCAGCCGGCGGGACGGCCCTTTGGTGCCGGGCTCCTCGGACCGGCCGCCGTCCATGGTGTGCCCGTCGTCGTCCCCCATGTCCATGCCGTGCCCCGTGCCGCCGCCCCTGCCCCCGTGCAGCTCGGCCATGACGGCGTCCGGGGTGCTGCCGTCCACCCCGTCGACCCAGTCGTCCACCAGCACCACCCACTCCCAGTCGTAGTGGAGCGGCTCCCTGGGGTCGTCGACGATCACCGGTGCGTACAGCCCGCGGTCGATCTGCACGCCGGTGTGCGGATGCAGCCAGTACGTGCCGGGGTGCGTGGTGGCGAACCGGTAGGTGAAGGACGCACCGGACTTGATGGGGCGCTGGGTCACGCCCGGGACGCCGTCCATGTCGTTGCGCAGCGTCAGCCCGTGCCAGTGCACGGACGTGGACTTGGGCAGGTGGTTGTGCAGGGTCAGCTGGAGGGTGTCGCCCGCGGTGACGCGGACCTCCTTGCCGGGGAGCTCGTGGCCGTAGGCCCAGGTGTGGACGGTGCGGCCGCCCAGATCCACCTCGGCGGTGGCGGCGGTGAGCCGGAACTTCCGTACGGTGCCGTCCGTGCGGCGGTGCTTCTCGGCCGCGGCGACCTCCGGGCCGTCGGGGCTGACGTAGCCGGACGGGTCGCCGTCGTGGCGCATGCCGTTCTTGCCGTCGTCCATGCCGTCCATGCCGTCCATGCCGCGCGGGCCGGAGCTGCCGTCGGAACAGGCGGCCAGCAGGGCGCCGCCCGCGGCGGCGACGCCGGCGCCGAGCACCGTGCGGCGGGAGCTGGAGGGAGCGGGGGACTGGGAGGAATGCATACGCATGGCTGAGCACCTCGTGTCGGTTTCGAAGTGAGCAAGTCGAAGTGAGGAACGGAAGAGGGGGCGCGCGGGCGCGAACGCGGACAGGCGTCGGCGTCGTGGCGCGCTCCTGCACGCGCAGCACCGACAGCGGGGCGAGGAGTCCGTGGCGGGGCGGTGCGGGGCCGACCGCCCGTGGCGCCGTGCGCCGCCGTCACCCCATTGCCATGGACCATCCGCCTATCCTTGGCCGTTCCACGCTTTTGGTGCGCCCGGCGCTCCGTCCGACGGGCCGGGTCCACCCGATCCGATCACCAGGACGTCCCGGCCGTGCCCCGCCCCGCCTCTCCCGGGCCGCCGCCGTCCCGGGTGCCGGCAGGGTGCCGAGGCCGCCCGGCCGGGCACAAAGAAGTCAGGACACCGAAGCCGGAGGCCACGCACATGACCCGACGCCCCATACGCATCCCTGGCCGCATCCGCACCGTCGACGGCATCCGGCTGCATGTTCTCTCCGAGGGCAGCGGTCCGCCCTGCGTCCTCAGCGGCGGCCTCGGCATGGCCTGGTTCGACTGGGACGAGGTGGCCGCGCTGCTCGCCCCGCACCGCACCGTCATCCGCTTCGACCGGCCCGGCCTCGGCCTGAGCGCCCCGTCAGCCACGCCGCCCGACCTCGCCGCCGAGGCGCACCGGATCGCCCACGTCCTGGACGTCCTGGGCCTCCCGGGCCCGGCCACCGTCGTCGGCCACTCCCTCGCCGGCTTCCACGCCGAGGCGTTCGCCCGGCTGCACCCGCACCGGTGCGCCGGACTGGTCCTCGTCGACGCCAGCATCGAGGAGGACCCGCGCCCGCTGCTGCCCCGCGCGGCCCGCACGGCCTGGGCGTCCGGCCTCGCCACCGCGTTGTCCGCAGCCGGGGTGCCGCGCGCCCTGGGCCCCGCCGCCCGCCGGCTGATCGGCCGCGCCTCCACCGTCGGCAGCCATCCGCCGCACCCGTGGGAGAGCGTCGGCTACCGCACCAGCCGGGTGCTGCGCGCCTGCGTCCTGGAGAACGCCACCTACCCCTACCAGGCGGCCGACCTCGTCGCCCTGCGGCCCGGCCATCCGCTCCCGGTAATCCCGGTCGCCGTCCTGGCGGCGTACAACGGCGGCGAGACCGCCCGCGATCTGCGCTGGCTGGAACGCCAGCGGGCGCTCGCCGCCGCGCTGGGCGGCCGCTGCACGGTCGCCGCCCCGGCCGGCCATCTGGTGATGGCCGATGCACCGGGGGCGGTCGCCCGTGCGGTACTGGACCTCAGCCCCGTCGATCCTGCGACAGCAGGGCGGTGAGCAGCGGTACCTCGTGCGTCCGGCTCACCTCCAGGGCGAGCCATGAGCCGTCGGGGAACGCGAGGTCCACCCGCTGCTTGTGGCGCGGCGGATGCGGCTCGCGGCGCACCGCGAACCGCCCGCGGGGGAGCTCACCGAGCAGCTGCGCCGCTTCCCGCTCATGCCACGTGGGTTTGTTCAGCAACAACAGCCGCTGGTCGGTGCACGCCAGCGCGATCTTGTCGTTGGTGTACCCGCCGTCGTCCATCGGGCCGGTGCGCGCGGTGATGACGAACCAGCCCGCCGTGCTGTCCCAGCCGCCCTCCCAGACCCGCCCCCGGAAGATCCGGCGGATGCCGCGCCAGGTTTTGCCGGCGCCGTCCTCCAGCAGTCCGGCGGGAAGGGAACACAGCCACGTGACGTACGCCCAGGGCAGAAAGATCCGCTGCCATCCCTTGAACCCTGAACTCGTATCCACCTCCGGCTTGGGCTTGCGGTACCGCTTCGGGATGCTTTCGGGGGCCAGTACGTCCAGCCTCACCGGGAGCACGCCCTGTAGTGCCTCGCCCGGTCGCAGATGAGCGGTGGTGTGCGGGACGAGCCAGGCGTCCCCGTCCCAGTCCGGGACTACGAGGGTGGGGTTCATATCCGTCTCTCTGTCTGCCCTGGCGCTCAGCCGAAGGTGTCCTCGATGCTGGCCTTGGGCACGCGGTACGGCTCCGGCGACTTCGGGCCCTTGCCGTCGTGCTCGTCCAGCGCCTCCTTGCCGAAGTGCTCGACCGCTTCCTTCGCCTTGCCCTGGTAGTCGCCCGTGAGACCGGTGGTGGCCGTGAGGACAGGGTTTATGACGTGGCCGCGGAGCAGGCCCTTCGACACCATTTTGTGGGCTTGCCAGTCCTTCAACGTCTGCCCGTCCAGACGCCGGTTCTTGAACTTGCTCATCGTGCGCAGCGTCTTGGCAGCAGCCTTCGCCTCCTTGAAGGCCTTCCAGGACTTCTCACCCTCCTTGAACTTCCGCACGGCCTTCATCAGGTCACTCAGAGTCTTGGCCAGTTTGACGGAGACCCTCTCCACCCTGGCCAGGAAGACCGCCACCTCCCCCTCGACGACCAGCGCGTCCACAACCGAGGCCAGCCCCAGCGTGACGATGTCGGCGACCAGCATCGCGGCGATCGACATCGCCGCCCACTCGATGGCCTCGCGGATGATCGCGACGACGGCGTCCTCGGCGAACTTGCACTCCGCGGCGGCCTGGCTGAGGATGCTCGCGCACTCGCCCATCTCCTTGGCGGTGCCGTCGATCGCCTCGACGATCTGGCCCATGCCGCGGCCGAAGCCGTCGGAGGCGTCGCCTTCCCACTCCTCCGGCAGGTGGCGCGTGGCCTGCCGGATCCCCTCGGACACCTTGTGCAGCGCGGCCGCCTGCGCGCGCCACTCCTGCGCGGCCGCGGTGAGCTGCGACGGCATACCGGTGAGCTTTTCGAGCTCGTCCATGAGCCCGACCTTGTCCAGGAACCACCGGATGGCATCGTCCAGCCCCTCGTCGATGCCGTGCTCCGCGTTGTTGCTGATCTCCGGGATGTCGGGGAGCTTCTCGATCTCCTTGTTCACCCACGCGTACGCGTCCGAAGCCGTTGTCATGTCTACGCACCCCCGCCGTTGCCGCTGAAGCCCGACTCGAGTTCGTGCTCGATGGCGACGTAGTTGCCCGCCGTGGCCCGCAGGGCCTCCACCGCCCCCTCGAGCAGCTCGACGAGGTCATGGACGTTCTCCTGCGCCGCGGTGGCATGCTCCTTGTACGCGCTGAGCAGCTCGTCGGACTCCGGCAGCTTGCCGAAGGCTCCGGAAGGAATCTCCACATGTTCCAGCGCCCGCGCGATCCGTGGGATCGCTTCCTTCTGCTGGTCGGTTCCGGACGCACAGTGGAATATCGCGTCCGGGTTGATCTGGAAGCCTTGCCCCATTACCCGTCTCCCCCTGGTCGGGTTGTCCATCACCATCTCGGCCAAGGCTAGGAAGGCCATGACACAGACCCTTCAACGCCAGGTCAAGGCCGCTCTACTGAAGGATCAAGACTTGGTCAAGCCCCCCGATTGCCGTCCCCGGCCGCGCTGACTCCTCCTCGTGCGGGAAGGATCGGGGCGAGGGTCACGGGCCGACGGTTCTGCTTCAGGCCAAGGGTGCGTAATGTGACGGTAACCCCCTCACGTGATACTGGTGTGCCACGCGGCGTGATCCCACGTGCGTGGACAGGCCGATTGACCTGCAAGGATTGGTGAGCCATGGACAAGCAGCAGGAGTTTGTGCTCCGGACTCTGGAAGAGCGCGATATTCGCTTCGTCCGGCTGTGGTTCACCGACGTGCTGGGCTTTTTGAAGTCGGTGGCGGTGGCCCCGGCGGAGCTGGAGCAGGCCTTCGACGAAGGCATCGGCTTCGACGGTTCGGCCATCGAGGGCTTCGCCCGGGTCTACGAATCCGACATGATCGCCAAGCCCGATCCCGGCACCTTCCAGATCCTGCCCTGGCGGGCCGAGGCCCCCGGCACCGCCCGGATGTTCTGCGACATCCTGATGCCCGACGGCTCCCCGTCGTACGCCGACCCGCGCTACGTCCTCAAGCGCATCCTGGCCAAGACCTCCGACCTCGGGTTCACCTTCTACACCCACCCGGAGATCGAGTTCTTCCTGCTCAAGGACAAGCCCGTGGACGGCCGGCGGCCGACCCCCGGTGACTCCTCTGGCTACTTCGACCACACCCCGCAGAACGTCGGCATGGACTTCCGCCGCCAGGCGATCACGATGCTGGAGTCGATGGGCATCTCGGTGGAGTTCAGCCACCACGAGGGCGCGCCCGGCCAGCAGGAGATCGACCTGCGCTACGCCGACGCCCTGTCGACCGCCGACAACATCATGACGTTCCGTCTGGTCATGAAGCAGGTGGCGCTGGAGCAGGGCGTGCAGGCCACCTTCATGCCCAAGCCGTTCTCCGAGTACCCGGGCTCGGGCATGCACACCCACCTCTCCCTCTTCGAGGGCGACCGGAACGCCTTCCACGAGTCCGGCTCGGAGTACCAACTCTCCAAGGTGGGCCGCTCGTTCATCGCCGGTCTGCTGCGGCACGCGGGCGAGATCTCCGCGGTCACCAACCAGTGGGTCAACTCCTACAAGCGCATCTGGGGCGGCGCCAACCGCACCGCGGGCGCCGGCGGCGAGGCCCCCTCGTACATCTGCTGGGGCCACAACAACCGCTCCGCGCTCATCCGCGTCCCGATGTACAAGCCCGGCAAGATGGGCTCGACCCGGGTCGAGGTCCGCTCGATCGACTCCGGCGCCAACCCGTACCTGACGTACGCGGTGCTGCTCGCCGCCGGGCTCAAGGGCATCGAGGAGGGCTACGAACTGCCGGCCGGTGCCGATGACGACGTCTGGGCGCTGTCCGACTCCGAGCGCCGCGCGATGGGCATCGAGCCGCTGCCGCAGAACCTCGGCGAGGCCATCGAGCTGATGGAGCGCAGCGAACTGGTCGCCGAGACCCTCGGCGAGCACGTCTTCGACTTCTTCCTGCGCAACAAGAAGCAGGAGTGGGAGGAGTACCGCTCCGAGGTCACCGCCTTCGAGCTGCGCAAGATGCTGCCCGTGCTCTGAGTCACCGCGCCACCGAGAGGCTGGACCCATGGCACTTCCCGCGCCGCAGGGACGGCGGAGCAGCACCTTCACCCGGATGCTGAGACACGGGTTCACGGACCCCTCGGCGGCCGGGCGGCTGCTCGGCACGCCCGAGTTCTCCTCGGTGCGCGAGGATTCGGTCCTTCTGGAGGCGCTCGGCGGCACCGCGGACCCCGATCTCGCGCTGCTCGGTCTGGCCCGTCTGGTGGAGGCGCTGCCCCCCGAGGAGCAGCAGGAACTGCTGAGCACGCTGGTGGCCGCCAAACCGCTGCGCGACCGGCTGCTGGGGGTGATGGGCGCCTCCGAGGCGCTCGCCGACCATCTCGCCCGGCACCCGGCCGACTGGCGTTCGCTGGCCACGTACGAGTACGTCGACCTGCACCCCACCACCCCCGAGTTCGAGCAGGCGCTGGCGGAGGGCATCTGGGGCGAGCGCGGCGCGGACCGCGCCCGCGCGGACGCGCTGCGGGTCGCCTACCGACGGTCCCTGATGGGCATCGTGGCCCGCGACGTGTGCGGGACGACCGATGTCGCCGAGGCCGCGGCGGAGCTGGCGGACCTGGCCACCGCGACCGTGCGCGCCGCCCTCCAGATCAGCTACGAAGAGGCCCCCGGCGACGCGGCGGTCTGCCGGCTGGCCGTCATCGCCATGGGCAAGTGCGGTGCCCGGGAGCTGAACTACGTCTCCGACGTCGACGTCATCTTCGCCGCCGAGGCGAAGGAGGGCGTGGAGGAGGCGAAGGCGCTCCAGGCCGCCACCCGGCTCGCCTCGCGGATGATGCGGCTCTGCTCGGACGTCACCGTCGAGGGCACCATCTGGCCGGTGGACGCCAACCTGCGCCCGGAGGGCCGCAACGGTCCGCTGGTGCGCACCCTCTCCAGCCATCTCGCCTACTATCAGCGCTGGGCCAAGACCTGGGAGTTCCAGGCGCTGCTCAAGGCCCGCCCGATGGCCGGCGACCTGGACCTGGGGCAGGCGTACGTCGACGCGCTGGCACCGATGGTCTGGCAGGTCGCCGAGCGGGACAACTTCGTCGCCGACGTCCGTCAGATGCGCCGCCGGGTGGTGGCGAACATCCCCGCAGACCGCGTCGATCGGGAACTCAAACTCGGCCCCGGCGGCCTGCGCGACGTCGAATTCGCCGTGCAGCTGCTGCAGTTGGTGCACGGCCGCAGCGACCGTACGCTGCGCAGCGCCGGCACGCTGGACGCGCTGGCGGCGCTGGCGGCCGGCGGCTATGTGGGGCGCCAGGATGCCGCCGCGCTGGACACGGCCTACCGGTTCCTGCGCGCGCTGGAGCACCGCATCCAGCTCTTCCGGATGCGCCGTACGCATCTGATGCCCGAGGAGGAGACGGATCTGCGGCGCCTGGCCCGCTCCCTGGGCATGTTCACCGAGCCGGTCGACGCCCTCCGCAAGGAGTGGAAGTGGCACGCCAGAGAGGTGCGCCGACTGCATGAGAAGCTCTTCTACCGTCCGCTGCTCGACGCCGTCGCCCATCTGGAGCCCGGCGAGACCCGACTGTCCGCCAAGGCCGCCGGCCACCGCCTGGAGGCCCTCGGGTATGCGGATCCGGTCGCCGCGCTGCGCCACCTGGAGGCGCTGGCGTCCGGAGTGACCCGGAAGTCTGCCATCCAGCGGACGCTGCTGCCGGTGCTGCTGGCGTGGTTCGCGGACTCCGCCGACCCCGACGCCGGACTGCTCAACTTCCGCAAGGTGTCCGACGCGTTGGGCAAGACGCCGTGGTATCTGCGGCTGCTGCGCGACGAGGGCGCCGCCGCCGAGAACCTCGCCCGGGTGCTGTCCGCCGGGCGCCTCGCCCCCGACCTCCTGCTGCGCGCCCCCGAGGCGGTCGCGCTGCTGGGGGCCGCCGACGGCCTCAAGCCGCGCGGCCGGGCCGCGCTGGAGCAGGAGGTGCTGGCCGCGGTGGGCCGCGCCGACGGCGCCGAGGCGGCGGTCGCGGCGGCCCGCGGGGTCCGCCGCCGGGAGTTGTTCCGGACCGCCGCCGCCGATCTGATCGGCGCGTACGGCACGGACGGCAACCCTGCCGAGAAGGACCACGGCCACGCCATCGACGCCGTCGGCTCCGCCGTCTCCGACCTCAACGCCGCCACCCTCGCCGGTGCACTGCGCGCGGCGGTCCGCGAGCAGTGGGGCGACACCCTGCCCACCCGCTTCGCCGTCATCGGCATGGGCCGGTTCGGCGGCCATGAGCTGAGCTACGGCTCGGACGCCGACGTGCTGTTCGTCCACGAACCCCGCGAGGGCGCCGACGAGCAGGAGGCCGCCAAGGCCGCCCAGGCCATCGCCAACGAAATGCGCCGGCTGCTCCAACTCCCGTCCGCCGACCCGCCGTTGCCCATCGATGCGGATCTGCGTCCGGAGGGCCGGTCGGGCCCGCTGGTGCGCACCCTCGCCTCGTATGCGGCCTACTACCGGCGCTGGTCGCTGGTGTGGGAGGCGCAGGCCCTGCTGCGTGCCGAGCCGGTCGCCGGGGACGCCGGGGTGGGGCAACGGTTCGTCGACCTGATCGATCCGCTGCGCTATCCGGCCGAGGGCCTGGGCGAGGACGCGGTCCGGGAGATCCGGCGGCTCAAGGCCCGCATGGAGTCCGAGCGGCTGCCGCGCGGCGCCGACCCGACCACCCACGCCAAGCTGGGGCGCGGCGGCCTGAGCGATGTCGAGTGGACCGTGCAGCTGTTGCAGATGCGCCACGGCTGGGAGATTCCCGGGCTGCGCACGACCCGTACCCGTCAGGCGCTGGCCGCCGCGCACGCCGCCGGGCTGATCGGCACCGAGGACGCGCAGACCCTGGACGAGGCGTGGGTGCTGGCGGCGCGGGTGCGCAACGCCGTGATGCTCGTCCGCGGGCGCTCCGGTGACACCTTCCCGGTGGACGGCCGTGAACTGGCCGCGGTCGGCCGCTACCTCGGCTACGAGGAGGGGCACGTCGGGGACATGCTCGACGACTACCGGCGGATCACCCGGCGGGCGCGGGGAGTCGTCGAGGAGCTCTTCTACGAGGGCTGAGCGGGGGCGGCGGGCGGCCGCTCACGCCCCCGGCAGCCCGCGGCAGTACGCCAGGTACCCGGCCAGCGTCAGATCGAAGGCGTGGTCGGCGCGGTCCGGGCCGGTCGCCTCCTGGGCCGCCGACAGGCGTGGAGTGTCGACGTCCCCGGACACGTCCCACATCGGCTCGGGCGCCGACATGTCCAGCGCCGAGCCCAGCACGATGTTGTCCAGGCCGGTGATCACGGGCATCACCATGGCCGGCGCAAAGCCCGCGTCCAGCAGCAGCCCGGCCACCCGGTCGTACTGGGAGAGCACCTTCGGGGCGCGGATCGGTGAGGTCATGAGCATCCCGATCGCGCGGGGATGGGCGGCGAACGCGGCGCGGTAGGAGCGCGCCCAGGCCGCCAGCGCGAGGTCCCAGGGGGCGTCGCCCAGGGTGCCGGGGTCGATCGCGTCGGTGATCCGTTCCCGCAGCAGCTCGATCACCCCGGCCCGGCCGTCCACATGGTGATACACCGACGCGGTCTGCACGCCGAGCCGGCGGGCCACCTCCGGGACGCTGAAGTCGCCCATCTCGTCGACGAGTTCGAGCGCCGTCGCCCCGATGCGCTCCTTGTCCAGCAGGGCCTTCCGCGGCCGCCCCATGGTGCCCCCTTCCGACCGACCCGTCGCCGGGTCTTCCCGAATCGTACGGCGAGGGGTACGGTCCAAAAACCGAAAGGCTTTAGGTTTTTTTCGCGGTCATGCTGCCGTCACATCCCCGAACGTGCCGGGCCGCCTCTCCTCCCCTCGCCGTCCGCAGAAGGGCACCGAGTCATGGCCGTCGAGTCCGAGTCCCGCAACGGGGCGCCGCAGCAGCCCGCACCACCGACCCCCGCCGAGGACACCTCGCTCCGCCGCGGCACCCTCGGCGTCGCCGATATCGCCTTCTTCGTCATCTCCGCCGCCGCGCCGCTCACCGTCATGGCCGGCACCTCCCCGCTCGCCATCGCCGCGGGCGGCGTCGGCGCCCCCGTCGGCTACGTCCTGGCCGGCGCCACCCTCGCCCTCTTCGCTGTCGGCTTCACCACCATGGCCCGCCACGTCCGCAACGGCGGCGGCTTCTACGCCTTCATCACCCGCGGCCTCGGCCGCCCGGCCGGCTTCGGCGCCGCGACCGTGGCGCTGCTCGCCTACAACGGCATGCAGATCGGCGTCTACGGACTCCTGGCCACCGCCACCCAGGACGCCCTGACGGCGTTCTGGGGCATCCACGTCCCCTGGCCGCCGATCGCCCTCGTCGGCGTCCTCGTCATCTGGTACCTCGGCTACCGCAGCATCGACTTCGGCGCCAAGGTGCTGGGCGTCCTCCTGGCCGCCGAGACCGGCATCCTCGTGCTGCTCGCCGGTGGAGTGCTGCTGCACGGCGGCGCGCACGGACTGGGGGCGGACTCCTTCACCACCGGCAATGTGCTGGTCCCCGGCACCGGCGTGGTTCTGGCGTTCGCGTTCGCCGCCTTCACCGGCTTCGAATCCACCGCCATCTACCGCCGCGAGGCCCGCAGTCCGGCCCGCACCATCCCGCGCGCCACCTACATCGCCGTCGCCTTCCTCGGCCTCTTCTACGCCTTCACCATCTGGATCGTCATCCAGGCGTTCGGCAGCGACAAGATCGTGTCGGCCGCGCTGCACGACCCGGCGGGCCTGTTCTTCACCGCCACCACGCGGTACGTGGGCGGCTGGGCCGCCGGCCTGATGCACGTCTTCATCATCACCAGCATCCTCGCCTCCCAACTGGCCTTCCACAACGCGATCAACCGCTACGGCCTGGCCATGGCCCAGGAAGGCGTGCTGCCCGGCCCGCTCGGCAGGGTCCACCCGCGCCACCGGTCGCCGTACCTGGCCGGAGCCGCGCAGAGCGTTCTCGCGACCGTTGTCGTCCTCGGCTTCGCCCTCGCCGGCATGGACCCCTACCAGCAGCTCCTGCTGTGGATGAACACTCCTGGAATGCTGGGCCTGTTGGCGCTCCAGGCGGTCACCGCGGCCGCCGTCCCCTGCTATTTCCGCCGCTTCACCCATCAGGAGGGGCTGCTGCGCACGGTCGTCACGCCCGTCGCCGCCACCGTGTTGATGATCGGTGCCCTCTGGCTGGTCATCGCCAAGATCGACCTGATGACGGGGGCGCCCTTCACCACCAATGTCGTCCTGGTCCTCACCGTCCCGCTCGCCTTCCTGCTCGGCCTCGCCCTCGCCCGACGGGTACGCCGCACCCGCCCGGAGGTCTACGCGGGCTTCGCGGCGGAGCCGGCGGAGGACGACGAGGACGAGGAGGACGACGAGGGCGGCGCGGACGACGAGGACGACCGGAACGACGAGAAGGGGGAGAAGGGGGAGAAGAGGGAGAAGGGCGCAGCCGCTGCTGCGTCCGCCGCCGGGACGGCCCGCTGAAGTCACCCGGCCACCACGGCCACCACGGCCGAACCACCCGCATCCCACCCGCGCCCCAAGGAGCCCGTATGCCCGCCGCCCTCACCACCGCCGACACCGTCCTCACCGGTGCCCGGGTCCGCACCCTCGACCCCGCGCGCCCCACGGCCGGGGCCGTCGCCGTCAAGGACGGACGGATCGCCGCGGTGGGCGAGGAACGGGACGTACGGGACTGGCGGGGCGCGGCGACCGAGGTCATCGACCTGGCCGGGGCCACCCTGACGCCCGGTCTCGTCGACGGCCACAGCCACCCCGTCTGGGGCGTCGAGATGGCGACCGGCACCGACCTCTCCGACTGCCGCGACCTCGCCGGACTGCGCTCCGCCCTCGCCGCGTCGGCCCGCGCGCTGGGCCCCGGAGAGTGGCTCACCGCATGGGGCCTGGACCACAACGTCTTCGCCGGCCACGCCGTCCACCGCGACCTGATCGAGGACGCACTCGACGGCGCCCCCGCCGTCATCCGGCTCTACGACGGCCACTCGGCGCTGGCCAGCGGCCGGGCCCTGGCGGCGGCGGGCATCACCGGGCCGCGCACGTTCGGCCAGCGCGCCAGCGTCGTCTGCGACGCGGACGGCCGCCCCACCGGCCACCTCGTCGAACACGCCGCGATGAACCTCCTGATGCCCGTCGTCCCCCGGCCCTCGGCCGCCGACCGGCGCGCCCGGCTCCTGACCCTCCTGAGCGAGATGGCCGCCGGCGGCCTGACCGGTGCCCATGTGATGGACATGGAGAACGAGGACGTCCCCGAGCTGCTTGCCGGTATCGAGGCGGACGGCGACCTCCCCGTCCGCCTCCGGCTCGCCCCCTGGTGCATGCCCGGCATCGACGCCGAAGGGCTCGACCACCTCGTCGCGCTCCAGCGCCTGGCCGGCCGTCACTGGCGGGTCGGCGGCGTGAAGTTCTTCATGGACGGCACCGTCGAGGGCGGTACGGCGTGGCTGGAGCACCCGGACTGCCACGGTCAGGGCACCGACGCCTTCTGGCCCGACCCGGCGGCCTACACCCACGCCGTGCACCACCTCGCGCGGGCCGGGGTCCGCACCGCCACCCACGCCATCGGCGACGCCGCCGTACGGCACGTCCTGGACACCGTCGAACTGCTCGGTGACGACCCGACCGCCCGCTACCGCCACCGCGTCGAGCACATCGAGACCGTCCCCGCCGACCAGCTCGGCCGTTTCGCGCGCCTCGGTGTCGCCGCCTCGATGCAGCCGACCCACACCGCCTACACCCGCGCCGATCACACCGACGCCTGGTCCCTCCGGGTCGGCGAGGAGCGCGCCGGCCGCGCCTGGCGCTGTCGCGATCTGCGCGACGCCGGAGCGGTCCTGGTCCTGGGCTCCGACTGGCCGATCGCCCACCACGACCCCCGCCAGGTCCTCGCCACCGCGCGCCTGCGCCGTCCCGCGGGCGAGCCCGGCGTCGCACCCGTCACCCCGGAACAGGCCCTGACCGGCCTGATGGCCCTGGAGGGCTGTACCTCGCACGCCGCGCTGGCGGCCGGTGAGGAGTCCGAGGCGGGCCGCATCGCGCCCGGATTCCGCGCCGACCTCACCGCGCTCGCCGTGGATCCGGTGACCGCACCGGGCGATGAGCTCGGCGCCGCACCGGTGCGGCTGACGATGACGGGCGGGCGGGTCACGCACCGCGGAGTGAGTTGACGCCGCATACCTATACGGCGGACCTTGGGCCAGTCGGGTGACGGGCGGGACGCGCGCGCGGCGAGCCCTCCCGCCCGTCGGCCGGAGGGCGCTCAGCCCGCCTTCAGCAGATTCGCGTCCGGCGCCGCGACATATCGCGCCAGCCGGTGCGGCAGCCTGCCGTACCAGCTCATCGCGGCCGTGAATCCGAAGGTCAGGCAGAGGGCACCGCCGACCGCGTCCAGCCAGAAGTGGTTGGCGGTGGACACGATGACCAGCAGGGTCACGGTGGGGTAGAGCAGGCCCAGGATCCGGGCCCACAGCGGCCTGGCCAGCAGCGCGATGGTGATGCCGCACCACAGCGACCACCCGATGTGCATGGAGGGCATCGCGGCGTACTGGTTGGACATCGACGCGAGGTTGCCCGACGCCATCGAGCCCCAGGTGTCGTGCTGGACCACGGTGTCGACGAAGCCGCCGCCGGACATCAGCCGCGGCGGCGCCAGCGGGTAGAAGTAGTAGCCGGCCAGGGCGATCCCGGTCGTCGCGAAGAGCGCCGTCCGGGCGGCGGCGTACCGGCCCGGATGCCAGTGGTAGAGCCAGATCAGCACGCCGATCGTCACGATGAAGTGCAGCGTCGCGTAGTAATAGTTCATCGAAACGATCAGCCACGTCACGGAATTCACCGCGTGGTTGACGGTGTGCTCCACGGCAATGCCCAATGAGTGCTCCGCATGCCAGATCCAGTCGGCATTGCGGAGCGCTTTGGCCTGTTGTTCCGGCACGGCATTGCGAATGAGCGAGTACGTCCAGTAACTGACCGCGATCAGCAGGACCTCGAACCAGAGGCGTGGCGTGCGAGGTGTGCGCACCCGGGCCCACCGGCGTCCGCCCGACGGGCGGTCCGCGCTTCCCTCACGGGGTGGCGGGGCGGTGGGCCGACCGTCCAAAGTCCTCATATGCGGATCACCCATAGGCAGACAGTCTGCCAGAAACGGGCGTGTCGCCGATCATCCTTCGGTCGGGTATTCGAAGGTCGGTATCCCTCTGTGGAGGGACAACCGACCCCCGTAACCCGGAGGAATTGCCGACCGAATCCCTGAGATCCGTCTCAGGGTGTACGGACAGGTCGGGGAATCCGGGCCGGCTTGGGCGCCGATGCGGTGGAGCCGCGCACCACCAGCTCCGGATGGAAGACGAATTCGCTGTGCGGCGCGGGAGTGCCGCCGATCTCCTCCAGCAGCGCGCGTACCGCCGCCTGGCCCATGGCCGTGACCGGCTGCCGGATCGTGGTCAGCGGGGGATCGGTGAAGGCGATGAGCGGGGAGTCGTCGAAGCCGACGACGGACACCTCGCCCGGCACGTCCAGACCCCGCTGCCGCGCCGCGCGGATGGCCCCCAGCGCCATCATGTCGCTGGCGCAGACCAGGGCCGTGGCGCCGCGTTCGATCAGCGCGCCGGCCGCCGCCTGCCCGCCCTCCAGGGTGAAGAGGGAGTGCTGGATGAACGGCGCCACCTCGGCGGGGCCGAGCTGGAGACGCTCCTGCATGCTGCGGACGAAGCCCTCGATCTTGCGCTGTACGGGCACAAACCGCTCGGGTCCGAGCGCCAGCCCGATCCGCCGGTGGCCGAGGGCGTGCAGGTGGGTGACGGCCAGGTCCACGGCGGCCCGGTCGTCGGGGGAGACGAACGGTGCCTGCACCTTGTCGGAGAAGCCGTTGATGAGGACGAAGGGCACGCCCAGGCCGCGCAGCTGCGCATAGCGCTGCATGTCGGCGGAGGTGTCGGCGTGCAGCCCCGAGACGAAGATGATGCCGGCGACACCGCGGTCCACCAGCATCTCGGTCAGCTCGTCCTCGGTGGAGCCGCCCGGTGTCTGGGTCGCGAGGACCGGTGTATAGCCCTGACGGGTCAGCGCCTGCCCGATGACCTGGGCGAAGGCGGGGAAGATGGGGTTCTCCAGCTCGGGCGTGATCAGCCCGACCAGTCCCGCGCTCCGCTGGCGCAGCCGCACCGGACGTTCGTAGCCCAGCACGTCGAGGGCGGCCAGCACCGACTGGCGGGTGGTGGCGGAGACACCGGGCTTTCCGTTGAGAACCCGGCTGACGGTGGCCTCGCTGACACCCGCCTGTGCTGCGATATCGGAAAGCCGGGCGGTCATGGGACGCGACTTTACCGGGCGCATGTCAGATTGCCCACCAGGTACAGCTGTCACCGGGCACCACGACACAGGTGCCGTCGGTCGTCACCGGGGCACTGGAGAGCAGCGGCGGTCCGGGCAGGGGGAGTTCGACCGGGTGCGGGCGGGTGTTGACCGTGCACAGCACGCCCGGGCGGCGGAAGGCGAGGATGCCCGCGGGGGCCGGCTGCCAGCTCATCTCCCCGTCCCCCAGGCCCGGCAGGCGGCGCCGCAGATGGAGTGCGGTGCGGTAGAGCTCCAGGGTGGAGTCGGGGTCGCCGGTCTGGGCCTGGACGGTGAGCGGGGCCCAGTCGGTGGGCTGCGGCAGCCAGCTGCCGCCGTCGCCGAAGCCGTACGGTGCCTCGCTGCCGGACCAGGGGAGGGGGACGCGGCAGCCGTCGCGGAAGCCGTCCTGTCCGTTGGCGCGGAAGAAGGAGGGGTCCTGGCGGACGTCGTCGGGGAGGTCGGTGACCTCGGGCAGGCCCAGTTCCTCGCCCTGGTAGAGGTAGGCGGAGCCGGGGAGGGCGAGCATCAGGAGGGCGGCGGCGCGGGCGCGGTCGAGGCTGCCGCCCAGGCGGGTGCGGTGGCGCACGACGTCGTGGTTGGACAGCACCCAGGTGGCCGGCGCGCCCACCGGACGCATCGCCGCCAGCGACGCGTCGGCGGCGGCGCGAAGCGATTCGACGTCCCAACCGGCGTACAGGTAGTGGAAGTTGAACGCCTGGTGGAGTTCGTCGGGGCGTACGTACAGCGCCAGCCGCTCGGGGGTGGGGGCCCATGCCTCGGCGACGCCGATCCGCTCACCGTCGTAGGTGTCCAGCAGGCGGCGCCAGGTGCGGTGGATGTCGTGCACCCCGTCCTGGTCGAAGAACGGCAGGACCTGGCTGCCGATCAGCTTGGCCTGCTCGCCGCGGCCGATGTCCGGCAGCCCGGCCGCCTTGACCATGCCGTGGGCGACGTCCACTCGGAAGCCGTCCACGCCCAGGTCCAGCCAGAAGCGCAGGATGGCGTCGAATTCGGCGTGGACTTCCGGGTTGTTCCAGTCCAGGTCGGGCTGTTCGGGGGCGAAGAGGTGGAGGTACCAGTCGCCCCGGTCGGTGCGGGTCCAGGCCGGCCCGCCGAAGACCGACTCCCAGTCGTTGGGTGGCAGCTCGCCGCTCTCGCCCTTGCCGGGGCGGAACAGATAGCGCTGCCGGGCGATCTCGGGGTCCTGGAACCACGGGTGCCGGTCGGAGGTGTGGTTGGGGACGATGTCGACGATCACCCGCAGGCCCGTGTCATGGGCCGCGCGGACCAGGTTCCGGGCGTCGTCGAGGTTGCCGAAGAGCGGGTCGACGGTGCGGTAGTCGGCGACGTCGTAGCCGCCGTCGGCCTGCGGCGAGGCGTAGAACGGCGTGAGCCAGAGGGCGTCCACGCCCAGCGCCTTGAGGTAGGGGAGCTTCCCGCGCACCCCGCGCAGATCGCCGATGCCGTCACCGTCGCTGTCGGCGAAGGAGCGGACGTAGACCTGATAGATCACGGCGTCCCGCCACCAGCCGGCTCCCCGGCGAGGTGCGGGGGGTCGGGGGTCGGGGCTGGGGGAAGTGAGCTCCTGGGTCATCTGCCGTCCCTGTCGAGGTCAAGAGGCTGGGGTGCCTTCACGCAATCAACGTCCGGGCGGGCGCGGGGTGACGGTGTCGAGGGGGCCGCTAGGGTGC
Source organism: Streptomyces sp. NPDC048650 (assembly GCF_043199095.1). Classification (NCBI taxonomy): domain Bacteria; kingdom Bacillati; phylum Actinomycetota; class Actinomycetes; order Kitasatosporales; family Streptomycetaceae; genus Streptomyces; species Streptomyces sp. NPDC048650. The sequence continues at coordinate 104,402 of NZ_JBICVM010000015.1, read as the reverse complement.
CGATCCGGCCATCGCGTTGCAACCAGTTCCAGAGACCTTGCAGAAATTTGCCGCAAGGTCTTTCGGTTTTTTTGCAGCGCTGTTAACTTCCTGACCGCCATCTCTGGCGATTCCCTAAGGAGTTCACATGCGGCGTGGCATGCGTGGCGTCACCGCCACCGCGCTGATAGCGGGCCTGGCACTTGCGGCGAGCGGGTGCGGCGGGGGTGACGACGGCAACAACGGGGCGAGCGGCGGCGAACTGTCTGGAACCGTCACCTTCTGGGACACCTCCAACGACGCCGAGAAGGCGACGTACCGCAAGCTTGCCGAAGGTTTCCAGAAGGAGCACCCCAAGGTCCACGTCAATTATGTGAACGTGCCCTTCGGCGACGCCAACGCCAAGTTCAAGAACGCCGCGGGCGGGAACTCCGGCGCCCCCGACGTGATGCGCACCGAGGTCGCCTGGGTCGCCGACTTCGCCAACCTCGGCTACCTCGCGCCGCTGGACGGCACCGAGGCCCTCGACGACGCCGGCGACTACCTCCCGCAGGCCGTCGGATCCACGAAGTTCAAGGGCAAGACCTACGCCGCACCTCAGGTCATCGACACCCTCGGTCTCTTCTACAACAAGAAGCTCCTCAAGGACGCGGGCGTCGGCGTACCCAAGACCTTCGCCGAACTGTCCACCGCCGCCAAGAAGATCAAGTCCAAGACCGGCGCCACCGCCCTCTACCTCCGCGGCGACGACCCGTACTGGTTCCTGCCCTACCTCTACGGCGAGGGCGGCAACATGGTCGACGCCCGATCCAAGATCGTGGAGATCGACGACGGCGCGGGCGTCAAGGCATTCAGGACCATGAAGGACCTGGTCGCCTCCAAGGCGGCGGTCACCGACGCCACCGACGGCCAGGAGAACCAGCTCAAGGCCCTCAAGGACGGCAAGGTCGCCATGGCCGTCGACGGCCCCTGGGACATCGAGGGCGCCCGCGCCGGCCAGGCGTTCAAGGACAAGGAGAACCTGGGTGTCGCCCCCGTGCCCGGCGGCAGCACCGCCCAGGGCTCCCCGCAGGGCGGCTGGGACCTCTCCGTGTACGCCGGCAGCAAGAACCTCCGGGCCTCCTACGCCTTCGTGAAGTACATGAGCTCCGCCAAGGTGCAGCAGGAGACCACGAACAAGCTCAGCCTGCTCCCCACCCGCAAGTCGGTGTACGAGGTGCCGGCCGTCAAGAAGAACGAGATGGTGACGTTCTTCAAGCCCGCCGTCGACGGCGCCGTACAGCGCCCCTGGATCGCCGAGGGCAACTCCCTCTTCGAGCCGATCAAGGTCCAGATGAACAAGGTGCTCACCGGCGCCTCCACGCCCGAGCAGGCCGCCAAGGCGACCGGCGACGCCTACCGGAAGCTGCTCAAGGACTACAAGTGACCCTCGCCGTACGGGCACGGCCACGGCCGCCGCTCCGCATCCGGGTGCGCCGTGCGCTGGGCACCCACTGGTACGCATGGACGATGGTCGCCCCGGTGGTACTCGTCATCGGGGTCATCATCGGCTTCCCGCTCGTGCGCGGTGCCTATCTCTCCCTCACCGACGCCAATGAGGCCAACGTCGCACGCGACATCGGCGTCAACCACATCCCCGCCACCTACAAGTTCACCGGCCTCGACAACTACCGGGCGGTGCTCTCCGACGGCGTCTTCTGGGACCGCCTCGGCTGGACCGTCCTGTGGACCGTCGCCTGTGTCGCCTGCACCTTCCTGCTCGGCCTGACCCTGGCCACGATGCTCAACCGCACCCTGCGCGGCCGCACCTTCTACCGCCTCGCGCTGATCCTGCCCTGGGCCATCCCCGCCTTCATCTCCGTCTTCACCTGGCGGATGCTCTACAACGAGAAGAACGGCATCCTCAACAAGCTGCTGGCCGGCGGCGGTATCGACGCCGTGCCCTGGCTCAACGACCCGACCTGGGCGAAGCTCTCGGTCATCGCCGTCAACGTGTGGCTGGGCGTGCCGTTCATGCTCGTCACGCTCCTCGGCGGTCTGCAGTCCATACCCGGCCAGCTCTACGAGGCCGCCGAGATGGACGGCGCCGGGGCCTGGCAGCGCTTCCGCCACATCACCCTGCCCGGGCTGCGCGCGGTCAGCAGCACGGTGATCCTGCTCTCCACCATCTGGACCTTCAACATGTTCCCGGTGATCTTCCTGCTCACCAGGGGCGGCCCCGGAGACGCCACCGAAATCCTGGTGACCTACGCCTACCGGCTCTCCTTCGTCGACAGCCCCCGCAACTTCTCCGAGTCCGCGACCTGGGGCGTCCTGATCCTCGTCCTGCTCTCGGCCGTCGCGGTCGTCTACCGGCGGGCGCTGCGCAAGCAGGGAGAGGCGTGGTGACCATGACCGACAAGCCCGTATCCGACAAGCCCGTGTCCGACAAGCACGTGTCCGACGCGCCCGTGTCCGACAAGCACGTGTCCGACAGGACCGTGTCCCGTACGCGTGCCCCGCGCAAGCGCGACCAGCGGCATCCGCTGGCCTCCGTGGGACTGCACGCCGTCCTCGCGGTGGCGGCCGTCATCGCCGTCTTCCCACCCCTGTGGCTGGTGGTGACGTCGTTCAAGCCCCGTAACGACGCCTTCTCCACCAACCTCGTCACGCACTTCACCTTCGCCAACTACGCCCATGTGGTGGCCGACACGGAGTTCCTCAGCTGGTTCAAGAACTCCGTCATCGTGGTCGGCCTGACCACCGTCCTCGGCGTCTTCATCGCCGCCACCACCGGCTACGCCGTCAGCCGCTTCCGCTTTCCCGGTATGCGACCGCTGATGTGGCTGCTGCTGATCACCCAGATGTTCCCGGTGGCCGTGCTGATCGTGCCGCTCTACAACCTGATGGCGACCCTGGGCCTGCTCAACCAGCCCACCGGCCTGGTCGTCACCTACCTGACCATCGCCGTCCCGTTCTGCGCCTGGATGATGAAGGGCTTCTTCGACACCATCCCGGTGGAGATCGACGAGTCCGGGAGGGTCGACGGCCTCAACCCCTTCGGCACCTTCTGGCGCCTGGTCCTCCCGCTGGCCCGACCGGGGCTGGCCGTCACCGGCTTCTACACCTTCGTCACGGCCTGGGCCGAGGTCGCCTACGCCTCCGCCTTCATGACCGGCGAGGAGAATCTGACGCTCGCCGGCGGCCTGCAGACCTTCGTCAACCAGTACACCAACGACTGGGGTTCGATGACCGCCGCCGCCGTGATCATCGCCGTGCCGGCCGCGCTCGTCTTCGCCTTCGCCCAGCGCCACCTCGTATCCGGTCTGACCGCCGGCACCACCAAGGGATGACATGACCGCACAGCACAACCTCACTCCTGCCACCGACTGGTGGCGCGACGCGGTGATCTACCAGGTCTATCCGCGCAGCTTCGCCGACGGCAACGGCGACGGCATGGGGGACCTGGCGGGCATCCGCAGCCGTCTGCCGCACCTGAGGAGCCTGGGCGTGGACGCCGTCTGGCTCAGCCCCTTCTACGCCTCGCCGCAGGCCGACGGCGGCTACGACGTCGCCGACTACCGCGCCATCGACCCGATGTTCGGCACCCTGTCCGACGCCGAGGCCGTGATCCGCGAGGCCCACGACCTGGGCCTGCGCATCATCGTCGACATTGTCCCCAACCACTGCTCCGACCGTCACGAATGGTTCCGCCGGGCGCTGGCCGAGGGGCCCGGATCGGTCCTGCGCGAGCGCTTCCACTTCCGCAAGGGGCGCGGCCAGAACGGCGAGGCGCCCCCCAACGACTGGGAGTCCATCTTCGGCGGTCCCGCCTGGACCCGCCTGGCCGACGGCGAGTGGTACCTCCATCTCTTCGCCCCCGAACAGCCCGACTTCAACTGGGAACACCCCGCCGTCCAGGACGAGTTCCGCTCCATCCTGCGCTTCTGGCTGGACCTGGGCGTGGACGGCTTCCGGGTGGACGTCGCGCACGGCCTGGTCAAGGCGGCCGGGCTGCCCGACATGGGCCACGGCGAGCAGCTCACCCTCCTCGGCAACCAGGTCCTGCCGTTCTTCGACCAGGACGGGGTGCACGACATCTACCGCACCTGGCGCGCGGTCCTGGACGAGTACCCGGGCGAGCGCATCGCCGTCGCCGAGGCATGGGCACCCACCACCGCCCGCACCGCCCTCTACGTCCGTCCGGACGAGCTGCACCAGGCCTTCAACTTCCACTACCTGAACACGGGTTGGGATGCGGACTCACTCCGCGCGGTCATCGACGAGTCCCTCGAGGCGATGCGCCCCGTCGACGCCCCCGCCACCTGGGTGCTGTCCAACCACGACGTCGTGCGCCACCGCACCCGCCTGGGCGGCAGCCTCGACCGCGCCCGTGCCGCCGCCCTCCTGATGCTCGCCCTCCCCGGCTCCGCCTACCTCTACCAGGGCGAGGAACTGGGCCTGCCCGAGGTCACCGACCTCCCCGACGACGTCCGCCAGGACCCCTCCTTCTTCCGCGCCAACGGACAGGACGGCCTTCGCGACGGCTGCCGCGTCCCCCTCCCGTGGGGCGAGGCGGCGCCCCCGTACGGCTTCGGCGACGGCACCCCATGGCTGCCGCAGCCCGCCGACTGGGCCCCGCTCACCGTCCAGGCCCAGACCGGCGACCCCGACTCCACCCTGGAGCTCTACCGCACCGCACTCGACCTGCGGCGCACCCACCCCGGTCTGGGCGCGGGCGACGCGGTCGAGTGGTTGGACGCCCCCGCGGGCGTACTGGCCTTCCGGCGGCCGGGCGGCCTGATCTGCACGGTCAACACCACCGAGGCGGCGGTGACACTGCCCGCGCGACCCGGCCGGGTGCTCCTCTCATCCCTTCCCTCCTCCCCTCTCGCAGCTGCTTCCCGCCTCCCCTCTTCTTCTTCTCATGTGGTGAACACCGAGAGTGACCGCATGGTTGCCGCCGACACCACGATCTGGTGGGAGGAGTGACCCTGCCGACACCCCGCCCCACCCCGCGTCTGGCCGACATCGCGGCCCAGGCGCGGGTCAGCGAGGCCACCGCCAGCCGGGTCCTGAACGGCAAGGCGGGCGTCGCGGCAGGCACCCGGCAACGCGTGCTCGCCGCCCTCGACGTCCTCGGCTACGAACGCCCCGTACGGCTGAAGCGCCGCAGCGCGGGCCTGGTCGGCCTCGTCATCCCCGAGCTCACCAACCCGATCTTCCCGGCCTTCGCCCAGATCATCGAGCAGTCCCTGGCAGGCCACGGCTACACCCCGGTCCTGTGCACCCAGATGCCGGGCGGCGCGACGGAGGACGAACTCGTCGAGCAGCTGGAGGAACGCGGCGTCACCGGCATCGTCTTCCTCTCCGGCCTGCACGCCGACACCGCCGCCGACCCGTCCCGCTACGCCCGCCTGACCTCGCGGGGCGTCCCGTACGTCCTGATCAACGGCTACAACGCCCGCATCGACGCGCCCTTCGTCTCACCCGACGACGGCGCGGCGGCCCGGATGGCCGTACGCCACCTGGCCGAGCTGGGCCACACACGGATCGGCCTCGCCGTGGGACCCGCCCGCTACGTCCCCTCCCGCCGCAAGGCCGAGGGTTTCGCGGCGGCGCTGGAGGAGTCGTTCGGCCTGTCGAGGGGGCAGGCCGAACGACGCGTCCGGCACACCCTGTTCAGCGTCGAGGGCGGCCACGCGGCCGCCGCCGCCCTCCTGGACGACGGTTGTACGGGCATCGTCTGCGGCAGCGACCTGATGGCGCTCGGCGTCGTCCGCGCGGCCCGCCAACGCGGCCTGGACGTCCCCGGCCACCTCTCCGTCGTCGGCTTCGACGACTCGCAGCTCATCGCCTTCACCGACCCGCCGCTGACCACGGTGCGCCAGCCGGTGCAGGCGATGGCGACCGCCGCCGTGGGCGCGCTGATCGAGGAGATCCAGGGAAACCCCGTCCAGCGCACCGAGTTCGTCTTCCAGCCGGAGCTGGTCGTACGGGGTTCCACGGGCCCGGCCCCGCTGCCGCACTGAGGGGCGCGACAGGCGGTCGGTGATACTTCCACCGACCGCCTCGCCTGTCGTCGGACCCGTCGGACCCGCCGGACCCGCCGGACCCGCCGGACCCGCCGGACCCGCCGGACCCGTCGGACCAGGCACACAACGACAGGGAAAGCTGTGACGATCACTCCTCGCCTGGTGGCGAAGTACCGGATACCGGGGGTCCATCGCATCTCGACGGGAGGCGGGAGGCTCGATCCGAGCACACCGCTTCCGCGGCTGCGGCTCGGTGACCCGGACTCGCTTCGGGTGTACGAGCTGGGCAGGGAGCCGGAGTTGCTCGCCGAGTTCCCCAGGCCCTCCACACGCTGGAGAGACGCAGGCCACTGGGTTGCTCCGGACCTGTCCTTCGCCGTTTTCGAGTGAGAGACCTCGTACGTTGCCGTCGACCGGGACGGCAACCGGATGTGGCAGCACCCCTACTGCACCTGGCCGGCGAGCTGGTCGGGTCACGTGGGCTTCGCCATGGCGGGACCGTATCGGGAGACCCAGACCCTGCTGCGCCTGCCGTCGGGCGCCCGTCGACAAGGCCCTGTTCGTCGCGCTGGACACCGCGGGAGACGTCCTGGCGCGCAGCGTCCTGCCGTGCGGGGGGAACGCCGGTCTCGCGTGGGGGTCCGAGGGGTATCTGACGGGTGTGTACGTAGACGACCGCAGAGCGGGAACGGCCCACTATCCGGCTTCCCTGGTCTGCGGCCGTATCGTCCTCAAGGAGCGGACGACGGCGCAGGCCGGACAGCCGGCGCTGTGCGGCCGGGACCGTGTGGACACGAACCCGTCCGGCACCGGGGAGATGAGCGTCGACGAGCGCGGCCGGGACGTTCGCTGGCACCGGCTCCCGTCCCATGAGGTGGCGGCGGTACTGCCGTTGAGCGACTTCCCCGCACCGGGCACAGGTGACTGCTCGGTCCACGACCGCCCCCTGGATCTCCTACGGGGGCGGCTATGTCGACGCCGACACCGCCCTGGTGACCCTGCACAACTCCTACGACGAGGCCAGGGTCTTCGTGTTCGGCCGGGACGCCTGGGAGGAGCACAGCCACTGGCTGGCCGATCCGGCGACCGGCGACCTCCACGGCCGGATCGAGTACCCGATGCGCGACGTCGGCTTCGTGTGGCCCCTCGGGGACGGAACCTGGCTGACCACGGAGTGGGACACCCTCCACCGCTGGTCGGTCCAGGAAGGCGAACGCTGAATCCGACCGTCACCACCGGCGAGGAACGAGGCCGGAGAACGAGGCCGAAGAACGAGGCCGGAGGACCTCCGCCCCGCGCCGACCGGGATTGTCAGACCCCCCTGCCAACATGTCTGTCACGTCACCCCGTTGAACCGAGGCACACATGAATCTCCACGAGCAGACAGCGCTCGAGAGGGCCTTCCAGCTGGCCGATCCGTCTCTCGCCGGTTCGCTGCTCATCCGGCTCCGGGCCGAGGCCCGTTCGCTGCTGAGCCAGGGCAAGGCGCTGCCGGCCGAGCTGGTGACGGCCGTTGCCGCCTCCGGCGACCGGGAGCTGTGCGCCGCCCTGGTGGGCAACTCCCCTCCGGACGGGTGCGATACGGCGGCGCTGCTGCGGCTTGCCGAGCTCGGCGCCCCCGAGCTCGGCCGTGACCTGTACCGGATCGGGCAGGTGCAGGAGGAGCCCGGTGTCCAGGCCGCCGTGCTCGCCGCCGCCGACCCCGCCGACCCCGGCTGGCACGCGCCGGGCGGGCTCGTGGAGATGCTGCTCGGGGCGGAGGGCGCGAGCATGCTCGCGCCTGCCCTGAAGGGCCCGTTCCCGGATGTCGTCGCGCACGCCGTGCGGGTGCTCGTGTCGGATCTGCCGCTGCCGGTGGTGCTGGACGCCTGCGATGTCCTGCTCGCGCACGGCGGTCCGCAGGCGCTCGCGGACCTCGCCGGCACCCTCGGGAGGCCGGCCCATCCCGGTCTCCTGGCGCTGCTGCACGAGGCCGCCACCGCACCCGACCCGGCCGCGGTGCTCCGCAGCCGGCGGGAGCCGGGGGAGCGGATCGACCCGGCGGCGGTGTCCGTGCTGCTGCGGATGCGCGGAGACGGCGAGGACATGGGACGCATGCCGGTCCATGTCCCCCTGGACTGGGATCTGGTACGGCGCGAGCACGAGCGGCGGCCGTTCCGCACCAAGCGGCTGCCGGCCCTGAGCGAATGGCCCGACTGCCCCGAGGACATGGCTCTGGAGATCTTCCGAAGCAACCCGCGGGGGGCGGCGCATTCCGCGGCGCGGCTGCCGGTGGAGGTGCTGTTCGGTGCCGAGGCCCGAGACCGGCGCTTCGACGTCGGTGCCCTCGTCCGCCGCGGCGTCCTCGCCGGCTGGCTGCCCCTCGATCGCGTCCTGGCGGAGGCGGCGCCCGCCCGCAGGATCCTGGCCGCTCTGGACTACGACCACGAGCCGGTCCGCAAGGCCGTCGCCGAACTGATCGCTCCGCTCGGGAACGACCCCACCGCATGGCTGACCTTCTCCAAGCGCCTGCGCCGCTTCGAGGGCTCCGCCACCGAACTCATCGCCAAGGTGTGTGCTTCGACCAAGCGCGTCACCGCGTGGCCCGACCCGCTGGGCCCCGGCGATCCGGGAAAGGACGAACCCGAGGGCGCCCGACGGGTCTTTCTGGATCTCTTCGGCTGCGCGCCACAGGAGGCGCAGCTCGCGCTCGTACCGCATCTGGACATGCGGGCCGTCCAGCACCTCTTCGCCCTCCGCGAGCCGTCTCCGCGCGTCTGCGCCGAGATCGTCGCCGTCCACGGCTCCGAGCTGGCGGCTCACGTGTCCCGCGTCGTCCTGGCCAAGGACGTGGTCGACGGGCTCCTCGACCGCGACGACCCCCTCGTCAACGCTCAGTTGTTCGAGGATCACCGACTCGGCCAGAAGGAGCGGATACGGATTCTGGCGGGCGTCGGCCGGGGCGGCGGCGCGGTCCCCGTGCACGACCGGCTGCTCTCGTATCTCGGGCACCTCGACCTCAGCGGCTGCCGCCAGTGGCTCACGGCAGGTATCGCCTCCGGTGACGCCCAGGTGCTCGAAGTCGTACTGGACCGGGTCAGGCTGTACACGGACGCCGGCCGGCTGCGCCTGGTGATCGCGTTGTGGGAGCGGCAGGGCCCGGATGCGGTCCGCGAGTTCTTGACGCAGTCCCGCTTCCACCAGGACAGGCGCTCCTGGCCCGTCCGCATCCAGCGGGCGGTCCTCGAGGCCCTGGACACCCCCGGCGGCCCGAACGGCCTGCGCGAGCGGCTCGCCGCAGAGGAGGACCCCGCCCGGGTGGTGGCGCTCCTGCGCAACGTCCGCACCGTCCGCGACGCCGACGAACCTGACGCCTACGCCGAACGCATCCGCAGGATCGTCTCCGAGGGCACCGAGTTCCCCTGGGCGGAGCTGATACGGGCCCACGCCGAGGATCCTCTCCCGACGGGCCTCCTGCGCGCGCTCGTGGACGAGCGCGACTGCCCTCGAACCCTGCTCCGGGCCTGCCTGGCCGCCGTACGCCTGACCAACCATGAGTGGTGGGTCCGGTGGTCCCTCGGCTGGGGGCCACTCACTCCCGAGGACCTGGTGCAGTGCGCCCAGCCGGCTGCCACCGTTGCCGCATACCCGTCCAATCCCTATCTGCGGATCGACAAGGGTGCCTGGACCCAAGCCCGTGCCGAGGCGCGGCAGATGGCCCGGGAACACCTCGGCTCGAACGTCGAGGCATGGGTCGTGGCCCTGCGCCTGCTGCCGGAGTTCCACGGGACCGTCCCCGAACTCCTCGCCACGGCAGGCGCCGTCGCCGGCTGACACGGGTCCACGATCAGCCGTGCGGCTCGCGCCCTTTCCGGGCGGCGTACGTGACGAACGCCGCCCGGGAGCCGGCCGGAGCCGTGCTTCCCGCCCGCCCCGGCACGGTCAGACGGCGGGGATCCCGTACAGCCGGTCCGAGTGGGCCACGAGCAGCCGCCGTCCCGCCGCCGCGATATGCCAGGCCCCGTCGTCGTGCACGCCGTCGTTGTACGTCCAGCGGAGCTTGCCCGTACGCGCTTCGAAGGCGTGAACCCCGCCGGAGTCGAAGGCGGTCGCGCCGTAGACCGTGTCCTCGACCTGCACGAATTCGACGGGGACGGGCCGCCGGCCGAGGTCGTCCGACTTCCACAGCTTCTTGCCGGTGGCCGCATCGACCGCCCACACACCGCCGTTGTAGACCGATGCGTAAAGGGTCGTGCCCACGAGCGTCAGCGGAGTCTGGAACGGATTGCTGTGACCGGTGCGCAGCGACCAGCGCGGGGCGCCCGTCCTCAGGTCGAAGGCGCGCATCGTGGGACCACCGATGATGACCTTGTCGCGGTGGACGGTGGGCCGCGCCGCCTTGTCCTCACCCACGGGTTTCGTCCACAACTGCCGGCCGTTCCCGGCGTCGCGGACCGTGAGGTTGTGGAGGTCGTCGGTGTAGACGACATGCCGGCCGTCGGCGGTCGCCGCGACGTCCCAGTCGCCGGATCCCGCCCCGCGCGGCTTCCTCCACAGCACCTTGTGGGTCTTGGTGTCCACCGCAGCGATCACCGTGGAGGTCTTTCCCACGTCGCCGGTGACGACGTCGGCGATGACGAAGACCCGCCGGCCGTCGGCCGCGATCGGGCGCGGCGTGTCGTACCCGCCGTCCAGCCTGCTGCGCCACGCCTCCTTGCCGGTAGCCGGGTCGAGACCCACGAAGTCGCCGTCGTACTTGCTGCCGGCGAAGAACAGCAGCCCGGCGGCGTGGACCAGGGGAGCGCCGGGGGTCGTCACACCGGCCACCGACCACTTCTGCCGGCCGGTCGCCACGTCGTGGGCGATGAGCGGGTCACCGCTGGCGACCATCAGATCGCCGATCGCCAGCGGCGGGATCTCGTAGTTCAGGCTGAGGTGCTTCGCCTGCGCGTCCCACAGCGGCTTCGGGCTCGTCCCGGCGGGCGGGGTGGTGAAGTCCTGGGGATCGACCGGGTCGTCCTGGTCCCGCTTGCCCTGGTGCCGCCTGTGGTGGGCCGGCTCGCCGCCGAGCCCCTGCCACGCCCATGCCGCTCCGCCGCCGGCGGCGAGTACCGCGGCCCCGGCCCCCAGCGCGAGGAACCCGCGACGCGACGTGGTGCGCTTCTCGGGTTGCACGGCCGCCGGACGGGTCGGTCCGTCGAAGGCTCCCTGATCGAGCGCGGTGGGAGTGCGGACGGCCGCTTCCTGCCCTGTACGGAGCGGCGTGTCCAGGTCCAGGATGCGCGCGGCGTGCTGGGCGATGGCGGAGGCGACCGGCCCCGGCAGCCAGTGGTCCAGCGCCGCCGGGACGCCGTCGGGGGCGAGTTCGGCGACGAGCCGGTCGGGGGTGGGTCGCGCCTGCGGGTCCTTGGCCAGGCACTGCCCGACGAGTGGCCGCAAGGCTTCCGGTATCCCGGTCAGGTCCGGTTCGCCGTGTGCCACTTGGTACAGCAGGCCGGCGGCCGACCCGGTACCGAAGGGCCGGCGGCCGCTCACGGCGTACGCCAGCACGACGCCGAGCGAGAACACGTCGCCCTGCGGTCCGGCCACCTGTCCGGTGGCCTGCTCCGGGGGGATGAATCCCGGGGAGCCGACCACGACTCCCGTGCTCGTCAGCCGCTCGCCGTCGACCGCGCGCGCGATGCCGAAGTCGATGACGCGCGGCCCGTCGGCGGCCAGCAGCACATTCGACGGCTTGAGGTCGCGGTGCACCAGCCCCGCGGCGTGGATCCCGCCGAGCGCCGCCGCGAGGCCGGCACCCAGGGCGCGTACGGACGCCTCGGGCAGCGGCCCGTGCCCCTCGATCACGTCGTCGAGGGCGGGGCCGAGCACGAAGGCGGTGGCCAGCCAGGGGAGGGCGGCCTCGGTGTCGGCGTCCACGACCGCGGCGGTGTACGGCCCGGACACCGCGCGGGCGATGCTCACTTCGTGCTGGAAGCGGCGCCGGAAATCGGCGTCCTCGGCGAGTTCGGGCCGTACGACCTTGACGGCGCAGGTACGTCCGCCGGATGTGCGCGCCAGGTAGACCCGGCCCATTCCGCCCGCGCCGAGCCGGGCCACGAGACGGTAGTCCCCCAGGCTCTCCGGATCACCTGTCTGCAACGGCTGCACGGCAACCATCCCCCCGTTACTCGCCCGCGTGTTCGCGTGACCGGAGGGTCAGCCTAGTGCGCCGCTGTGTCAGGCCCCCTGGGCGGCGTACGCGACGAACGCCGCCCAGGACCCGGCCGGCACCGCGAGCTGCGGGCCGGCCTTGTCCTTGGAGTCGCGAATGTGGATGGTGGTGGGGCAGGTGGCGATTTCTACGCAGTCGTCGCCGTCGCCGCCGCTGTAGCTCGACTTGTGCCAGGAGAGGGCGACTTCCACGCAGTCGCCGTCGCCGCCGCTGCTGTAGCTGCTCTTGAACCAGGCCAGTTCCGTGGTGCTCATAGCGCTCCTCGCATCCGCTGCAACAGGCTCAAGGAGTCATCAAGGGAGAGAGCCTGTGAGCGCATCCTGGCATACCGCATCTGGAGCACGCTGACCTCTTTGGGGTCGGAGATGAGCAGGCCGCCTCGCTGCGCCTCGCAGTAGGCAAGCCACTGGTTCTCCGGGGTCTCCAGCAACCGCATGGGACCGTCCAGCCCGGCGTGCGTCTCCCGCACCACCGGCATGATCTGAAGCTCTATGTTCGGCTGCTCGGCGAGAGCGAGAACGTGGTCGATCAGCCCCCGGGTGACCTCCGCTCCACCTGTTCGTCGCAGGAACAGGTGCTCTTCGAGGAGGAAGCTGTACGCGGTGTTCGGCCGCTCCCGCAGCAGCCGCTGACGCTCGGCCCGCGACGCCCACTGGACCTCGATCTGATCGGTGTTCAGGGGCGGAAGCTGATGGGTGAACAGCGTCCGCGCATACGCCTCCGTCTGCAACAGCCCCGGAACCAGACGACATTCGTAGGTATACAGCGTGATCGCATGCTCCTCCAGGCCCGCCCACGCCTTGAACCACGAGGCCAGCCCACGCTGCTTCGACAGGCGCGTGGCCGCCTTCTGCAGTACCCCGAGGGCCTCCAGCACCTCCTCCGAGCGGTCGATGAACTTCTTCGACGGCAGCATGCGGCCCTGTTCCACGGAGCCGATGTAGTCCGACGAGTATTGGATCTCCGGGGCCAGGGACTCCTGGGTGAATCCCCGGGATTCACGGAACGCCTGATATACGGCGCCGAAGGTCCTGAGGCTGTCGGAACGTTCGGGCTCCGTGGTGTCTTCCGTCATACCGGGTACCCCCGAGGGTCACTTGTGTCCGTCCCCGCAAGTCACCCATATTCATGGGCGGTTACTCTCCGCGTCCACCCTCGGAGCTCGTACTCTTTCATCGCTACGAGCGGGGTCCCTGGTCACCGGGGACACGGAGGCCGACCTTGGAATCATGCGAGCCCCCACCGTCACCGTACGTATGTTCAGTCAGCGCTTCAGCGCCACCCCCCGGGGTGCCCGCCTCGCCCGGCACCTCGCCGTCCATCAACTCGACGTATGGGGCTTCCCCTACGGCGGCGAGGTCTCCGACTCCGTCGCCGCGATCGTCGGTGAGCTCGCCGCCAATGCCGCCACCCACGGCCGCGTGCCCGGCCGGGACTTCGAGCTGCGGCTCACCCGGCTGCCGGGCTCGGCCCGTCCCGGAGTCCTGCGTATCGCGGTCGCCGACACCCGTACGGAGCTGCGCCCGCCCGCTCCCGGCGCGGTCGAACTCCCGCCGCCGGACAGCGAATCCGGGCGCGGACTCGCCCTCGTCGCCGCACTCGCCTCCTGCTGGCGGGTCGAGGAGCGGTCGCCGGTCGGCAAGGTCGTCGTCGCCGAACTGCTGCTTGAGGGCCGGTCCGACCGGCCGGGCGCGTGGGGCCCGCGATGACGGCCCTCCGGCCGGCCGGACCGGCTACTGCGGGAACTTAACACCCTTGCAATATCTTGCGTAAGGTCTTGCAGTCATCGAGCAACGCGGATACAACCGGGACCCATGTCCTCCAAGTCCTCCACGGAACGCCGCCATCGGCCGCGCAGGCACCTGGCCGCCGTGCTCGCCCTCAGCGCGGCGGCACTGCTCGCCACCGCCCCACGGCAGCAGGCACACGCATCCCCGGCCGACCCGGTCAAGGCCGAGGCGCAGTGGATCGACCGCGACACCGTGGTGTGGAAGGGCGCCGAACGCACCGCCGCCCGGATGGAGTTCGGCGACGGCGGGCCATCGCACCGCATCCGCCTGACCCCGGGCACCCTCACCCCCGCCGAGCGGGCCGCCTACCCCCACCTGAAGGACTTTCCCGCCTTCACCGTCGACCCGCGCGATCGGAACCTGGCCCGCGACGCCGTGCGCGACCGCCTCATCGCCACCCAGCAACGCTCCTCGGACGCGGCCACGTCCCCCGCGACCGCGTCCTCCGCGACCACCGGCGTCCAGATACCCGGCGTCCTGGACGACCTGTACGGGCTCGCCGCCCGACACGCCCACCTGGGACCGACGTTCGACGCCGCCGGACGCCCCACCCTCTCCGTCTGGGCGCCCACCGCCCGCACCGTCGCGCTCGAACTGGACGGCCGCACGGTCCCGATGCACCGCGACGACGCGACCGGCGTCTGGCGGGCGCAGGGAGAACCGTCCTGGGCCGGAAAGCCGTACCGCTACGTCGTACGGGTCTGGGCGCCCAGCGTCCGCACGTTCGTCACCAACAAGGTCACCGACCCCTACTCCACCGCTCTGACCGCCGATTCCGCCCGCAGCCTCGTCGTCGACCTCGCCGACCCCCGACTGGCCCCCAAGGGCTGGTCACGGCTGAAGAAGCCCGTCGCCGTCCCCTTGCGCAAGGCCCGCATCCAGGAACTGCACATCCGCGATTTCTCCGTCGCGGACCGCACCTCCCGCCACCCCGGCCAGTACCTCGCCTTCACCGACAGCCGCTCGGACGGCATGCGGCACCTGACATCCCTCGCGCGGGCCGGCACGTCCTACGTCCACCTGCTGCCGGCCTTCGACTTCGCCACCGTCCCCGAACGCCGCACCGACCAGCAGGATCCTGGACAGCAACCCGACTGCCACCTTGCCGCCCTGCCCGCCGACTCCGACCGCCAGCAGGAATGCGCCGGCAGGACGGCCGCCCGCGATGCGTTCAACTGGGGCTACGACCCCCTCCACTACACCGTCTCCGAGGGCTCCTACGCCTCCGACCCGGACGGCCCCCGCCGCACCACGGAGTTCCGCCGCATGGTGCAGGGCATGAACGGGGCGGGCCTGCGCACCGTCATGGACGTCGTCTACAACCACACCGCGGCCGGCGGGCAGGACCCGAAATCCCTCCTGGACCGCATCGTGCCGGGCTACTACCAGCGGCTTCTCGACGACGGCAGCGTCGCCACCTCCACCTGCTGCTCCAACACCGCGCCCGAGCACACCATGATGGGCAAGCTCGTGGTCGACTCCGTCGTCACCTGGGCCCGGCAGTACAAGGTCGACGGCTTCCGCTTCGACCTCATGGGCCACCACCCCAAGGCCAACATCCTGGCCGTACGCAAGGCCCTCGACGCCCTGACCCCAGCGCGGGACGGCGTGGACGGCAAAGCGATCGTCCTCTACGGCGAGGGCTGGGACTTCGGCGAGGCCGCGGGCGACGCCCGCTTCGTCCAGGCCACCCAGCGCAACATGGCGGGCACCGGCATCGCCACCTTCAGCGACCGCGCCCGCGACGCGGTCCGCGGCGGCAGCCCCTTCGACCCCGACCCCCGGGTCCAGGGCTTCGCCTCCGGCCTCTTCACCGACCCCAACTCCTCACCCGCGAACGGTGACACCGCCGCCCAGCGCGCCCGCCTGCTGCACTACCAGGACCTCGTCAAGCTGGGCCTGACCGGCAACCTGGCGGGCTACACCTTCACCGACACCACCGGTCGCCGGGTCAAGGGCTCCGAGGTCGACTACAACGGCGCCCCCGCCGGATACGCCGCCGCCCCCGGTGACGCCCTCGCCTACGCCGACGCCCACGACAACGAAACCCTCTACGACGCCCTCGCCTACAAGCTTCCGCCCGGCACCTCGGCCGCCGACCGCTCCCGTATGCAGGTCGTCGCCCTGGCCACCGCCGCCCTCTCCCAGGGCCCGGCCCTCTCCCAAGCGGGGACGGACCTCCTGCGCTCCAAGTCCCTCGACCGCAACTCCTTCGACAGCGGCGACTGGTTCAACGCCCTGCACTGGAACTGCACCGGCGGTACCGGGTCCGGCAACGGCTTCGGGCGCGGTCTGCCCCCGGCCGCCGACAACAAGGACAAGTGGCCCTACGCCAAGCCCCTCCTCGCCGACCCGGCCCTCCGCCCCTCCTGCGCCACGATGGCCGCCACCTCCGCCGCCTACCGTGACCTGCTGCGCATCCACGCCGCCGAACCGGCCTTCGCCCTCGCCACCACCGCCGATGTCCAGTCCGCCCTCTCCTTCCCCCTCTCGGGTACGCACGAGACTCCCGGAGTCATCACGATGCGCCTCGGTCGCCTCGTCGTGGTCTTCAACGCCACCCCGCATCGCCAGTCCCCACGCCTGCCCTCCGCCGGGGGACCGGTGTCGTACGTGCTCCATCCCCGCCAGGCCCACGGCTCCGACCCGATCGTCAAGTCGGCTTCGTACAGCGCCACTTCGGGCAGCTTCACCGTTCCGGCGCGTACGGTCGCCGTCTTCACCCGGGCGACCGGACGCCAGGGGGAGATCCGCGCCGCGCGGCGACCGGATTGTGCGAGGGTGCTGTCATGGACAACGCAATACCACGCACCCTCCGGGGGTTTGCGGAGATCTTGGTCCGGCTGGGCATAGCGACGGAGGAGCAGACCGCGGCCGGCCTGGCGGAGGCGGCCGACATCGGCTTGGACCTCGACGAGGAATTCGAGGACGCCGAGGACGCCGACGAGCTGACCTGCCTCCTCGACTTCTGCAGCGGCCTCGGCTTCCAGACGCCCGAAAAGATGGGGGTCGATCTCGAGGAGATGGTGCACGAGATAGCGGCGTGCACGGGCGGCTCGGTGGTGGTCGACGAGGTCGAGCGGGTGGAGGTCGAGGAAGGACTCGAGTACCTGCACTACCGGCGCAATGGGCGGTCGGTATGGCACCGGACGAGGGACCCCTCGGACAACTACCGCTACTTGGACTGGAACATCGCCTTCGACATCATCGGCGACCTCGCCCCCTGCAACGACGATCCCCGGATCTTCTACCAGCTGGAGGAGGACTCCTATGACGCCTGGTGGCTCCCGCTGACTCCCGAACAGGCCGAAGGTCTGCAGGAGTTCGGTCTGCCGCTGCCGGTGGACCTCGGCGACCGGGTGCGTGACGGGATCCCCACGGCGGAACCCGAGACGCTCGCGTGGTACATGGAGGACGACCGCCTGCAGGCGAGCGAGGAGTCCCGCCGGCGTCTCGACGAGTGGCTCGCGCCCATGGACGGCGCACTGGAGCGGTGGCGGACGGCCCATCTGCCCGGCGACTTCCCCTTCGACCACTCGCCGGACTCGCTCGCGGCGCTGGAACGGCTGGTGCTGGACCGCTTCGACGGTCCCGCCGCGCTGGAGGCGGCGGCCGGAGAGGCGTTCTTCGAGGGCGCGGTCAGGTACGTCGGAGAGACCGCGCTGCGGCTCCGGCCGTGCCGCTGGACCTACCGGCACTCCGACGACGAGGAGCGGGTGTTCACCAGCGAGCTGTTGATCACTGCCAACACTCCCCATGGTTTCGGCGCGGCGTTCTCTCCCGACCACGTCCTGCGGTCCCTCGTGCAAGCACGCACGTCCGGTGGCATGCGCGACCGCATGGGAGCGCTGGGGGAAGCGGTCGAGGAGTACCACAAGGCGCTCCGCGCCCGAGCCCGTACCCGCTAGGTGCCGTGCCAGGCGTCGCGGACCAGGCGGGACTTTGCGGACACCCCCCAGTGGTCCGCTGAGACCAGCCGCTTCTCCAGGAGGGTGACGGCATACCGGCCTTCACCCACACCCTCCTTGAGCGGCTGCTCCCCGACGACGGTGTAGCCCGCGCCCTCGTAGTACGTCCGCAGGCGCGGATTGCTCGCCACGCAGTCCAGCCGGCACCATCCCCTCCCCGCCTCGGCGGTCCGCCGCTCGGCCTGTTCCAGCATTGCCCGCCCGGTCCCGGCCGGTGCAGAGGTCCGGTCCACCATCAGCCGGTGCACATACGCCGCCACCGGGGGCTGTTCGCCCCACGCGGGTACGTCCTCCCACCACAGCTCGAAGCCGCCGACGATCCGCCCGCCCGCCTCCGCGAGCCAGACCTCCCCCTTCTCCCGCTCCGTTATCCGGTGCCGGAAGTGCTCCGCGTCCTTCTCGCCCGGCTTCCACTGATCGATGTCGTGGTCCTGCATCCAGCGGGCCGCGCCGTCGTAGAGGGACACCAGGGTGGGCAGGTCGCGTGCGGCGTCGGCGAGCCGGTAAATGATCGCATCCATGGGGCGATTGTGTCCCCACGGGTCCGCTGACCACGCGGGGGCCTCAGTCCCACCAGAACCCCCAGGTGTCGACATCCACCAGCGACCGCGCATAGTCGTCGAGCGACGTCCAGTCGCTCTGCAGCAGGTTGTCCGGACAGAAGGCGAGGTGCTCGACGGCGATCGGCAGCGCCTCGCCCGGCGTGCGCGGCGGCGCGGGAACCGAGAGGTACAGCGTGTTGAGGCCCAGCCCCACCACGCGGACCCCGAACCGATCCTCCCACGAGCGCAGCACGGCGGCGTACCGCCCCATGTCGCTCTCGTAGTTGAGCGGACCGGTCCAGCCGATCGCGGGGAGGACATCCGCCCCGCGGGCCGCCGGCACCAGGCCCAACCGCGGTGTCCTCAGCACTCCGTGGGCGACCAGCAGCTGCGCCACCCGCTCGCCCACCACGGCCGGCGGGTCCCCGGCCCGCTCCCCTTCGGTCCCGGGAGCCGTCCCCGGCCACCGCCCCCGGCCGTATGCGGACCACCAGCTCCGCAGCACGTCCTCGGCGTGGAAGGAACCCGGCGCGGACGACTCCCCGGGCATCAGCTCCCCGTCCCACAGCCGGTCCGGCCGCGGCCGTCTGCCGCAGTCCAGCATCACCGGATACAGCCCCGCCCGCTGCCACCGCGGATCGGCGACCGACGCCCCGCCGGACCCGGCATCCGCCGCACACCACAACAGCGGCTCCGGCCAGGGCCCGTCGGCCGTTCCGTCGATCAGCCGCCCCGCGGGCAGCTCCAGCCCCAGCGTCCGGCCGCTCGGATCGTCCTTCAGCGCGAGCAGGGGGTTCGTCATGACCACCACGCTACGGCGAGGGTCCGACAATCGGCCCCGCGAGGGAGGACGGTGGCTCACACCGGCTGTGGCAGCTCCATCAGCCGCGCCACCAGCTCCGCGAACATCCCGTCCGCCGGCTCGTCCGCCAGCATCCGGCGCAGGATCTCCGCCATCCGCGCGTCGTACGCCGCGCTCACCGCCACCAGTGCCGCGAAGTCGTGCACCAGTTGTCGCTCCAGTTCCTCGCGCGCGATCCGCCGCCCGTCCAGCCACAGCAGGGCGGTGGTCTCGGCGAGCGAGATCCAGGAACGGACCACCAGGGTCAGCCGCGGGGGCGGGTCGAGGACGTCGAGATGGGCGAGGATCTGGTCGTGGGCCGCCTGCCGCACACCGTCGATCATGGCCCCGGTGCGGCTCTGCGAACCCGTTGCCGGGCCGCCCCGCATCAGCGCCGAGAAGCCGGGGCCGTGGTCGTCCACGAAGTCGAAGAACCGCTCCATCACGCGCAGCAGGCGGGCGCCGAGCGGGCCCTCGTGCGGCTCCACGAAACGCGCCGCCAGCTCCTCGGCGGCGCGCCCCAGCGCGGCTTCGTACAGCTGCTGCTTGCCCGGGAAGTAGTGGTACACCAGCGGTCGCGATATCCCCGCGGCCTCGGCGATCTCGTCGATCTGCACGTCCTCGGGGGAACGGTGGCTGAAGAGGTCGAGCGCGACGCCGATGAGCTGCTCGCGTCGCTCCTCGACACCCATCCTGCGGCGCGCCCCGGTCGTCATGCGGCCCACCCTAACGACCGGGGACGCCCCGCGGTATCACGGCCCGGAGCGGCCCGTGCCCCGGCGGGAGCTACAGGTCGAGGACGAGGCGCTCCCCGCCCCGCGCCCGAGAGACGCAGATCAGCAGCGAGTCGTCGCGCTCGGCATCCGTCAGCAGCTCGTCGCGGTGCGCCACCTCGCCCGCCAGCACCCGCTGCTGGCAGGTGCCGCAGAAGCCCTGTTCGCAGGAGTACGGCAGGTCCGGCAGCGCCTGGTCACGGATCGCCCGCAACACACTGGTGCCGGCGGGCACGGTGACCGTACGGCCGGTGCGGCGCAGCTCCACCTCGAACGGGGCGTCCTCGCCGGCCGGTGCGGGCGCGGCGGGCGCGAACCGCTCGGTGTGCAGGGCCAGTCCCTCGGGGCCGTCGGGCAGCAGCGCCGCCACCGCGTCCATCAGGGGCTCCGGCCCGCAGCAGTAGACGGCGGCGTGCGGGGGCGCATCGGCGAGCGCCGCGGCCAGATCGGGGCGCCCCTCCTCGTCCTCCGCGACGACGGTCACCCGGTCCGCCCCGGCCCCCGCCAGCTTCTCGATCTCCTCCAGGAAGGGCATGGCGGCCCGCGACCGTCCCGCGTACAGCAGTCGCCACGGCACCCCCTCCCGCTCGGCCTGCCGCACCATCGGCAGCAGCGGGGTGATGCCGATGCCGCCGGCGACGAAGACATAGGCGTGGCAGTCGTCCAGGCGGAAGCGGTTGCGTGGACCGCGTACCTCCACGGCCGTCCCCTCGTGCAGCTGCTCGTGCACCTCGCGCGAGCCGCCCCGGCCGTCCTCGATCAGCCGGGTGGCGATGGTGTACGAGCCGGCCGCCGCGGGCTCCCCGCACAGCGAGTACTGCCGTACGGTCCCCGACGGCAGCACCAGGTCGATGTGCGCACCCGGCTCCCAGTCCGGCAGATCGTCGCCCGCCAGACGCAACCGCACCACGCCCTCGGCCTCCTGCGTACGTTCCACGACCGTCAACCGCCGCGGGGCACCGGAGGCGTTGGCCGCCCGCCCCTGGCCCGAGACGGGGTGCTCCAGGGCGGGCAGCGGCCAGAGCGGCGAGGCCCGGACCCGGCTGCGCAGCGCCCGCCGGGCGGCCAGCGCGGCCGCGGCGACCACGACGACGGTACGGAGCCGGGGCGTGCGGAGGGTGCGGGGCATCTCAGGCACCTCCGGCCGGGTGCGCCTCGGCCGCCGTCGCGGCGGGGGAGGCGGCGAGGTAGGCGACGGCCTGCTCGGTGCTGCCGTGCTGGGAAGGGTGGTAGCCACGGCTCAGGTACTGCGGAATGGAGCGGGCCATGGCCCCGGCGGTCGGCAGCAGACCCTGCCGGCCGGCGCGGAAGAACTCCCGGAATGCGGCCCGGCCCTCCACCAGGGTGGGGTCGTTCGCCATGAAGAAGCGGGTGCCGCGCTGCCACAGGAAGACGAGCGCGGCGAAGGCCGTGGCCCAGGTGCGCACCCGCCGCCGGTAGCCGCCGTCCAGATGGACGAAGA
This sequence comes from Streptomyces sp. NPDC048650, assembly GCF_043199095.1. Classification (NCBI taxonomy): domain Bacteria; kingdom Bacillati; phylum Actinomycetota; class Actinomycetes; order Kitasatosporales; family Streptomycetaceae; genus Streptomyces; species Streptomyces sp. NPDC048650. Next base: position 82,840 of record NZ_JBICVM010000015.1, on the reverse strand, counting down.
GGTCGAAGGCCACCGAACGGTGCTCGACCTCCTCCGCGCCGTGCCAGCGCAGCAGGTCGAGCATGGTCGGATCGGCGCCCTTGGCGTCCAGCGCGTCGGCGTTGAGCACCCAGTCGCCGAGGAAGGCGGTGTAGTGCTCGATCGCGGCGATGGTGGCGACCCGCTCCAGCAGCCACCACTTGCGGGCCCGGCCCGGCGGCAGCGTCCGGTCGCCGAGCAGCTTCTCGAAGAGCCAGTCGACCTGCGCGGTGTACGGGGTCGGGTCGAGGCCCTGCGCCTTGAGATGCGGCAGGACGTCGTCGTGTGCCTGGGAGTGCATCGCCTCCTGGCCGATGAACCCGATCACGTCCTCGCGCAGCCGGGGATCGCGGATGTACGGCAGTACCTGCTTGTAGACGTGCACGAACCAGCGTTCGCCGGCCGGCAGCAGGAGGTGCAGGACATTGATGGTGTGGGTGCTCGACGGGTCGCCCGGTATCCAGTGCAGCGGGGTGTCCGCCCAGTCGAAGGCGACGTTGCGGGCCTTCAGCGGGAGGTGTTCGGACGCGACCGGCCGGGGCCGCAACGAGGCCGTATTAGACATGGCGTCAATGTACTGGCGGGTAAGGAATGCCGGTACCCCCCGGACACACCTTTCCGCGCGCCCCCCCGCACGGGCCGGGACCCCGGCCGCGCACGGACGGACTCAGCGGAGCGCGTCGATGGTCCTCCCGTTCGCCAACCGCCCCGCCAGCCGGGCCCGGGCGCCCGCAGTGGCCTGTACCGCCATCAGCCGCCCGGCCGCCCGGCCGCGCACCCCGCCGTCGGCGGTGACGGACGTGACCTGCGCACTGCCCGCGGCCAGCAGCCACCACTGGCCGCCCGCTGCCTTCCACAGCACCCCGGCCAGCGCGCGCGGCGCCCTCGGCCCGCAGGCCGTCCCGCCCTCGGCGACGGCCGCCACCGCGCCCGGCGGATACGGCCGGCCGCCCGGCACCGGCGCCTGGAACTGCGCGAGCGTCCGGCTGCCCGGCCCCCGCCAGGTCTCCGCGCGGGTGCACACCCACGCCGCGCTGCCCGCGCCCCCCGGCAGCGGCTGCCGCGCGAACTCCCAGGAGTTCACGCTCCGTACGCCCTGCCCGCGCACCGCCGCCAGCGCGCAGGCGCCGCGCGCCCAGGCCGTCCGCGCCCGCGGCGTGCGCACCTCGCCCGGCCTGCTCGGACTGCCGTACGTCAGCCGGGCCGGGGCCAGTTCGCCCAGGTCGGTCAGCAGCTGCCCGCCCATCCGCAGCGCGGGCCAGGCGGTGCACTTCCGCTCGGGGCGGGGGACCGGCACGGGATCGGTCACACCGTGCGCGTCGATGCCCGCACGCTGGGGCGCCGCATCCGGCGCGAGCAGGTCGACCAGCTGGGCGGACGTCACCCAAGGAGCCGTCAGATAGCGGATGTTGCCCTCGGTGCGGCCCACCACCAGGGCGTCGGCCGTCGCCTTCTCCGCGCCGTCCGCGCGGGCGAAGTCGAGTGCCGCACCGGTGCCCTGCGCCCGATCCTCGCCGTCCGCCGCCTCGGCGTAGCGCACCACCCGTAGCCCGTCGTGGAAGAGCACCACCGCGGAGTGGTCCACGACGCCCGCGAAAAGCAGCTGCGGCGGCCCGGCGGCGGGGCCCGTCATGGTGCCCGGCGTCGCCGAGACCGGCACACCGGAGCCGGGCCTGGCCCATGCCGCCAGCGCCCGGCGCAGCAGCGCCCGGTCGCCCGTCCGGTCGCCGCGGGCGGGCCAGGCCGAGAAGTCCTGGCGCGCCGCCCCGCGCCAGGCGTGCGCGGGGGTCTTCGTCAACCGGCCCGGGTCCAGGGCCGCTTCGGCCGCGGTGTTCTGCGCGTACGGGGGAGCGGCGGCCCCGTCCGGCCCCCAACCCTCCCCGGGCAACCCCAGCAGCGCCCCGCACACCACCACCGCCGCGCCCGCCGCCAGCACCGCGCGCAGGTGCTGGCGCCGCCGGAGCAGATCCGTCGGCCGGGCCTGTAGCGCACACGGGTCGAACTCCACCGACTCCAGCAGTGACCGGTCCCGACTGCCCGCCGGGACCGCCGCCGCGTCGGCCTCCGCCAGCGCCTCGGGGACACCGCTCACCCCGGCGGCCTCCAGGACGCGGGCCGCCTCCGGCGGCGTCAGCCCCTCCAGATCGCGCAGGACGAAGGCCGCCCGGCCGGGCCCGGACAGCGCCGACAGCGCCTGGTCCAGGGCGAGTTCGTCGGCGCCGCCGGAGCGCGGGAAGAGCCGCAGGCCCCAGACCTGGGGGAGTGGCGACGGCGGCCGCCACCGGGACCGCCCGGCGGCGAGCGCGGCCCTGAGCACCCGCCCGCGCAGAAAGACGTAGCAGGGATCGGCGTCACCGGCGCTGCCGCCGCCCGGGGCGGCAAGGACGGCGCCGCGGGCGGACGACTGCTGGCGCGGCAGGGCCCGCTGCACCACCGCGTGCGCGGTCAGCACCCGCCGGCCGCGGCCCCGGCCGGACGGCAGCACGAGGTAGGCGAGCCGCACCAGCCGCGGATAGTGCTCGACCAGGGCCGCCTCGGCCTGCTCGACATCGATGGCCGCACCGATGTCGGCGAAACTGCCCGAGGGGGTGCGGTCCGGACGCGGGGATGTCGCCTGCTGCTGCTCCACGTTCGGTGAAACGAGTGAATCCTGTGATGGTCACCCGGGGGCGAGAGCTCGCCCGCACGGGTGACCGGGCCGCCGGCCGGTGCTACGTCAGGTCGAACTCGCCGTCCCGCGCACCCAGGACGAAGGCGCGCCACTCGGCCTCGGTGTAGCGCAGGACCACCTCGGGCTCGGTGGAGTTGCGCATCGCCACCGCGCCGCGCTCCAGGAAGGCGATCTCCACGGCCTCCTCGGCGTCGCCGGGCGGCCGCTGCCAGACGGCATCGGAGATGTCGAGGCCGTAGAGCCACTCCTTGTCAGCTGCGGTACCCATGCCGGTGTCCCCTCGCTCGTGATCCGTTCGGGGTCAGGGTACGCCGTGGTCAGGACAGCATCCAGCGGCCGAATTCCGCCGTACCGCGCTCCCCGGTACCGGAGTTGGCGGCGCACTGGTGCAGCCCGGCGTCCTGTTCCGCGGCGGCCCCGGGAACGCTCACCGTGGCGATCTCGCGCCAGGTGCCGCCGCCGTCGGTGGAGCAGGCCCCGGTGTACGTGCCCGAACGCCCGTCGTCCCGGCCCCGGGTCAGCCGGAGCCGGACGGGGGCGGTGACGCCGGTGAGGCGGCGGTAGGTGTCCAGGGTGCCGTCGCCGGTGGAGTCGTAGGAGAGCACGACACCGTTGGCGGGGGTGACCGAGAGGTTGACGAAACCGGGGGAGGCGGCCGCACCCAGGTGGTTGCGCACGATGACGCCCGCGCGGGCCCACGGGCCCGTGGCGTCCTGGCGGGTCACGTCCACCGTCACCGATCCGCCCGTGCCGAGCGCGCCCGCCCGGTAGACGGCCCCGAACTCCGCGGTGCCCTTCCACAGGTCGCCCCCCGCCCCGTCGATCGCGAAACGGCCGTCCAACTGGCCGAAAACCGCCGCATTGGTGGTGACGGTCTCGAGCGCTTCGTCCAGCGGACCGGCCACGAAGAACGTGCCGTGCCGCACGGCCCGGACCCGGGGCTCGCCCTGGGGCCCGTACTCGGCCGTCAGGCCGTACGGCAACGGCTCCAGCGGACCCCCCGGCGGCCCGGCGGGGGCCGACACCCGCCAGCGTGCCTCGCCGGTGCCGCCGGGCGGGACGGACGGCAGCGAGAGAGGCCCGTCGGCGGTGGCCTCGACGCCGCTCAGGGCGAAGTCGACCCGGCCGGTGGCGCGCAGGCCGTTGACGTTGCGCAGCGCCGCGGTCACCGTGGCGTGGCCGCCCGGCGGCAGCGTGTGCGGATCCGCGCCGACCGTGAGGGTGCCCTGGAAGGGGGCCGCGGCGAGGACGGCGTAGACCCGGCGGGCGGTCCGGTGGGGGTCGGCCGTGGGCCGCAGCGGGTGGTCGTCGCGCCGGTGGGTCCAGGGCTCCTCCAGCGCGTACCAGTCGAAGGGCTCGGGCGGCCGGTCCGCCGCCAGCGCGTCCTCCAGCTCGTCCAGGTACGCCCGCCACTGCGGGAGATGGACGTCGCCGATCAGGCCGTGCCAGTCGCGGTTGGCGTAGTTGGCGAGCCCGCCGCCGTCGGCGGTGGCCCGGTCCGCCCAGGTGGTGATCAGGGCGCGGGCACTGTGCTCCAGCCGCGCCTCCTCCGCGTCGCCGGACGCCATCGCGCGGGCCTGCGCCAGCCAGGGCCCGAGCAGGAACCGGCGGTGGGCCCCGGTGACCTCCTCGCTCAGCCGCATCAGCTCCAGCCACAGCCGCGCCAGCGCCCGGAAGGTCGGCCGGTCCTTGCGGCGGTAGGCGTCCTGAAGCTGTCCGATCAGCTGCCAGGAGCGGTTGGCGAGGGCCTGCCGGGCGGCGTCGGTCAGGTCGTGGCGGTAGGCGTCGCTGCCGCGCAGCCCGGGGCGGACGGCCAGCAGCGCCGCGAAGGCGGTGTCGAAGGCCGCCGGGTCGAAGGCCGGGGTGTGGGTGGCGTAGCGCGTGCCGGAGCGGGCGGCGAGGTCGGGGCGGGCGGCGAAGACCGAGTCGTGCGGGCGGCCGTCCGCGCTGTCGATGGCGTACGCGCTGGTGCGCAGGGCGGCGAACGCGGCGCGGGCGTGGTCGTCGCGGGCGCCGTAGCGCAGGTCCGCGTAGCCCTCGAACCACGCGGTGCGGTCCACCGGGCGCTCCCGCCAGGCCAGTTCGGCGAACAGCTCGAACGCGGCCGGATCGCGTTCGGCGGCCTCCGGCATGTAGGCGGTACCGGCGAGCCGGCTGCCCTCCTTGTCGCGCCATGCGGTGAAACGCTTCGCCCACATATGGGTCTTGGCGCCGATGGTGGTCCGGCCGCCGAAGTTGGGGATGGAGCCGAACGCGTACGGCACCCCGCCCCAGTCCCGCTCCCGGTCGGTGACCGTCTCCAGGTCGCTGAGGCCGTCGACGACCAGCATCCGATCGTGGTCGACGGCGTCCAGCAGATCGCGCCGCGGATTCCCCTGCCAGCCGAGGATGACCCAGGTGGCGCCGGGACGCGCGGTGCGCAGCGCCTTCTCCACGGCGCGGGCCGCGTCCGGGACGGGGACGTCACCCGGATCGCCGCCCTCGTGCAGCAGATCCATCTTGAAGTGGTCGGCGGGGCCGAGTAGTTGGTGCTGATGGCGGTAGAAGGCGGCGGCGACCTCGGCGAAGGCCCCGGTCCGCGGGTCCAGCCAGTCGGGGCGCCGCAGACCCGACCAGATGCCCTGGGGGACGGTCCGGGCGCCGGGGTTGCGGGCGGCGAAACCGTCCGGGACGGTGCCGAAGTAGCCGGGCAGTACGGGGTGCATGCCCAGGTCGCGCAGCCGGTCGGTGATCCGGCGGCCCAGCGCGGCCCGCTTGGCGATCAGCTCGCCGCTGGTGGGGCCGCCGTAGGAGCTCATGTTCTGCAGCAGCCACCACGGCTGGTGCGAGGGTGCCGGCAGCCAGCCGCGGGCCTCGGCGTCGGAGTAGCCGAAATCGGTCAGCACCCGGTGGTAGACGGCCTCGGTGCCGGGCGTGACCAGCACCTCGTTCACGCCGTGCAGCGCGAGGACGTCGATCATCCGCTCCCAGTGTGCCCAGTCGGCGTACGGGGCGGTGTAGCCGTCGTGGGTGTCGTTCAGCGCGAAGCGGTGCGGCAGGCCGGTGGCGCGCTCGACCGGCCGGGCGGGCGCGGGCAGCCGGGCGGGCAGGTCCAGCTGGTCGCCGGCCCAGGAGACGTGGGCCCGGCAGGTGTACTTCAGATACCAGTGGACGCCGGTCAGCAGGACGGCGGGCGTGGTCCCGGCCACGGTGATCCGGCCCGCCCGGCCGTCGACGCGGAAGCGGTCGGTGCCGTCGTCCGGGGCCAGCCGGTGCAGGTGGAACTGCTCGGCGTGGCCGGGCAGCAGCCGCTCCAGCGCGGCCCGCGCCGGGGCGGTGTCGAAGGTGGCCACCCGTTCCGGCCCGGGCACCGGCGGCCCGGCGGCCGTGGCCGGGGCCGCGGCGCCGAGCGCCGCCCTCGCACCGATCGCTCCGGCGGTTCCCAACAGCGCGCGTCGTGACGGTTGGCTCACGTGTGCCCCCACTGCTCGGCAGTTACAACGGACCCGTGCGTGGGGCACGCTAACGGGCGGCCGGTCGCGGTCCAAGTAGGCCGGGACGGCGAGCAGCCGCCGGTTCGGCGGCCGGGCACGCAGGGACCCGCGGGCCGCGGCGACCAGTGTTCTGCGGACCCTCATCCGTACGCTCCCTGGGCTTCACGCCCCCGGCCGCCGGGCGCGGGGACAGTCTGGCGCGTAGAGAAGGCCAGGTCATAGGGGTACGCACCGCCGTTTCGGGGGTGCACCCACCACCGTCTCGAGGAGGCCTCCCATGCGCTTGGCACCGACCGCGTCCGCCGCCACCCCGACCCCCGCCACCCCCGCCACCCCCGCCTCTCCCGTCACCGGCCCGCCCGCTGCCCCGGCCTACACCGCCGTGATCGCCGACACCCAGGACCAGATCCGCGCCGCACAGCGCCTGCGCCACCGGGTCTTCGGCGAGGAGCTGGGCGCCACCCTGCACTCACCGCTGGCCGGCCACGACATCGACGCCGTCGACGACCTCGCCGACCACCTCGTCGTCACCCACACCGAGACCGGTGAGGTGGTCGGAACCTACCGGCTGCTGCCGCCGGGCCGCAGCCCCCGGCTGTACTCCGACGGCGAGTTCGACCTCGGCGCGCTGGACGCGCTGCGGCCCTCGCTGATCGAGGCGGGCCGCTCCTGCGTCCACCCCGAACACCGGGGCGGCGCGGTCATCAACCAGATGTGGGCCGCCCTCGCCCGCTACACCCTGCTCTCCGGCCACCGCTACCTCGCCGGCTGCGCCTCCGTCCCGCTCGCCGACGGCGGCACGGCGGCGGCGCACGCCTGGGAACTGGGCCGCACCCGCTACGCCGCCCCGCCCGAGCTCCAGGTCACCCCGCACCACCCCTGGCGCCCCGCCGTTCCCCTTCCCGAACGCCCCGTCGCCGCCCAGCTGCCACCGCTGCTCCGCGGCTATCTGCGCATCGGCGCCGTCATCTGCGGCGCGCCCGCCCACGACCCGGCCTTCGACGTCGCCGACTTCTTCGTCGTCCTGGACATGGAACGCCTCGGCGACCGCTACCGCCGCTTCTTCCTGGGGGAGCGATGACGGCCGCAGCGGCGGCCGCGGCCGCGGTCAGGGGCCCCTGGGACATCCGGTCCGACTGCACCCCGGCCTGCGCCGTGCACACCCTGCCCCGGGTCCCGGCGGCCCTGACCGCCCGCCGCCTCGCCGCGTTCGCGCACGCGGTACGCCGCGCCCTGACGGACGGCGGACGGGCGGACGAGCCGGTACGGCTGCGCACCCACGCCCGCGCCCTGCTCGCGTCCCTGGGGATACGGCGCGAGGGGACGGGCTGCGCGGACGCCGGCGGACCCGCCGCCCCGGGCCAGGGCCAGGGCCAGGGCCTGACCGTGCCCGCCGGCGGCCCCGGCACCCTCGTCGTCGTCAACCACATCTCCTGGCTCGACATCCCGGCGCTGCTCGCGGTCGAACCGGTCACGCTGCTCGCCAAGCGCGAGGTCGGCGGCTGGCCCGTCGTCGGCGGTCTCGCCCGCAGGGCCGGTACGCACTTCATCGACCGCACCGATCCCCGTCGGCTCCCCTACGCCGTCGCCGAGTTGACCGAACTGCTCGCCTCCGGCCGGTCGGTCGCGGTCTTCCCCCAGGCCACCACCTGGTGCACCGCCGGCCCGGGCGCCTTCCGCCGGGCCACCTTCCAGGCCGCTCTCGACGCGGGCGCCCCGGTCCGGCCGGTGACGGTCGGCTACACCCAGGGCGGCGGCCCCAGCACGGTGGCCGCGTTCTGCGGCGAGGACACCTTCGCCGCCTCGCTGCGCCGGGTGCTCACGGCCCGCGCACTGGCCGTACGCGTCACGGCCCATCCGGCGGTGGCCGGTGTGGGGCTCGACCGGCGGGAGCTGGCGGCCCTGGCGGAGCACGCCGTGCTGGGCGGCCGGGTGCGGACCGGACTCCCGACGGGTGCGCCCGGCGTGCCGGCGCCGCGGCGCACGCCGCAACCGATGGCAGACCGGCATGGTTGACCAGCTGGACCAGCTCGCCGCACCGCTCCGGGGCATGCTGGACTCGCCCTGGCTGTGGCTGACCGTCCTGCTGGTGTCCGGCCTCGACGCGCTGCTGCCGTTCATGCCGAGCGAGACCACCGTGGTGTGCGTGGCCGTGCTGATCGGCCCCCGCCCGCCGCAGCTCGCGCTGCTGGCCGCCGTCGCGGCGGCCGGCGCACTGGCGGGCGACTGCCTCGGGTATGCCGTCGGCCGCCGTGCCGGACCGCGCGCCACCACCCGGCTGCTGCGCGGCGCACGCGGCCGGGACCGGATGCGGCGGGCCCGGGCGATGGTCGAACGGCATGCCGCCACCCTCGTCATCGCCGGGCGCTTCCTGCCCGGCGGTCGGGTGGTCGCCGCGCTCTGCACCGGTGGCGCGGGCTTTCCGCTGCGCCGCTTCGTGCTGCTGGACGCGCTGGGCGCCACGCTCTGGGCGCTGTTCAGCACCGCGCTCGGCGGGCTCGGCGGTGCGGCGCTCACCGCTTCCCCGGTGCGCGCGCTGCTGCTGGCGTCCGGGGCGGGGCTGCTGGTCGCGGTGGGTGCGGCGGTCCTGCGCCGGCGGGGCGGGGGAGCGGTCCCCGCCCCGCCGGGTGTGTGCCGTCAGGCGCGGGACGGGGTCTGACCCGTCCCGCCGCCCTACACGCTCGGGACGTACTTGTAGCCGACCCGCCGTACCGTCACGATCGACGACCGGAATTCGGCGCCCAACTTGCGGCGCAACCGGGCGACATGGACGTCGACGGTGCGGCCGTCGCCGACGTGGCCGTACCCCCACACCGTGGTCACCAGCTGGTCGCGGGTGTGCACCCGGTGCGGATGGGCCACCAGGTGGGCCAGCAGCTCGAACTCCAGGTACGTCAGGTCCAGCGGCCGGCCCTGGACCTGCACGCTGCGCTGCTCGGGGTCGATCCGCACGACCGCGTCGCCGGTCGTGGCGGCCGCGGGCCCGTCGGTGGACCCGGCGGTCATCTGGGCCTCCGCGGTCTGCTCGGCCGGCACGAGGACGAGGTAGCCGACCATCGGGGGCTGACCGGGCAGGACGGGCAGGCTGTGCCGGGGTGCCGGAAGCCAGGTCGCACCGGCGTTCAACAGCTCGGCCACGGGCGGTACTTCGTCAGGTGCCACGGCGCGCAATCGGTGTCGGGGCGGGGCGGCGGGGGCGGAGAGAGTTGCCGTCGCGGAGGTGGCGGGCAGGGTACGGAGGTTCGTCATCGGGATCAGCTCTTTCGCGCAGTGGGGCGTCGGGGACGTCATGCGCGCGGGCAGGGCTGGGGACGCCGGTCAGCAGCGTCGGTGAGGCGTGTGCGGGCCCGCGCTCAGTATGCGCGGCAACACAGACGGTCGAAAGAGTGCGCCTGCCGGGACGGCCAGAAAGGCTCGAGGTCGCTGCGACCCGTCGCGCTGTGAAGAAGGCTGGCCATGGCCCTATTCAACCAGACGGTCGAGGAGATGGGGAACGGAGTTGACCGACATCACGTGGGCTTCGGTATCGCGGACGGTCGTCCGGGCGTCGGACGGGGCCCGCGGCCGCGCAGCGCGGTGCCCATGGCCAGCCCGAGCGCGAGCGCCGTCAGGTGGCCGGCGTCGGTGAAGGTCCGCCCCCGGCGCAGCACCGGCAGGGCCCCCAGGGCCAGCAGCCCCGCCGTCGCCGCGGCCCGCGCGCCCCGGTGCGGCACGGCGGCGGCGAGCGCGCCGAGCGTGGCCTGGAAGCCGTAGCTGGCGCCGACGTCCACGGCCCGCGCGGTCGCGTCGGGCGGATCCACCCGGACCCGGTGGCGCAGCCCCGCGTGGACCAGCAGGCTGGCGCCGACGTGCCCGGCCGCGAACACCCCGGCCGCGCGTGCGGTGCCCCAACGGGCCTCGGCCGTACCGAGCGTGGCCACCAGTGCGGCGCCGTACGCCACCGGCAGCGGCTCCTCGACGAACGCCGCGCTGGTGGCCAGCGTCCACCACCGCCCGGCGTGGAGGTTGGCGACATTGGTGGAGTGCCGGCGCAGCAGCTGGGTGCGCCGCTGCGCGGGCAGCCGCCCGGTGGCGTACGCGCCGAGCTGGACGGCCGCGGTGTACAGCGGCGCTGCCCAGGGGAGGGCCGGCCGCCTCGGGGCCGCCCGCATCTCAGGCCCTCACCGGGAGCCGCTTGCGCCAGTCCAGCGGGGCGACGTCGATGACCTTGTCCGGATCGCCGTCCCACGCCGCCGGCAGCCCCGCCCCGGTCAGCGCGGCCACCACCGCGCGCCCGACCTCCGCCCGGTCGCGCCCGGAGTCCGCATAGGAGCCGTAGCGGACCGAGAGGCCGTGGCCGTCCGCGAGCGATTCGGTGTCCTGGTAGTGGAAGAAGACGAAGCCGTGGTCGCCCTCGGCGCGCTCGGCGCCTATCTCGGCCAGTGCGCAGCCGCTGCAGCAGCTGAAGTTCATCCGTGCCGTCAGCCCCTGCCGCCCCAGCGCGGCGAACACCTCGACGACCCGGTCCGCGTCGGTCACTTCGGGCCAGCCGGCCTGCTCGGCGAGGCGCTCTTCCCACAGGCCGGTGACGATGCGGGCCGCGTCGTCGAGCGGGACCTCGTCGGGCTCGAAGGACTCCGATACGTTGCGCGCGACGTCGTGGAAGCCCCAGAACCCGGACCGGATGCTCCGGCGGGCCTTCTCTTCGGCCGCCGCGCGGGTCTCCGGGGCGAGGCCGGGCGTCGAGACCAGGTCCAGCGGCTGCCAGCCGAGCGCCGTGCGCCAGGACTCCCCGCCCCGTGCCCAGTCCAGGAACACCGCTGCGACCTGGTCGGCATCGGTGCTCTCGGCGCGGAAATGCGCCTGCGGCCCGCCCTCGCGGTACTCCACGGTGAACGGCCCGTCGCCGTCCCGCCACACCTGCACGAACCGCTGGTCGTCCGCGGGGATCCGCTCCACCACCGCGAAGTGGTCGGCGTCGGCGCCGATCCGCCGCAGTACGGCGGCCAGTTCGGCGGGGGCCGGGCGGGAGAGCTCCGGCCCGGTCTCGGTGGTGACGGTGATCGCAAGCATGTCCACAGCGTGCCACCCGCCACTGACAACCGGCCCCGACCTGGGGCCCGGGGCTCGGCCGCCGGACATGCGAAGAGGCCGGACCACCCCGGTCCGGCCTTCCGGCCCCTTCACATCGGCCCCGGCGGTGCGCCCGCCGGGCTCTCTCAGACCTGCTCGCGCCGCGCCAGCTCCGTGCAGCAGGTGTCCACCATCAGCCGCGTGACCACGTACGGGTCGACGTTGGCGTTCGGTCGCCGGTCCTCGATGTAGCCCTTCTTCTCGACCTCGACCTGCCACGGGATGCGCACCGAGGCGCCACGGTCCGAGGCGCCGTAGGAGTACGCGTCCCACGGGGCGGTCTCATGGGCTCCGGTCAGTCGCTCCTCGATGCCGGTGCCGTACTGGCTGACGTGCTCCAGCGGCTTGCCGTCCTGGCCGAGCGCCTCGCACGCGGTGATGATCGCGTCGTAGCCCTCGCGCATCGCGCGGGTGGAGAAGTTGCAGTGCGCGCCCGCGCCGTTCCAGTCGCCCTTGGCCGGCTTGGCGTCGAGCGACGCGGTGACGCCGAACTCCTCCGCCACGCGGTGCAGCAGCCAGCGCGCCACCCACATGTGGTCCGAGACCTCCAGCGGCGCCAGCGCGCCGACCTGGAACTCCCACTGGCCCGGCATGACCTCGGCGTTGATGCCGGACAGGCCGAGGCCCGCCGCCAGGCACAGGTCGAGGTGCTTCTCGACGATCTCCCGGCCGAAGATCTCGCCGGCGCCCACGCCGCAGTAGTAGCCGCCCTGCGGGGCGGGGAAGCCGCCGCCCTCGGGGAAGCCGAGCGGGCGGTCGCCCTTGAGGAAGGTGTACTCCTGCTCGATGCCGAAGATCGGCTCCTGGCCGGCGAACTTCTCCGCCACCGGGCGCAGCAGGGCACGCTTGTTGGTGGCGTGCGGCGTCAGGTCGGTGTGCAGGACCTCGCACAGCACCAGCAGGTGGTCGCCGCCGCGGATCGGGTCGGGGCAGTTGAACACCGGCTCGAGGACGAGGTCCGAGGAGTGGCCTTCGGCCTGGTTGGTGCTGGATCCGTCGAAGCCCCAGCGCGGCAGCTTGCTGCCGTCGGCAAGGATCCTGGTCTTGGAACGGAGCTTGGCGGTCGGCTGGGTGCCGTCGATCCAGATGTACTCGGCCTTGATGGTCACGGGGTCCTCAAATACGGGTAGGTGCGGGTACGCGTGCGGGCGTACCGATGCACTCTCGCAAGCAGCCGTTTCCCGTCCGTTGCTCGTATGTGAACCGCGGGTTACTCAATCGGACATCCTTCGATTGTCACCCTCTACCGTGCTCGCGGCCTGGCATTTCATGGGTGCGATCGGCTTCTGGGTGCGAAAACCTCAGACGTCGCCCTTCAGTAGCCCCGTGAATCCCAGATGGTGGATGCGCCGCAGCAGTTCCGGAGCGCCGATCCCCATCGCCGCCGCCGTCGCCCCGATGTGCCAGTCGTGCACCGCGAGCCGGTCCAGTACGTGGCCGCGCCGCACCTGCTTGTCGGAGAGCCGGAACGTCTTGAGATACGCGACCCGGCCCTTGCCGTCCGTGATCATCTCGCCGATGTGCTGGGTGCGGTGCAGCGCGAACGGCGGCCGGAACCGCGACAGCCGGAAGCGCCCCATCCGGTACACCTGGCGCACGGAGTACGACTCGTCCAGCAGGTCGCCCGCCATCAGGTCGTGGTGCTGCGCCTCCCACTCGCGTTGCCGCCGGTCCGCCACGGCCCGCAGGTCCGCCACCGACGCGATGTACGCCGGATCGATCCGCACCGGGAGATCCGGCACCGCATCGGGCCCGTACCGGCCGTACTGATAGATCAGCTCGCCGTACAGGTCGTGCAGCAGCGAGGGGTGCAGGGCCCGGTAGTCGTCCGGATGCGGCACCACGAAGGCGGACGCCAGGGCGTCGGCGACGTACACCAGCACCCCGCACTGGCCCGGATGGATCTCGAAGATCCGCAGCGCATCGCCGAGGCCGCGCACCACCCCGCCCCGGTAGGCCGTCTCGGCGCGCGGCGACAGCCCTTCGCGGACCGCCCGCCGTGTCCACTCCTCCCACACCACGGACGGGCCCCCGAAGTGCAGCGCCAGATAGCCGTCGAGTGCCAGATGGAGCGGCAGGAAGCGCAGCGCGCCCGCCCCGCCGCCGGACCGGCGGGACCCGGGCTGCCGCCGCACCAGATGCAGCGGCGCGCAGTCCACCGGGGCGCGCTGATCACCCAGCTGGGTGCCGTACGCGGCGGCGGGCGTCCCGTCACCCGTCCAGTTCGCCACGAAACCGTGCGGAATGTACGCGGTGTACGAGGAGCGGCCGCCGGCCGAGACCGTGGTCACCCCCGCGTCATGGACCTCGCGGTGCAGGCGCAGATCGGCGACCGGCTCCGCCCGCAGCAGCGGGACCAGCCGCACGGCGCCCCACACCTGCGCCGGGCCCGTCCGCAGTCCGTCCAGATCCAGCCCGCTCATGCCGTACCGCCCCGCTCCCGGCGCCCGCCGTCCGCCCCCTCGGCCAGGAACTGCCGTACCCGGCCCGCCAGATGGGCCCGCAGCTCCGCCGCCCCGGTACGCCCCTCGGCGAACCGCGCGAGCTGCACCAGCGCGGGCAGGTCCTCGGCGTTGCGCACCCCCGCCGTCGGTACCGAGGGCGACAGTCGCCGCACGGCGAAGTCCTCCGCGTCGTAGACCGGGTTGAGGTGGACGACGGCCGTCCGGCCCTCGGGATCCAGGCTGGTCCGCCAGGCCCGGAGCACCTCACCGGCCAGCCCCGGCGGCGCGTTGTCCCACCCGTCCGAGACGATCACCAGCCGCTGGGGCGCGAACTCCAGCGCGTCCAGCAGCCGCATCCCGAGCGGCGTCGGCCCGTAGGGATAGGCCAGGAGGGCGTCCTGCCGCCCCGACGTCCACCCGGGCAGATACGCCCCGGCCAGCGCCTCCAGCAGAAAGTGGCAGGCCAGTGCGACGGCCAGCGGCCGCTGCCGCTTCTGCCGCGAACCGCCCGCCGAGAAGCTGTCGTCCAGGACGGCCGCCACCCGGCCCCACGTCCCGGCCTGCGCGCCCGCCGTGCGCCGCGCCGCGGCCCGCAGCGCACCGGTCAGCTCGGCGCGCCGCGCGACCCGGTCGTCGAGGGACAGGCCCAGGACGTACGAGGCGAGCCGGGTCAGCGGCATCCCCGTGAGGTCCCGGTCCACGTCGGCACGGTGCGCCCGTGCCGACTCCTGCACCCGCAGCCGCTCCAGCCGCGTCATCCGGGGCGCGATGCGCTCCAGGAAGACGCGGCGGTCGATGCCGCGCCGCGCCGCGAAGCCCTCCGCCACCGTGAACGGCAGCTCGTACAGGGCTCCCTGCTCGTAGTGCGCCCGCCGCCAGGCGTCCAGCAGCGGGGTGGCGAAGTGCTTGCGGCGGCCCGGCGCGAAGAGGAAGTCGCCCAGCTCGCCGTCGCCGTGCCGCGCGCCGTCCAGCGTCAGGTGGACGTGGCGCACGGCGCACTTGAGGCCGGCACGGTACTTGACGGCGTCCAGGGAGGGGTCGGGGCGTGCGGCGAGCCAGTCGCGCATGATGGCCCGGGTGCGGCGGTTGTTCACCCGGGCGGCGCGCAGCGCACGGAAGAGCCGGTACACCCGCGGCGCGGGCAGCCGCGCCAGCCGGGCCGCGATCAGCCGCCCCTCCGCGCGCCGCTCCTCGGCGCTCGCCTCGCCTGCCGTCTCCAGCAGCCGCCGGACGATCAGCGCCGCGTTGTGGTCGTTGATGTCCAGGGCGAGCGATGCGGCGTACAGGGTGCGGTAGTTGACCCGGACGTACTCGTGCAGGAAGTCCAGCGACATGTGCTGTGCGTGCTCGTCGGAGTGGAACTCCCGCTGCCCGGTGGAGGTGATCGCGGCGTTCACGAACAGCAGCACGTCCTCGGCCGCCACCAGATCCGCGGGTGTGCCCACGGGTGTGTCCGCATGAGTGTCGTCGTGCGCGTGCGCCGGTGCGGTGCCTGCCGCCATGTCGCCCCCCGTAGCGAGAGCCGGCCGGGGAATGGGGGCGCGAACAGCGAATCGTTGCTTTGCAGAGCAGGTCCGGAAGTCGCACCGGAGTCCCGCGGCCGGCCGGGGAAACCTAGCATCCGTGCTGCCGCGCGGGCACCGGAATTACGCGTCGGCGGGCCGTTGTCAGCGGAGCGCGGGACACTGGCCGCATGACGAGTGTGGACCTGAATCCGGCCGTGCGCATCGGACTCCTGGGCACCGGCCCCTGGGCGCGGCGCGTGCACGCCCCCGTCCTCGCCGCCCACCCCGGCGTCGAGCTCGCCGGCGTCTGGGGGCGCAGACCGCCGGCCGCCGCCGAGCTGGCGAGGACCCACGGCACCCGTGTCCACGACCGTCCCGAGGAGCTGTTCGCCGACTGCGACGCGGTCTCGCTCGCCGTCCCGCCGTCCGTCCAGGCGCAGTTGGCGGTGCGGGCCGCCGAGGCCGGCTGCCATCTCCTCCTGGACAAGCCGGTCGCCACCACGGCCGCCGAGGCCCGCGCCGTGGCCGGCGCCGCCGAGCGCGCGGGCGCCGCCTCGGTGGTCTTCTTCACCGCGCGCTTCGGGGAGCGGGAGGGCGCCTGGATCGACGCCCAGGCCTCCGCCGGCGGCTGGTTCACCGCGCACGCCGACTGGCTCGGCTCGGTGTTCGCCGAGGACAGCGACAGCCCGTACGCCGATTCGCCCTGGCGCCGCGAAAAGGGCGCCCTCTGGGACGTCGGCCCGCATGCCCTGTCCGTGCTGCTCCCGGTCCTCGGGGACGTGGAGACGGTCACCGCCGTTCGCGGCCCGGCCGACACGGTATTGCTGACGCTGCGTCATGTGTCCGGCGCGGCGAGCTCGGTGACGCTCGCCCTGACCGCCCCCGGGCCCGCGTCCGGCGTCGCGGTCACCCTGCGCGGCACCGCGGGCACCACCGCCCTGCCCCGCCGGGAGGCCGGCCCGGAAGCGGCCTTCCACCGGGCCGTCGACGCCCTGCTCGCCGCCGCCCGTTCGGGCCGCCCGCACGCCTGCGACGTCCGCTTCGGAGTGCGGGTGACGGAGATCCTGGCGCAGGCCGAGGCGGAGCTGGGGTGAGCGGACGGCCGAGCGGGAGAGCGCGGCGCCCCGGGGCGGCGCGTTTCCGCTCTCGGCGGTCCCTCATGCCCGGGCGGCCATGAGCACATGGCGAATTCGGTCGTGGAAGGCATGACGCCACCGCTCTAACGTCGTCAGTGCAACGGTCCGGCGCCGCTCGCGCACCGCATCGGCGGCGCGCCCGCACCGTCCCTTCGCCCGCACCGTCCCTTCGTCCGGACGCCCGGACGACCGGACGAAGAGGGCGCCCGGACGACACCCGCCCCGCCGACCCCAGGGACGCACCCGATGACGAACGCCGCCGATCCCGGCGCCGCCGAAGCTCGTGCCACCGGCCCGAACGCCGCCGATACCGGCCCCGCCGAAGCCACCGGCCCCGCCTGCTACGTGGAGCTCCTTCTCGCCGCCCTGGCCCGGGACCCCGGCCGCCCCGCCCTGATCGACGCGGACGGCGCCGAGGTCACCGCCGGTGCGCTGCATGCCACCGTGCACCGCATGGCGGCCGTCCTCGCCCGCCACGGCATCGGCCGCGGCCGGACCGTCTCGCTCCTCAGCGGCAACCGCCCCGACGTCCTCGCCGCCCGTTACGCCGCCAACCTCGTCGGCGCCCGCGTGGTCTTCCTCTACGTCGGCATGGCCCCCGAGACGCTGGCCCGGATCGCGGAGAGCTCCGACACCGCCCTGCTCCTCGCCGACCCGGAGCTGCGCGCCACCGCACGCGCGCTGCTCGGCCACTTCCAGGGTCCGGCCCCCGAGGTCATGACCCTCGGCCCGGTGCCCGCCCCGGACACCTCTCCGGCCACGGCGCACCCGGAAGCCCCCCTCGGGCCCGACCTCCTGGCCGCCTGCGCCGCGCTCCCCGCCACCCCCGACATCGCCTGCGCCGCCCGCCCCGAGGACGACTGGTGCCTGCGCCACACCGGCGGAACGACCGGCATCCCCAAGGGCGTCCGGATGGCGAACGCCCCCTTCGCCCGCCTGCTCACGCTCCGCATGCCGGCCGCCGGCGACCCGCCCCGCCTGCTCGTCTGCACCTCGCTCGCGCACCTCGCCGGGATCCTCACCGACGCCACGCTCGCGGCCGGCGGCACGGTCGTGCTCCAGCGCACCTTCGACCCCGCCGCCGTCCTGGCCGCCCTCGCCCGCGAACGCATCACCCACCTCTGGCTGCTGCCCCCGCTCCTCTACCGCCTCCTGGACCACCCCGACCTGCCCACCACCGACCTCGGCTCGCTCACCCGCATCACCTACGGCGGGTGCGCCGCCGCCCCGTCCCGGCTGCGGCAGGCCCTCGACGCCTTCGGCCCCGTCCTGTACGGCTGGTACGGCCAGTCCGAGGCGATGTCCATCACCGAGGCGGGCCCGGACGACCACACCGTCACCGGGCCCGGCGGCCGGATCACCGTCGGCCGCCCGATGGCCGGCGTGGAGCTCGCCATCCGGGACGCGGCGGGCCGCACACTGCCGCCGGGCGAGCAGGGCGAGATCCATGTGCGCTCCGCAGGCGTGATGTCCGGCTACTGGAAACAGCCCGAACTCACCGCCGAAGTCCTCCGGGACGGCTGGCTGCGCACCGGCGACGTCGGCTGCCTGGACGACGACGGCCATCTCTTCCTCGTCGACCGCAGCAAGGACCTGATCATCGTCGTCGGCGGACATGTCCACCCGGCGGAGATCGAGGACCTGCTGCACGCCCATCCGGCCATCGCCCACTGCGCCGTCTACGGGGTGCGCACGGCGGACGAGACCGAGGAGGTGCACGCCGCGATCGTCCCGGCCCCGGGCCGCGAGGTCGGCCCCGCCGAGGTCCGGGACTTGGTGGAAACCCACATGGGCGCCCTCTATGTCCCGACGGCCGTCCATGTCCTCGACGCGATCCCGCTGACCCCGGTGGGCAAGCCCGACAAGGTCCGCCTGCGGGCCGCCGCGACGGCCTCCTGAGACCCGCCGCCGCACGCTCCCGCCGGATCTCGGCCAGGGGCCTCAAATCGCTGCTGGCCAGAGGCTTTTGTCAGTGGCCGACGGTAGAATGGGAACCAGTCGATGAGGGTTCGCCCAGCACTCCAGGAGGTCCCCGATGGCCGCTGCCACACTCGTCTCGATACCTCTCCCGGCGCAGCCGCCGGCCAAGAAGCCGCTGCCCGCCGGCTGGCCGCGCGAGCGGTATGAATCCCACAACCGCCGCCTCAAGGCCATGCGGCTGGCGATAGCCCTGCTCGACAGCGGCGTCTACCGCCCCGAGCAGGCCCACAACCGCACGATCCGCACCGCCGCCGCCGCCATCGGCGTGCATGCGCCGTCCGACACGACCTGCCGCCTGGTCCGGGCACTCCTCTACGACAACTGCTGACGCGGCGCCCACCTGTGACAGCGCCGACAGGCCGGCCGGCTCCGGGACGTCCTCCGGGGCCGGCCGCGCCTCACCCGCCCCCGCCGGGAGGGGCGGCGGCGGAGCCGTCGGGGGAGTCGCCGGGCCCCGACCCCATCCCGGCGGCCTCTCCCAGAGCCTCCTCCAGCCACTCCACCCAGAACGTCTCCAGTCCGATCCCGGCCCGCAGCACGAGCCGCCGCAGCCGGTCCGCGTCGGCCGTCGCCGCCCCGAAGTCCCGCCGTTCGATCTCGGCGTACTCCGCCAGCTGCCGCCGGTGCAGCACGAGATGCCGCCGCAGCTCCTCCTCAAGCCCCTCGCGCCCCACGACCGCCGCCGCCCGCATCCGCAGCAGCAGCGCATCCCGGATGGGCTTGGGGTCCTGCTCGCGCGATGCCCACTGCGTCAGCTCCGCCCGGCCCGCGGGCAGCACCTCGAACTCCTTCTTCTGCCCCCGGGCCGGCCGCTCGGACGGCAGCGCGCGAATGAACCCGGCCTGCTCCAGCTTTCCCAGCTCGCGATAGATCTGCTGATGCGTGGCCGACCAGAAGTACCCGATCGAACGGTCGAACCGGCGCGTCAGCTCCAGCCCCGACGACGGCTTTTCGAGCAGGGCGGTGAGAATCGCATGCGGAAGGGACATGGGGAAATCCTAGGCACCGCGGCCCCCGGTCACAGCGTCGCCGCCAGCTCCGTCCCCTGCTGCACGGCCCGCTTGGCGTCGAGCTCGGCGGCGACATCCGCGCCGCCGATGAGGTGCACGCTCCGCCCGCCCGCCCGCAGCTCCTCGTACAGCTCCCGCCGCGGCTCCTGCCCCGTGCACAGGACGACCGTGTCCACCGCCAGCGTGCTGCGCACACCGTCCACGGTGAGGTGGAGTCCGGCGTCGTCGATCCGCTCGTAGGCCGCCCCGGCGACCATCGTCACGCCCCGGTGCCGGAGCTCCGTACGGTGGATCCACCCGGTGGTCTTGCCCAGCCCGGCGCCGACCTTCGACGCCTTGCGCTGGAGCAGATGCACCTGACGCGGGGCCCGGGGCCGCTCGGGCGCCCGCAGGCCGCCGCGCTCGCCGTACCCCGTGTCCACGCCCCAGGTGCGGAAGTACGTCTCCGGGTCCCGGCTCGCCCCGTCGCCGGCATCGGTCAGGAACTCCGCGACGTCGAAGCCGATGCCGCCCGCCCCGATGACGGCGACCCGCTCACCCACCGGCGCACCGTCGCGCAGCACATCGAGGTAGCTGACGACGCTCGGGTGGTCGATCCCCTCGATCTCCGGGACGCGCGGGGTGACACCCGTCGCGACCACGGTCTCGTCGTACCCGTCGAGGTCGGCGGCGGTGACGGCGGTGCCCAGCCGCACCTCGACGCCGTGCAGGGCGAGCTGCCTGCGGAAGTACCGCAGCGTCTCCTCGAACTCCTCCTTGCCCGGCACCCGCTTGGCGATGTTCAGCTGCCCGCCGATCTCGGGCGCCGCATCGAACAGCGTGACGTGATGGCCGCGTTCGGCCGCCGACACGGCACACGCCAGCCCGGCCGGACCGGCACCGACCACCGCGACCCGCTTGGCCAGCCGCGTCGGCGACAGCACCAGCTCCGTCTCGTGGCAGGCCCGCGGATTGACCAGACACGACGTGATCTTCCCGCTGAAGGTGTGGTCGAGGCAGGCCTGATTGCATCCGATGCAGGTGTTGATCTCGTCGGCGCGCCCCTCGGCCGCCTTCCCGACGAAGTCCGGATCGGCGAGGAAGGGCCGGGCCATGGACACCATGTCCGCGCGCCCCTCGGCGAGCAGCTCCTCGGCCAGTTCCGGGGTGTTGATCCGGTTGCTGGTCACCAGCGGCACGGAGACCGACCCCATCAGCCGCTTCGTCACCCAGGTGTACGCCCCGCGCGGCACCGACGTCACGATCGTCGGGATCCGGGCCTCGTGCCACCCGATGCCGGTGTTGATGATCGTCGCACCCGCCGCCTCGATCTCCTTGGCGAGCGCGACGACCTCCTCCAGCGTCGAACCGCCCGGGATCAGGTCCAGCATCGACAGCCGGTAGATGAGGATGAAGTCCGCACCGACCCGCTCGCGCGTCCGCCGGACGATCTCCAGCGGGAACCGCGTCCGGTTCTCGTACGAGCCGCCCCACCGGTCCGTGCGGCGGTTGGTTGCCCCCGCGATGAACTCGTTGATCAAATACCCCTCCGAGCCCATGATCTCGACGCCGTCGTACCCGGCGGACCGCGCCAGCTCCGCCGCCCGCACGTAGTCCTCGACGGTCTGCTCGACCTCGTCATCGGTGAGCGCATGCGGCGTGAAGGGGCTGATGGGCGCCTGGAGCGCGCTGGGGGCGACCAGAGCCTCGTGGTACGCGTACCGCCCGAAGTGCAGGATCTGCAGCGCGATCCGCCCCCCGGCCGCGTGCACCGCCTCGGTCACGGTCCGGTGCTGCGCCGCCTCCGCCTCGGTGGTGAGCTTCGCCCCGCCGTCGTACGGCCGCCCCGCGTCGTTCGGCGCGATCCCCCCGGTCACCATCAGCCCGACGCCACCGCGCGCACGGGCGGCGTAGAAGGCGGCCATCCGCGCGAACCCGTTCTCGGCCTCCTCGAGGCCGACGTGCATCGACCCCATCAGCACCCGGTTGGGCAGGGTGGTGAACCCAAGGTCGAGCGGCTTCATCAGGTGCGGGTACGGGCTCATCGTGCGCCTCCTCGGGCAGCGGTCGTCACAAGACGTTGTAGACCACCCCGAGCCGCTTGTGCAACAAGTTGCATAAAATGTGAGCGACGCCCTCCCGCCGCCGCGCCAGGGAGCCCGCCCCTCCCGCGACGGGCCCCCCGCGACGGGCACCCCGCTCCGCGAGCCGCCGACCGGCAGGGGAGACGCCCCGACGCCCCGGCCGACGCCCGTACCGCCCGCCTCTCGTCGCCACCCCCGCCCGCCCCTCCTCGCCGCCCTCCCCTCGGCCGCGGTTGCCGCGTCGTGCAGTGCCACGAGTCACAGACAACACGGCGGCACTATGGGAGCTTCAACTTTGCTACTCATCAGTGGAGTTGCCGAAGAGCCGGGGAGCGGGCCCGACGGCACGCGGCGCGCGCAGGGGCTGTCCGCAGGCGGCCCCGGCGGCACACGCCGCGGGGCCGCGGGCGGCATCCGGCTCGGGACGGTCTGCCCGCACGTGGAGAGGATCGAATGAGCACTGCGCAAGCCCTCACGCTGGACCAGGTGGTCGACCCCGACCGGTATCCCCTGCCGGATCTCGACAGTGCCCGTGGGCGGGCCGTGATCTCCCGCGCCCGGCGCGAGCTGAACACCCTCGGCTGCACCGTGCTGCCGGACTTCATCCGTCCCTCGCTCCGCGAGACGCTGGAGCGGGAGGGCACGGCCCTCGCCCCCGAGGCGCACGTCGACGTCGAGACGGTCAACGTCTACAACATCGCGGTGGACTCGACGCTGCCCGGCGACCACCCCGGCCGGCGGACCTTCCAGCGGGGCAACGCCTTCGTCCCCCGCGACCGCATCCCCGCCGGAGCCCTCATCGGCCGGCTCTACTCCGACCCCGCGTTCCAGGGCTTCATCGCCCGCTGCTTCGGGCTGCCGCAGCTGCACGAACTGGCGGACCCGCTCTCCGGGCTGGTGCTCAACGTCGTCGCGCCCGGTATGGAGCACCCCTGGCACTTCGACACCAACGAGTTCACCGTGAGCATGCTCACCCGGCAGGCGGAGGACGGCGGTGTCTTCGAGTACTGCCCGCACATCAGGTCCGCGCACGACGAGCACTTCGACGACGTCCGCGACGTACTCGACGGCCGGGGCGAGCGGCTGATCCGGCGCCTCCCGCTGCGCCCCGGGGATCTGCAGCTGTTCAAGGGCCGCTACGCCCTCCATCGGGTGAGTCCGGTGCGGGGCGGGACCGCGCGCCACTCCGCGATCTTCGCCTACAGCGAGCGCCCCGGCGTCATCGGGAGCGTGGCCCGCACCCGGCAGCTCTTCGGCCGGGTACTGCCCGCCCACACGGCCGCGGAGGGCCGGGCCGTCCGGGGCGACCGGCTGCTCGACTGACGGGCGGCGCGGGCGCGCGGCGCCGCAGGCACGTCGCAGGTTCCCACGGTCCACGATCCACGGAACACCTGGCACCGTGCGCGACGGCATGACCATGGACGAGTGACACCGCAGGTCTCCACGACCGGAATCGAGAGAGCAGAATTGAATACCTGTCAGGAAAAGGCCGCCATGACGACGTTCGCCCAGGAGGACAGCCTGCCGCGGGTGCCGCTGCCCCCGCTGGAGGCGAGCTGTGAGAGGTTCCTCGCCTGGTCCGCGCCGCTGCTGACCGCCGACGAGCGGGCGGCGACCGAGGCGGAGGTGGCCGCCTTCCTCCGGCCCGGCGGTCCCGGCCGGGTGCTGCAGGCCGCGCTGGAGGAGTACGACGCCGCCGAGGGCGTCCACAGCTGGCTCGACACCTTCTGGCCCTACCGCTATCTGGGCCGCCGGGACCGGATCGCGCTCAACGCCAACTTCTTCTTCCTGTTCCAGGACACCGACCCCGCGCGGCCGCAGTCACAGACGGAGCGGGCGGCCGGGCTCATCGCCGGGGCCGTCGACTACAAGCGGCAGCTCGACCAGGAGCTCGTTCCGCCGGTGGTGCAGCGCGGTGTGCCCCAGTCCATGGTGCAGAACGCGTACCTGTTCTCCACCACCCGGATCCCCGGAGCGGCACAGGACACCGTACGAAGCCCGTACAGCGCACAGTCACCGGGCCCGTCGACGGCCCGGCACATCGTGGTGTTCTTCCGCGGTGGCATGTTCCGGATGGACGTGCTCGGCCCGCACGGGGTCCCGCACAGCCTCGACGACCTCGAAGCGGGCCTGCGCGCCGTGACGAAGGCCGGTGCCGAACCGGCCGGCCCGGACACCTCGGTCGGCCACCTCACCACCATGGCCCGCGCGGAGTGGGCCGCCGCCCGGGAGTCCCTGCGCGCCTGCCACCCCGGCAACGCCGACGCGCTGGAGACCGTCGAGACCGCGCTGTTCTGCGTCTGCCTCGAGGACTTCGCGCCCGCGGACACCCAGGACGCCTGCGACCAGCTGCTGTACGGCGACCGCGGCAACCGCTGGTTCGACAAGGCCGTGTCCCTGGTCGTCTTCGCCGACGGCCGGGCCGGCATCAACGTCGAGCACTGCGAGCTGGACGGGACCACCATCCTCAGCTTCACCGACGCCCTGCTCAGCACCCCCGCCGAGGAACACTCCCGCCGTTCCGGAGCCCGCTCCCAGGGGCTCCCGACCCTGGAACCGGTGGTCTTCGAGCTGGACGGCCCCCTCCGCGCCCAAGTGCGCTCCGCCGCCGCCGCGTTCGCCGCGTACGGTGAGGACACCGCGACCCGGACCGTGTCGTTCGACGACTTCGGCAGCACGGCGGCCAAGGCGTTGGGGGCGTCCCCGGACGCCTTCGTCCAGCTCGCCTACCAGCTGGCCCACCAGCGCGCCAAGGGACACCTCGGCGCCACCTACGAGTCGATCGCCACCCGGCAGTGGCGGCACGGCCGGACCGAGGCGATGCGCGTCGTCACCCCGGAGATCCAGGAGTTCGTCGCCGCGATGGAGGACCCGGCGGCGGATGCGGACACCCGCCGGGCCGCCTTCCATGCCGCGGCCGGGAAGCACGTGGCCCGCGCCAAGGAGTGCCAGGCCGGCGAGGCGCCCGAGCAGCACCTGTGGGAGCTGGAGCTGATCCAGCGGCGGCGCGGGGCGGAGCTCGGAGTGACCGAGCAGCCCGCCCTCTACCGCACCCCGGGCTGGCAGACGATGCGCGACGACTACCTGAGCACCAGCTCCGCACCCTCCGCCCACATCCAGTACTTCGGCTTCGGCTCCACCAGCAGCCGTTGTATCGGCGTCGCCTACGTCCTGCTGCCCGACCGCTTCCACCTCTACCTGAGCACCCCACAGGCGGTGGCCGAACAGATGGAGACCTTTGCCGACCGGCTCCGCGAGGCGGTGGCCGAACTGCGGGAGCTGCTGGCGTCCGGCCCGTCCGGCAGCTGAACCGCCCGGCAGCCGAACCGCCCGGCACGACCGGCGGATGTCCCTCGCTCGCTACTTCAGCAAACGGGACATCCGCCGGTCCGCGAGGATCTTGCCGTCGGTCTGGCAGGTGGGGCAGTACTGCAGCGAGGAATCGCTGAAGGACACCTCCCGGACGGTGTCCCCGCACACCGGACAGGGCTCGCCCCTGCGTCCGTGCACACGCAGCCCGCTCTTCTTCTCCGCCTTGAGCTCCTTGAGCGGCAGCCCCCGGGATCGTTCGACCGCGTCGGTGAGCGTCCGGCCGATCGCCTCGTACAGCCGGGCCGCCTCGTCCTCGGAGAGCCGGCCGGCCGGTTTGAACGGCGACATCCGGGCCGCGTGCAGAATCTCGTCCGAGTAGGCGTTCCCGATCCCGGCCAGCACGCTCTGATCGCGCAGCAGCCCCTTGATCTGTCGGCGCTCTCCCGCCAGCAGCCCCCGGAACACCGCCGGCGTGAACCCCTCGGCCAGCGGATCGGGCCCGAGCCGCGCGACGCCCGGCACCTCCCGCGGATCCCGTACGACATACACCGCGAGATGCTTCTGGCTCCCGGCCTCCGTCACGTCGAACCCCGCTCCGTCCTCGGGCTCGGCCAGCCGTACCCGAAGCGCCAGCGGCCCCCTGCCCGGCCGTGGCGGCCCCGCCGGCAGCCTGTCGCTCCACCGCACCCACCCCGCCCTGGCGAGGTGCAGCACCAGATGCAGCTCCCCGACCGGAAGATCGAGGAACTTCCCGCACCGGCCCACCTCGCCGAACGCCCGTCCTTCGAGGGCGGTGAGCGGTGGGTCGTAGGTCTTCAGCGCATGGACGGCGACCGGGTGGACGCGGGCGACGGAACGGTCGGCGAGACGGCCGGCCAGAAACTGGGTGAGGGCTTCGATCTCGGGCAATTCGGGCATGTGGCCAGTGTGCCCCGACCCGGCATGCGCAGCGCGGGAACAGGCCGACGGCCCACAGTCGACCCCGGGCGAGCAGCACCCCGCTCCCGCCCGAGGCGGCGCGCCCCTTCCGGCGGATCGCGCCCCACGGCGTGGCGCAGCGGTGCGGAGTGCGGGACTCCGCAGCTCACGGACGCGACGAGCGGTCCGTCGGGCTGACGCGTCCTCGGGAACCACGGCATCGCCGCAGGCATTTCCGGAAAGGAAGTGCGGAACCCGGTGCCGGGGCCCGTACCGTGGATTACCTTTCCCCCGTGGACCAGTTGATCCCCTCGGACCCGACGCACATAGGCCCGTACCGCCTGATCGCCCGCCTGGGCGCCGGCGGTATGGGCCTGGTCTATCTGGGCCGTTCCGAGGCCGGCCGGACCGTCGCGGTCAAGGTCGTCCAGGACGAGCACGCACAGCACCCGGAGTTCCGCAGGCGCTTCGCCCGTGAGGTGGCGGCCGCCCGGCGGGTGGGCGGCTCCTGGACGGCGGCCGTGCTCGACGCCGACACCGAGGCCGCGGTGCCCTGGGTGGCGACCCAGTACATCCCAGGGCCCGACCTGACCACCGTGGTGTCGAAGGACTTCGGGCCGCTGCCCGAGAACTCCGTACGGGTGCTGGCCAACCGCCTCGCCCTCGCCCTGCAGGCGGTGCACGGGGCGGGCCTGATCCACCGGGACCTCAAGCCGTCCAATGTGCTGGTGACGGTGGACGGGCCGCGCGTGATCGACTTCGGTATCGCGCGGGCCATGGACACCCTCGCCGGGGACAGCCTGCACACCCGCACCGGCATGCTGATCGGCTCCCCCGGGTTCATGTCGCCCGAGCAGGTGCGCGGCCTCGAACTCACCCCCGCCAGCGACGTGTTCTGCTTGGGAGCCGTCCTCGTCCACGCCGCCACCGGGCGCCTGCTCTTCGGCGCCACGGAGACCGGGCTGAACGCCCACCTCTTCCGGATCGCCGAGGAGGAGGCGGACCTGGCCGGCGTACCGGAATCGCTGCTCGATCTCGTACGCGAGTGCCTCGACAAGGACCCGACCGAGCGGCCCACCCTCCAGCAGGTCGCGGACCGCACGGCGGCGGACACGGACGGGGAGTGGCTGCCGGGCGCGGTACTGGCCCGACTCGGCCGCCATGCGGCCCAATTGCTGGACTACGCCCCTGCGACGGCCGTCGGCATGCCCGGCGCCGCTCCCGCCGACGCGCCGGTGCCCCCGGTGGACCCGCGCGTCCCGTCCGGAGGCCCGCAGCCGTCGACACCCCCGCTGCCTGCGTACGTGCCCACGACCCCGGATCACCTGGTCCCCCCGCAGGGGTTCGGACCGCCCCCGGGCGAGGGTCCCCACGCCCGGCCCGCACCCTCTTACCCGCCCCACCTCCAGGACGCTCCGCCCCCGCATCCCAGGCGCTGGTGGGGCCTGGCGGTGCTCGCGCTTGTGCAGCTGTTCGTGCTGTTCGACGCGGTGTCCCTGCACATGGCGACGCCGTCCGTCATGAGGGACCTGCACCTACCCGCCGACGACCCGAGCCTGACGTTCACCGCATATGAACTGGCTTTCGGCGGGCTGCTGCTGCTCGGCGGGCATCTCGCGGACCTGCTGGGCCGCAAACGGATGTTGATCATCGGGCTGGTCGGCTTCGCGGTGGCAGCCGCGATCGGCGGGTCGGCCCCCACCGCCGGCGCGCTGGCCGTGGCCCGCGCCCTGCAGGGCGCCTTCGCCGCACTGCTGTCGCCGACCGCACTGGCCCTGGTGGCGGCCAACTTCACCGACCCCAGGGCACGCGGCAGGGCATTCGGGGTCTACGCCGCTGTCGCAGCCGGCGGCTCGACGGTGGGCCTGCTCACCGGCGGATGGCTGCTCGAGAACCTGGGCTGGCGCGTGTGCCTGTACGCCGGCGTTCCCCTCGCCGTGATCGCCGTGATCGGTGCGGCCACCCTGGTGCACGACCGCCCGCTCCGCACCCGCCGCCTCGACATGCCGGGCCTGCTGCTCGGCTCCGGCGGGATCGCCGCCCTCGTCTACGGCCTCCACCAGACGGGTCCGCGCGGCTGGACGGACCTCCTGGTCCTGGCCCTGTTCACGGTCGGCATCCTCCTGCTCCTGGCCTTCGTACGGTGGCAGATCAGGGCAGCCGACCCGCTCCTACCGCCGTAC
This sequence comes from Streptomyces sp. NPDC048650, assembly GCF_043199095.1. Taxonomy (NCBI): domain Bacteria; kingdom Bacillati; phylum Actinomycetota; class Actinomycetes; order Kitasatosporales; family Streptomycetaceae; genus Streptomyces; species Streptomyces sp. NPDC048650. The sequence goes on along the minus strand of NZ_JBICVM010000015.1, from coordinate 55,015 downwards.
CTCACCAGGGACCGCAATCGCCTCGGCTCCCTCCTCACCCTGCTCCTGGCCGGCGCCGGCACGCTCGCCCTCTTCCCGACCCTGACGGTGTACCTGGAGAACGCCCGCGGCTACTCGCCGACCGCCACCACCACGGCCATGCTGCCCATGGCCGCCGCGATCGTCATCGGCTCCACCCAGGTCTCCGGCCGTCTGCTCCACCGCGTATCGCCCCGCAACCTGATCGTGCCGGGCCTGCTGCTCACCGCGCTCGGCCTGCTGCTGCTGATCTTCCTCAAGCCCGACGGCGAGTACGCCACCCTGGCCCTGCCCGGCATGCTCCTCGCCGGCTTCGGCCTCGGCATGGCCCTGACGCCACTCCTCTCCCTCGCGACGGCCGGCATCGCCGCGCCGGACTCCGGCGGGGGCGCGGCGATGACCAGCTCGGCCGACCAGGTCGGTGGAGTGCTCGGCACGGCGCTGTTCAGCAGCGTCCTCGCCTCGGCCGTCGCCGCCGGACTGGAAGCGGTGCACGGCTTGCCGCCGGCCTTCGTCGAAGCGGTCCGGAACGGCCAAGTCATCGGCGCGCAAGGGGTTCCGCCACAGGTGGCGGCCGTCATCAACAAGGCAGCCCTGGACGGCTGCACCGATGCCCTGTGGTGGTCGGTCGGCATCACCCTGCTCGCGGGCCTGGCCGCGGCTCTGCTGATCAGGCCCACCGACCCGACGAGCCCCCCACTCCCGGGGCCGCCCCTCCCGACCGCCGACCAGCGGGACGCCCACTGACCCCGCGCGTCCTTGCGGCAGCGGCGGCAGCAGCAGCCTGAGCCGCACACCGCACACCGCACACCGCACACAAAACGGCCGAAGTGGGTGCTGACACCGGGCAGCGGCTGAGGAAGGGGTCGACCTCGTCGTGCGTACGCCCATCATGGAAGCGGTGGATCACCTGGAGGGGACGATGAATCCGTCATCGCCGCGCGGACGCCTGCGCGAGGCCCTGCTGTGTGTCGGCGCAAGGCGTGACGTACACGAGGCCGACCTCAGTGCGGCAGTCACCACCGCGCTGCGCGAACTGGCTTCGGAGGTGCTGGGCGAGCGATCGCGCGTCGAACTGGTCACCATCGGCGCTGAGGACCACCCCTGGGGGCGAACCCTCGATCTTCGGCTTGCGGACTACGACGTAGCGCTCTCGGACGTGCTCCTGCACGCGGACCGGAGCGACCTTCCGCCCCAGGTGCAGGAGGGTTGCCCGACTCTGAGCCAGGAGGAGTGGGAGGCCGTACTGCTGGTCTCCAAGCTCGTCCTCATGGGGCTTCAGCCGGAGCCCGAGCCTGTGCCCGACGATGCCGGCCACCATGTGCAGGTCACCCGGAGACCGCCCCGGTCGGTGGCGAGAGCGCGATTCTGCCAGGCGCTGGCTGCCCTTTCGGAGCGCCCCGACCTGCACCAGGACGAACTCACTGCGCAACTGCGGACCGCGCTCCTGAACTTCGCGTCGGAGACACCCGACAACAAGGACGCCGCTCAGCGCATCGCGGTGCTGCACACCGGGGAGCCCCACCAAGGGCCGCGCTTGTGCCTCAGCCGCTCGGGGTCGGCCTTCGCGACGGTGGTGCTGAGCGCTGGTGGCTGTCCTGTCCCCAGCTGCGTACTGGAGGAATTTCCGGACTTGACCCAGGACGAGTGGAACGCGGTCATCCATGTCACAGGACTGACGCTCATGGCGTTCGAGAAAGGAACCCTTCGTAATTGCGCTGCTGGAGCTGACTCTCGATCTGCTTCACGGTCTCCAGTCCGACGCTCACGATGATGAGGATGCTCGTGCCGCCGAACGGGAAATTGCTGCCGTTGAACAGCACCAGTGCCGCTGTGGGCACAAGGGCGATCAGCCCCAGGTAGAGCGCTCCCGGCCAGGTGATCCGGTTGAGCACGTAGCCCAGGTAGTCGGCCGTGGGTCGGCCGGCCCGGATGCCGGGGATGAACCCGCCGTGCTTCTTCATGTTGTCGGCAACATCTTTGGGGGTGAAGGAGATGGCGACGTAGAAGAAGGCGAAGAAAACGATCAGCAGGAAGTAGAGCGTCAGATGGATCGGTTGGTCACCCCTGGCAAGATTGGTGGCGACCCATTGGGCCCATCCTGACTTCGAGTGACCGCCGAGATCGATCAAACCGGGAATGGAGAGCAGCGATGAGGCGAAGATGACGGGAACTACACCGGCCTGGTTGACCTTCAGCGGAATGTAGGTCGAAGTGCCGCTGTAGGAACGGCGGCCGATCATTCGTTTTGCGTACTGCACCGGGATCCGCCGCTGCGCCTGCTCGACGAAGACCACGAGGCAAACCATGCAGACGCCGACCGCGATCACGAGGGCGAACTCGCCCCAGCCGCTCAGGATTTTGCCCGACTTCTTGATCCCCCACAGGTTGGTCGGGAAGCTGGCGGCGAGAGAGGTGAACATCAGGATTGACATGCCGTTGCCGATGCCGCGGTCGGTGATCAGCTCTCCGAGCCACATCACTACGGCGGTGCCGGCGGTCATGGTGATGACCATGACGGAGGTCTGGAAGATCGAGGTGTCCGGGACGATCTGGGCGCGGACCTGACAGGTGGGGAAGAGCCCACCGCTTTGGGCTTTGGCCACCAGGGCGGCGCCCTGGAGCACCGCGAGGCCCAGCGTCAGGTACCGGGTGTATTGGGTGATCTTCGCGGTACCCGCATGGCCCTCCTTCTTCAGCGCCTCCAGGCGCGGAATGACCACCGTGAGCAGTTGAAGGATGATGCTCGCCGTGATGTACGGCGTGATCCCCAGGGCGAAGATGGTGAGCTCCAGTAGCGCACCACCGCTGAACGTGTTGATCAGGCCGAAGAGGCCGCCGTTGCCGACACCCTCCTCGACGCACCGCGTCACGCTTCGATAATCCACCCCAGGGACCGGAACGTTCTGCCCCAACCGATAGAGAAGCAAGATTCCCAGCGTGAAGAGTATCTTTTTGCGAAGGCCGGGTGTTTTGAAGACCCTGACGAATACGGTAGACATTTTTCAAATCGCCCTTGGTCTCGAAAGTTGATAGGCATGTGCACTGATTCCCGACTGTCCTTGCCCGCCGAGTTGCTGCCACTCGGCGATCGGAGAACCCGTTGATGACGGCTCGCCAGGGTGCCGTCATTCGGCGCCTGAAGGCGTCGGTCACGTAAGGCACATGGGGAAGAATGTGGATCGAGCAGAGTTGTCTTCGTGGGCTGATGGCCCATGACCTCTGCCCGTCTGCATACGCCTCGATAGTCCCGTTGCAGGCAGCTGTTGTCGCTGGTCAGGAGAAGGCTGCTGAGTGCAGCCAGGGCTGACGTGACGTCATGGAGTTCGCGGCGCTGGGCATGTCTTTGGCAGTGGCATCGCATGGCGATCTCTTGGTGGCGCCTTCGCCGGCGGGACCGTCTCGGTGGCCGATTGCCTGCGAACTAGACGGCTCTGCGCGAGGGCGGTGGGGCCAACAGGCACCGTGGCAGTGTCGTTGTTGCTGATGTGGAGACCCTGAAGATCATCTTCCGTCGGACAGTTGCTGCCGTAGGTGCCCAGCACGTGGATGTCGACGGCACGTTGGTTCGGGTGAACGGCCTGACCCGCTGCGGCCCGGTGGCTTGGTCGCGGCGTGGGCAACCGAAGCGGCAGACACCCGGTATCACCGGTGTCGACGCGCGGATCTGCCGGTCGGCGGGCGGTCGGTGGTGGTCGACTCGAAGCTCCAGCAGCAGCGCGGCGCAGCGCGGCGCAGCGCTCGCACGGGCGAGGTGCTCCTCGCCCCGGTGCCGCCGCCGAAACGGAGTCGCGCAGGTAAGCGGCGAGTTTCGAAGCGTACTTACGGCCGTCCCACTTCCTCTCCTCCATCCCGGGCGCGCGCTGTCGGTGTGGCGTCAGGCTGTTCCGCCGGCGGGTCGATGCCCGCCGCTCCAAGATCCCCGCACGTTGGTCTCGACATTCCTGCCATTACCGTCCGCTCCTCAACCGCCATGGCCCGAACCGTGGCCGGTGCTACTTGGTCGTGGAGGTGTGCGTCGGGATCGGCGTTGGCGCGGTGGTGCAGGTGCGGGTGGGGATCGGGACCGGCACGGTCGTTGAGGTGTGGGACGGAATCGGGACCGGCACGGTCGTGCAGGTGCGGCTCGGGATGGGGACCGGCGCGGGCGTGGAGGTGGGTTGGTGATGAGGAACGGTGGGCCCGCCTTGAGCGGACGCGCTCGGCAGGACTTCCAACCCGACGCCGAGCCCCGCGATCGTCAGCGCCGAGCCGGTGGCCATCCAGACCGTCCGAGCACGCCGACGGGCACGGACCCCAGCTTGCAACCGCTGCCGGTGTTGGTCCTCAAAGGGGGTGTTTGCCTGGGTGTCGCGCATCATCCGCGCGAGTTCGTGTTCGAAGTCTTCCATGATGTCTCCTTTCACTTCACCGGCTCGCTGGCGTCACTGAGCAGCTGCCGCAACCGCGTCACGCCCCGTGAGGCAAGGGACCGGGCGGTGCCCACCGGACACCCCAGCGCCTCGGCGACCTGCACCTCGGACAGGTCCTGGTAATAGCGCAGCACCACCGCGGTGCGCTGCCGCACCGGCAGCAATGCCAGCGCGGCCTCCAACCGAGTCCGTTCCTCCACGACGGTGGCCACATCGCCGGTCTCGGGAAGCTCAGGCAACCGTTCCACCGGACGCTCGCCCCACCAGCGACGTCGCGCCGAGCGGGCCGCCGCACGTGCCAGCACCCGGCGCACATACGCCTCCGGCGCCTGCTCGGCCACCCTCGGCCACGCAAACCACAGCTTGACCAGCGCCTCCTGCAGCAGATCCTCGGCCCGATGCCGATCTCCACCGGTGAGCAGATGCGCCAGGTGAAGCAGTGCCGACCACCGAGCCGCCACGAACCGGTCGAACGCATCGGTCCGCAACTGCCTCATCAACGCCGTCCCCCGCCTCGATCACTCGCCTACACCCCTACAAAGGCACTGACCCACGTCCCGCTATGCAGTCCCCGGGCGTGAGCTGCCTCACACGCCCACCGCCGTTGCCGCCGGTCCGGCAGCAACGGACCAGGAACCCGGCCGATGGCCACTGGACGATCGTGCGTGTCTGCAGGGGTCTTGTGCGTGTTGCGCACGGGGATCCAGTGGGAGCGGCTGCCGCAGGAGTTGGGCTTCGGGTTGGGCTTCGGGTTGGGCTTCGGCTCGAGAGTGATGTGCCGGCGTCGGCTACGTCGTGGTGGACGGGCCGGCCGTCGCGGTAGGCCGTGAGGAGGTGGGGTGGGCTCGGAAGCCACCGGCCGGAATGATGCCGGCTAGGCCCGCAGTACCCCGACATCCGCTGGGCGGCGCAACTGTGAGCACAACATCCAGCAGGATCTTGCCCGGATCGTGCACCGCCCGCTGTTTACGCCACGGTGCCGACGCCGCCGCTATCGGCGCATCCAGGCCCGTCTTGCCGACTGCCTCCACCAGCAACACGGACCCGGCCTGCGTCACCACGCCACGACCGTCGCCTCGACACGCACACGCGGGTGCCACCCGATGCAGAACTGGCGGCAGCAGATTGGACTGCGGCGCCCCTGCGACGATCAGGCAGCGCTCGTAGCGGCGGTGCACGCGTGCGCAGACGGTCAGCCGCGCCACCGTAGCCCTACGGACCACTGGTGGCGGCCCGGCCTCTTGGCGACATCGATGCCCTTGCAGGCGGTACGCGGAAGCGGAAGCGGGTTGCGTCGCGTTCCTCTCGGCCAATCCGGCAGTCCGCACACGGTGCGCAAGACGCCCGATCAAGACCGTCGTACCCCATCGCCACCAATCGATCAGAGGCCAGGTCGGCGACCCGGCTCATTACTAGGAGACCAGGAAGTCTTCTGAGCGGACGCTGATGACTCAATACGCAAGTGAGGGCCGCCGCTTCCTTCCCGGAGGCGGCGGCCCTCACTCTCGTGCCTGATTGGCAGTCAGGTCTTCCGAAGTCTGGCCCCGGGTCACCCGACCCTGCTCTTTAGATGTCGAAGTACAGCTCGAACTCGTGCGGGTGCGGACGCAGCTGGATCGGGGCGATCTCGCTGGTGCGCTTGTAGTCGATCCAGGTCTCGATCAGGTCGGAGGTGAAGACGCCGCCCTGCTGGAGGTACTCGTTGTCGGCCTCGAGGGCGTCGAGGACGGCCGGGAGGGAGGTCGGGACCTGGGGGACGCCCGCGTGCTCCTCGGGGGCGAGCTCGTAGAGGTCCTTGTCGATCGGCTCGGCGGGCTCGATCTTGTTCTTGACGCCGTCCAGGCCCGCCAGGAGGAGCGCGGAGAAGGCCAGGTACGGGTTCGAGGACGGGTCCGGGGCGCGGAACTCGACGCGCTTGGCCTTCGGGTTGGAGCCCGTGATCGGGATCCGCATGGCCGCGGAGCGGTTGCGCTGGGAGTAGACCAGGTTGACCGGGGCCTCGAAGCCGGGGACCAGGCGGTGGTAGGAGTTCACCGTCGGGTTGGTGAAGGCGAGCAGCGACGGGGCGTGCTTGAGGATGCCGCCGATGTAGTAGCGGGCGGTGTCCGAGAGGCCCGCGTAGCCCTGCTCGTCGTAGAAGAGGGGGTTGCCGCCCTGCCACAGTGACTGGTGGACGTGCATGCCGGAGCCGTTGTCACCGAAGATCGGCTTGGGCATGAAGGTGGCGGTCTTGCCGTTGCGCCAGGCGACGTTCTTGACGATGTACTTGAACAGCATCAGGTCGTCGGCGGCGGCGAGCAGCGTGTTGAACTTGTAGTTGATCTCCGCCTGGCCGGCGGTGCCGACCTCGTGGTGCTGACGCTCGACCTGGAGGCCGGCCGCGTCCAGCTCGAGGGAGATCTCGGCGCGCAGGTCGGCGAAGTGGTCCACCGGCGGGGCCGGGAAGTAACCGCCCTTGTAGCGGACCTTGTAGCCGCGGTTGTTCTCCTCCGAACCGGTGTTCCAGGCGCCGGCCTCGGAGTCGATGTGGTAGAAGGACTGGTTCGCCGACGTCTCGAAGCGCACCGAGTCGAAGACGTAGAACTCCGCCTCGGGGCCGAAGTACGCGGTGTCCGCGATGCCGGTGGAGGCGAGGTAGGCCTCGGCCTTCTTGGCGATGTTGCGCGGGTCACGGCTGTACTGCTCGCCGGTGATCGGGTCGTGGATGAAGAAGTTGATGTTGACGGTCTTGTCGCGGCGGAACGGGTCCACGCGGGCCGTCGACAGGTCGGCGCGCAGCGCCATGTCGGACTCGTGGATGGCCTGGAAGCCGCGGATCGAGGAGCCGTCGAAGGCAAGCTCCTCGGCCGGGTCGAACGCCTTCGCCGGAATCGTGAAGTGCTGCATCACACCGGGCAGGTCACAGAACCGGACGTCGACGAATTTGACGTCCTCGTCCGCGATGAACTTCTTGGCCTCGTCGGCGTTCTGGAACATCCAACTCCTCCTAGCCCGGTCACCGGTCGGCGGACACGGGGTTGCCGGGGTTTGCTACTCGGAGCGCATCCATGTGCAGTGGCGCGCTCGCCCGACCTTAGGCAGGCGGGATTTCCCAAGCATGACCCATTTGTTTCGTCGAGGTTAACCGCCGCGCGGTCGCCTTTATCCCCCAGTGTGCGCCAAAGAGACGTATTCCGGACGGGCCCCGCCCGCCGCCCGCGACGGCCCTCCGCCCGGACCGTACCGGCCCTCCGCGAAGCGGTCGTATGTGGTCGCAGTACCGTGGACGGGTGGACAACAGGGAAGCAATCGGATCGTGGATCTCCGGGCCCCGCGCGACCGCCGAGGACATGGGCGTCGATTTCGGATACCGCGGGGAGCGGCTCGGACTGCCGGAGCAGGGGTCGGGCTCGGTCGCGCGGTTCGGGCGCCGCCTCGCCGCCCTCTTCGTCGACTGGGCACTGTGCATGCTCATCGCCTACGGGCTGCTGAGCGGTGGCCGGGCGCAGTCGGCGAGCAACTGGGCACTGGCGGTCTTCGCGGTGCTCAGCCTCCTGACGGTCGGCACGGTCGGCTTCACGCCGGGCAAGCGGCTGCTGGGGCTGCGGGTGATCGCGGAGGACGGCGGGCGGCTTTCGCTGCCGCGGGTCCTGCTGCGCACCGTGCTGCTCGTGGTCGTCATTCCGGCGGTGGTCTGGGACCGGGACGGCCGCGGCCTGCACGACCGGCTCGCCCGTGCCGTGCAGGTACGGATCTGACGCGTCCGGGCTACCTCCCGCACGGCGCTCCGCACGCCCCCGACCCCGACCCCGATCCGCTCGGGTCCTGCCCGGCCCTCGTATACAGACGCAGGTGCCGGATGGCCGGATGGCGGGCGGCGGGCGGCTCGGTGCCCGGCCCGAAGCGCCGGCCCCGGACGCCGGGACGGACATGCGAGGGAGCGGACATGCGGGGGAGCGGGTATATGGGGGAGCGGGTATATGGGGGAGCGGACATACAGAACGCCCCGGAGCCGCAGCTCCGGGGCGTTCGTCGTGATCGGTCGGGTCAGCGTCCCTTGCCGCCGCCCTTCGGCATCCGCATGCCCTTGGGCATCGGACCCTTCGGCACCGGCATGTTGCTCATCAGGTCACCGAGCGCCTTGAGCCGGTCGTTGACCGCCGTCACCTGGGCGCCGGGCAGTACCCGCGGCAGCTTGAGCAGGGTCGTACGCAGCTTCTTCAGCGGTACCTGGCCCTCGCCGTCGCCCACGATGATGTCGTGGACCGGGGCGTCGGCGACGGTGCGCGCCATCCGCTTCTTCTCCGCGGCCAGCAGGCCGCGCAGACGGTTCGGGTTGCCCTCGCCCACCAGCACGATGCCGGCCTTGCCCACGGCGCGGTGCACCACGTCCTGGCTGCGGTTCATCGCCACCGCAGGGGTGGTCGTCCAGCCGCGGCCGACGTTGTCCAGCACGGCCGCCGCGGCTCCCGGCTGGCCCTCCATCTGCCCGAAGGCAGCCCGCTCGGCGCGCCGCCCGAAGACGATCGCCATCGCGAGAAAGGCCAGGACGAAGCCCAGGATGCCCGCATAGATGGGATGGCCGATCGCGAAGCCGATGGCAAGGAGAACGCCGAATACGACGATGCCTACACCAGCGACGACAAGACCGACCTTGGAGTCGACCCGACGGGTCATCTTGTAGGTCTGGGCGATCTGCTTCAGCCGCCCGGTGTTCTCAGCGCCGGCAGCGCCGTCTGAGTTTGCCTTCCTCGCCATACAGCGAAGTTTACGTGGCCTGCGGATGCCGGGTCGCCGCGGCCTCCAGTACGTACTGGGCCTCGCGTCGGTCGTTGGCGCGGCGGCGGTCCTCGAGGACCGATGACCACGCGTTTCGGCGGGCGGTGCGCTGCCCGCCACGCATCAGGACAGCCTCGACGGCACGCAGGGCACCGGAGACGGAGGGCAGGGGACGGGCGGTGGCGCGGAGCGGCGCGGCCTGCATGGTGTGGGCTCCCTCAAAGAGGTCGGAGGCGCGATGGCTGCGGAAGCGTTGCGTACATCCATCGTCACGGAACGGTGTTACCAACGGATGACCTGCTGGTCAAACACCGATGAAACATTGACGCGGCCCGCACGCCCCCGGCCTGGGGGAGTGCGGGCCGTGTTCCTTCAGCATGTGCCACGATTCACAAGATGGCATGCCGGGCGGATCAAACCGCCTGACTGGACGCCTCGACCTCGCGCCGCTCCATCGCCTGCTGGTAAAGGCGCCCGGCGCGGTAGGAGGAGCGGACCAGCGGGCCGGACATGACACCCGCGTAGCCGATCTCCTCGGCCTCCTCCTGGAGCTCCACGAACTCGGCGGGCTTGACCCAGCGCTCGATGGGGTGGTGGCGCACGGAGGGGCGCAGGTACTGCGTGATGGTGATCAGCTCGCAGCCCGCGTCGTGCAGGTCCTGCAGCGCCTGGCTGATCTCCTCGCGCTCCTCGCCCATGCCCAGGATCAGGTTGGACTTGGTGACCAGGCCGGCCTCGCGGGCCTTGGTGATGACCTCCAGCGACCGCTCGTAGCGGAAGCCGGGGCGGATGCGCTTGAAGATCCGCGGGACGGTCTCGACGTTGTGCGCCAGGACCTCCGGGCGGGAGGAGAAGACCTCGGCCAGCTGCTCGGGGACCGCGTTGAAGTCCGGGATGAGCAGTTCGACGCCGGTGTCGGGCATCGACGCGTGGATCTGCCGCACGGTCTCGGCGTACAGCCAGGCGCCGCCGTCCTCCAGGTCGTCGCGTGCGACGCCGGTGATCGTGGCGTACTTCAGGCTCATCTTCTCGACCGACTCGGCCACCCGGCGGGGTTCGTCGCGGTCCAGCTCCTGCGGCTTGCCGGTGTCGATCTGGCAGAAGTCGCAGCGGCGGGTGCACTGGTCGCCACCGATGAGGAACGTCGCCTCGCGGTCCTCCCAGCACTCAAAGATGTTGGGACAGCCCGCCTCCTGGCAGACCGTGTGCAGGCCCTCACTTTTGACCAGGCTCTGCAGGTGGTTGTACTCGGGACCCATTTTCGCCCGGGTCTTGATCCACTCGGGCTTGCGCTCGATGGGGGTCTGGCTGTTCCGGACCTCCAGGCGCAGCATCTTGCGTCCGTCGGGTGCGACTGCGGACACGTCCGGCTCCCTACGACTTCGATTCTTCGGCGTCCACCAGGGTACGCCCGATAATTCGCACGCTTTTACGTCACGTGCGTCACGTCTTCGACGTGCACGGCAACCCCCGCGACGGGGGCCGCATTCCCGGCAGCTTTCTCGGCGGCTCTACCGGCGGCCGGCCGGTCAGATCGCGCGGGGCAGGAGCTCGGCGTCCTCCAGGACGGCGCGCAGATGCTTCTCGACGACGGGCAGCACCTCGGCGATGGTGATCTCGCGGCCCAGCTCGCCCGCGAGCGAGGCGACGCCGGCGTCGCGGATGCCGCACGGCACGATCTTGTCGAACGAGGTGTTGTCCGGATTCACGTTGAACGAGAACCCGTGCATCGTGACGCCCTTGGCGACGCGGATCCCGATCGCGGCGAGTTTGCGGTCCTCGCGGCGCTGGCCGGCGTTGGAGGGGGCGTACTCGGGGCCGTTCAGTCGCGGGTCGAACATCTCGTCCGCCGCCCGCGGGTCGAAGTCGAGGTTCAGGCCGCCCAGGGCCGCCCGCTGCTCGACCGGGTCGCCCAGCACCCACACCCCGCTGCGGCCCTCGATCCTGGTGCCCGCCACGCCGAATGCGTCACAGACCCGGATCAGGGCCTCCTCCAGGCGCCGGACATGGGCGACGACGTCGACCGGGCGCGGCAGCTTCTGGATGGGATAGCCGACCAGCTGGCCGGGGCCGTGCCAGGTGATCTTGCCGCCGCGGTCGACGTCGATGACGGGGGTGCCGTCCAGGGGGCGCTCGTCATCGGACGTGCGCCGTCCGGCGGTGTATACGGGCGGGTGCTCCAGGAGCAGGCAGGTGTCCGGCACCTCGTCGGCGAACCGGGCGGCGTGCACCCGGCGCTGCTCCTGCCACGCGGATTCGTAGTCCACGGCGTCCGCACCGAAGCCCAGATGCACAAAGCGCAGCCCCTCGGGTTCGGGGGTCGCCCCCCGAGAGATCGCAGTCACGGCAGCTCCTCAACTTCTGTCTCCCGTTGCACTTGTGTGCGGCACCGGGAGAGCCACTTCGCGCCCATGCCACTGTACGACCGCCCGTCGCGCCCGTTGCAGGCGGCCGGTTCCGGGCGGTGCTGCCCACCCCCGGGACCGGAGCGTGCCTGCTCACACGATCGGATGAACGCGGGGCGCAGGCCGTCAGAACGGCGCCGAAGGCCGTTACATTCACGCCGTCCCACAAGGGCAAAGGAGCGTGCCGGTCAGGGTGAGCCGAGCCCGGCGGCAAGGCCCGGAAGGCAGGAGACCGGTAAAGCCGATGACGGAACGACCCCCGCAACACATCCCCAACCGCCAGCTCGCCGCGCTCATCGCCGAGGCGGGGTTCTCCAACGCAGGACTGGCCAGAAGGGTCGATCAGCTCGGCATCGAGCACGGCCTCGACCTGCGCTACGACAAGACCTCGGTGACGCGCTGGCTCCGCGGCCAGCAGCCCCGGGGCACCACCCCCGCGCTGATCGCGGAGGTGTTCACCCGCCGGCTGGGGCGCCGGCTCTCGGCGCAGGATCTCGGCCTCGACGCCTGTGCGCCGGTGTACGCCGGGCTCGAATTCGCCGCGAGTCCCACCGAGGCGGTGGACATCGTCAGCGGCCTGTGGCGCAAGGACTCCGGCAGCCACGCCGAGCTCCGCAAGATCGCCTTCACCCCGGCCGGGCTCGTGGTACCCAGCCGGGATTGGCTGATCGGCCGCCCCGACGAGCGGGTGGCCCGCGGCGAGGCGGGCCCCGACGGAGCGGGCCGCATCCCGGTCCAGGGCAGCCGCCTCGGGGTGCCGCGGCAGCGGCGCACCGACCGCATCGACCGGACCCCCGGCGGCCGGGTCACCTCCGGCGACATCGCGGCGCTGCGCTCGGTCGGCGAGCTCTTCCGGGCGCTGGACCACGCCTACGGCGGCGGCCACGCCCGACAGGCCCTGGTGCGCTATCTGGAACACGAGGCCGAGCCGATGCTGCGCGGCACCTACGGCGAGGGCACCGGCCGCCGGCTGTTCGCGGCCGCCGCCGACCTGACCCGGCTGGCCGGCTGGACCTCGTACGACATCGCCGCGCACGGTCTGGCGCAGCGCTACTTCGTGCAGGCGCTGCGGCTGGCCCAGGCGGCCGGCGACCGGGCGTACGGGGCCTACGTCCTGGTGACCATGAGCCGGCAGGCCGTGTACCTGGGGCACGGGCGGGAGGCGGTCCAGCTGGCGCGCGTCGCCCAGCAGGGGGTCGGCAGCAGTGCGCCGCCGGTGGTGGCGGCGCTGCTGCACGCCGCCGAGGCACGCGGGCACGGCCTGATGAGCGAGGCCCGGGCGTGCACGGCCGCGCTGGTCCGGGCGGAGCGGGCGCTGGAGGCCGCCCGGCCCGGTGACGAGACGCCGTACTGGGCGCGGTTCTTCGACGAGGCCCAGCTGGCCGACGAGCTGGCGCACTGCCACCGCGATCTCCAGCAGTACCGCACGGCCTCCCAGCACGCCGAGCGCTCGCTCCAGCTGCGCTCGGCCTCCTTCGCCCGCAGCCGGCTGTTCTGCCGGGTGGTCCTGGCGACCGCCCGGCTGGGCCTGGGCGAGCTGGAGCAGGCCTGCACGCTGGGCGCCGAGGCGGCGCTGCAGGCCTCCGAGATGCGGTCGGCACGCGCCCACGAGTACGTCCGGGACTTCGAACGCCGGCTGGAGCCGTACCGCGACGCCGCGGCGGTGCGCGGGTACCGCGACCGGGTGGCCGCCCTGGGGTGAGGCCGGCGGCCGCGTTCAGGCCGCCGGGCGCAGGGCGCGCGGCTCGGCGAGGGCCGGCAGGCCGAAGTCCCGCAGCAGGGCACGGGCGGCCCGGCGGCCCGAGTGCAGCGCGCCCTGGAGGGTGCCGGTGTCCCGGTGGTCGCCGCACACGTACAGCCCCGACAGCATCCGCACCGACCGCAGCGGATCGTGCGGCGCGGACATCGCGGGTACCGCGTACGGGTCGTGGTGGGCGCTCAGCAGCCGCCAGCCGTCGGCCACCGTCCCGTAGAGCCTCTCCAGCTGGGGCCGGACGGTCTTGTCCAGGACGGACGGCGGCAGTGACGCGGCGCTGCCCAGCACGGTCGTGGTGATCAGGGAGTGGCCCGGCGGTGTACGGGACGGGTCGACGGCTCCGGCGGCGTAGGTGTGCGCCACCGGGCCGTCGGTCGCCAGGATCAGCGCGGTGTCCCGAGACGGTGCCATGCCGTTGCGTGGGCCCGGGGCGGTCCCGGTCGTGTGGTGCAGCACGGTCATCGGGTGGAAGGCGGGTACCCGCAGCCCCGGCAGCAGTTCGGCCGCGTCGTGCGCACCGGTCGCCACCAGGACGGCACGGCAGGGGATGGGGCCGTGCTCGGCGGTGCACACGCCGTTGGCGGAGACGGCGGTGGCGCGTACGGACGTACGGACCGTGCCGGGGGGCAGCGCGGCGGCGAGGAGTTCGGGGACGGCCGAGGCGCCGCCGGCCGGCAGGCAGAGGCGGCCCTCGGCGAAGTCGCGCAGCACCCGGGCGGCGCCGCGGCTGGAGCCGCTCAGCCCGGGGTCGCCCAGCAGCGCGGTGAGCAGCGGCCGCAGGAACGCGTCCTGGGGGCGCGACGGGAAGCCGGGGCGGCCTGTCAGGGCCTCAACCACCGTGCGGTCGACGGGGGTCGAGGTGATGGTGCGGTCCCCGTTGCGGTCCGTGCGGCGTTCCGTACGGCGGTCGGCGCGTGAGAGGGCGCGCGCCGCACTCAATGCGCCCCTCGTGCTCCGGGGCGAGCTGATGCGCTGCGCCCGCCGGCCGTTGTGAAGACACAGGCCGGGTGCGAACGGCCGCAACGCCAGCGCCCCCAGCCCGGGCGTGCGACGCAGCTCGGCGATGGAGACCGCCAGCGGGCGGCCGGTCCGGTCCAGCCGGAAGCCGTCGACGTCGTCGGTCGTGGCCCGGCCGCCGATCCGTGGCGCGGCCTCCAGCACGCTGACCGACACCCCGGCGCCGGTCAGATGGCGGGCCGCGGCGAGACCGGCCGGGCCGGCTCCCACGATGACGACGTCCACGGTCGATGCGGTGCGCAGCACGTGCCCCTCCCGAGGTCGGCTCCCGCGGCACACCGTGGTCGGGCACGGTGGCGCCGCAAAGGATGCCCAGTGGTCTGTACCAGGACGGTAGGGAGGGCGGCGGGGGACACGACAGGGGCACTCGGGGGCGCGCCGTAGCGTTGCCGCCGCGCCGCCGGGGGCGCGGCGGCGGCCCGGGGTCAGGCGGCGCGTACCGCGTCCATGACGTGGGGGTGGCTGAAGCTGAAGCCGGAGTCCAGCAGGCGCCGGGGGATGACGCGCTGGCTGGCGAGCACATCGCCGGCGAACTCCCCGAGGGCGGCCCGCAACACGGGCGCGGGGACCGTGGCGAGCGTGGGGCGGTTCAGGTACTTGCCCATCACCGCCGTCGCCTCCCGGTTGGTGACCGGCTCCGGGGCGGTGAGGTTGACCGGGCCGCTGAGGCCGTCGGTGTCGATGAGGTGGCGCAGCGCCGCGATGTGGTCCGCCAGAGAGATGAAGCTCCAGTACTGGCTGCCGTCGCCGAGCCGGCCGCCCAGCCCCATACGGAAGATCGGGAACAGCTTCCCCCAGGCGCCGCCCGAGCGCGCCACGACCAGTCCGGTGCGCGCGAAGGCCGTGCGGATGCCCGCCTCCTGGGCGGGCCCGGCGGCGTGCTCCCAGGCGACGCAGACGTCCGGGAGGAAGCCGGTGCCGGCCGCCCCGGTCTCGTCCGTGCGCCGGTCACCGGTGTCGCCGTAGTAGCCGATCGCGCTGCCGCACACGAAGACCCGCGGCGGGGCGTCCATCGAGGCGAGGGCGGTGGCGACGGCCTTGGTGCCCTTCACCCGGCTGTCGCGGATCTCGCGCTTGTACGCCGCCGTCCAGCGGTGGTCGCCGACGCCCGCGCCCGCGAGGTGGACCATCGCCGCACAGCCCCGCAGACCGGCCGTGTCGACCTCCTGGCGCGCGGGGTCCCAGCGCACTTCGTCGGCGGCCGCGGGCGGGCGACGGACGAGCCGGACGACGTCGTGGCCGTCCGCCCGGAGCGAGCGAACGAGTTCCGTGCCGATGAGACCGGTCGAGCCGGTGATCGCGATCCGCATGGGCCCATACTGCCCGCCCCGGCGGCCGGCGGGCCGTACGCGGGGGCGGTGTGCCCCCGTTGCGGACGGCCCTCAGGGACGGAAGCGGTCCCAGAGCCGGGGGAAGCGCTCCGCCAGGACCTCGTCGTCGTCGAAGTCGAGGTAGGTGCCGAGCGGTTCGCGGGGCGCCGGGGGCAGGCCGAGGTCGGGCATCACGGCGCCGGTCAGCCGCTCGTACGCCTCGTCGGCCGCGTAGCCCAATTCCTCCGCGTCGCCGTCGACCTCCTCGTCGAACTCGTCCAGCAGATCGGCGAGGTGGTCCGGATCGTGCAGCGCGCCCTCGAAGACCTCCCGGCCCTGGCCGATCAGCCAGCAGCGGAAGTAGTCGAAGACGTCGTCGGCGGCGCCGTCCAGCAGGACCGCGGCCGCGGCCCACAGCTCCCAGGCGTATGCCCGGTTGTAACGGGACTCGAAGTGGCGGGCGAAGTCCGTGACCGCGTCCGGGTCCAGCCCGACCAGCCGCTCGACCAGGACGTCGGCCTGCTCCTCGGGATCGCCCCCGGCGACCTCGCGGGAGGTGTCGATGAGCTGCCAGAACTCCATCTCGTCCATCACCGCTCCAGCATCGGCCCTGCCGCCGCGCCCCGCACGCGGAATCCCCCCGCTGCGCGGCCGCTGTCCGGGCCGTTGACGGGGCGTGGGGGCGGTGCCGCGTCCGCGAGCCGGTGGCCGCGGCTCGCCCGTGTGCCGTCGTGTGACCGCCCCAAGAATCACTCGTTGGAAGGCGTGCAACGACCATCCGCGGCGTCTCCTCCCCTATGCGAAGGGCTGTTCCAGGCCATGCCCATGGACGCAAGAACTCCGGCCGACGTCGAGCGGGCGGAGGCGGCCATCGTCGAGCACTATCCGCGGCTGGTCCGCCTCGGCTACCTCGTCCTGCCGCCGTCGATGGGCCGTCACCGCCGGGTCCTGGCCGCCCACGGCCTGGTCCAGCGGGCACTGCCCCGGTCCGGCCGGCGCCGGCCGGACCGGCGCGCGCTGCCCTCCCCGCGTGCCCCGGAGGCCGGATCCGGCTACGACCTGGTGCGGCTGCGCACCCTGCGGCTGGCCCTGGCGTACGAGGACCGGCCCGCCCGGCCGCTGCCCGCCGTGCCCATCGTCTGGGGCCTGCGGCTCTTCCCCCGGGCCGGCGGCGCCGATGAACTCGCCCTGGACCGGGCGCTGTCCGCCGTTCCCGCCCCCGTCCGGGCCGCCGTCGGACTGTGGCACCTGGAAGGGCTCGACAAGGACGCGGCCCGCGCCGTCCTGACGGCGGCCGGCGTCGCGGACCCGGACGCGGCACAGCGGGCGGCCGGACAGCTGGACAGCGCGGCCGGGGCGGGCGCCCCGGCGCTGCTGGGCTCGGGGGAGTTCGACCCGTGCACGGTCCAGACCCGGCCGACGGACCTGCTGCGCCGCCGCCAGCGGGTGCGGACGGCGGTCGCTCTGGCGGTCGCCCTGGTGGCCGCAGCGGGCGTGGCGGGTGTGGCCGGCGGCGACGCGGCCGGCCCGCGGCACGAGACCGTTGCGCAGCAGGCCCTGGACCCGGACCGGCTGCTGCGCACCCCCAACGAGCAGTGGGCCGACACCTCCCGGGTGGACTTCACCGCCTGGCCGCCCCGCGGCCACCAGGCCGGCGACGGGGATCTGCTGGGGCGGGCGCTGCGGGTCTGGGCGGACCCGCCCGCCGGCACCCGGATCACCGCCGCCGCCCAGACCTCCACCAGGCCGCCGGACCAGCCGCCGCGGCTCCTGTACGCGGGCCTGATCGACAACGTCATGGTCGTGGTCTTCCACGACGGCGACCGGCTGGTCCGCTACGCCGAACCGGCCGACGCCACGCCCACGCTGCACTTCGCACGGGTCGACGGCGCGGACCTGACGACCGGCGCCGCGCTGGTGATCGGCCGCGGCAACGGTTGGATGCGCTATCTGCTCGCCCCGTGGATCTCCCAGATCGCCACCCGGGACCTGCTCGTGCCCGACGCCCCGGAGCGGGGGCTGCACGTCGCCCCGGACGGTGTCACCGGCCGGATTCCCACCCCGCCCGCGGCGGCCGGCGGCTGCGGCGGCTGGCCGGTGGCGCAGCTGCGCTCCTCGGCACGGATCGTCGAGGACCACGCCTTCCTGGTGACGGACCTCGGTGATCTCGCCCCCGCCCACCTGACGTATCTGCCGCCGCAGCCCTCCGGCGCCGGTCCGCGCGAGGCGACCGGTTCCCCCGGGCTGCTCGGCTGGGCCCGCACCGCCTGCTCGCTGCGGTCGCTGCGCGGCGCGGGCGTACGGTCCGTCAACAACTGGGCGTATGCCGGGCAGCGCCTCCCGGAGGGCGGTGGCAGCGCCACCTGGGTCTGCACCCGGGCCGACACCTGGCGCGGCCCCGGGCGGATCACCGTGCAGTTCCAGCCACCCGCGGCCCGCCCGGCCGACCCCGGGCAGATCGCCGGACGGGCCGCCGACACCGGCGCCTGCGGCCGCTTCGGGCGCCAGGTGGTCGGCGCCGCCCACTGGCAGGCGAAGTCCGGGAAGTGGTATCTGCTCGCCGCGGGGAGCAGGGGGGTCGGCGGGATCGACGTCACGGGCGGTGTGCGGGCCGTCGGCAAGGGGGCCACGCTCGCCGTGCCGGCTCCGCGGGGCGCGTCGGCCGAGGTGTCGGGGCGGTGGGCGGACGGCAGGAGTGTGCGGGCGGTGCGTCCGTAGGACCGGAAGTCCGTGAGCGCGCCGGAAAACCCGACAGAAGGTGTCGGGTTTCGGTGTCAGGGTCGCGACGAAGGCAGCAACCGGCCGACGACGAGGAGCGTGGCGCAGTGACGGGACATGACGACCGGACCGTGACGGGGGATCTGACCGGAAAGGTGGCGCTGGTCGCCGGGGCGACCCGGGGCGCGGGGCGGGCGATGGCCGTGGAGCTGGGCCGGGCGGGCGCGCTGGTGTACGTGACGGGGCGCACGACCAGGGAGCGGGTCAGCGAGGTGGGGCGTCCCTCGGAGACCATCGAGGAGACCGCGGAACTGGTGACCGCGGCAGGAGCGGCGGCCCGTAGGACCTCGACCGAGAGCGGTGGGCGACGGGTGGCCGGCACCGGGATCGCCGTACCCACCGACCATCTCGATCCGTCGCAGGTCAAGGCGCTGACCGAACGCATCGACCGCGAGCAGGGGCGGCTGGACGTCCTGGTCAACAGCGTCTGGGGCGGCGACCACCTCCTGGAGTTCGACACCAAGCTCTGGGACCTCGACCTGGCGAACGGGCTGCGGATGTTCCGCCTCGGCATCGACAGCCATGTCATCACCGGCCATTTCGCGCTGCCGCTGCTGATCCGTCGGCCCGGCGGACTGGTGGTCGAGATGACCGACGGCACCGACGCCTTCAACCGCGTCTACCGCGGCAGCCTCTGCTTCGACCTCACCAAGAGCGCCCCGCACCGCATCGCCTTCGGCCTCGCCGCCGAGCTCGAGGAGTACGGCGGCACGGCCGTCTCGCTCACCCCCGGGTTCCTGCGGTCCGAGGAGATGCTCGACCACTTCGGGGTGACGGAGGAGACCTGGCGCGACGCGGTGGCCAAGGAGCCGCACTTCGCCGTCGCCGAATCGCCGGCACTCGTCGCCCGCGCCGTACGGGCGCTGGCCGCCGACCCCGACAAGGAGCGCTGGAGCGGGCAGTCGCTCTCCAGCGGCCGGCTGGCGAAGGAGTACGACTTCACGGACACCGACGGCTCCCGGCCGGACGCCTTCGGCTACTTCGAGGACGTGGTCTTCGGTGGGAAGGACGCGACGGCCGCGGACTACCGGTAGGGCGGAGCCCGTCGTGGGCGGAGCACCGCCCTACGCGTAGAGCGCGGCCGTCCGCCGGGCGGCCGCCGCGAACCGCTCGCGCAGCCCGGGGGGTGCCAGCACCTCGCCCTCCGGGCCGAGCGCCAGCAGCTGGGAGTAGGCGACCTCGGCGGACTCCACGGCCAGGGTGACGGTCAGCCACCCCTCGCCGTCCGGCCCGCCCGCCTCCCGGGCCTCGGCCGTCGCCGCCCGGGCCGCGGCGGGCTCGGTGACGTACGGCAGCCGGCCTACACCGAGCGGCGAGAGCCGGAGCACCACCTGCTCGCGCAGGAGGGAGCGGGCGAACTCCGCCGCCCGCTCGGCCCAGAACGCGGGGAGGTCGAACTCCGTGTCCCGCGTGAAGTGGCTCCCGGCGGCCTCGACGGCGGCGAAGCGATCGATCCGGTAGACCCGGAAGGTGTCCTCGACCCGCGCCGCCAAATACCACACCCCCGCCTTCAGCACGAGCCCGTACGGCTCCAACTCCCGCTGCACCTCGGTGTCCTTGCGCCGATAGCGGGCCGTGATCCGGCGGTCGTCCCAGACCGCTTCGGCGACGGCGGGCAGCAGGGCGGGGGGCTCCGGCTCCTGATACCAGGCCGGTGCGTCGAGGTGGAAGCGCTGGGCGACGCCCGTCGCGGCGTCGCGCAGCTCGGGCAGCAGGGCCGCGGAGACCTTGAGGCGGGCGGCGGAGGAGGCGTCCGCGAGGCCCATCTCGCGCAGTGCGGTCGGGACTCCGGAGAGGAAGAGCGCCTCGGCCTCGCTGCGGCCGAGGCCCGTCAGCCGGGTGCGGTAGCCGCCGATCAGGCGGTAGCCGCCGGCCCGGCCGCGGTCGGCGTAGACGGGCACTCCGGCCTCGGAGAGCGAGAGCACGTCCCGGCCGACCGTGCGCTCGGAGACCTCCAGCTCATGTGCCAGATCGGCGGCCGTCATCGACGGCCGCGACTGGAGCAGCAACACCATCTTGATCAGCCGGGCGGCACGCATGCCCTCATCATGCCGGGCGCCACCGACACCGCCCGGGCACGACGGCCGGGCCCGGCAGCACCGAGAACCGGCCCGGCCGAGTCAGGGCATGGCCGGCCGGGCCGGTGGGTTCCCGTGCGAAGGCCCCGGGCGCGGGAAGGTGACCTCCGCACGGGAGTGGGGGGCGGGCCCTCACGGGCCCTTGGGCGGGCGGCACCCGGTGTCGGCCGGGCCCCGCCCGCGTCTCACGGGCGGCGGTGCGCCCCGGGCCTCACAGCCCGTAGTGCTGCCGCGCCTCCTTGACCGTCTCCGGCTTGACCTCGCCGCGGCGGGCGAGCGCGGCCAGCGCCTGGACGACCACGGACTGCGGGTCGACACCGAAGTGCCGGCGGGCCGCGTCGCGGGTGTCCGAGAGGCCGAAGCCGTCGGTGCCGATGGAGGTCCAGTCCTGCTCGACCCACGGCGCGATCTGGTCCGGGACCGCCCGCATCCAGTCGCTGACCGCGACCACCGGGCCGGGCGCACCGGCCAGCGCACGGGTGACGTACGGAACCCGGTCCTCGCCCTCCAGACGGGCGGCGTCGCACGCCAGGGCGTCGCGGCGCAGCTCGGTCCAGGACGGCGCCGACCACACGTCCGCCGCCACGCCCCAGTCGTCCGCCAGCAGCCGCTGTGCGTCCAGCGCCCAGTGGATGGCCGTACCGGAGGCCAGCAGCTGGAGCCGGGGGGCGTCGGAGGCGACGGGCCCGTCGGCAGCCGCCTCCCGGAAGCGGTACAGACCGCGCAGCACGGCCTCTTCCTCGACGCCGGCGGGCATGGCCGGCTGCACCTTGGTCTCGTTGTAGACCGTCAGGTAGTAGAAGACGTCCTCGGAGTCCGGGCCGTACATCCGGCGCAGGCCCTCCTTGACGATGACGGCCACTTCGTAGGCGAACGCCGGGTCGTAGGAGAGCGCCGCCGGGTTGGTGGAGGCGATCAGGTGCGAGTGGCCGTCGGCGTGCTGGAGGCCCTCGCCGGTCATCGTCGTCCGGCCCGCGGTGGCGCCGACGACGAAGCCGCGGCCCAACTGGTCGGCCAGCGCCCAGAACTGGTCGGCGGTGCGCTGCCAGCCGAACATCGAGTAGAAGATGTAGAACGGGATCATCGGCTCGCCGTGGGTGGCGTACGAGGTCGCCGCCGCGGTGAAGTCGGCGAGCGAACCGGCCTCGGTGATGCCCTCGTTGAGGATCTGGCCGTTCTTGGCCTCCTTGTACCAAAGGAGCTGGTCGCGGTCGACCGGGTCGTACGTCGCGCCCTTGGGGGAGTAGAGGCCGGCCGTCGGGAACAGCGACTCCATGCCGAAGGTACGGGCCTCGTCGGGGACGATCGGGACCCAGCGCCTGCCGGTCTCCTTGTCCCGCATCAGGTCCTTGACCAGCCGGACGAACGCCATGGTGGTGGCGATCTCCTGGCTGCCCGAGCCCTTCTTGAGCTGGTCGAAGTTCTTCTCCGCCGGCATCGGCAGCGGCTTGGCGGCCACCGTGCGGGCGGGTGCCGGGCCGCCCAGGGCGGTGCGGCGCTCGCGCAGGTAGGCCATCTCGGGGGAGTCCTCGGCCGGGCGCCAGTACGGCACCAGGTCGCCCTCCAGCGCGCTGTCCGGGATGGGCAGGTCGAGCAGGTCCCGCATGGTGCGGAACTCCGCCATCGTGAGCTTCTTCATCTGGTGGTTGGCATTGCGGGACTCGAAGCCCGTGCCGAGGGTGTAGCCCTTGACGGTCTGCGCCAGGATGACGGTCGGCGCGTCCTTGTGCTCGACGGCGGCCTTGTAGGCGGCGTACACCTTGCGCGGCTCGTGGCCGGCGCGGGAGGTCTGGAACAGCTCCAGCAGCTTGGCGTCGGTCAGGGTGCGGGCGATGGCCTGCAGCGAGTCGTTCGCGCCGAAGAAGTGCTCGCGCAGGTAGGCGGCGTCGCGGGTGGCGTACGTCTGGAACTGCGCGTCGGGGGTCTCGGCCAGCCGGCGCAGCAGCGCGCCGTCGGTGTCGAGGGCGAAGACCTCGTCCCAGGCACGGCCCCACAGCGACTTGACGACGTTCCAGCCGGCCGCGCGGAACTGGGCCTCCAGCTCCTGCACGATCTTGAAGTTGGGGCGCACCGGGCCGTCCAGGCGCTGCAGGTTGCAGTTGATGACGAAGGTCAGGTTGTCCAGGCCCTCGCGGCCGGCCAATGCCAGTGCGGCGGTCGACTCGGGCTCGTCCATCTCGCCGTCGCCCAGGAACGCCCAGACGTGCGAGCCGGCGGTGTCCTTGATGCCGCGGTGCTCCAGGTAGCGGTTGAAGCGCGCCTGGTAGATCGCGGAGAGCGGGCCCAGGCCCATGGAGACGGTGGGGAACTCCCACAGCCAGGGCAGCCGACGCGGATGCGGGTAGGACGGCAGGCCCTCGCCGCCGGCCTCCTGGCGGAAGTGGTCGAGCTGGTCCTCGGTGAGGCGGCCTTCGAGGAAGGCGCGGGCGTAGATGCCGGGGGAGGCGTGGCCCTGGATGTAGAGCTGGTCGCCGGACCCGTCGTCCTCCTTGCCGCGGAAGAAGTGCTGGAAGCCGGTCTCGTAGAGCCAGGCGGCCGAGGCGAAGGTCGCGATGTGGCCGCCGAGGCCGAGCTTGGAGCCGCGGGTGACCATCGCGGCGGCGTTCCAGCGGTTCCAGGCGGTGATCCGCGCCTCCAGCGCCTCGTCGCCCGGGAAGTCGGGCTCGGCGGAGGTGGGGATGGTGTTGACGTAGTCCGTCTCCAGGGGCGCGAGCCCGCGAGCACCGTTGTGCTCCAGGGCCCGGCGCATCAGATACGCGGCACGGTGCGGGCCCGCGGCCCTGGTGACGGCGTCAAGGGACTCGCGCCACTCGGCGGTCTCCTCGGGGTCCCGGTCCGGGAGCTGGTCGAGCTGGCTGTACGGCAGGCGTACGGGTTCGGGCATGGGTGGCCCCTTTCCGGACGGTGGGTCGGGAGTGCGAGTGGTGCTGGCAGGCAGGGGTGTCGCGCCCCGAGGGACGACGATACGCCCCTGATCGATGATCGATCAACGCTCAACGGAGGAATAACCGCAGGTCGGCACGGCGTGCCGCACATTTCGGCACGCGGTGTCAGTAAAAAAGAGGGGGTCCCGCGCCTCGCGGGACCCCCTCTTGCGGGCCCGTCAGACCCTCGGTGCGCAGCTCAGCACGTGTGCCTTGAGCAGGGTGCCGATCTTCGGGTCGCGCCGCCGGAACGCGTCCACGATCTCCTGGTGGTCCAGGGCATGCGAACGCGGCTCCGGACTGAACCAGCGGATCGACAGCGTCGTCCAGACCTCGACGCCCAGCGACTCCCAGGTGTGCAGCAGCACGGCGTTCCCGGCCGCCTGCACGATCTCGCGGTGGAAGGCCACCGTGTGCCGCACCTGGGCCTCGCCGTCACCCGTCCGGTCCGCCTCCCGCAGCGCCGCCACTTCGCGCTCCAGGGCCGCCGTGTCGTCCGCCAGCCGGCCCGCGGCCAGCTCCGCTGCCACCTGCTCCAGCCCGGCGCGGACCGGATAGCTCTCCTTGAGGTCGTCCGCGGTCAGATTCCGCACCCGCACGCCCTTGTTCGGCGCCGACTCGATCAGCTGCAGCGACTCCAGCTCGCGCAGCGCCTCGCGGACCGGTGTCTGGCTGACCTCCAGCTCCACGGCGATCCGGCGCTCCACGATCCGCTCGCCCGGCTGCCAGCGGCCGCTGACGATCCCCTCGAGGATGTGCTCGCGGATCTGCTCGCGCAGCGAATGGACGACGGGCGGGGTCATGACGTGCTCCTTCAGAGCGGGTGGTGGCCAGGGGCCATTATCCGGGAGGCGGGACGCGATCCGGCAGACAACAACGGGTTCGGGACGTGCAAAGGGGCCGACCCCGGCTCGTACGAACCGGGGCCGACCCCTTCGACACACCTACGGCGTGACTGCCGGACTCAGAGACCGATCTCGGTCTCGAACTCGGCGGCCTCCAGGATCTGCTTGACCGTGGTCAGGTAGCGGGCGGCGTCCGCGCCGTCCACCAGACGGTGGTCGTAGGAGAGCGCGAGGTAGGTCATGTCGCGCACCGCGATGGTCTCGCCGAGCTCCGGGTGGTTGATGACCACCGGGCGCTTGACGGTCGCGCCGATGCCCAGGATGCCGACCTGGTTCGGGGGCACGATCACGGTGTCGAACAGGGCGCCGCGCGAACCGGTGTTGCTGATGGTGAAGGTCGCACCGGACAGCTCGTCCGGCGTGATCTTGTTCGCGCGGACCTTGCCCGCCAGGTCCGCCGTCTTGCGGGCGATACCGGCGATGTTGAGGTCGCCGGCGTCCTTGATGACCGGGGTCATCAGGCCCTTCTCCGCGTCCACCGCGATACCGACGTTCTCGGTGTCGAAGTAGGTGATGGTGCCCTCGTCCTCGTTGATCCGGGCGTTGACGACCGGGTGGGCCTTCAGCGCCTGGACAGCGGCCTTGACGAAGAACGGCATCGGGGAGAGCTTGACGCCCTCACGCTGCGCGAAGCCTTCCTTGGCCTTGTTGCGCATCCGCATGATCTTGGTGATGTCCACCTCGACCACGGTGGTCAGCTGCGCCTGGCCGTGCAGGGCCTTCATCATGTTGTCGCCGATGACCTTGCGCATCCGCGGCATCTTGACGGTCTGACCGCGCAGCGGGGACACCTCGAGGGCCGGAGCCTTCGACGCGGCCGGGGCGGCTGCGGCCGGGGCGGCGGCCTTGGCGGCCTCCGCGGCGGCGATGACGTCCTGCTTGCGGACCCGGCCACCGACACCGGTGCCCTTGACCGTGGCGAGGTTCACGCCGGTCTCCGCGGCGAGCTTGCGCACCAGCGGGGTGACGTAGGCGGCCTCCTCACCCGCGGCCGGAGCCGGGGTGACCGGGGCGGGAGCGGCTGCCGGAGCCGGCGCGGGGGCCGGAGCGGGCGCCGGGGCCGGGGCCGCCGGAGCGGGCGCCGGGGCGGCGGCGGCCGGAGCCGGGGTGGGCTCGGGCTCCGGTGCGGGGGCCGGAGCCGGGGCGGCCGGGGCAGCGGCCGGAGCCGCGGCGCCGGCAGCACCGATGACGGCGAGCTTGGCGCCGACCTCGGCGGTCTCGTCCTCGCCGACCACGATCTCCAGCAGGGTGCCGGAGGCCGGCGCGGGGATCTCGGTGTCGACCTTGTCGGTGGAGACCTCCAGCAGCGGCTCGTCGGCCGAGACCTCCTCGCCGACCTCCTTCAGCCAGCGGGTGACGGTGCCCTCGGTGACGCTCTCACCCAGGGCGGGGAGCACGACGTCGGTGCCCTCGGCGCCGCCGGCGGCCGGGGCCTCGGCGGCGGGGGCCGGGGTGGGCTCGGGCTGCGGCTGGGCGGCGGGGGCCTCGGCCGGAGCCTCGGCCTGGGCCGGTGCGGCCTCGGCAGCGGGGGCACCGCTGCCGTCGTCGATGAGGGCCAGCTCGGCGCCGACCTCCACCGTCTCGTCCTCGGCCACCTTGATGGAGGAGAGGACGCCGGAGGCCGGTGCCGGAATCTCGGTGTCGACCTTGTCGGTCGACACCTCGAGCAGCGGCTCGTCGGCCTCTACGCGCTCACCCTCGGCCTTGAGCCAGCGGGTGACGGTGCCCTCGGTGACGCTCTCGCCGAGCGCCGGCAGGGTTACGGAAACCGCCATGGTTTCAGTTGCTCCTATCGAATGTGCGGATGTGGTCGCGCCCGGGACTGGGGTCAGTCGTGGGAGTGGAGAGGCTTTCCGGCCAGGGCCAGGTGGGCCTCACCGAGTGCCTCGTTCTGCGTGGGGTGCGCGTGAACGAGCTGCGCAACCTCGGCCGGCAGGGCCTCCCAGTTGTAAATCAGCTGGGCCTCACCGACCTGCTCGCCCATACGGTCTCCGACCATGTGGACGCCGACCACGGCACCATCCTTGACCTGGACGAGCTTGATCTCGCCCGAGGTCTTGAGGATCTTGCTCTTGCCGTTGCCCGCGAGGCTGTACTTGAGAGCGACGACCTTGTCGGCGCCGTACAGCTCCTTGGCCTTGGCCTCGGTGATACCCACCGAAGCGACCTCGGGGTGGCAGTACGTCACGCGCGGCACGCCGTCGTAGTCGATCGGCACGGTCTTCTGACCGGCCAGCCGCTCCGCCACCAGCATGCCCTCGGCGAAGCCGACGTGCGCGAGCTGGAGGGTGGGGACGAGGTCGCCGACGGCCGAGACGGTCGGCACGTTGGTCTGCATGTACTCGTCGACCAGGACGTAGCCGCGGTCCATCGCGACGCCCTGCTCCTCGTAGCCGAGGCCCGAGGAGACCGGCCCGCGGCCGATCGCGACCAGGAGCACCTCGGCCTCGAAGGTCTTGCCGTCCGCGAGGGTGACCTTGACGCCGTCGGCGGTGTACTCGGCCTTGTCGAAGAAGGTGCCGAGGTTGAACTTGATGCCGCGCTTGCGGAAGGCCCGCTCCAGCAGCTTGGAGCTGTTCTCGTCCTCGACGGGGACGAGGTGCTTGAGGCCCTCGACGATGGTCACGTCGGTGCCGAAGGACTTCCACGCCGAGGCGAACTCGACGCCGATCACGCCGCCGCCCAGCACGATCGCGGACTTCGGCACGCGGTCGAGGTTCAGCGCGTGGTCCGAGGAGATGATGCGGTCGCCGTCGATCTCCAGACCCGGCAGCGACTTCGGCACGGAGCCGGTCGCCAGCAGGATGTGGCGGCCCTGCACACGCTGGCCGTTCACGTCGACGGACGTCGGGGAGGACAGCTTGCCCTCACCCTCGATGTAGGTCATCTTGCGGGAGGCGACCAGACCCTGCAGGCCCTTGTAGAGGCCGCTGATCACATCGTCCTTGTACTTGTGCACACCCGCGATGTCGATGCCGTCGAAGGTGGCCTTGACACCGAACTGCTCGCTCTCGCGAGCCTGGTCGGCGATCTCTCCGGCGTGCAGCAGAGCCTTCGTGGGGATGCAGCCGTTGTGCAGGCAGGTGCCGCCGAGCTTGTTCTTCTCGATCAGGGCGACGTCCAGGCCCAGCTGCGCCCCGCGCAGGGCAGCCGCGTAACCGCCGCTACCGCCTCCGAGGATCACTAGGTCGAAAACGGTGCTGGCGTCGTTCGCCACGTCACGTCCTCCAT
Source organism: Streptomyces sp. NPDC048650 (assembly GCF_043199095.1). NCBI lineage: Bacteria > Bacillati > Actinomycetota > Actinomycetes > Kitasatosporales > Streptomycetaceae > Streptomyces > Streptomyces sp. NPDC048650. Next base: position 27,423 of record NZ_JBICVM010000015.1, on the reverse strand, counting down.
GCATGGGTACGCCGGAGCCGGTCTCCTATGACCGGGCGGCGGCTGTGGTTCGGCCGCTTTAACTTCGGCCCTGGGTAAGGGGGGCCCTGTCCTGCCGAGAACCCATCTTCGCACTTGTTGAACACGGACGGGACGGCGGGCCGGGCTCGGGGGCGGCCGAGGGGCCGCCCCATGGGGGTTACCGAGGCGTACGGACGTACGGATTTCGTTGAGGGCGAACGGATCCGCGCGATGAGAGGAATCGCACACCTACGGCCCCGGGTGGTGAGCCCGGGGCCGTACGGACATAACGGGTGAGACGGTGCGGGGTCAGCCCAGGTCGCCCGCGGCGGTCCGCTCCGCCAGCCGCACCAGGGTGCGTACCGCGGAACCCGTACCGCCCTTGGGGGTGTAGCCCCACGGCGCGCCCTCGTGGAAGGCCGGGCCCGCGATGTCCAGGTGCGCCCAGGTGATGCCCTCGCCGATGAACTCCTTCAGGAAGAGACCGGCGACCAGGCCGCCGCCCATCCGCTCGCCCATGTTGGCGATGTCGGCGATCGGCGAGTCCATGCCCTTGCGCAGCTCGGCGGGCATCGGCATCGGCCAGGCCTGCTCGCCGACCTCCTCGGCGATCTCGTGGATCGAGGCGCGGAAGGCGTCGTCGTTGGCCATGATCCCGAACGTGCGGTTGCCCAGCGCCAGCACCATCGCGCCGGTCAGCGTGGCCACGTCCACGATCGCGTCCGGGGCCTCCTCGCAGGCGCGGGTCAGCGCGTCGGCCAGGACCAGGCGGCCCTCGGCGTCCGTGTTGAGCACCTCGACGGTCTTGCCGCTGTACATGGTCAGCACGTCACCGGGGCGGGTGGCGTTGCCGGAGGGCATGTTCTCGGCGAGCGCCAGCCAGCCGGTGACATTCACCTCCAGGCCCAGCCGGGCGGCGGTGACGACCGCGGCGAAGACGGCGGCGGCGCCGCTCATGTCGCACTTCATGGTCTCGTTGTGGCCGGCCGGCTTGAGCGAGATGCCGCCCGAGTCGTACGTGATGCCCTTGCCGACCAGCGCGAGGGTCCTGGTGGCCTTGGCGTGCGTGTGCGCGATCCGGACGAGGCGCGGCGGGGTGTCGGCACCCTGGCCGACGCCCAGCAGACCGCCGTAGCCGCCCTTCTTGAGCGCCTTCTCGTCCAGCACCTCGACCTTGAGGCCGAACTCCTTGGCCGCGGCCTGCGCCTGGGCGGCGAAGGACTTCGGGTCGAGGTCGTTGGGGGGCATGTTGATCAGGTCGCGGGCGCGGTTGATCTCCGCGGCCAGGGCCTGGGCGCGCTCGGCGGCGGCCTTGAACTCCTTGTCGCGCGGCTTGGCGCCGAGGATCGCGGCCTCCGCGAGCGGCGCCGACCGGTCGTCGTTCTTCCCGCCCTTGATCTTGCCGTTGCCGTTGCTGTTGGTGCGGTACGCGGTGAAGGTGTACGCGCCGAGCAGCGCGCCCTCCGAGACCGCCGCGGCCGCCTCGGCGTCCTCGACGGGCAGCGCGAAGCCGGCCTTCTTGGTGCCGGTCAGCGCGCGGGCGGCGCTGCCCGCGGCGCGGCGCAGTGCCTCGGTGGCGTAGCCGTCGTCCTTGGCCGGGGCCTCGCCCAGGCCGACCGCCAGCACGACCGGCGACTTGAGGCCGTCCGCGGCGGGCAGCTTGGTCACCTCGCCCTCGGCACCACTCGCGCCGAGGGTCTCCAGCACGGCGGCGAGCTTGCCGCCGAAGGCCTTGTCCACGGCCTCGGCGCCGGGGGCGACCACGACGCCCTTGGCGCCTTTGGCCACGCCGACGACGACGGCGTCCGCACGCAGCGTTGCGGCGGAAGAAGTACTGAGGGTCAGTGCAGTCACGGTGATGAGGGTCCTGTTCCGTCCGGGAATCCGTTGTGCGCCCTGGGCGCTGCTGCGGCCGAGCCTACGCTCGGCGGCGCCGTGAGGCCCGGCCTGTTGCCGACCCGGCCGGTAACGGTGCGTCGGCACCGGGCCGCGGGGCCGGTGAACCGCCGCCCACTACGAGGAAGTTGGGCCGTGCCGGGACCGCCCGTTCAGCCCAGTGCGAGCACCACCAGCGCGGCCAGACCCGCGCTCTCGGCGAGGGCGCCGAAGACGTCGCCGGTCACCCCGCCGAACCGCCGCCGGCAGTGACGCAGCACCAGTTCGCCGGTCCCCAGCCCGGACAGCGCCGCGAGGGCGGTGTGCAGCGCACCCCACCCGCCGGAGTCCCACCCGCCCAGCGCGCCGCCCGCGGCCGCACACAGGACGGTCACCAGCGCCGTGCACCACAGCGCGGCGCGCACCGGCACGGTGCCCGCGACCGCCGCGCCCAGCCCCTCCGGCCGCGCCGCGGGCACCCCCGCGCGGGAGGCCAGGGTCAGCGCGCAGCGGCCGACGGTCCCCGAGACGGCCGCCGCCACCGCGCCCTGCGCCCAGCCCAGGCCGAACAGTTCGTACAGCGCCGCCACCTGGGCGAGCAGGGCGAACACCAGCGTGATGACACCGAACGGGCCGATGTCGGACTGCTTCATGATGCGCAGCGCGTCCTCGGCGGGCCGGGCGCTGCCCAGGCCGTCGGCGGTGTCGGCGAGCCCGTCCAGGTGGAGCCCGCGGGTGAGTGCGGCCGGTACGGCGGCGGCGCCGACCGCGGCCAGCAGCGGGCCGCCGCCGAGCAGGAGCACCGCTCCGCCGAGCGCGGCCGCGGCCAGCCCGGCCGTCAGTCCCGCCAGCGGCGCGCAGAGCATTCCGCCGCGGGCGGTCTCCCGGTCCCAGCGGGTGACGCGTACCGGGAGGACGGTCAGCGTGCCGAAGGCGAAGCGCAGGGCGTCGAGGGGGGTGGGTCGGCCGGGGGTGTCGCTCATCGCGGCAGGCTATCCCGGCTGCTCCGGGCCCCGGAGAGCATCAATCCTCATCAAAACCCCGTAAATTGCTCTTACGCGACAAAGGGGAGCGTGGGATGGGTCACTGGTGGTACCGCAACATCACCGAGCCGGGGAAGTTGCCGCTGCTGCTCTCCCTCGCCTCCTTCGTGCTGACCTTCGTGGTGACCCGTGTCATCACCCGTCTCATCCGCGCCGGCCGGGGCCCGTTCCACAACATCGCCCCCGGCGGGGTGCATGTCCACCACGTCGTGCCCGGCGTCGTCCTGATGGTCGTCGGCGGCTTCATCGCCCTCGCGGGCGGCCGCGCCGGCTTCGGCTCCGGCGTCGCCGCGGTGCTCTTCGGCATGGGAGTGGGACTGGTCCTGGACGAGTTCGCGCTGATCCTGCACCTGGACGACGTGTACTGGACCGAGGAGGGCGCCAAGAGCGTCGAGATCGTCATCCTCACCGTCGCCCTCGTCGCCCTGATCCTCGGCGGCTTCCTGCCGTTCGGCGTCAACGAACTGAGCCCCGCCGAGGCCCAGGACCGCTTCCAGGTCGTACGCACCGTCGGCGTCAACTTCCTCTTCGCCTTGATCGCCCTGGTCAAGGGGAAGGGCCGGCTCGCCGTCGTCGGGGTGTTCGTGCCGTTCGTCGCGCTCTTCGCCGCCGTCCGGCTGGCCCGACCCAACTCGCCCTGGGCCAGACGCTTCTACCGCAACCGCGCCAAGGCGCGGGCCCGTGCCACGGTCCGCGCCTACCGCCACGACCGGCGCTGGTCGGCCCTGCGCCGCAAGGTCGAGCACGTCATCGGGGGCGCTCCCAGCCGGTGACGTGCTGCGCGCCGCGCGGCTTGCCCGGCCGCCACAGCTCCGCCGCCACACACAGCACCAGCACCGCCGCCACCGCCGCGACGTGTTCCTTGCCCGCGAGGTTCGTCTTGATGAACACCACCTCGACGACCATCGCGGCCGCCACCACCGCGCAGGTGAACCAGGCCCGGTAGCGCCAGCACACGAAGACCGCCAGGCCCACCACCGCCGCCGACGGGCCCGTGTCGACCACGTACTTGTCCGCGTCCGGCAGCCCGACGGGGAAATCCGGGCCTATCCAGAGGCCGAGCCGGGCGTACATCGTCCCGGCGAGCGTGGCGACATACGCGACCACGAGCGTCAGCCGCCGGCCCACACAGATCTCGGCGAGCCCGAAGACGACCAGGATCTGCGCCAGCGCGCCCCACACCGGCAGGTCCAGGGCGGGCACGAACAGCGACAGGGGAGTGCGCAGCAGCGCCAACCACAGGTGCTCGTACGCCTGCACGGACCCGATGTCCTGCACCGGCCGGTAGCCCCAGGGCTGGGTCTGCACGAGATGGAGCACCAGGGTCAGGCACACCGCGGCGAGCGTCAGCGGGATCGCCCGGAGCCTCTTCACGGCCAGCACGGACCACCCGGTCCGCAGCAGCGGTCCCCACTCGGCACGCGCGGCGCGGCGCAGGACCGGCTCGGTCATCTGCTGTTCTCCAGGTGCTTGCGGCTGCGCAGGTCCGGCAGCCCGGGGGGCGGGGCGCACGGACAGCACATCGGCGCTCTCGTCGACGAGCATGTACCGCACGTCGCCTATAGGGCGGTATTTCGCCCGAGCGCGGGAGAGCGATTCGATCTGCCACCACCGGGATTCGATCTGCCACCGCCGGGAGGAGAAGCCGACCGGCGCGCGACACTTCGCGACGCCGGGCCCGCGCCGTGCCGCGTGCCACGCCACAAGACGGAGCAGACCGGCGCGGCGTTCGGCACGCACCGAGTGATCCTCACCTCGTCCGCCCGGCGGGCCGGCGGGGGAGCCCGCACCCCACGCTCCCCGGCCGCCGTGGCCGACCTCTTCCCGACTCAAGCGACATCTCCCGCTGCAGCGCCCGACACCCGATGGCCCGGGGACGCCGCCGGCCCGGCCGCCACCGGCCGGCGCCGTTCAGTCGCGTACCGGCAACTCCGCCGCCAGAGCCGCCGCCGCCTGCACCAATGGCAGGGCGAGCAGCGCCCCCGTCCCCTCACCCGCTGTGACGCCGTGGTCGAGCAGAGGGTTGAGCGCGATCCGGTCCAGCGCCTTCGCCTGCGCCGGCTCGCCGCTCGCCTGCCCGGCGATCCACCAGTCCGGCGCCCGGAACGCCACCCGCTGCGCCACCAGCGCGCAGGCCGCCGAGACCACCCCGTCCAGGATCACCGGCGTCCGGCGCACCGCACTCTGCAACAGGAAACCGGTCATCGCCGTCAGATCCGCGCCGCCGACCGCCGCCAGCAGCTCCAACTGGTCGCCGAGCACCGGCCGGGCCCGCCGCAGCGCGTCCCGGATCGCGGCGCACTTGCGCATCCACGCCAGATCGTCGATCCGGGCACCGCCGCGCCCCGTGACCACCGAGGCGTCCGTCCCGCACAGCGCCCCGATCAGGGTGCTCGCGGCCGTCGTGCCGCCGACGCTCAGATCGCCCAGTACCACCACGTCGCAGCCGGCGTCCGCCTCTTCGTCCGCGATCGCCATCCCGGCCCGGAACGCCGCCTCGGCCTCCTCGGCGCTCAGCGCGTCCTCGATGTCGATCCGCCCCGAACCGCGCCGCACCCGGTGCCCGGTGACCTCCTTGGGCAGTTCCTGCGGAGCGCAGTCCACCGCCATGTCGACGACCCGCAGCTGCGCCCCGGCGGCCCGTGCCAGCACGGCGGCCGGGCTCGCACCGTCCAGCACGGCCCGCACGAGATCCCGGGTGCCGCCCGCCGGCCGGGCCGAGACCCCCAGCTCCGCCACGCCGTGATCGCCCGCGAACAGCAGCACCCGGGGCCGCTGAAGGGGCCGCACCGGTACCTGCTGTTGTACGGAGGCCAGCCAGTCACCCAGCTCGTCGAGCCGGCCGAGCGCTCCGGCCGGGACGGTCCGCCGCGCCCGCCGGTCCTCGGCGTCACGGCGCGCGCCGCCGTCGGGGCGCTCGATCAGGTGGGCGAAGTCATCGAGGTTCAGGGCGCTCATTGGCCGCAGATTACCGGCTATACGTTCGGCGTGTGCCGGGGATGCGACGCCCGCTCAGGGCCGGGCGCAGCCCGCGCGCCAGGCCGGACACCGCCGCGCGGCGAACCGCACCTCGTACACCACCGGTGCCGGCCCCCGCAGCCCCCACACCCGTGCCCCGGACACCGGGACCTCCCGCACCGCCGCGATGCCCGGGTGCGCGCCCGCCACCCGCGGCAGCTGCGCGCGGTCCGGTCCCCAGCGTGGCGGCCCGGGCCGCCGGCCGGCCAGCGCGGCACCCCGCCGGGCCAGCGCGGTCACCCGCCGCGGCAGCACGTCGAAGACCAGTGCCCCACCGGGGAAGCGCTCCGCGCAGGCTGCCAGCAGCGCCCGTACCGCGGACGGCGACAGCCGCATCAGCACGCCGGGCGCCGTGACGATGACCCCCAGATCCGGATCCGTCACCGCGTCCAGCCAACCGTGGTCGGCGGTGGCACGGGCGACCGTCCGGCGCCGAGGGCCGTCCGGCAGCAGCATCCGGCGCACCGCCGCGGACTCCGGCGGCTGCACCGTCAGCCAGTTCAGCCGCCCGTTGTCCAGCCGCCAGAACCCGGTGCCCAGCCCCTCACCCAGCGCCACCACCGTCGCCTGCGGGTGCCGCTTCAGATAGGCCCGCACGACCGCGTCGAAGACGCCCCGCACGCCGGCCTCGCTCCGCTCGGATTCGGTCACGCCCCAAGAGCACCCGCCGCCGCGCCATTGGGCAAGCGGACACGGGCCGCGCGCGGCTCACGTCATCCGCGCAGCGCAAGCGCCTGCCCCGCGACCACCAGCAGCACCTGCTCGCACTCGGCTCCGAACGCGGCGTTCAGGCGCCCGAGTTCGTCCCGGAACCGGCGGCTCCCCGCGCTCGCCGGGACGATGCCGGAACCGACCTCGTTGCTGACCGCCACCACCCGCCGCCGCGTCGCCCGGACCGCCGCGACCAGCGCATCCGTCCGCTCCCGCAGCTCGTGCCGGCCGCGCGCCTCCCACGTCTCGTCGTCCCAGGCCCCGACCTCGTCCATGGCATGCGTCAGCCACAGCGCCAGACAGTCGATCAGCAGCGGCGAGCCGTCGACGGCCCGCCCCGCTCCGGGCGCCCCCTCCTCGCCCGCCGCCGCCGCTTCGCCGCCCGGCCCTGCGGCCTCTCTGCCCGGCCCTGCGGCCTCCAGGAGCGGCACCAGATTGCAGGTCTCCACCGTCCGCCAGCCGGTCGGCCGCCGCTCCCGGTGCAGCGAGATCCGCTCCGCCCACTCCCGATCGCCCTCCCGCGTCCCCCCGGTGGCCACATAGACCACATCCGGGAACGCGGCCAGCCGCCGCTCCGCCTCCGCCGACTTCCCGCTGCGCGCCCCGCCCAGCACCAGCGTGCGACGCGGCAGATCCGGCACCGCGTGGTACTCGCCGACCACCAGCGACCCCCCGTCCGGCACGGTGCGCGCCCCCACAGCCGCCAGCCGGCGGTGCAGCTCGGGCCCCGGCGGCGTGCCGTGGTCGATGTGCACCGCGACCACATCGGTCGCCGCGTCCACCGCGCCGCCGGCCCGCAGCCGCGCCAGCCCGTCCGGCCGCTCCAGGACGTCGAGCAGCACCATGTCGAACGGCCCGCCGCCCGCGCCCGGCCCGGACCCGTTGTCCAGTCCCGCCGGTGCCGCGCCCGGCGGCAGGTACAGCAGCCGCTCGCCGTCGGTCCCGGTGATCTCGTACCCCGTACCGGGGATGTCGACGGCGACGGCCTTGACCCGGTGCCCGTCCAGCAGCGCCAGCTCCCGCCCGTCCGCGACCCGGCCCGGCGTGGGCAGCCCGGCCGGCACCTCCAGCGTGGGGCCGTCGTGCGGATGGGAGAGCAGCACCTGCCGCACCCCGGCCAGCGACGTGCCCGCGCGCGCGGCCGCGAAGGCGGGGCCCGGTGTGAGGTCGATGAGCAGCGCACCGTCGATGAGCAGCGCGGTGGCCGCCCGCGCCTCGTCGCCGACGGCACACGCGCAGGCGGCACACGGACAGTCGGGACGGGGCAGCCCCTGCGGGGCGCCGGTGCCGAGGAGAGTGAGTTCCACCCGGCGATTTTCTCGCGTCCGGGCGCGCTCAGCGCGCGGGGGGACCCCGGACGCGGCCATTCCCGTGCGTCGGGGCGGGCCGGGCAGCGGCCGTCGGTGGTTTCGCTGGTTGTCCGGGGCATGCTCCCGACGCCACTACTAGGCTGCGGATCAGCACGGAAGCACGATGCGGCGGGGCGTGCCAGTGGGCGCTCGGCCGCGGACAGACACGTACCCGGCGGGATCCAGGAGGCGCACATGGCGTGGACGTGGCGGTTCGAGAAGGCGGACGGTAGCGAGACGGCGCCCGCCGTGGAACCGGAGGAGTTCACCACGCAGGGGGACGCGGAGTCCTGGATCGGCGAGGAGTGGAAGGCGCTGCTCGACGGCGGCGTGGACCAGGTCCGGCTCTTCGAGGACGGCAGCGAGATCTACGCGGGACCGATGAGCCTGCACGCCGACGAGGGCTGAGCCCCGACAGCGCGGCGCCCGCCGGCCTCCGGGCCGGCGGGCGTTGTGCTGTGTGTGTCGCTTACGGCCGCTGGCCGCGCTTGACCTGGGGCTTGGGCAGCCGCAGCCGCCGCATCTGCAGGGTCCGCATGATCGCGTACGCCTTGACGCCCTTGAGGCTTTCGTTGGGGAAACGCGCCGGCAGCAGCTTGCCCAGGCGGATCCAGATGACGACCGAGTCCAGCACGATCAGCACGATGATCACGAGCCAGAGCAGCAGCGCGATGTTCTGGATCTGCGGCACCCTGATCATGGTGAGCACCAGGATGATCACCGCCATCGGCAGGAAGAACTCCGCCACGCACCAGCGTGAGTCGATGTAGTCACGGGCGAACCGGCGCACCGGACCCTTGTCGCGCACCGGCAGGTAGCGCTCGTCACCGCTGGCCATGGCCTCGCGCTGGCGGGTCATGTCCGCACGCCGGGCCTCGCGCTGCGCCTTCGCCGCGTCCTTGCGGTTGCTGGGCGTCTGCGCGCGGGACCGGCGCTGCGACTGGGAGTCGCTGCGCTTCGGCGTCGGGCGGCCTTTGGGGGCCTGCGGGTCGCGGGGCTGCTGGGGCTGGTCCGCGGTCACCTTGGCGGTCGCGGCCTGCTCATCCTTCGAACGGCTTCGGAACACAGTCCCCAGGGTACGTGCTGGCGGGGTGTGGGCCAGGGTCGGACGGGGAACGATCCGGCAACGGAGCCCTCAAACGGCCGGACCGGGGTCCTTTCTGCGCCTTCCCTACTCCTTGGGCGGGAGACGTGGGCTCATTGATCGTCCTGCAGGAGGAGCGCATCCGGGCCCGAACAGTGCGGTAATGGAACCGAGGCCCGTACTGTGGGGTCTGTAGATGTGCTGGAGCCTAAGCCCGATGTAACTCGGTCAGAAGGGGGCGCGCGAGGCCCATGAGCGGTGTCATGAAGCGGATGGGGATGATCTTCCGCGCGAAGGCCAACAAGGCCCTGGACCGGGCCGAGGATCCGCGCGAGACCCTCGATTACTCGTACCAGAAGCAGCTGGAGCTGCTGCAGAAGGTGCGCCGTGGCGTCGCCGACGTGGCGACCTCCCGTAAACGCCTGGAACTGCAGCTCAACCAGCTCCAGGGCCAGTCCTCCAAGCTGGAGGACCAGGGCCGCAAGGCCCTCGCGCTCGGCCGGGAGGACCTCGCCCGCGAGGCGCTCTCCCGCCGTTCCGCGCTGCAGCAGCAGGTCACCGACCTGGAGAGCCAGCACCAGACGCTGCAGGGCGAGGAGGAGAAGCTCACCCTCGCGGCGCAGCGGCTGCAGGCCAAGGTCGACGCCTTCCGTACGAAGAAGGAGACCATCAAGGCCACGTACACCGCGGCCCAGGCCCAGACCCGGATCGGCGAGGCCTTCTCCGGCATCTCCGAGGAGATGGGCGACGTCGGCATGGCCATCGAGCGCGCCGAGGACAAGACCGCGCAGATGCAGGCGCGGGCCGGTGCGATCGACGAACTGCTGGCCTCGGGTGCGCTGGACGACCCGACCGGCATGGCCAAGGACGACATCACCGCCGAGCTGGACCGGCTGTCCGGCGGCACCGATGTCGAGCTGGAGCTGCAGCGGATGAAGGCCGAGCTCGCGGGTGGTCCGTCCGCCGGCAAGCAGGCCATCGAAGGCGGCCAGGGCGGCGAGGGCCAGCAGGCCCCGCAGCAGGACCAGCCGCGTTTCGACAAGCAGTGAGGTCCGGCGGCGGTTAGCCTCGCAGAGACCCGCAGTACGGGGTCGGTGCAGCAGCCGCCGCGGGACCGTCGGACCGGACCAAGGGAGACCGTCGTGATCGTACGGATCATGGGGGAGGGCCAGGTGAAGCTGGATGACGCCCACTTCACCGAGCTCAACAAGCTGGACGACGAGCTGCTCGACGAGATGGAGAGCGGCGATGCGGACGGCTTCCGGCGCACCCTCGGAGCGCTCCTGGACGCGGTGCGCCGCCTCGGCAGCCCCCTTCCGGACGAATCCCTGGAGCCCTCCGAGCTGATCCTGCCATCCCCGGACGCGACCCTCGACGAAGTCCGCGAGATGCTCAGCGACGACGGTCTGATCCCGGGCTGACACCCGCACCCGGCCGCTCCACCGCACCACCACTCCAGCGCACAACGGACAGCGCCCCGGCCCCACAGGGTCCGGGGCGTTACCGTTTCCTCTTGTGACCTCCCTCGACGCGGCATCGGATGCCGTACCGGACGCTCGGCGCGCCGGCCGCTTCCAGTGGCACCGGACGCACCCGCTCGCGTTCGACGCCGCACTGGCCGCGGTCTTCTTCGTGGCGACCCTGTGCGGCGCGGTCGCCGACCCGCACGGTCCGCACGGCCCCCGCTTCGGCGTCCGCGAGCTGTCCGCCACCACCGTGGTGCTGGCCGCACTCGCCTGCACCGCCCTGGTCGCCCGCCGCCGGTTCCCGCGCAGTGTGCTGGCCGTCACCGGGTCGCTGACCGTCGTCGAGCTGGTCGTCCGCTCCAGCGACCCGCGCGCCCCGGTGGCCTTCTCCGCCGTCCTCGCGCTCTTCACGCTGGCCTCGCGCACGGACCGGCCCACCACCTGGCGGGTCGGTGCGCTGACCATCGTCGTGCTCACCGCCGCCGCGATGCTCTTCGGCGAACACCCCTGGTACGCCCAGCAGAACCTGGCGATCTTCGCCTGGACGGGCATGGCCGCGGCCGCGGGCGACGCCGTGCGCAGCCGCCGGGCGTACGTCGACGCCATCCGCGAACGCGCCGAACGCGCCGAACGCACCCGCGAGGAGGAGGCCCGCCGCCGGGTCGCCGAGGAGCGCATGCGGATCGCCCGCGAGCTGCACGACGTCGTCGCCCACCACATCGCCCTGGTCAACGTCCAGGCCGGGGTCGCCTCGCACGTCATGGACAACCGGCCCGACCAGGCCAAGCAGGCCCTCGCCCACGTCCGCGAGGCGTCCCGCTCCGCGCTCGACGAACTCCGCGCCACCGTCGGCCTGTTGCGCCAGTCCGACGACCCCAGGGCGCCCACCGAACCCGCCCCCGGCCTCGGCGTCCTGGACCAGCTCGTCGACGGCTTCGTCCGCGCGGGCCTGCCCGTCGAGCTGGAGATCCCACCCGCGCCGCAGTCCCTGCCCGCCTCGATCGACCTCACCGCCTACCGCGTGGTCCAGGAGGCGCTGACCAACGTCCACAAGCACGCCGGCGACGGCGCCCGCGCCACGGTCCGCATCATCCGCTCCGAGACCGCGCTGACGCTGACCGTCCTGGACGACGGCGGCCGGGCGGCCCAGGTGCCGGCGCAGCGGGCGGACGGGGCCGAGGACACCGGCGGCGGCCACGGCCTGATCGGCATGCGCGAGCGGGTCTTCGCCCTGCGCGGCACGGTCGTGACGGGCCCCCGCGCGACCGGCGGCTTCCAGGTGCGGGTCACCCTCCCGCTGCACACCGCCCGCACGGGGGAGACGGTATGACGGAGGAGACGGGTTTGACGGGGGAGACGGGGGAGACGGGCATGACGGGGGAGACGACGTGACGATCAAGGTGCTGCTCGCCGACGACCAGATGCTGCTGCGCAGCGCGTTCCGGATCCTGGTCGACTCCGAGCCCGACATGCAGGTGGTCGGGGAGGCTTCCGACGGCGCCCAGGCCTACGAGCTGACCCGCAGCAGCGGCGCCGACGTCGTGCTGATGGACATCCGGATGCCCGGCGTGGACGGCCTCGCCGGCACCCGCATGATCAGCCAGGACCCGGAGCTCAGCGACGTCAAGGTGGTCATCCTGACCACGTTCGAGGTCGACGACTACGTGGTCCAGTCGCTGCGGGCGGGCGCCAGCGGCTTCCTCGGCAAGGGCGCCGAACCGGACGACCTGCTCAACGCCATCCGCATCGCGGCCGCCGGGGAGGCGCTGCTGTCGCCCGTCGCGACCAAGGGGCTGATCGCCAAGTTCCTCGCCCAGGGCGGAAGTTCGGACGAGGGCGGGCCGGCCGGCCGGAGCGCCGAGCGGCTGGCGGCGCTCACCGGCCGCGAGCGAGAGGTGCTGGTCCTGGTGGCCGGCGGCCTGTCCAACGACGAGATCGCCGAGCGGCTGACGGTCAGCCCGCTCACCGTCAAGACGCACGTCAACCGTGCGATGGCCAAACTCGGCGCCCGCGACCGGGCCCAGCTGGTGGTCATCGCCTACGAGTCCGGACTCGTGCGCCCCCGGGTGCAGTGAGCGACCTGCGGGCGCAGTAAGGACCCGTACCCCCAGGGGTGCAGGGGAGGTGGAGGGCGCCGTACTCCGAACGCGGTACGGCCGGGGTCCCGAAACCGACCTGCGAGCGAGGAAAACCGCTCCGAGCATGGCCGAAAGTGTAGGTGGGCCTGTGCAGGCCCCGCCGACCCTCCGGATGTTTCTGAACAGAAGAGAGACCCCACCCATGGCCTGGCTGTCCCGACTCAGCCTCGTACAACGGGGCTTGATAGCGCTGATGTCGATCGTCGCGATCGCCTTCGGTGCCATTGCGATCCCACAGCTCAAGCAGCAGCTCCTGCCGTCCATCGACCTTCCGATGGTGTCCGTGATGGCGCCCTACCAGGGAGCCTCGCCCGATGTCGTCGAGAAGCAGGTGATCGAGCCGCTCGAGGACGGAATCCAGGCCGTCGACGGCATCAAGAGCGTCACCTCGACCTCCAGCGAGGGCTCGGGCGTCATCATGGCGCAGTTCGACTACGGCAACGACTCCAAGACCCTCGTCGCCGACGTCCAGCAGGCGGTCAACCGCGCCCGCGCGAAGCTGCCCAAGGACGTCGACCCGCAGGTGGTGGCCGGTGGCACGGACGACCTGCCCGCCGTCGTCCTCGCCGTGTCCTCCACCACCAAGGACCAGCAGACCCTCGCCGACCAGCTGAACCGCAGCGTCGTACCGGGCCTGAAGAACATCGACGGGGTCGGCCAGGTCAGCGTCAGCGGCGTCACGGACCGGATCGTCGCGGTCACGCCGGACGACAGGAAGCTCGCCGCCGCCGGACTGAACGCCTCGGCGCTCAGCCAGGCCCTGGACGCCGGCGGTACGTCCGTGCCGGCCGGCGCGTTCTCGGAGGGCGGCAAGAGCCGGACCGTCCAGGTCGGGGCCGGCTACACCTCCGTCAAGCAGATCCGGGACCTGCGCATCGCGCCGACCGCGGGAGCGGGAGCGGCGGGCGGCGCGGGTGCCCCTGGTGCGGCCGCCGGTGCCAAGCCGGTCCGCCTCGGTGACGTCGCCACCGTCAAGGAGGAGTCGGCCACCCCGACCTCCCTCACCCGCACCAACGGCAGGCCGAGCCTCGCCATCACCATGACGATGGACCAGGACGGCAGCGCGGTCGCCATATCCGACGCGGTCAAGGACAAGCTGCCCAAGATCCGTCAGGACCTTGGCAAGGGCGCCGAGGTGACCGTCGCCTCCGACCAGGGCCCGGCCGTCTCGAAGTCGATCGAGTCGCTGACCACGGAGGGGCTGCTCGGCCTGATCATGGCCGTGGTGGTGATCCTGCTCTTCCTGCTCAGCCTCCGCTCGACCCTCGTCACCGCGGTCTCCATCCCCCTCTCGGTCGTCATCACCCTGATCGTCCTGTGGACCGGCGACCTCTCCCTCAACATGCTCACCCTCGGCGCGCTGACCATCGCGATCGGCCGCGTCGTCGACGACTCCATCGTCGTCCTGGAGAACATCAAGCGGCACCTGGGCTACGGCGAGGAACGCCGCGAGGCCATCCTCACCGCCGTCAAGGAGGTCTCCGGAGCGATCACGTCCTCCACCCTCACCACGGTCGCGGTCTTCCTCCCGATCGGTGTGGTCGGCGGCATGGTGGGCGCGCTCTTCGGCTCCTTCTCGATCACGGTGACGGTCGCGCTGCTCTCCTCCCTGATCGTCTCGCTCACCGTCGTCCCGGTCCTCTCGTACTGGTTCCTGCGTGCCCCGAAGATCCCCGAGGGCACCACCGTGGACGAGCTGCGCCGCGCGGCCGAGGAGAAGGAGAGCCGCAGCCCGCTGCAGCGCCTCTACGTCCCGGTCCTGCGCTTCGCCACCCGCCGCCGGTTCACCAGCCTGCTCATCGCCGCCGTCATCCTCGTCGGCACCTTCGGCATGGGCCCGCTGCTGAAGACCAACTTCTTCGACCAGGGCGAACAGGACACCCTGAGCATCAAGCAGGAGCTCGAGCCCGGGACGAGCCTCGGCGCCTCCGACGCCCAGGCGAAGAAGGTCGAAAAGCTCCTCGCGGGCAACGACCTGATCGCGGACTACCAGGTCACCGTCGGCTCCTCCGGCTTCATGGCCGCCTTCGGCGGCGGCAGCGGCGCCAACGAAGCCACGTACCAGGTGAAGCTGAAGAACTCCGACGACTCCGACAAGGTCACCACCGATCTGCGCACCGGCCTGGACAAGCTCGGCGCATCCATCGGCGACACGACCGTCACCGCGGGCGGCGGCGGCTTCGGCAACCAGGACCTGAGCGTGGTCGTCAAGGCCGGCGACGCCGCTGTCCTCGACCGGGCGAGCGAACAGGTCCGCAAGGCCGTCGCCTCGCTGGACGACGTCACGGACGTCCAGAGCGACCTCGCCCAGAGCGTGCCGCGCATCTCCGTCACCCCCAACGCCAAGGCGGCGGCGGCCGGTTACCACCAGACCACCCTCGGCGGCGTGGTCGCCCAGGCGGTCCGCGGCACCACCAGCCAGAGCAAGGCGGTCCTGGACGACACCGAGCGCGATGTCGTGATCAAGGCGGCCCACTCGGCCACCACCGAGGCGCAGCTGAAGAACCTCGCCGTGCCGACCCCGTCGGGCACCGTCAAACTCGGCACCATCGCCACCGTCAAGACGGTCCCCGGCCCGGTCCGGATGACCCGGATCGACGGCGCCCGCTCGGCGACCATCAGCGCCAAGCCGACCGGCGACAACACCGGCGCGGTCAGCACCAAGCTGCAGAGCAGGATCGACGGCCTCAAGCTGCCCGACGGCGCCACCGCTGAGATCGGCGGCGTCTCCCAGGACCAGACCGACGCGTTCGCGTCGCTCGGCCTGGCCATGCTCGCGGCCATCGCCATCGTCTTCATGCTCCTGGTGGGCACCTTCCGGTCCCTCGTCCAGCCGCTGATCCTCCTGGTCTCCATCCCCTTCGCGGCGACCGGCGCGATCGGCCTGCTGGTCGCCACCGGCACCCCGCTGGGCGTCCCGGCGATGATCGGCATGCTGATGCTGATCGGCATCGTGGTCACCAACGCCATCGTGCTGATCGACCTGATCAACCAGTACCGCTCGCAGGGTTACTCGGTCGTCGAGGCCGTCATCGAGGGCGGCCGCCACCGCCTCCGCCCCATCCTGATGACGGCCCTGGCGACGATCATGGCGCTGCTCCCGATGGCGCTGTCCCTCACCGGCAACAGCGGCTTCATATCCCAGCCGCTCGCCGTCGTCGTGATCGGCGGTCTGATCAGCTCCACCCTGCTCACCCTCCTCCTCGTCCCGACGCTCTACGCGATCATCGAGCTCCGCAAGGAACGCCGGACGAAGAAGAAGGCGGCCAAGCGCGCGAAGAAGGACGGCACACCGGCCGACGAAACCGAGCGCACCCCGGAGCCCGCCGGGGTCTGACCCACGGGCCTCCCGACCCGGAGCCCCCGCGGCCATGTCACATGGCCGCGGGGGCTCCGGCGTGTGTCATGCCCACCGTGACGACTATCCTGCGCTCAGTTGCTGATCGAGGGGGAGGCACTGTGCCGGCAGCTTCCGTGCCGCGGCGCGCCGCGAAGAAGGCCGAAGACGCGTGGATCTGCGCGGTGAGGGCGCTGCAACAGGGGCAGAACGATGCCGCCGCCCGGTACTTCGAGGAGGCGGTGCGGCACGACCCCACCGCCGCGGACGCCTGGCTGGGTCTGCACGCGACGGGTCGGCGCCAGAAAGAAGCCCTCGAAGGAATGAACCGCAATGCGGCGAATTTCGGGGTCCTCCGCAATAAATTCGGCATGCCGGTGAAGTCGCGCTTCCAGATCGGCTACTACGTCACCTTCCGACTGGAGAACGCCCGCGACCTGTGGCTGGCGACCATGACCGAATTGCTCGATACCCAGAAACTCGACGTGGCCTGGGCGAACCTGTCCGAGGCCATGCTGGACTGCGACGAAACCCGGTTCGTCTGCACACGCTATGCCTTCCTCAAGCGCGACTGGTCGTCGGTGCTGACCTTCGCCCGGGACATCCAAGACGCCTTCTTCCGTGACGAGTCACAGCTGTACGTGGCCATCGCGCTCATCAACCAGCGGGTATTCCGCGAGGCATTGAACGTGCTCGCCCCGCTGCCGCAACGCCTCGAGGCCGGCGGTCGCTTCGAGGCCGAGGTCGCGTATTTCAGGGGACGGGTCCTCGAAGAATTCGGAAATGCCGACGACGCCCTGGAGCACTACCAATACGCCTACCGTCTCGTCCCGGGATTACTGGATGTGGCGGAACGCGCACAGGCCCGGGTTGCGACGACCACGACCGCGACCACGACCGCGGCAACCGCCGAAGCCGATCCGGCCCCGGTCCCGGACGCACCACCCGCCCGCGAGGAAGGAACAGCGGGCAGCCTCTCCGCCGAACAGCGGGCCGACCTCCTCGCGGAAGCCCAGCAGTCCCTCGACGGCATGATCGGCCTGGAACCGGTGAAACGCCAGGTCCGCACCCTTATCGCCCAATTGCGCATGGCGGCACTTCGCGCAGAACAGGGCCTGCCGTCCGCCGCTCGTCCCCAGCATTTCGTCTTCGCGGGCCCGCCGGGTACGGGAAAGACCACCGTCGCCCGCATCATCGGCAAGGTATTCGCCGGGCTGGACCTGCTCGACCGCGGCCATGTGGTGGAATCGCAGCGGGTCGACCTCGTAGGCCAGCACCTCGGCTCCACTGCCATCAAAACGGGACAGCGGATCGATTCGGCCCTGGACGGCGTCCTGTTCATCGACGAGGCATACGCACTCTCCAACAGCGGATATTCCGGCGGTGACGCCTTCGGAGACGAAGCACTCCAGGTACTCCTCAAGCGCGCCGAGGACGACCGCGACCGGCTGATGGTCGTCCTGGCCGGCTATCGGGACGAAATGGGCGAGCTGATCGCGGCAAACCCCGGCCTGGCTTCCCGATTCACCACCTGGGTCAACTTTCCGTCCTATTCCGTTCCGGAACTCGTCGCCATCGCCGAGTCGATGCTCGTAGGTCAGGGCGACACCCTCTCCCCGGACGGCAACGCGGCACTCGAAGAATGCTTCACCGCAGCCGCGGAGAGCGACCTGACCGACAAACTCGGCAACGGCCGATTCGCCCGCGAACTCTGCCAGAAGGCCACGGCCCAACGCGATCTGCGCCTCGCTGCCGTGTACGAGCAGGGCGGCACCCTGACCCGCGAACACATCACCACGGTCCTCGGCGAGGACATCGCGGCCGCGTACCGGGAACTCGTGGGGCCGTACTAGGGCGAGCGTCGGCGCTCCGACCGCATCATCGGCACCGGGGCGGTCTGCGACATCCCTTGGGCGTGGGAGGGGCAGCGCCGGGCCGTTGGGGTTCCTGCCGTCGTCCACGCTCCCGTCGGCCGGGGCAACTCCCCCGCCGCAAGCAGCTTTTGGGTACACGCCGGCAGGCCGATAGGTAGCCTGACGCCCGACGGGGACACTCCCTGCCCTGCCCTGCGCTGCCCCGCCCTGTACGGAGAGACCGTTGAACGACCCCACCCCCCTGCCCATACCCGAGCTGGAACGGCTCCGGCAGTTCGAGCAACGCGTTCCGGGGGAGTGGTACGCGAACGGCTTCGAGCTGCACCCGCCCGCCGACTACGGCGACACCGCCGGCATCCGCACATGGTCGGACGAACCGGAGTTCCTCCGGTGCTTCATCGCCTTCGCCCAGGCCAACGGGAGCGGATCGATCTACGCTCTCTGGCGGGTGGACGACCGTACCGACCTGGCCGCGCTGCCGGTCGTGGTGTTCGGGGACGAGGGCGGTGTCCACGTCGTCGCCCGGAGTCTGCGTGAGCTGTTCCAACTGCTCGCCTGCGATGCCTGGATGTGGGCCACGATCGACAGCGCCTACTTCTACCCCGATGACGACGACGAGCCCAGTGAGCGCCACGAGGACTACGTGGCGTGGCTGAAGGAGGAGCTCGGCCTGGACCCCGTGGCCGATCCCGACGCCGTCATCGACGCGGCCCACGAGGAGTCGGGGGGCACGTTCGACGCCTGGATGCGGCGCTATGTGGAGGACTACTGAGGGCCACGGATGATCGGTTCGTCCCGGGAGGTCGCCGGTCGTCTCCCCGGCAAGGACGGGCGGTGCCGGAACGGCGGTGGGGCGCCCCTCCGAAGAAGGGGCGCCCCACGACAGCGGGCCAGCCGCCGGCGGCTACGGCAGCGCCAGCATCCGCTCCAGCGCCAGCTTCGCGAAGCTCTCGGTCTCCCTGTCGACCTGGATGCGGTTGACGACCTTGCCGGACGCCAGCGATTCCAGGGTCCACACCAGGTGGGGGAGGTCGATGCGGTTCATGGTCGAGCAGAAGCAGACCGTCTTGTCGAGGAAGACGATCTCCTTGTCCTCCGCCGCGAAGCGGTTGGCGAGGCGGCGGACCAGGTTCAGTTCCGTACCGATGGCCCACTTCGAGCCGCGCGGGGCCGCCTCCAGCGCCTTGATGATGTATTCCGTCGAGCCGACGTAGTCCGCCGCGGCCACGACCTCGTTCTTGCACTCGGGGTGGACGAGGACGTTCACGCCGGGGATGCGGGCGCGGACGTCGTCGACCGAGTCCAGGGAGAAGCGGCCGTGGACGGAGCAGTGACCGCGCCACAGGATCATCTTCGCGTCCCGCAGCTGCTCGGCGGTGAGGCCGCCGTTGGGCTTGTGGGGGTTGTAGAGCACGCAGTCGTCCAGAGACATGCCCATGTCGCGGACGGCGGTGTTGCGCCCCAGGTGCTGGTCGGGCAGGAAGAGGACCTTCTCTCCCTGCTCGAAGGCCCAGTCCAGCGCCCGCTTGGCGTTGGAGGAGGTGCAGATGGTGCCGCCGTGCTTGCCGGTGAAGGCCTTGATGTCGGCGGAGGAGTTCATGTACGAGACGGGGACCACCTGGTCGGCGACGCCGGCCTCGGTCAGGACGTCCCAGCACTCGGCGACCTGCTCGGCGGTGGCCATGTCGGCCATCGAGCAGCCGGCGGCCAGGTCGGGGAGGATGACCTGCTGGTCGTCGCCGGTGAGGATGTCCGCCGACTCGGCCATGAAGTGCACGCCGCAGAAGACGATGTACTCCGCGTCGGGCCGGGCGGCCGCATCCCGCGCGAGCTTGAAGGAGTCGCCCGTCACATCGGCGAACTCGATCACCTCGTCGCGCTGGTAGTGGTGCCCGAGGACAAAGACCTTGTCGCCGAGCTTCTCCTTGGCCGCGCGGGCCCGCTCGACGAGGTCGGGGTCGGATGGCGCCGGCAGATCGCCGGGGCACTCCACGCCACGCTCGCTCTTCGGGTCGGCCTCGCGGCCGAGGAGGAGCAGCGCCAGCGGGCTCGGCTGGACGTCCAGGGGCTGGGCGGTGGTCACGACACGCACCCTCTCTTTTCTGCGAACGGCTCTTGGCACAGCCTTTTCGTCTATTTGACATTATCTATCATAGCCGCTTCACGTCACTTTGACGATGGCCATCATGTCGATGTGACGCATCCGCCTCGCCGGTGCGCCCCTCCGAAAAACCGGGCAGCCACCGTCGTCCGCGCGGGCGTGTGCGAGCATGAAGAAGGAAGACCAAGGACAAGTAGCGCGCTGCCGGAATAGATCCGGGGGCCCTTCGGTTACAGCCGAGGGCAAGCGGTCCGTACAACCCGGGAGAGATGTAGATGAGCGTTCAGGACGAGCAGGCCACCGTCAGCGACGGCATCATCCTGTCCGACGCGGCCGCGTCGAAGGTCAAGACCCTGCTGGAGCAGGAGGGCCGGGACGACCTCGCGCTGCGGGTGGCGGTCCAGCCCGGCGGCTGCTCCGGACTGCGTTACCAGCTCTTCTTCGACGAGCGCTCGCTCGACGGCGATGTGGTCAAGGACTTCGACGGTGTCAAGGTCGTCACCGACCGGATGAGCGCCCCGTACCTCGGCGGCGCCTCCATCGACTTCGTCGACACCATCGAGAAGCAGGGCTTCACGATCGACAACCCCAACGCCACGGGCTCCTGCGCCTGCGGCGACTCCTTCAGCTAAGAGGAGCAGCGGGCAGGATGAAGGCGGTGCACCCCGGCCGGGGTGCACCGCCTTCACTGCGTCCCGGGATGCCGCCCCCGCAGGGCGCCGGGCGCGGGGCTGTCAGGATGGCGCCATGACGACGGAGCACGAGACTTCCGGCCGGGCCGCCGCCGGGCCCTGGCACGGCGGGGAACCGGTCCACGCCGACCTGCTGGCGGCGAGGACGCTGGTCTACGACCCGAGCGGATTCGTCTGCTCGACCCCGCGGCCCGAACCGGAGAGCGCCGCGTACGGCGCGTACTCCTTCACCCTGGACGGCCGCTCCGTTCGCTTCCGTGCGGCCCGCATCACCCCGACGAAGACCGGCCAGTTCGTCACCGTCTGGAAGAGATCGCCCGACGGACCGATCGCGCCCTTCGACTCCGGTGACGGCATCGACCTCTTCGTCATCAGCACCCGGGACGCCGGCCGCTTCGGGCAGTTCGTCTTTCCGTGGGAGGTCCTCCGCCGGCGGGGCATCGTGTCGGCCGACGGCACCGGCGGCAAGCGCGCCTTCCGCGTCTACCCGCCGTGGGCCTGCACCACCGGCCGCCAGGCCCGCGCCACTCAGACCTGGCAGCTGGACCACTTCCTGGACATCGGCGCGGCTCCCGTCGACCCGGCCCGCACCCAGGAGTTCTACCGGACATGAGGCGGCGGCCGCGGGAGTCCGGCTCCCGCGGCCGCCGCCTCATGGCCCGCCGCTACTGCTTCGGCGCCGCTACTGTTTCGGCACCGACTCACCGGTCGAGACATCGACCACCTTGCGACCGTCCAGCGGCTTGTCCAGCGTCACCGACCGGGTGAACTCCTTGGCGATCTTCACGCAGACCTGGTGCGGCCGCTTGTCCTTGCCGGTGACCTTGGTCTTCACCGTCGTCCCCGACTCCTCGGCGCTCACCGTGTACGTGCTGCACACCCCGCCCCAGAAGTGCAGGGTCAGCTTCTTGCCGCCCCCGGACACGGCGTACGACTCCAGCGCCATCGCGCCGGGCTTGCCGGACGGCTTGTGCGGCGGCTTGCCCGGACCCTGCGACGAGCCGCCGGGGGAGTGCGCCAGGTACTTCGGGTTCACCGCCGGGTGCGCGACCGTCGACGCCGCGTCCGGCCCCTCGCCGGCGCCGGGCTGGCGCACCTTGTACAGCCAGGACGGAACGAGCGCCTGGCGGCCGTCCACGTACTGCACCGCGAGCCCGAAGACCGCGCCGGTCACCTCGGTCGGCCGCTGGCCCTTCGTCGGCGCGGGCTCACACGGCGCGACGGGGGCGTCGCCCTTCTTCGCGGGGGGCGTCGAGGGGCAGCCGGCCGGCTTGCGCCCATCGCCCGAATTCAGCCGGTCCAGGGTCTTGTCCGCGCTCAGCACCGGATAGTCGGCGCCCTTGAACGGATGCGCCAACTGGCCGCTGCCGCCGACCACTTGACCGTCCGAGCCGACCTGCAGATCGCTCTGCCAGCCGTACGTCGGCAGCCCGCCGAGCACCGGGTCGGCGGTCACGATCCGGACCGCGCCGGACAGCCCGCTCGCGTCCAGCTTCGCGTCCTCCTGGCCGAGCGCCTTCAGCGCCGGCCGCACGGCCTGTCGGGCCTTCTCCGCCGAGACCGCGCCCTTGCCGCTGCCGTCGTCCTCCGTCGACGCGTCCCCGCCACCGCGGTACGAGGGGCAGCCGGGACGGCCGGACGCCGAGCTGTCCGCCCCGGTGTCGCCCTTCGGCGAGGACGGCAGTGCGCAGTTCGTGCCGCCCGGCGTGCCGTACTGCGAGTACGTCCAGGCGCCCGAACCGGTCTTGCGGACCTGGAGCACGGGGCTGCGCGCGTCCCGCGTCAGCCCGCCGACCTTCCACGACGTACCTTCCGACCGCACCTTTCCGGCCACATCCAACGCCTTGGCCAGCCGTTCGACGGCCGCCTTGCCGATCTGCCCCTTCGGCCGGTACACCGGCGCGGAATCCGGCCCGCCCGGCAGCTTGTGCACCGCTTTGTAGTGGGCGCCCTGCGGATTGGGCTCACCCGCCGCTATCCCGCCGCCCGTGAGGCCGTCGAGGGCCAGTGGTGGCGGGTCTCCCTTGGGCGCGGCCCCCGCCCCGGAGCCCTCGTGGTCGGAAGCGGACGAGGCCCAGTACGCCGCGCCGCCGCCGGCGAGCAGTACCGCGGCGGCCATCGAGGCGATAAGGACCGGACTACGCCGCCTGCGCTCTGTGGTCTCCGGGGTCTCGGGGGTGCCCTCGGTCTCCTCGGTGTTCACCGCATCGCTCCTTCAGCTCCGCTGAACATCTGACGTGCCAGCCTCCAGGAGGCCATCCTCCCGGAGGGCTGGACACGGATGTGACGGGGCCGGGGTGCGCGCGGTTCCCAGCGGGCTGTCGGGCCGCCGCTCAGTCGCCGTAGTCGGACATGCCGTCCACGAGCGCGGCCGACTTCGCGGGGACCCTGATGCCGTGCAGATCAGACGCCCGACCCGGAGCGGGGGCGCCGGAGCGCCCGGCCGCGAAGCGTGGCGCCATCCGTGCGCAGTCCCCGCGCAGCTGGTCGAGCGACTCCGGATCCTGAGCGGTGAGGGCGCGGGCCGGCGCGGACGGTGTGACGGCTTTCACAGGCTTGGTCATAGGGGCACCGTACGCAGCCCCGTATCACGAAGAAAGACCTACTATTGGGTAGTTTCTGTATGGCCAAAGGTCCGGGATGACCGAGTGGCGCGGCACCGTGCCCGGTAGCGTTGCTTTACGTCCGCCCGTCCCTCCGCCTCCCGCAGGAGCAGACCAGCCGTGCGTATCGCAGTCTCCGGCTCCATCGCCACCGACCATCTGATGACCTTCCCCGGCCGCTTCGCCGACCAGTTGGTCGCCGACCAGCTGCATACGGTCTCCCTCTCCTTCCTCGTCGACCAGCTCGACGTCCGCCGTGGCGGCGTCGCCCCCAACATCTGCTTCGGCATGGGCCAGCTCGGCATCAAGCCGGTCCTGGTCGGTGCCGCGGGCAACGACTTCGAGGAGTACCGCGCCTGGCTCGACCGCCACGGCGTCGACACCCGCTCCGTACGCATCTCCGAGGTCCTGCACACCGCCCGCTTCGTGTGCACCACCGACGCCGACCACAACCAGATCGGCTCCTTCTACACCGGCGCCATGAGCGAGGCCCGACTGATCGAGCTCCAGCACGTGGCCGAGCGGGTCGGCGGCCTCGACCTCGTCCTGATCGGCGCGGACGACCCCGAGGCGATGATCCGGCACACCGAGGAGTGCCGCAGCCGCGGTATCCCCTTCGCCGCCGACTTCTCCCAGCAGATCGCCCGGATGGACGGCGAGGCCATCCGCACCCTGATGGAGGGCGCGGCCTACCTCTTCTCCAACGAGTACGAGAAGGGCCTGATCGAGTCCAAGACCGGCTGGACCGCCGACGAGATCCTGGCCAAGGTCGGCACCCGCGTCACCACCCTCGGCGCCAACGGCGTCCGCATCGAGCGGGTCGGCCGGCCGGCCATCGAGGTCGGCGTCCCGGAGGAGAACGCCAAGGCCGACCCGACCGGCGTCGGCGACGCCTTCCGCGCCGGCTTCCTCGCCGGCCTGGCCTGGGGTGTCGGCCTGGAGCGCGCCGCCCAGATCGGCTGCATGCTGGCGACGCTCGTCATCGAGACCGTCGGCACCCAGGAGTACGAGCTGCACCGCAGCCACTTCATGGACCGCTTCACCAAGGCGTACGGCCACGAGGCCGCCACCGAGGTCCAGCAGCACCTGACCTGAACCGCTCCGCCTCAGACGCGGCGCCGCACCACATATGCGGCGCCGCGTTCCGCGCTCTCCTCACCCACGTATTCCTGCCCGCGCATCGCGCACCAGGCGGGGATGTCCTGCCGCGCGGCCTCGTCGTCGGACAGCACCGTCACCGTGCCGCCGACCGGCACCCGGTCGATGACCTTCGCCAGCTCGATGACCGGAATCGGACAGCGCCTGCCGAGCGCGTCCACCACCTCCCCGACCTCCCCGACCTCCCCGTGCTCCCCGTCCTCCGGCTTCTCCGGCGCGGGCGAGGGGACGGACGCGGACGAGGGATCCGCCGCGGACGCCGGTCCCGGCCCGGCAGCCGGCACCCCCAGCTGTTCGCGCACCGACCCCACGATCCCCGGCAGCACCTCCAGGAACCGCTCCACCTCCGCCTCCGGCGTTCCGTACGGGAGCGATACCCGGACATTCCCCTCCGAGAGCACCCCCATCGCGCGCAGCACATGGCTCGGCGTCAGGGTGCTGGACGTACAGGACGAGCCGGACGAGACCGAGAAGCCCGCGCGGTCGAGTTCGTGCAGAAGGGTCTCGCCGTCCACGTAAAGACAGGAGAAGGTGACGAGGTGGGGAAGGCGGCGCTCCGGGTCGCCGACCACCTCCACCTCCGGGACCAGCTCCGGTACCCGGCGGCGGATCCGGTCCACCAGCCCCCGCAGCCGGGCCGCTTCGCCCCCCTCCGTCCCCGCCTCGGCGCGCAGGGCGCGCAGCGACGCGGCGGCCGCGACGATCGCCGGGAGGTTGCCGAACCCCGGGACGCGGCCCGACTCCCGTTCGTCCAGGGGCCCCTGGGGCGAGAAGCGGGTGCCCTTGCGGACGGCCAGCAATCCGACACCGGGCGGACCGCCCCACTTGTGGGCGCTCGCCGCCGCCAGCGACCACGCGCCCGGCACCGGCCCCCAGGCCAGCGACTGCGCCGCATCCACCAGGAGGGGCACCCCCGCCTCCCGGCACAGCGCCGCTACCTCCTCGACCGGTTGTTCGGTTCCCACCTCGTGATTCGCGGACTGAAGACAGACGAGCGCGGTGTCCGGGCGCAGCGCCGCGGCGACTTCCCCGGCCGCGACCCGGCCGCTACGGTCCACACCGACCTCGGAGACCGCGCCCCCGGCCGCCTCGTGGGCCTCGGCGGCGTGCAGGACGGCGGAGTGCTCGACGGCGGAGTGCACCAGGCGGCGGCCGACGCGCCGACGACCGGCCAGCGCCCCGAAAATCCCGGAATGCACCGCCTGCGTCCCCGAAGGAGTGAAAACCAGCTCGTCGGGACGGCAGCCCACGGCCTCCGCCGCGGCCTCCCGCGCCGCGTCCAGCAGCATCCTCGCCCGCCGCCCCTCGCGGTAGAGGCGGGACGGATCGGCCCAGCCCTCGTCCAGTGAGGCGACCAGGGCCTCGCGGGCGACGGGATGCAGCGGGGCGGCGGACGCGGCGTCGAAGTAGGGCACGGACGAGACGTTAGAACACCACGCCGCACCGGACGCTCGGCGCGGCGTCAGATGCCTGGTGGTGGCGGGTAATCGGGGTCCGGGCGCCCGCCCCCGGAAGGGCGCGTCCACCCCATCGGGGTGGCTCGCGGCGCGTTGGGCACCCTCCCCGCGCGACCCCAAATAGCGTCCAGTAGGGTTTGGTCCGCATAAACATCCAAACCCCTGCCCGACGCAGGGCGGCGACCGACCAGCGAGTAAGGCCGCAGCCGACCGCGCGGGCGAGACTCTCGGGAAGGCGCTACGTGAGTCCCAACGGCTCCGACCGCTCGTCGCGGCGCCCGATGCGGCGGAAGCTGCCGCAGGTGCTTGCTGCGGGCCTGGTCCTGGCGACCGCTACTGGTTGCACATATAAGGACTTCCCCCGCCTCGGCATGCCAACGCCCGTCACCGACGAGGCGCCGCGGATCCTCTCTCTTTGGCAGGGCTCCTGGGCCGCCGCCCTCGCAACGGGCGTGTTGGTGTGGGGCCTGATCATCTGGAGCGTGATCTTCCACCGCCGCAGCAGGACCAAGGTGGAGGTCCCCACTCAGACGCGTTACAACATGCCCATCGAGGCGTTGTACACGATCGTCCCGTTCATCATCATCGCGGTGCTGTTCTACTTCACCGCGCGCGATGAGAGCGCTGTTCTCAAGACTTCCAAGAAGCCGGACCACGTCATCAACGTGGTGGGCTTCCAGTGGAGCTGGGCGTTCAACTACCTGGAGAACGTCGAGGGCAAGAAGTCCAACATCAACTCCAGCGAACTCTCCGCGATCCCGGACAAGTGGAAGAAGTCCGCTCCGGCCGGCGCCGACGGCGTCTACGACGCCGGCACTCCGGGCGAACGGAACCCGCAGACCGGCAACCCGGGTCCGACCCTGTGGCTGCCGAAGGGCGAGAGCGTTCAGTTCGTCCTCACGTCGCGTGACGTCATCCACTCCTTCTGGGTGGTGCCGTTCCTGATGAAGCAGGACGTGATTCCGGGTCACACCAATGTCTTCGAGGTGACTCCCAACAAGGAGGGCACCTTCATGGGCAAGTGCGCCGAGCTGTGCGGCGTCGACCACTCCCGGATGCTCTTCAACGTCAAGGTGGTCTCCCCGGCCAAGTACCGGGAGCACCTGAAGGAACTGGCGAAGAAGGGCCAGACCGGATACCTGCCGTCGGGCATCAAGCAGACGGATCACGCCAGGAATGCGGAGACCAAGAACCAGTGAGCATCCTCAACGAACCTCAGGGTGCCGCCGCCGACAAGGCTCCGGCAGCACCGCCCGTCCGCAAGAAGCAACCCGGCATCGCCGTGGTGAAGTGGCTCACCACCACTGACCACAAGACCATCGGCACGATGTACCTGGTCACGTCGTTCGCGTTCTTCTGTGTCGGCGGCCTGATGGCGCTGCTGATGCGCGCCGAGCTGGCCCGTCCCGGCCTGCAGATCACGACGAACGAGCAGTTCAACCAGGCGTTCACGATGCATGGCACGATCATGCTGCTGATGTTCGCGACGCCGCTGTTCGCCGGATTCGCGAACTGGA
>NZ_JBICVM010000014.1:0-203027 GCF_043199095.1 Streptomyces sp. NPDC048650 | reverse complement strand
CCAGCGCGGCCTCCGTCGGCTGGATGCCGTTCTTGTCCTCAGCGATGTCAGCCACGTCCGTACCGCTCCTCGGCCTTCCAGAAGTACACGAAGCCGCCGATTCCCATCACCAGCGCCCAGCCGACGGCCCAGGCCCACACATGGTGCGGCAGCTGGTTCTTCGTGAAGCTGTCGATCAGTGCGAACCGCATCAGGTCGATGTAGACGGCGGCCGGATTGGCGTTGAGCAGGAACTCCACGAACCCCGGGACGTGCTTGCCCTTGAGGATCACGCTGATGCTGAACATCACGCCGGACGCGTACATCCACGTCCGCATGACGAAGGGCATGAGCTGCGCGAGGTCCGGGGTCTTGCTGCCCATCCGGGCCATGACCATCGCCAGGCCGGTGTTGAAGACGAACTGCAGCAGCAGCGCCGGGACGACCAGCAGCCACGACCAGGTCGGCATCTGCCCGCAGCTGAGCAGGATGACGACCAGCACACCCATCGAGAACAGCAGCTGCTGGAGCTGCATCAGGCAGAACGAGATCGGCAGGCACGCCCGCGGGAAGTGCAGGGCCCGGACCAGGCCGAGGTTGCCGGCGATGGCGCGGGTGCCGGCCATCACCGAGCTCTGGGTGAAGGTGAAGATGAAGACGCCGGTCACCAGGAACGGGACGAAGTCGGGAACGTTGTTCCGGGTCCCGATCAGCAGACCGAAGATGAGGTAGTACACGAGCGCGTTCAGCAGCGGCGTCGCCACCTGCCACACCTGGCCCAGCTTCGCCTGGCTGTACTGAGCGGTCAGCTTGGCACTGGCGAAGGCGGAGATGAAGTGCCGCCGGTCCCACAGCTCCCGGACGTACTGCGGCAGGCTGAGGCGGGCCCCGCTCTGCGAGAGCCCGTACTTCTGGGCCCGCTGGGCCGCAGTGAGCCCTTCGTCGGAAGCTGGCGGGGCACTCATGGCGACCGCACTGTCGTGCGTTGTCTCGCTCACAGTTGACACTTTCGTCCTCAATGTGCGCTGCCGGGGCTACGCCCCGGTTCACGCCTGATGCTCTCAGATACGAGCTTGTCAGATGACGGGAGGGCGGCCCAGTCGGGTCAGTCGCCAAACGGTAGCCCACTTCATGGGGCGCCTGGGACCGCAGGGCGTGGTCCAGCCCTCCTTGAAACCCGCCAGCCAGACCCGCAGCGCGGGCCAGGAGGGACGACGGGCCAGGGTGAGCAGGAACCAGACGCCGAGGTAGACCGGAACAAGCGGGGCGGGCAGGTTGCGGCGGGCCAGCCACACCCGGTTACGGGCCACCATCCGGTGGTAGACCGCGTGCCGGCTGGGAGCCATGGTCGGGTGGAGCAGCACCATGTCCGACCGGTAGTCGATCAGCCACCCCGCGTTCAGCGCCCGCCAGGCCAGGTCGGTCTCCTCGTGGGCGTAGAAGAAGTCGTCGGGCAGCCCGCCGATCTCCTGGAACACCTTCGTACGGACCGCATTGGCGCCACCGAGGAAGGTGGTGACCCTCGAGGAGCGCATCGGGTCGGCGGCCCGCAGCCGCGGTACGTGCCGACGCTGGGTCTCGCCGGTGTCCGGATCGGCGATGCGGAAACTGATGATGCCGAGCTCGGGGTCCGCCGTGAACGCCTCGCGGCACAGCTCGGCGGTGTCCTCCCTGGCCAGCAGCCCGTCGTCGTCGAGGAACAGCAGCACATCGACCTCGCTGCCGCCGGGCCCGAACGCCTCGATGCCGACGTTGCGGCCCGCCGGGATGCCGAGGTTCTCCGGCAGCTCGACGGTCCGTACGCCCTCGGGGAGCTCGGGCAGCGGCGAACCGTTGCCGACGACGACGGTCTCGACCCGCTCGCCGTTCTGCTTGGCGACCGAGTCCAGCAGCGCGCGCAGCTCGTCGGGGCGGTTGCCCATGGTCAGAACAACCGCACCGACGCGCATCCGGGACGCCCCCGTCACTTGAGCCTGCTGGAGGCGAGGATGGACACGAGGTGGAGCAGGGTCTGGACGATCGCGATGCCGGCGAGCACGGCCACGCCGAGACGCGAGAAGAACAGGTCGCCCCGGACCGTGTCCAGGATCGCCAGGAAGAGGATCAGCAGGGACGCCTCGACCCCGAGGACGAGCCGGTGGAACTTCAGCGCGGCGGCGGCCTTGCGGGCCAGCGCCATACCGGACGAGCGCGGCTCGGACGCCGCCTCCTTGACCGGCGGCAGGCCGCCCTGGTGCCGGGCGACGCCGACGAGGTCGGTCTCGGCCTTGATCAGGATGGCGCCGAGAGCGGCGAGCGTGCCGAGGAAGGCCCAGAGCCAGTCGATCCGCCCGGAGCCCCACAGGTCGGCGGCCCGCAGCCCGAAGCCCACCAGGACCGCGGCGTCGCA
Organism: Streptomyces sp. NPDC048650; assembly: GCF_043199095.1. Taxonomy (NCBI): domain Bacteria; kingdom Bacillati; phylum Actinomycetota; class Actinomycetes; order Kitasatosporales; family Streptomycetaceae; genus Streptomyces; species Streptomyces sp. NPDC048650. Next base: position 200,659 of record NZ_JBICVM010000014.1, on the reverse strand, counting down.
CAGGTAGGCGCCGACACGGTCCAGGTACACGCCGCCGAGCGAGAACTGCTTCCGCCAGCGGGCGACCTCACCGTCGATGCAGTCGAGCAGCAGGTAGAGCTGGACCATCACCACACCGAGGACGGCGCCCGCGATTCCCGGCACCAGCAGGGCCGGGGCGGCCAGGACGCCGGCGACGGTCATCAGGTAGGTGAGCTGGTTGGGCGAGATCCTGGTGTTCACCAGGTACCTGTCGCAGCGCAGCGAGATTTCCCGCATGTAGAGGCGACCGGCCCAGTGCTCACCGCTGCGCCGGTCCTTGACACCCGCGGGGTGCACGACCGGGCGGAGTTCAGCTACTGACGGCTTGTGCATAGTCGGCGTAAGCGTCCCTGATCTGGTCGGTGGACAGGTCGAGGTGCTCCAGGATGGTGTAGCGCCCCGGGCGGGTCTTGGGTGCGTACTCGACGGCCGCGACGAATTCCTCGGCGGTGAAGCCGATCTCCTCCGACGTGACCGGCAGGCCGTGCCGGCGCAGCACCTGGACCATCAGCGCGCACATCTCCTTGTCGCCGCGCAGGTGCGTGGCGAAGGCCGCGGCCAGGCCGCACTGCTCGCCGTGGCTCGCCGCCCGCTTGGGGTAGAGGATGTCGAGCGCGTGGTTGATCTCGTGGCAGGCGCCGGACGCCGGGCGGCTGTCGCCGGCCACCGACATCGAGATGCCGGTGAGCACCAGACCCTCCGCCAGCACCTGGAGGAAGGCGTCCTCGCCGACCCCGCCCGGGTGACGGAGCACGGCCTCACCGGCCTGGCGCGCCATGGCGGCGGCCAGTCCGTCGATCGCCTCGCCGGTCTCGCGGTGCGAGAGCTCCCAGTCCGCGACCGCGGAGATGTTGGAGATCGCGTCGCCGATGCCGGAGCGGACGAACCGGACCGGGGCCTCGCGGATGATGTCGAGGTCGATCACTACGGCGATCGGGTTCGGCACACCGTACGAGCCGCGGCCCGCGTCGTTGTCGAGGGTGGCGACCGGCGAGCACAGGCCGTCGTGCGACAGGTTCGTCGCGACGGCGACCAGCGGCAGGCCGATGCGCGCGGCGGCAAACTTGGCACAGTCGATGATCTTGCCGCCGCCGAGGCCCACGACCGCGTCGTAGTGCCCCTTCTTCATGGCGTCGGCGAGCTTGATCGCGTCGTCCAGGGTGCCGCCGCCGACCTCGTACCACTCGGCGCCCGGCAGCGCGGGCGACAGCCGCTCGCGCAGCCGTGCCCCCGAGCCGCCGCTGATCGCGATGGCGAGCTTGCCGGACGCGGAGATGCGCTGATCGGCCAGCAGGCCCGCCAGGTCGTCCAGGGCGCCGGCGTTGATGTCGACGACGACCGGGGACGGGATGAGGCGGGTCAGTACTGGCATGCGATGTCACGGCCCTTCGCGAGGTCGTCGTGGTTGTCGATCTCGACCCACTTGACGTCGCCGATGGGGGCCACGTCCACCTTGAAGCCACGGTTGACGAGCTCCTGGTAGCCGTCCTCGTAGTAGAGGTCGGGGTCGCGCTCGAAGGTGGTCTTCAGGGCGTCGGCCAGCTCGTCGGCGGCCTCGCCCTCGATGAGGGTGACGCCGATGTACTCGCCGGTCGCGTCGGCCGGGTCCATCAGCTTGGTGATGCGCTGGACGCCCTTGGCGGGGTCCACGATGACCTTCATCTCCTCGTCGGCGAGGTTCTTCACCGTGTCGAGGGCGAGGATGATCTTCTTGCCGTCGCCGCGGGCGGCGAGCAGCGTCTTCTCGACGGAGACCGGGTGCACGGTGTCGCCGTTGGCGAGGATCACGGTGTGCTTGATCGAGTCACGGCCGCACCACAGGGAGTAGGCGTTGTTCCACTCCTCGGCCTTGTCGTTGTCGATGAGGGTGAGCTTGAGGCCGTACTTCTGCTCCAGGGCCTCCTTGCGCTCGTAGACGGCTTCCTTGCGGTAGCCGACGATGATCGCGACCTCGGTCAGGCCGATCTCGGCGAAGTTGCCGAGGGTCAGGTCGAGGATGGTCGTGTCCCCGTCGACCGGCACCAGAGCCTTGGGCAGGGTGTCGGTGTAGGGGCGCAGACGCCGTCCGGCGCCGGCAGCCAGCACGAGGCCGATCATGCGGGTTCTCCTTCATCGTGTACGGCGGGTGCTCCGGAGGAGACCCAGAAGCGGATGCTCTCGATGAGCACCAGCAGCGCAAGGACCACGGCAAGGGCCGTGAGCGCGATTGTGAAACCTGTGGGGGACAGCGCGGCGGCCAGGACGGTCACTACGAGGACGCGTCCTTCGTGCCCGCCGGTTGCCCGGACCAGCCATCGCGGCGGCGCCCCGCTGCCACCACGGATGCGGTAGACGGTGTCGTAGTGATGGTAGGCGACCGCCGCGACCAGCCCGAACGCCGCGGGCAGCGCTCCGGGAGCGTCCGACCGGACCGCGAGGACGAGGATCGCGGTGTACTCGCCGGCCCGGAAGAACGGCGGCACCAGCCAGTCGAGGGCGCCCTTGAGCGGGCGGGACACGGCCGCGCCGGCCAGCAGCGCGGAGCAGAGCGCGACGCCGACGGTCAGCCACGAGGCGGGGTCGCCCTCGAAGATCACCCAGACCAGCAGCACCGCGGCCGAGAGAAACGCCATAACCGGGGCGAGGAAGGAACCGGCCCGGCCGCGGCCGCGGGCACCGCCGGCGATCAGCTCGGCGAGCGGGCCGGAGTCGGCGAGATCGGCGAGGGCCTGGGCCGCGCGGTCGGTGCGCCGGGCCCGGCGGGTCAGCGAGCGCAGCACCCGGCCGGCCGTGGTGTAGCAAGCCGCCAGGGCGCAGCCGATCAGCAGGGCGTAGAAGACGATGCGCGGGGTGGTGAGCGCGGTGAGTACGGCGATCATGGCCCAGCGTTCGCCGATGGGCAGCACGATCATCCGGCGCACCCAGACCGTCCAGCCGACGCCGTCCAGCTTGTCGGAGAGCGCGGCGGTGGGGCTGGTGTTGGCCGTGGCACCCCTTGCATCGTGATTCGACTCGTTGAAGGAGAAGTCGACGACGTGGCGGCACGTCTGGAGCACCATCGCGCCGAGCGCCAGCGCCCAGACGTCATCGCCGCCGCGGGCCGCTCCGAGGGCCAGGCCCGCGTAGTACGCGTACTCCTTGGCCCGGTCGAAGGTGGCGTCGAGCCAGGCGCCCATCGTCGAGTACTGGAGCGAGTAGCGGGCGAGCTGCCCGTCGGTGCAGTCCAGGACGAAGGAGAAGAGGAGCAGGAGGCCGGCCGCGACGAAGCCGCCGCGGGTCCCGGTGGCCGCGCAACCCGCCGCGATCAGCGCGGTGAGCAGCGATGCGGTGGTGACCTGGTTGGGCGTGAGCCCGCGGCGCGCGCACCAGCGGGCGAGGTAGCGGGAGTACGGGCTGATGCAGTAGGTCGTGAAGAAGCCGTCGCGGGACTTCACGGCGGTACGCAGCCGTACGGCCTCGTCGTCGACGGCGGCCACGGCCTCCTGCGCGTCCTCGCGCTGCGCCGGGGTGAGGGCGACGGTGGCGACCAGGCTGCCCAGCTCGACGCGGTGCAGGCCGACGTCCTCACGGTCCAGGGACTCGGTGAGGGTGTCGGTCAGGACGTCGGTGAGGTGGGCGGTGCCGGCGCCGACCGGGATCTTGCCGGTCGCCCGGACCAGCGCGGCGCGCGCCTCGGGCTGCACGGTGAGCGCCCCCGGTACGGCGGCGGCCGGGAAGCGCGGATCGGTCAGTGCCAGCCGCAGGGCGTGCAGATGTCCGACGAAGCGGGGGTCCACGACGGCGACCCGATCCTGGGCGGGCACGGCGGCGATCAGCTCCGCCGCGGCCGCGGCATCGTTCGCCGTGCGGACGTCAAAGCCCAGCGTGCGCAGGTCGGCTTCGAGCGGCGACCCGGCGACCGGCGGACCGGTGAGGATGACGGTCGACAGACGAACTCACTCCTTGGATGCTGACAAGGCAGCACGGGCCGGTTCGCAGTCGGTTCCGCATTCGATACGAACTACCCGGGCAGCGGGCGTGGCACACCTGGCACCCGGCGGGGCTGGGTGGCACGTCGGCAGAGGCTATCGGATCGCCGGAGGGGCCCGTTCACCGCGCATTCACCGCACGATCGAGTGACCGACGGCTGCGCCTGCCGCGATCATCATGGTGGATCGGACGGCCATGAACAACCGCCGTCCTGACCAGCCGCTCGATCCCGTGCCGGTTATGAGTGGGCTGGTCACCGGTGGTGCGAGTTGTACCGCGACGGGTGTGGCGAGGGCCATGCGGCAGGTGGCCGATGTGGCCCCTCTCACGGCCGGATGCACCGGTGGCCGGTGATCGTTTTGCATTCGGACACAAAATCGCACACGGATCGGAACCTGACGAACCCTGCGGCATCGTGCACCACCTGCCCCGGTGTGCGCCTGATGTGCACGCGGGTGGGGCAGACTTGGCGTCGAAGACCGACGACAAGGATGGGCATGCCGATCACACCTGCCAACGGACAGACCGCCGGGATCCCGGCGGCGAGCACAGCGGACGGCGCCGCCGAACCGATCATGCTGGAGCTGGTCGACGAGGACGGCAAGACCATCGGCACCGCGGAGAAGCTCGCCGCCCATCAGCCTCCCGGCCAGTTGCACCGGGCGTTTTCGGTCTTCCTCTTCGACGAGAAGGGCCGGCTGCTGCTGCAGCGCCGGGCGGTGTCGAAGTACCACTCCCCCGGTGTGTGGTCCAACACCTGCTGCGGGCACCCGTACCCGGGCGAGACGCCGTTCGCGGCCGCGGCCCGGCGCACGGCCGAGGAGCTGGGCCTGGCGCCGGCGCTGCTCGCCGAGGCCGGCACGGTCCGCTACAACCACCCCGACCCGGCGTCCGGCCTGGTGGAGCAGGAGTACAACCACTTGTTCGTCGGGCTGGTGCGGGCGGATCCCGCGCCCGATCCCGAGGAGATCGGCGAGATCGCGTTCGTGACGCCGCAGGAGCTGACCGACCGGCACGACCGGGCACCGTTCTCCGCGTGGTTCATGACCGTCCTGGACGCGGCGCGCCCGGCGGTCCGCGAGCTCACAGGCGAATCGGCGGGCTGGTAGCCGGAGCGACGAGCGGCAGCTCGGCCCAGATGGCCTTGCCGCCGCTCGCGGTGTGCTCGACGTCGCACTTGCCGCCCGCCTCCGCGGTCAGCACCTTGACCAGCCACAGTCCACGGCCGCCGACATCACCGTCCTCCGCCTCGAGTGCCTTGGGGCGGTAGGGGTGGTTGTCCTCGACCGCGATCCGCAGCCAGTTCGCCCCGATGGTGAGCTGTACGGCGATCTGGGGCGAGAGCAGGGCGGCGTGCTGGACGGCGTTGGTGACGAGTTCGGAGACGATCAGCAGCAGACCGTCCATGATGCCGGCGGCGACCGGCACACGCTGTTCGTCGAGCAGATCCCGTACCGCGTGGCGCGCCTGCGGCACCGACGACTCCAGTGCCGGGGCGGTGAACCGCCACACACCTTCGTACGCGAGCGGGGAGGTCAGCTCCTCGGGGGGTTCTGCGGGGGGTCCGGAAGGCATCCTCACAGGGAGAGTGTTGAGAATGCACTGGCCCGGGCCGGCCCGCTGAACACAAGTCAGCACCTATCGACGCCTTCTGGCCGTTCTGCTGCGGTTCCAGCGCTTCGGCGACCGGTTCTTTTCCTTAAATTCGCCGTCGTGGACTGCGGCGGAAGCCTGGACGAACGGTCCACGCCATGAGGATCGCTCCAGGCGGGTTCCGGAGGGGCCAGATCCGGCCACGTTGCGCTGCCGTCATCTCGACCGGGGGTGTCGTCCGGGCAGGCCCGGTAACGGGAAGCGCAGCGGATCGCCGAACGACAGCAGGCCCGGTGCGAATGCACCGGGCCTGCTGTCGTCACGAGTAGCGGGGACAGGATTTGAACCTGCGACCTCTGGGTTATGAGCCCAGCGAGCTACCGAGCTGCTCCACCCCGCGTCGGTTCGCACCACACTACGGGGCGCCGCGCGCAGAACCAAATCGATTATCGGAGCAGCGGCGCAGCTCACACCGCGCGGTCGGTGATCCGGCCGGCATCGACCTCGATACGGCGCGTGGTGTGGACCGCGTCCAGCATCCGCCGGTCGTGCGTGACCAGCAGCAGGGTGCCCGGGTACGAGGCGAGGGCCGACTCCAGCTGTTCGATGGCCGGCAGATCGAGGTGGTTGGTGGGCTCGTCGAGGACGAGGAGGTTGACCCCGCGGCCCTGGAGCAGGGCCAGCGCGGCGCGGGTCCGCTCCCCCGGTGAGAGCGTGCGCGCCGGGCGCAGGACGTGCCCGGCCTTGAGCCCGAATTTCGCCAGGAGGGTGCGGACGTCGGCGGGCGAGAGGTCGGGGACGCAGGCCCGGAAGGCGTCCATCAGGGGCTCGTCGCCCAGGAACAGGCCGCGCGCCTGGTCGATCTCGCCGACCACCACGCCGGGGCCCAGCGTGGCCTGCCCCTCGTCCGGTACGAGCCGGCCGAGGAGGGCGCCGAGCAGGGTGGACTTGCCGGAGCCGTTGGGGCCGGTGATGGCGACCCGGTCCGCCCAGTCGATCTGCAGGTCCACCGGGCCGAGGCGGAAGCCGCCGCGGCGGACCTCGACGCCGCGGAGGGTGGCCACCACCGCGCCGGCCCGGGGCGCCGCGGCGATCTCCATCCGCAGCTCCCACTCCTTGCGCGGCTCCTCGACGACATCGAGCCGATCGATCAGGCGCTGGGTCTGCTTGGCCTTGGCGGCCTGCTTCTCGGTGGCCTCGACCCGGCCCTTGCGTGCGATCTTGTCGTTGTCGGTGGCCTTGCGGCGGGCGTTCTTGACGCCCTTCTCCATCCAGTTGCGCTGGGTGTGCGCGCGGGTCTCCAGGCCGGCCCGGGTCTCCGCGTACTCCTCGTACTCCTCGCGGGCGTGGCGCCGGGCCCGCTCGCGCTCCTCCAGGTAGGCGGCGTAGCCGCCGCCATAGGTGTTGACCTGCTGCTGGGCGAGGTCGAGTTCGACGACGCGGTCGACGGTGCGGGTCAGGAACTCGCGGTCGTGGCTGACCAGGACCGTGCCGGCACGCAGCCCGGTGACAAAGGACTCCAGCTGCCGCAGGCCGTCCAGGTCGAGGTCGTTGGTCGGCTCGTCCAGCAGGAAGATGTCGTAGCGGGAGAGCAGCAGCGAGGCGAGCGAGGCGCGGGCCGCCTGACCGCCGGAGAGGGAGGTCATCGGCTGGTCGAGGCCGACCGCGAGGCCGAGCTGGGCGGCGGTCTCCTCGGCGCGTTCTTCGAGGTCTGCGGCACCCAGGGCGAGCCAGCGCTCGAGGGCGACCGCGTAGGCGTCGTCCGCGCCGGGGCGCTCCTCGGCCAGGGCCTGAGTGGTGGCGTCCAGGGCGCGCTGGGCGTCGGCGACGCCGGTGCGGCGGGCGAGGAACTCCCCTACGGACTCTCCGGGGCGGCGGTCGGGCTCCTGCGGGAGGTGGCCGACGGTGGCGGTGGGCGGGCTCAGCGCGAGCTTGCCGTCCTCGGGGGTGTCCAGGCCGGCCAGCAGGCGCAGCAGGGTGGACTTGCCTGCGCCGTTGGCGCCGACGAGGCCGATCACCTCGCCGGGGGCGACGACCAGATCGAGACCGGAGAACAGGACGCGCTCGCCATGGCCGGCGGCGAGGTCTTTGGCGACAAGGGTTGCTGACATCAGACCATCGATCGTATCCGGCCGTCGCCGCACGGGCCGCTCTAATATCCGGGCATGGAACCGGCTCTGAAGACGCATGTCAGCGACGGCACGGCGACCGTCACCATCAGCAACATCGGCAAACGCAACGCCATGACCCTGCAGATGTGGCGGGACCTGCCGCCCCTGCTGGAGCGGCTGGCGGGCGACCGGGCCGTACGGCAGCTGGTGCTGACGGGCGAGGGCGGGACGTTCTGCGCGGGGGCGGACATCGGGTCGCTGCGGGAGCCGTCGGGCGTCTCCCCGGGGCCGACGGTGGCGGCGGCCGAGGAGGCGCTGGCCGCCTTTCCCGGGCCGACGCTGGCGGCGATACGCGGGTACTGCGTGGGGGGCGGCTGTCAGCTGGCGGCCGCCTGCGATCTGCGGTTCGCGGAGGAGGGGACGCTGTTCGGGGTGACCCCGGCGAAGCTGGGGGTCGTGTATCCGGCGTCGGCGACCCGGCGGCTGGTGCGGCTGATCGGCCCGTCGGCCGCCAAGTACCTGCTCTTCTCAGGGGAGTTGATCGACTGCGCGCGGGCGCTGCGCACCGGGCTGGTGGACGAGGTGCTGCCCGAGGGCGAGCTGGACAAGCGGGTCGCGGAATTCGCGGCCGTGCTGGGCGGCCGGTCGCTGCTGACGCAGACCGCGGCGAAGGAACTGGCGAACGGGACCTGGGACGTCCCGTCCCGAGTGGCCGAGGAGCGGGGCGCGTACTGGGCGGCGCAGGCACGCGAGAGCGGCGACACCCTGGAGGGTGCCGCCGCCTTCCTGGAGCGCAGGGCGCCGCGCTTCACCTGGCGGGGTGAGCAATAGGGCCGGGCCTACTCCTCGCCGGCGAGGAGGAACCGGCCGCGCTCGCGCATCATCGCGGTGATCTCCGCCGGGGCCTTGTCGGGGGCGCCCGCGTCGTACGGCGGCTGCGGGTCGTACTCGATGCCGAGCTGGATCGACTGGGCGACGGTGTCCCCGGAGATCCGGCCCGCCAGGGTCAGTCCCATGTCGATGCCGGACGACACGCCGGCCGCGGTGACGTACTTGCCGTCGAAGACCACCCGCTCCCCGGTCGGCTCGGCCCCGAGGCCGGGCAGCTGGTCCAGCGCCAGCCAGTGGGAGGTGGCCCGGCGGCCCTTGAGGAGCCCCGCGGCGCCCAGGATGAGCGAGCCGGTGCACACCGAGGTCGTCCAGGTCGTGGTGGCGTCCACGGCACGGATCCAGGCGAGCAGGGCCTCGTTGTCCATGTGCGCGATCTGCCCCGGGCCGCCGGGCACGACGAGGATGTCGGGCGCGGTGACGTCCTCCAGCGTGGCGTCGGCGACCAGGGCGAGCGAGCCGTTGTCGTTGCGGTAGGCGCCGGTGCGCTCGCCGACGAACACCGTCTCCGCGCCCGGCAGTCGGCTGAGGGTCTCGAACGGGCCCACGGCGTCCAGGGTGGTGAAGCGGTCGTAGAGAAGGATCGCGATCTGCATCTGAGGCTCCTGTTGGCAGTTGGCAGTTGGCAGTTGGCAGTTGGCAGTGGTCAGGGGAATGTGGCAGTGGTCACGGGAATCGGACGGGGAAAGCGCGCGGCGAGCCACGGGAACACCGCCCGACCCCGCCGCGTTGTGGCCCCGTAGGGGGCGCTCGTATCCCCTACGGGGAGTGTTCGAGCGCGCCGTAGGGGCACGGCCCGGTCAGCTCACCGGCGAAGGGGACGGCCGGAATCGGCGCCGGTATTCGGCCGGGGCGGCGCCGAGTGTCCGCAGGAAGGCCCGGCGCATCGCCTCCGGGGTGCCGTATCCGCAGTGGCGGGACACCTGCTCGATGCCGTCGGCGGTGTCCTCCAGGCGCCGCCGGGCGGCTTCCAGGCGGGTCCGGTCGACATAGCGTCCCGGCGTCATACCGACCTCGTCGCGGAACGCGCGGGCGAAGTGCCGGGGTGAGAGTCCGGCGCGGTCGGCGAGGGCCTCGACGGACAGGTCCGCCGCCGGGTTCTCGGTGATCCACTGCTGGACGTCGCGCAGGGGGCGCCGCTCCGCGGTCTGGGCGGCGAGCTGAGCGCTGAACTGGGTCTGATTGCCCGGCCGGCGCAGGAAGACGACCAGATGGCGGGCGACGGTCAGGGCGAGGTCGCGGCCCAGGTCCTCCTCCACCAGGGCCAGTGCCAGATCGATGCCGGCCGTGACGCCCGCGGAGGTGACGATGTCGCCGTCGCGTACGTAGATCGGTTCGGGGTCGACGCGGACGGCGGGGAACCGCCGCGCGAGGACGTCGCACACCGCCCAGTGGGTGGTCGCGCGCCGCCCGTCCAGCAGCCCGGCCTCGGCGAGCAGGAACGCGCCGCTGCACACCGACACCTTCCGCCGGGCGCGGGGCGCGTGCGTCCGCAGCCAGTCGATCAGCCGGGGGTCCGGGCTGCGCGTGCCGTTGCCGCCCGGCACCAGGAGGGTGTGCGGCGCCGGAGCGTCCGTGAGTGCGAGGTCCGGGGTGAGGGTCAGCCCGCTGGAGGTGCGGACCGGGCCGCCGTCCAGGCTCGCCGTGCGGATCCGGTAGGAGCCCGGAGCACCGGCGTCGGCGCCGCTGAAGACCTCGACCGGGCCCGTGACGTCCAGGCTCTGCAGGCCGTCGAAGAGGACGACCAACACCTCGCGCTGTTCCATGTCTCCATCCTGGGGACTCCTCACGATGGCCGCAACGACGAATATCCCACCTTTACTGCCATCAGGACCCCTCGGCAGGGGCCGCGGACGCTCCATACCGAGCGGTCGGTAACCTGCTGGGATGACCTCTCACAGCGAACTGCCGGACAACGCCGGACGCCAGTGCCACAACGTCATCAACCCGTATCACTCGACGCACTACTTCGCGCCGGAGTTCCCCGCCGAGCTCGCCAAGATCGGTCTGGAGAACCGCAGCGCCGCCTACTTCGCCGCGCGCGGCGCCGCGATGGGCCCGGTGGGCCCCGGCACCATCACCGCCACCTTCTACAACTTCAAGCACGACCTCGTCGCCCGCCACGTGCCGGGCGTCTGGTCGCTCACCACGCCCGAGGCCGTTCTGGAGGCCCGGCTGCGCGCGGCCGACGCCACCCTGCGCCGGCTGCTCGGTGACGAGGCCCTGGCGTCCGCGGAGATGGCGGAGGCGGCGGAGCTCGCGCTGCGCGCCACCGAGGGCTGCGCCCGCCAGGCCCGGCCGCTGTACGCCGCGCACGCCGACCTCCCGGTGCCGGACGCCCCTCACCTGGCCTACTGGCACGCCGCGACGCTGCTGCGCGAACACCGCGGTGACGGCCACCTGGTGGCGCTGCTGAACGCCGGACTCGACGGCCTGGAGGCGCTGGTGACCCACAACGCCAGTGGCCGCGGCATGAGCTACAAGGGCGTGATGGCGACCCGCGGCTGGTCGCAGGAGGACTGGGAGGCCGCCCAGGACCGCCTGCGCACCCGCGGCCTGCTGGACGCCGAGGGCGAGTTGACCGAGGCGGGCGCCCAGCTCCGCAAGGACCTGGAGCACACCACGGACCGGCTGGACCGGGCCCCGTACGAGCACCTGGGTGCCGAGGGCGTCGCCCGGCTCACCGAACTCGCGACCGGCTTCACCGCCGCCGCCCTGGAGGCCGGGGCGTTCCCCGCGGAGATGTTCGGCAAGTGAATCGGCAGGTCACCGGCGCGTGACGGGCCGCCGCCGGGGTGTGCGTGCGCCTTCTCACACCCCGGCGCGCACGGCTGGGCGGCGCGACAGTGCGGGCCGCCACCCTGCACAATGCAGGCTCAAGCAAGCGCTGGAAGGCGGGACAGGATCAACGTGACGGCATCCACTGTGTCCACCGGGCCTCTCGGGTCCCTCGAAGCGAGGATCGCCGAGGAGCTCGGCGTCAAGGAGCGGCAGGTCAGGGCCGCGGTCGAACTGCTCGACGGTGGCTCGACCGTCCCGTTCATCGCGCGTTACCGCAAGGAAGCCACCGAAATGCTCGACGATGCGCAGCTGCGCTCGCTCGAGGAGCGGCTGCGGTATCTGCGGGAGCTGGAGGAGCGCCGGACCTCGATCCTGGAATCCGTACGCTCCCAGGGCGCTTTGGACGCCGCCCTGGAGGCGCAGATCCGGGGTGCCGAGTCCAAGGCGCGGCTGGAGGACATCTATCTGCCGTACAAGCCCAAGCGGCGCACCAAGGCGCAGATCGCGCGGGAGGCCGGCCTGGAGCCGCTGGCCGAGGGGCTGCTGAGCGACCCCTCGGTGGAGCCGACCGCGGCCGCCGCGGCGTTCGTGGACGAGGGCAAGGGCGTCGCCGACGCGACCGCCGCCCTGGAGGGCGCGCGGGCGATCCTGACCGAGCGCTTCGGCGAGGACGCCGACCTGATCGGTGACCTGCGCGAGCGGATGTGGTCGCGCGGACGGGTCGCGGCGAAGGTGCGGGAGGGCAAGGAGGAGGCCGGCGCGAAGTTCGCCGACTACTTCGACTTCGCCGAGCCGTTCACGGAACTGCCCTCGCACCGGGTGCTGGCGATGTTCCGGGGTGAGAAGGAGGAGATCCTCGATCTCGCGCTGGAGCCCGAGGCCCCGGCGGCGGCGACCGAGGGGCCCAGCTCCTACGAGCAGTCCATCGCGCACCGCTTCGGGATCACCGACCGGGGCCGCCCGGGCGACAAGTGGCTCAAGGACACGGTCCGCTGGGCCTGGCGCACCCGCGTCCAGGTGCACCTGGGGATCGATCTGCGGCTGCGACTGCGACAGGCCGCCGAGGACGAGGCGGTGCGGGTCTTTGCGTCCAACCTGCGCGATCTGCTGCTGGCGGCGCCGGCCGGGACGCGCGCCACGATGGGCCTGGACCCCGGTTTCCGTACGGGTGTGAAGGTCGCCGTCGTGGACGCGACCGGCAAGGTGGCGGCGACCGAAACCATCTACCCCCATGTGCCCCAGCAGAAGTGGGACGCCTCGCTGGCCACGCTGGCGAAGCTGGCGCGGGAGCACGACGTCGAGCTGATCGCCATCGGCAACGGCACCGCCTCGCGCGAGACCGACAAGCTGGCGGCGGACCTGATCGCCGCGCAGCCCGAGCTGAAGCTGACGAAGGTGATGGTGTCCGAGGCGGGCGCCTCGGTCTACTCCGCGTCGGCGTTCGCCTCCCAGGAGCTGCCGGACATGGATGTGTCGCTACGCGGCGCGGTGTCCATCGCCCGGCGCCTCCAGGACCCGCTGGCCGAGCTCGTCAAGATCGACCCGAAGTCGATCGGCGTCGGTCAGTACCAGCACGACCTGTCCGAGGTGAAGCTGTCGCGCTCGCTGGATGCGGTGGTCGAGGACTGCGTGAACGGCGTCGGGGTGGACGTCAACACCGCCTCCGCGCCGCTGCTTTCCCGGGTGTCCGGCATCGGCTCCGGCCTCGCCGAGAACATCGTCGCGCACCGGGACGGCAACGGCCCGTTCCGGTCCCGCAAGGCCCTCAAGGACGTGGCGCGGCTCGGCCCGAAGGCGTACGAGCAGTGCGCGGGCTTCCTGCGGATCCGGGGCGGCGACGACCCGCTGGACGCCTCCAGCGTGCACCCGGAGGCGTATCCGGTGGTGCGCCGGATGGTCGCGTCGGCGGGCGGCGAGGTCGGCTCGCTGCTCGGCAACGGCACCGTGCTGCGCACGCTGAAGGCCGCGGACTTCGTCGACGACTCGTTCGGCCTGCCGACCGTCACCGACATCCTCCAGGAGCTGGAGAAGCCGGGGCGCGACCCGCGGCCGGTCTTCAAGACGGCGACCTTCAAGGACGGTGTGGAGAAGATCGGCGATCTCCAGCCGGGGATGTTGCTGGAGGGCGTGGTGACCAACGTCGCCGCCTTCGGGGCGTTCGTGGACGTGGGCGTCCACCAGGACGGCCTGGTGCATGTGTCGGCGATGTCGAAGACCTTCGTCAAGGACCCGCGGGACGTGGTGAAGCCGGGCGACGTCGTGCGGGTCAAGGTGCTCGAGGTCGACATCCCGCGCAAGCGGATCTCCTTGACCCTGCGGCTGGACGACGAGCCGGGCAAGGGCGCGCCGGCGAGCGGCGGCGAGCGGCGCGGTGGCGGCGAACGCCGCGGCGGGGCGCGTGACGGCGCCCGTGGTGGTGCGCCGCGGCAGCGTCAGGGCGGCGGGGGCGCGGGGCGCGGCGGTGACCGCCGGGGCGGCCGCGACGCCGCACCGGCCAATGACGCGATGGCCGACGCGCTGCGGCGGGCCGGGCTCCTGGGCAAGGAGGGCGGCGGGCGGCGGTAGGCGCCGGTGTCAGGGGCGGGCGGGGGCGATGCCTCCGCCCGCCCGTGCGTCCGGGCCGGTGGCGCCCGGCGGCCCCGTCCGCACTGCGGCCTCGGCTTCCGCTCGTGACAACGGGCCGCGATCGAGGTGGAGTTCCGAGCACCTGGGCGTGCCACGCGGCGTGGTCCGCCGCCCAGTCGGCCCGCCGCGCCGCGATCCCCCAGTCCGCCTCGTCCCGAGCCGGGCCGGCACCGCGTCGATCGGCCGGTCCTGCCGCGGACCGGTGAAGTCCCCGATGCGTTCCGGCCCCCAGGTCCGCATGCCGTCTCATCACCACAACGAGGCGGTCCGGGACCCGTGGCCACCTCGGAAGTCCGCTTGCACATGGGCTATCGGCCCACCCTGTGACAGGTCGCCCAGGGTCTGCGGCAGCTCGTCCAGGAGCGGCGGGGTGAGCGGCATCAGTCCCAGGCGCTGCCGAGCGGGGCCACCGGCTGATCCGGGGCTTCGGCGGTCCGTCCGACTCGGCAATCGGTCGAACTTTCCGATGACGGGGTCGAGTTGGCACGACATCCGCTCACGGTGGGCGTGCCCGCGCCGGGCCTCCGGCCGCGTTCTCCGCGTCCGCGGGCCGTGCTCTCCGCGTCCGCGGACGGCTGTCGAGGGCGCGAAGATCCGTTGTCAGTGGTGGCTGGTACCAATAGAAGCAGCTGAGATGGGGGGTGGGCGTGGTGTACGACGCGAAAGGGGCGGGGCACCGGCCGGTGGTCGACCTGACCGACCGCCGGGCACTGGAGCTCTGGCAGCCGGCGGACCCGGCGGTGGTGGCGGAGGCGCGGCGACTGAAGGAAGCGGCGCTGCTGGACTTCGGGTTGACGGATTCCGTGGTCGCATCTTGGATCTACGCCAAGTGCCCTCACCAGATCCCGACGGCGGCCGTGCCGACGGCCGCCGTGGTGGCCTCGGGGGACGGCACCTGCCCGCTGCTGTACAACCCGGAGTTCTTCGTCGGACTGGGCCTGGCGGGCGTCAAGTTCGTCCTCTTCCACGAGGCGCGGCATCTGGTCCACCGCCATCTCCTCGCCGATCCGGGGCTGCGCGAGGACCCGGTCTTCGCGCTCGCCGCGGAGGTCGCCATCAACCATGTCGCGCTGGTGCGGCTGGGCCGCACGGAGCTCCCGCTGCTCGACGGCAGTCCGACGGGCGTGGACCCGCGCGTGGTCCACCAGGAATACGTCGCCGATCTGACGGACCAGGGCCTGGAGCCCGTGAGCTACGCCGACTTCACCGAGACCGACATGAGCGTGTTCCGCGAGCTGAAGCGGATGACCCGGCCGCCGACGCCGACGGCCTTCTGCGTGCATCTGGACGACGCAGCGGGGGGCGCGGACCAGGAGACCGTGGACGAAGCCGTCTCCTCGGCGCTGCTGAACACCCTGCTGGCCGCCCGCCGCGGACACCCGGGCGCGGAGCGGGAGTTGCTCGACCTGATGGACCGCACGGACGGGGCCTCGGAGCATGCGAGCCAGGTGTGGGGGCGGCTGGGGGCGGGGGCGCTGCGCGGTGAGACGGTGCGCACCAGGAAGGTCGACTGGTGGCAGCGCTGGCTCGTCGACGTCCTCGCCTCGAAGCTGCGGGAGGGCGAGCGCCTGGTCTACCCGAAGAAGCGCGGCGCGCTGCTCGCCGCGCTGGGCCATGAGCCGATGCTGTCGCGGCGCGGGGCGGAGCGCGAGAAGGTCCTGGTGATCGCCTACGACACCTCGGGGTCGATGCCCAACAGCGTGGTGTCCTGGCTGATGAAGCTGGTGGGCGAGATCGACGGAGTGGTGGCGCACTGGCTGTCGTTCGACGGCGTGGTCATGCCGTTCCGGCCCGGCGAGCGCGTCCACGGCGGCGGGGGCACGAGCTTCCAGGCGGTGGCCGATTACGTCGAGGGCCGTACGCAGGTCGACGGCGAGTACTTCACGGAGATACCGGACGCCGTCGTGGTGCTCACCGACGGATACGCCCCGCACATCACCCCCGCCGAGCCGGACAACTGGATCTGGCTGATCACCCACGGCGGCGACGACTGGCCCGAGCACCACACCCCGCAGATGGCCTGCCATCGCGTGACGACTGGAGACCGATGAGCACGTCCACGCCGACCACGCCGCCGCGGATGGCGGAGAGCGAGCGGCCGGGCCGGCGGGCGGCTGCCACCGGTCCGCAGGCGCCGGAGGGCCGGCCGGGTGCGTCCCGGCTGGAGTCGTTCATCGACGCGATGATCGACATGGGGCAGACCGGCCAGATCTTCGGTGAGCACGGCATCGGCAAGACCTCCACCTTCTTCTCCCATCTGCCCCGCGCGTACCCCGATGCCGAGCTGGTCCACGTGCCGGCCGCCAATCTCACGCCGGACGATCTGCTCGCCAACGTGCCGGTGCGCGACGCCGCCACGGGCGAACTGGTGCTGCGGCAGCTGGTGATGAGCCAGTTGCGGCCCGGAAAGCCGTTCGTGCTGCTGATCGACGACTCGCTGCAGGCCGGTGCGACGGTCCAGTCGCAGCTGATGCAGATCGCCTGCAACTGGACGCTCGGCGAGTACGACCTGCGGGCGCTCGGCTGCATCGGGGTCTTCCTGACGGACAACGAGTCGCTGGCGGAGACGGCGGCCCGGCGCAGCGACCTGGCCGTACTGGATCGGATGGTGACCATCCGGATCACCGCGAATGACACGGCCTGGCGTCACGAGCTGGCCGCGAAGTACCCCGAGTGGGATCTGCGCGAGGTGTTCACCCTCTGGGCGTCCCTCGCTCCGGCGCTGCGCGAGCTGCTCTCGCCCCGGACCCTCGACCACGTCCTGGCCAACGCCAGGGAGGGCTTCCCCCTGCGGTGGGGGCTGCCGCTGGTCAACGGCGAGCGTCTGCGGCTGCGTGAGCAGCGCAGCGACGGCAGGCCCGGCAAGGACCGTACGGACGAGGTGCTGGACCGGATCGCGGCGGCGGTCGGTGCGGCGAATCCCGTCACGATCCCCGATCCGGTGCGTTCGGTCGTCCGCGCGGCGCTGCGCAACCGCTGGTCGGTGCTGCTCCAGGGGCCCCCGGGGTGCGGCAAGACGGAGCTGGTGCGCGAGACGGTCCGGGAGGGGCTTCAGGGGCGCGAGCCGCTCTACTTCTCCCTGCCGGTGACCAATGTCGAGGACCTCTGCGCACCCATCCCGACCGTCGACGGCTCGCTGGACAACCTCCTGGCCGGTGCGTTCCTGGGGCCGGAGCCGAAGGCGATCGTCTGGGACGAGTACAACCGCCCCAAGGACAAGACCGCGTTCGCGAAACTGATGGAGATCACTCAGGAGTGGTCGCTGGCCGGGCGGCGGATCGAGAATCTGCGGGGGCAGATCGCGGTGCAGAATCCGCCGTACCACCTCGGCCGCAAGCTCCTGGTCGCCCGGAACAACATCGCCCAGGCGACCCGCTTCACCGCGTCGCTGACGGTCGAGCCCGGCGACATCCCGGCCAACGAGTGGCTGATCGCGAAGTACGGCGCGGTCGCCGAGACGGTCCTGGAGTGGTGGAAGCACGACATCGACGAGGACGGCCGGGCCTGGATCACCAAGCGCACCATCGAGCGGATGATCAAACTCCATCAGCGGGGCCTGCCCCTGGAGATGGCGATGGTGTATCTGGGCGACGGCGAGTACGCGCCGGTGTCCCTGACCGCCCTGATCGACCGGCTGAGCGAACGCCCGGTCACCGGTCTGCGCGAGGTGGCCGAGGACATCGACGCCTGGGAGGAGCGGCTGCGCAAGGCGGCGGCCGAGACGAGCGAGGGGACGAACGACAGCGATCTGGTCCACCAGGTCCTGGCCAACGCCGAGTTGTCGCAGCTGCGGCACCACCAGGACGTGGTGGCCCGGCTGTTGCCCCTGCTGCCGCCCAAGCTGCGCTCCACCTACCTGGTCGGTGCGTCGAGCGAGGTGCAGCGCTTCTGGATCGAGACGTTCGCGCGCATACCCCGCACATGAGACGGGGCCGGCGGGCGGCCGCCGCATCCCCGCCCCGCGCGGCCGGGTGTGCTCACCAGTCGGCCTCCCGGTAGTCCTTGAGGAAGACTCCGGAGAGCGGGTGGCCCGCCTCGCCGCGCACTATCGGGTCGTAGATGCGGGCCGCGCCGTCCACGATGTCCAGCGGGGTACGGAAGCCGGCCCGGGAGCTCCGTTCCTTGACGGGCAGGGGGTTCTCGTCGGTGATCCAGCCGGTGTCGACGCTGCACATATGGATGCCGTGGGCGGCGAGTTCGGGTCCGCTGGTGCGGGTGAGCATGTTGAGGGCGGCCTTGGCCATGTTGGTGTGCGGATGCCGGCCGGTCTTCTTGTGCACCGCGAATCGTCCTTCGACGGCGGTCACGTTCACCACATAACGGCGGGGGTGCGGTGAGGCGAGCAGCAGGGGCAGCAGCCGGTCGCACAGCAGGGTGGGCGCCAGGGCGTTGACCAGCTGGGTCTCCAGCAGTTCGGCGGGGTCGAGGTCCCCGATGCGGACCGTCCAGGAGTTTTTGGGTGAGGCGTCGGGCAGCAGCCCGGCCTCGTCGACGGCGGGCACGGGCGGCCCCCCGGGCGCTGCGGCCACTGCGGGCGCGGGGGCCGCCGGTGGCACGGTCGCTGCGTGCACGGGGGCGGCCGGTGGCGCGGTCGCCGGTGGCGGGGCGGTCGGGGACATGCGGTCGGGCTCGTGCGGCAGCAGCCCGAGGGCGCCGGTGGGCTGCCGGTCCTCCAGGGCTCGGTCCTCCAGGGCTCGGTCGGTGCGGAAGCCGGGGGCGAGGCGTACCCCCTCCGGCTGTCGGCCCCGCTCCCCCGCGGCGAGCAGCGCGTACGACGCGGGCGGGCGGCGGATCGTCTGCGCCGCGTTGTTGACGAGGATGTCGAGCGGTCGGCCCTCTTCCCGCAGGCTCTGGCACAGACCGAGCACCTGGCGCGGGTCCCGCAGGTCGATGCCGACGACGGTGAGCCGGTCGAGCCAGTCCGCGCTGCCCGGGGCAGCGCGGAACCGGCGCCGGGTGTCCTGCGGGAAACGACTGGTGACCAGCAGCTCCGCGCCGTCGCGCAGCATCATCAACGCCAGCTGGAACCCGATCTTGACCCGGCCGCCGGTGAGCAGCACCCGCCGTCCGGTCAGGTCCGTCCGCAGCTCCCGGCGCGCGGCGTTGTCGGCGGCGCACTCGGGACAGAGCAGGTGGTAGAAAGCGTCGGTCCGCCGGTAGTGCGCCTTGCAGACGTAGCAGCGGCGCGGCCGCAGCAACTCCCCGCCCGCACCGGTCCGTTGATCCAGGGCGGTGTCCTCGCGCCGCTCGGGGCACCCGGTCGCCGTCGCGGCCAGCACCGCCGCGTCGGCCGCGGCCTGCTCCAGCCTGTGCGCCCGGCGCCGGCGGAGCCGCGCATCGCGGACGAGCGTTCCGGCAGCCCGCTCCGCCCGCACTCGCCGGGGGTCGTCGAGGGGCAGCGCCCGCAGCCGGGCGAGCGTGCGGTCGAAAGCGGCGAGTTCGTCCTCACCGACCCCGCCGTCCGCGGCCGTCCCGCCGTCCGCGACCATCCCGTCGTCCACGGCGGTCCCGTCGCCCATGGCGGAATCGCCCCGCTGCTCCGCGTACACCCCGGCCCCCCTTGCCGTCCCCGTGGCCCACCGTCGTTCCGTGGCCCGCGATCAGCCTATGCGAGCCGGCGGAACGCGGGCGCAGGGCGGTTCCCGGCCGCGGACGCGGCACCGCTACGTCGTCCCCGCGTACCCCCGCAGCCGCTCCAGTTCGGCCGCCACGTCCGTGAGGGTGGCGCAGTCCGGGTCGGGCCGGAGCTCGGGCCCGGGTGTGCCGGAGCCACGGGCATGCGGGTCCTCCAGGGCGTCGGCCGTGGCGGAGAGTGCCTGGCACAGGCGTTCGGCCTCGTCGGGGCTCGGGCGACGGGCGCCGTGATCGAGACGTACCGCGCAGGCGGTGGCGGCGTCCACGATGCGTTCGGCCGCGGTGACGGTGGTCAGCCAGTCGGGGGTGCGGCCGCGGTCGGCGAGGAGTTCGGCGGCGGCGGTCTCGGCGGTCGCGCGGGCCTCCCCCAGGGCCCGGTAGGCGGCCCGGCGCAGCGCCAGCCGCTCGGCCGGATCCCGGCCCGGTTCGGATGTCAGGACGTGCCGCAGGAAGCGTTCGGTGGCCCGCAGCGCCGCCGTGACGCGCTGGCCGACCCGGCGGCGGGAGTCCGCGAGGTGGGGCAGATGGCCGACGACGAGGACGATCCCGCAGGCGATGGAGGTGTCGACGATCCGCTCGGCGGCGGCCTGAGGATCGCCGCCGACGTGGACGAACGACAGCACCATGAGGGTGATCGCCACGGTCTGCAGCGCGAAGTGGCGGGTGGCGAACGGCAGCAGCGCACCGCCCGCGCCGGCCACCAGGGCGGGCCACCACGTCCCCGTACCCGTCAGCAGAAGCCCCGCCCCGGCGAAGACCAGGACGCCCGCGACGGTCCCGGCGAAGCGGTTGACCGTCCGGGAGAAGAGCGGGCCCAGGTCCGGCTTCACCAGGAAGGTGGCGGTGACCGGCAGCCAGTACCAGTGGTCGGCCCGCAGCAGCAGCGCGACGGCGGCGCTGGCGGTGATGCAGAGGGCGACCCGCAGGCCGTAGTCCCGTCCGGCGGGGCCGAGGAGGCTGCGCCCGGGGCGGGTGCGGCGGCTGACGGCGCCGAGCGCACGGCGGGCCAGTGACGGCCACCCGGGGCCGTCCCGCTCCGGCGGCGCCGACTGCGGCTGTGGTGCGGACCGGGCGAAGGCCACCACGGCGTCGAGCAGGGCGCGGTCGAAGGCGCCCCGGGCCGCGGAGCTGGACTCCAGGGCGGACAGCCGCCCCGGTGGCCGGCCGGTCCGCAGGGCCTCGGCGAACTGCCGGGGGCTCCGGGTGACCCGCTCCGGCAGCGGGCGGGCCTCCCACAGCAGCGCGACGCTGGCCTCGCACAGCGCCGTCGCCGCGACGAACCGCTCGGCGAGCAGCAGTTCTTCGGTACGGGCCGGGCGGCGCAGCAGCCTGCTGGTCAGGCGGCGCAGGCGCAGGGCCTCGTCGGCGCGGTCCAGGGCCGCGGTCAGGCGGCGCCGCGCCGGTTCGGCGCCGGGTCCGCCCGCGGCCGCGAGGGCGTCGGCGAGCGCGTCGAAGACGGTGGCGACGGCCGCGCGCTCACCGCTGAGCGGACCTCCCGCGGGACGCGGGGAGCGCAGTACGAGGCGCAGCAGAAGCAGCCAGAGGCAGCCGGCGAGGACGTAGAGGGCCTTCTCCCAGGGCGCCCCGGGCAGCGGCATGCCGGCGCCCAGGATGGTGGTGGCCAGCATCTGCATCCCGGCGGTGGAGCGCACGGGTCCGGCGACGCTGCCCGCACCGGAGACGAAGCCGACCGCGAACAGTGCGGCGAGGATCCACCATCCGGCGTCGGCCGAACGCAGCAGGGCGCCCAGCAGCATGCCGAAGGCGGAGGCGAGGGCGGGCAGACCGATGTGGACGATGCCGGTGCGCCGGGTGCCGGGGCGGTCGTTGACGCCGGCCAGCATCGAGCCGAGTCCGGCCGGCACACCGATCTCCGGGTGGCCGGTGGCGATACCCACGCCGAGGAGCGGCCCCGCGCACAGGGCGCCGCGGGCGACGGCCGCCCACGGGACGGGCAGCCGCTGCCAGCGGAAGGGGTGGGCGAGCCAGGCGGGCAGGGCGCGCAGAGCGCGGGGCATGGGCTTCCTCATCGGCCGACGGTGCTGCCACCAGCCTAGGGTCCGGGTTTGTCCGGATGACGGCCGGCGGGTTACGCCAAGATCACGTCCCCGTGGCGGCGCGCCGCGCGGGCTGCCCGCCGGACGCACGGGAGCCGGCGGGCCGGCCGTCCACCGCGCGAGCGGCAACCGGGCTGCGCCGGCCCCGTCGTATCCGGCCCGTCGTATCCGGCCCGTCGTATCCGGCCCGTCGCCTGCGCCCTTGTCGCATCCGGCCGGACGCGGAGGGCCGGTGCGTCCGGCCCTCCGCACACTCACCGCTCCGTCGTCCGGGAGCCGGCGTCCCCGGAGCCGGCATCACCGGGTCCGGCGTCGGCAGGAACGGCGTCGGCGAGGACCGCGGCCGCTTCCCCGGTCCCTTCGCCGTTCCCTCCGCCGCTGCCCGGCCCGATCCGGATCTCGAAGTCGCCGTCGTACTGCTCGTGGCCCGCGATGACGGCCATCTCGACGGCCTCCTCGCCCCGTTGTCCCCGCACGATCAGCGGGTCGCTGCGCAGATCCCGCAGCAGGGCCCAGCACATGGCGATCATCACGACCATGAACGGCACCGCAACCAGGATCGTCAGATTCTGCAATCCGGTCAGGGCGTCGCCCGAACCACCGCCGATCAACAGCATGACCGCGGCGACCGCGCCGGTCACCACGCCCCAGAACACCACCACGAAGCGGGACGGTTCGAAGGTTCCCTTCTGCGAGAGGGTGCCCATGACGATGGAGGCGGCGTCGGCACCGGAGACGAAGAAGATGCCGACCAGGACCATCACCAGGATGCTGGTGAGGGTCGCGACCGGGTACTGGTGCAGCACGTCGAAGAGCTGGCCCTCGGAGGTCGTCGCGCCGTTGAGCTGCTTTCCGCTCTGCAGCTTCATCGCCGAACCGCCGAAGATCGCGAACCAGACCAGGCTGACCACGCTCGGCACGAGGATGACGCCGCCGATGAACTGGCGGATGGTCCGGCCCCGGCTGATGCGGGCGATGAACATGCCCACGAAGGGCGTCCAGGAGATCCACCACGCCCAGTAGAAGACGGTCCAGCTGCGCAGCCAGTCGCCCACGTGGCTGCCGCTGCTGGCCTCCGTACGGCCCGCCAGCTGCGGGAGCTCGCCGAGGAACGAAGCGATGGAGGTCGGCACCAGGTTGAGGATCAGGATGGTCGGTCCGACGACGAACACGAAGACGGCCAGGATCAGCGCCAGCACCATGTTGATGTTGGACAGCATCTGGACGCCCTTGGCGATGCCGGAGACCGCGGACAGGATGAAGGCGATGGTCAGCACGGTGATGATGACGACCAGCAGGGTCGTGCTCACGCTGTCCATCCAGCCGAGGACCTTGATGCCGCTGCCGATCTGCAGGGCGCCGAGGCCGAGCGAGGCCGCGGAGCCGAAGAGGGTGGCGAAGATGGCCAGGATGTCGATGACCCGGCCGCCCCAGCCGTTGGCCCGCCGCTCACCGATGAGAGGGGTGAACACCGCGCTTATCGTCTGCCGCCTCCCCCGCCGGAAGCAGCTGTAAGCGATGGCCAGACCCACGACGGCGTAGATGGCCCAGGGATGCAGCGTCCAGTGGAACAGCGTGGTGGCCAGCGCCGTGTCCATCGCCTGCGCGGCGTCCTTGGGGGCGGTCCCCGGCGGCGGCTTGATGAAGTGCCCCAGCGGCTCGCTGACGCCGTAGAACATCAGGCCGATGCCCATGCCGGCGCTGAACATCATCGCGACCCACGAGACCGTGCGGAACTCCGGCTCCTCCCCCTCCTTGCCGAGGGTGATCCGGCCGTACTTGCTCACCGCCAGCCAGATGGCGAATATGACGAAGCCGGAGGCGGCCAGGACGAAGGCCCAGCCGCCGTTGTCGATGACCCAGTTCAGCATCGACGTCGAGACGTTCTTGAGCGATTCGGTGGATCCCGCTCCCCAGGCGATGAACGCCAGGGTGAGCAGCGCGGTGACGCCGAAGACCACCCGGTCGGTCTGTGGAGGCGCCGTCTGCTGCGGATCGTCGGGCAGCTCCACCACCGGCGGCGGGCCACCTCCCTCTCCGTCCCCGTTCTTCTTGAGTGTGTCCGACACTGTTGACCTTTCAATTGGCCATATTTTCCTTACGTGTTACCCCCTATCACATCGCGGCAGTACCGCACCGGCGTCGCGACCGTAAGGTGATAACTGGCCCGTCGGTCCAGCAGCAGCGGGACGAGCGGGCGCAGCGGCTGACGCAGCGGCACGACGGCGCCGCCGGCGGCATCCCGCCGCCATGTCACCCCGTGCAGTGCCAGCACCTTCCTGACCTGCGCGAACCGGGTGGCGTCGAGGCGGTATGCGCAGGGTGGATCGGCCAGGATCTGGTCGTCGGTGGGGGGTTCGTTGTCCGCGCCGCCGAGGAGGACGGGGCCGCGGTCGGCGTATCCGGCGAGGCGTGCGGTGGCGGTGGCCGCTTCGATGCGTCCGCGGTGGACGTCCAGGAAGGTGAACGCCCCCTTGAGGGCCGCCAGTTGGGTGTTCACGCGGCGCCTTCGGGTGAACGCGGGGTCGGCCGTCCCGGCGTCGGCGAGCGCGGTGGGGCGGGAGTCCCCCCGGCCGGAGGCCGCGGGAGCGGCGATGCGGGTCTCGACGAGCAGGCCGACCGATCCCTTCACGCCCGCCGTATTGCGGAGGATCCGCTCCTGGCCGTCGCCCGCGACCTGTTTGACGGGGTCCCCCGTTTCCGGGTCGGTCCAGATGCCGTAGACGCCGGTGGTGAAGCCCGCTTCGTGGACGGCTGGTTCGACGAAGTCCCGGGACAGCGCCCTCGACTCGCGGTGCACCGCGTCCGCGGTGTTGAGGTTGCGCGGCCACAAGGACAGCAGGTCCTTCTGGTAGTACGGGGCGGTGGGATCGTATTCGTGCAGGTCGTAGATGGTGTCGGGGCGGTAGTCGCGGATCGCCGCGGCCATCGCGCGGGCCTCGGCGGTCGCCAGGGCGAGGTGGTCGCGGTTGATGTCCGTGCCGTCGGCATTGCCGCGGGTGTCCGCCGCCCGGCCGTCGGGGTTGGCGGTCGGTACGACCAGCACGCTGGTGCGCGCCAGAAAACGCAGGATCGCCGGGTCACTGGTGTAGGCGAGGTCGCGGATGGTGGTCAGGCACGCCTCGCGCCCGGAGGGTTCGTCGCCGTGCTGCGAGCAGACGAGGAGGACGGAGTTGCCGCGGCGGACGTCCCGGGGGCGCTCGGGGGCCGGGGCGCCGATGCGCACCAGCCGCATGGGGCGGCCCTGCCGGGTGGCACCGATGCGGTCGATCCGTACCCGCGGCGTGGCGCGGTCGACGGCGGCGAGGAAGTCCCGCTCCTCGGGCCCGCTGGTCCACCGTGCGCCGTGGCTGGTCTCGAAGCCGGTACGGGGGACGTGCGGTGCGGCCGCGCCGGCGGGGGGCGCCGGCAGGGTCGCGCCGAGCGTGGACAGCAGGCCGGCGGCCAGCGCACCGAGGGCCAGGCAGCGGGAGCGGAGTCTCACGAGGGGGCCTCCCTTGGGCCGAGGACGTGGGGGGGTGGGGCCGCCCCTCGGGGGGGGCGGCCCCTGCCTGGTCATCCCGCGGACGGCCGGCGGCTGATCGAGCGCGGCGGGGCGACGCCGTCCAGCGGCGCATCCGCCCCCGCCGCCTGCGGCGCGGCACCCGCGGTGGCCCGGGCGAGCGCGGGCGCACCGCCGACGAGCGGCAGTCGGGCGGAGGTGCGGGCCAGGTCGAGGGTCAGCTTCGGCCTGGTGGACGGCGGGTCGATCAGGCCCGCGTCGGTCCCGGCGACGATCAGCGCCAGGCGGTGTCCGGCCGGCACGATGTGGTCGCTCGCGGCCAGGTCCAGGGTGATCGTGTACGGCGTACCCGGCGTGAGCGGGCGGCCCCGGTGGGCGTCCGCGTAGTTGCCGAGGTCGGCCCAGCCGCGGCTGAAGACGGTGTACCCGACCTTCCGGGTGTCGGCGGCGGTCTCCTTGAAGCACCCGGTGTCGCCCTTGGTTCCGGCGCCCCAACAGGTCTGCCGCGCAAGGGTGGTGATGCCCTCGCCGTCGGCCCCGTAGTCACGGATGGTGTCCGGGCCGAGATCGACCAGGACGGCGGACAGGTGCGCGGTCGAGGTGCTCGGGGTGGCGGTGACGGTCACCTTCCCGGACCCGGACAGCCGCAGGGGTGCCTTCAGCGGCGCCGTACGGAACCCGGCCTTGTCCGGCGTCGGACGGTCGATGCCCGCCGCCCAGTCGGCCTCGCTCAGCTTCGGGTCGTCGGTGAACACCGCGGTGGCGCCCTGCGGGGCGGGCGCGCCGCCCAGGACGCCGACGCCGGGCGTGGCACCGTTGCGGGGCCGCAGGGTGGTGGCCGCCGTGCCGGGCGCTGGCCACCGCGCGTCGGTGGACCACGTGCCGGGTGTCCGCTCGACGTCCGCCATCGGGGCGCGCTCGATGCCGTTGTCGTAACCCATCAGATAGTGGTCGAACCACCGGTGGAGCGTTTTGACCCACGCTCCGCGGCGGTAGTCGAAGGGGTCCACATGCCCGGTCTGGGACAGCCACACCTTGCGTTCGACGCCGTGCGCGGCGAGCGCGTCCCACCAGCGGCCGGCGTGCCGGGTACGGACGTTGAGGTCCTGCATCCCGTGCACCATGAGGACGCTGGCGCGGACCCTGCCCGCGTTGCGGACGTAGTCCCGCTCGGTCCACAGCCCGGTCCAGTCGCCGGTCCGCGGCGCGCCCTCGACCAGCTTCCGCTGTACGGCGGCGCAGCGCTTCTGCGCTTCGGGGCTCTCGACGGCCGTCGCCAGCGCGTCGGGGCCGGAGTCGTAGAGCGGGGCCCCCTTGGCGAAGTAGTAGTCGTACCAGGAGGAGATGCCGGCGATCGGGACGATGGTCTTGAGGTTCTCGACCCCGGTGGCCGCGACGCCGTTGGCGATGGTGGCGTCCCAGCTCTTGCCGATCATGCCGGTTCTGCCGTTGGACCAGCCGGCGTCGACGCGCGTGCCTCCCGTACGGGCGGAGTAGGCCCGCCCCCTGCCGTCCAGCCAGTCGACCACCGCCTTCGCCGAGCCGATGTCGGAGCGTCCGCCGATGTCGATGCAGCCGTCGGAGCGGTTGGTGCCCGCCAGGTCGACGAGGACCGTCGCATAGCCGCGCGGCACGAAGTAGTTGTCGTAGAACAGCGGGAACTGGACCGGCCGGCCCTGGTCGTCGTAGGTCTTCTTCTGGCTCTCGTTACCGCGTCCGCAACAGGAGTAGTAGGGACTGGCATCCATGATCACCGGTATCCGGCGGCCCTGCCGGGCGGGCTCGGACGGGCGCACGATGTCGACGGCGACCCGGTCGGTCCTGCCGTCCCCGTCGCCGTCGAGCCGGGTGTCCACCCATACCGATTCACGGATGGCGTGGTCGTAGGAGTACACGGGCGTGCTCTCGCCGGGCGCGGAGGTCGCGTCCGCACCGCCCGGCGCGATGAGCACGGAGAGCAGGGCGACGGTGGCCGCCATTACGAGCGCCGTCCAGGGGATGCGGGGTATCCGCGCACGTATCGTCACGGGCGGACGGTAGCGCGGTCGAACTCCCGTACAGAAGAGGGCCGCAGAGGTCCGTGAAAGCGAGATGTCGGTCATGTGTCAGATAAGGCCATGGACATGACTACGGCCCCGATGAATACATAGGCTCCCAAGAGATCGACCTCCCCTACGAGTTGGAGTACTCGTGCGTCACAGACTTATCGTCCCGGGTGCGGCCGTACTCAGCCTGCTGCTGGCGATCCCGGCATCCGCGGCCGACTTCCGGCCCGGGGCTCCGGGAGTGGGCGACACCTACTACCCCGAGAGCGGGAACGGCGGCTACGACGTCTCCCACTACGACCTGCGGCTCAAGTACCAGCCGAAGACGGACCTGCTGGAGGGCACGGCGACGCTGCTCGCCAAGACCACCCAGGACCTCTCCCGCTTCAACCTGGACTTCGGCCTCAAGGTCGACGAGATCCGGGTCAACGGCAAGAAGGCGGCCTTCGCCACGTCCGGCAAGCACGAGCTGGAGGTCACCCCGGCTTCGCCCCTGGAGAAGGGCAAGCAGATCAGCGTCGTGGTGCGCTACGCGGGCAAGCCCTCCGACCTGAAGATAGACGGCTTCACCGCCTGGGCCCGTACGCCGGACGGCGGCGTGGTGGCGCAGGAGCCGGACTCCGCCGTGTGGTGGTTCCCCAGCAACGACCATCCCACCGACAAGGCGACCTACGACGTGTCGGTGTCCGTCCCGGACGGGACCCAGGCGCTCAGCAACGGCGTGCTGGCCTCGCAGTCCTCCAAGCTCGGCTGGACACGCTACAACTGGCGGTCGGACAAGCCTCAGGCGACGTATCTGACGACGCTGGCCGTCGGCAAGTTCGACATCACCACCGACACGACCGCGAACGGCCTGCCGGTGATCAACGCCGTCAGCAAGGACCTCGGCGCGAACGAGGGCTCGGCGAAGGCGAGCATCGAGCGGACCACCGAGATCACCGAGTGGCTGGAGAGCGTCTTCGGGCCGTACCCGTTCAACGCGGTGGGCGGCTATGTGCCCAATGTGCCGGCGGGATACGCCCTGGAGACCCAGACCCGCCCGTTCTACGGCAAGAAGGCCTTCGACCGCGGTACCAACGTCTCCGTCGTGGTGCACGAGCTGGCGCACCAGTGGTACGGCGACAGCGTCTCGCTCAAGGACTGGAAGGACATCTGGGTCAACGAGGGCTTCGCCGCCTACAGCCAGTGGCTGTGGTCGGAGAAGGAGGGCGAGGGCACCGCGCAGGAGCTGGCGGACTACGTCTACGCCCAGCACCCGGCCGACGACCCGTTCTGGAAGGTCAAGCCGGGTAACCCGGGCGCGGAGAACCAGTTCGACGACGCGGTCTACGACCGGGGCGCCCTCGCCCTCCAGGCGCTCCGCAACAAGCTCGGCGACAAGGTCTTCTTCGGCCTCCTCAAGTCCTGGCCGACGGAGCACCGGTACGGCAACGCCTCGGTGGCCGACTTCGTGGCGTTCGCCGAGAAGAAGTCCGGCAAGAAGCTGGGCGACTTCTTCGACACCTGGCTGTTCCAGCCCGCCAAGCCGGCGGCGAGCGCCGCCAAGCGGGCGTTCGGCACGGCACGGGGACCGCTCGCACAGCCCAGGTCGTGGAAGCAGATCGCGGCCACGCACCATGTGCACGGGGTGCACGGACACTGATCCGGCGGGAGTCGGGGCCCCGGCCCCGGCTCCCCTCCGGCGCCGGAGCCGTCCGCGCCCTCCGGTTCCGTTCCCCTCCATCTCCTACCTCCCGGGTGGTTACCTAGAAGTAACCCCAGCTGGTTGGATGAGCGTCGCCGGATCACGCCCCCACCCCACAGGGAGTTCCCGTGTCGCACTCAGCGCTGCGCGTCTGCCGGACCGCCGCGACCGCCGCAGCCCTGGCAGCCGTCACCCTCACCGCCGTGTCCCCGACGGCGTCGGCCGCCACCACCCCCCACCTGAAGGTGCTCACCTACAACGCCTTCCTCATGAGCCAGAACCTCTATCCCAACTGGGGCCAGGACCACCGCGCGCAGGCGATTCCGGCTGCCGACTTCTTCCAGGGCAACGACGTCGTCATCCTCCAAGAGGCCTTCGACAACTCCTCCTCCGACGCCCTGAAGTCCCATGCCGCGGCGCAGTATCCGCACCAGACGCCCGTCGTGGGCCGCACCAAGGACGGCTGGGACGCCACGGGCGGCGCCTACTCCGCCGTCACCCCCGAGGACGGCGGGGTGACGCTGCTGAGCAAGTGGCCGATCCTGCACAAGGAGCAGTACGTCTATCAGGACGCCTGCGGTTCGGACTCCTACTCCAACAAGGGCTTCGTCTACGCGGTGTTGGACGTCAACGGCACCAAGGTGCATGTCGTCGGCACACACACGCAGTCCACCGATTCGGGCTGCAAGGCGGGCGAGGCGGTCGCCGACCGTGCCCGCCAGCTCAAGGAGATCGACGCCTTCCTCGACGCCAAGCACATCCCGGCGGACGAAGAGGTCATGCTCGCCGGCGACCTGAACATCGACTCGCACGGCGAGGAGTACAACGCGCTGCTCGCCAACGCCGATCTGGCGCCCGCCGACAGCCGCACGGGCCACCCGTACTCCTTCGACACCCAGGAGAACTCGATAGCGAAGGACCGCTACCCGGACGACCCGCGCGAGGACCTGGACTATGTCCTGTACCGCAACGGCCACGCCCGGCCGACGGGCTGGCACAACACGGTGATCAAGGAGGAGTCGGCGCCCTGGACGGTCTCCAGCTGGGGCAAGAAGTACACCTACACCAACCTCTCCGATCACTATCCGCTGCTCGGCGGCTGACCGCCGGGGCCGCGGCCTGCCGCTGCCTCCTCAGTGGTCGTAGACCGTGACGGGTATGCCCTGCCGGGTGAGCCGCTCCGCTACCAGCGGCTCCACCCGGGGCCACCGTCCGCCCGCCAGCCCGCAGCCGATCCGCGGCATATGGACCGACGCCCCGAGCTCCAGGGCCCTGACCGCCACCCGGCCCAGCCCCGCGTCGATGGCGTCGTACCGCACCGGAACGCCCTTGCTGCCCGTCCGGATCCCGCGCTGCCCCACGATGTTGGCCACCCAGAGCCACTCCCCGACCCTGACGAACTGGACCGCCCCGAGCCCGAAGTCGTTCCCCGCCCGATCGCGGTGCCATGCGCGGTAGGCGGCCTCCGGCTCCGGCCAGCGACGGGAGAGCGCCAGCACGAAGCCCTTTCCCCAGCCGCCGAGGTCGTTGCAGACATGCGCGATGATCTTGACGCCCTTGCTCTGCGGCGCGGTGGCGTCCCCCTTGACGTACGAGATCCCCGTGTTCTCAGTCATGCCACAACGCTAAGGCCGACCACTGACAATCCGCCGGGGAGGCACGGCCCTCCGCCCCGGCCGCCGCCCGGACCGACTGCCGGCGCCGGGCAACGGCGCAGGTATCCCGATACCGATAGCAGAAGTCCCCGGCTGAACGGGGGAGATCAGCCGGGGACTGACAAGCGTGTGCCCCCACACACCACGCGGAAACGTCCTCGTCCCTCGAGCGGCGCGCCGACGCTCGGAACCCGGTGGTCTACGCCGCTCCGGCGTTGTCCCGCTCCAGTGCCGCGCGCAGCCAGTCGTCCGCGGAGCCGGGGGTCGGCTCCGGCCGCCCGCCCGGCGGCGTCATCACCACGGCCGTCAGCTCCCAGTACCGGTCCAGGCGCGGCTCGGCCGCGAGCCGCGCGGCCAGCATGCGGCGGAACTCCCGGACGTCCCGGCTGCCGTACGCGCTCGCGTACGCCGCCACGTAGGCGTCCAGCGCCTCGCCCGGGTACGGATCCCTTGCCCGGCGCAGCTGCGGGCCCGCGAGCTCGTACGCCTCGGCGAGGCCCGCGTACAGTGCGGCCGCCCCGCGGGCCCCGGCCACTCGGTGCACGTCCGGCTGGGGCTGCCGGCCGACCAGGCAGGGAGCCGTGGTCATCTCGTGCAGCTGGGCGAAAGCGAGCACCTGCGCCGGGCCCGGCTCGTCGGGCGGCTGCGGAACGGCCACCTCCAAAAACGCCGATGTCCCCCGGGCCGGCATCCGCGGCGGCAGCCAGGCACGCCAGAACCGGGCCAGCGGCGCCGTGCTCGGCGGGACGCTCACCGCGCCGATCAGCCGCAGCCGGTCTGCCTGCTCCGCGGGCGGGCACTCCCGCACCAGTTGCAGCGCCGCCTCCCGCCAGCGCAACGCCTTGAGCTCACCGCCCAGCTCGCGCAGGCGGCGCGCGACGGCGTCCTCCAGCACACGACCCGCCGCGTCCTCGTCCTCAAGGACCCGGCGCACCTCGGGCAGCGGCAGTTCGAGGGCTCGCAGGGAGCGGATCAGCCGCAGCCGCTCCAGCGCCTCGGGGCCGTAGCGGCGGTGCCCGCCGCCGCTGCGTGCCGCCTCGGGCAGCAGACTCCGGTCCGAGTAGAAACGGACGGCCTTCACCGTGACACCCGCGCGCTCGGCGAGCTCGCCGATGCTCCAGACACCCTCGTGCGACGACAGTTGAACCTCCCTCAGGGGGAGGTCCTACGGTACCGGCACCCGCGGGCCGGGGCGTACGCCCCGGCCCGCGGACCACGGCGTACGCGACCGGCGTGACGTCATGTGACGGACCCGAGGAGGGGCCATGACCGTGTTCATCATGGTGGCCGGCGTGTTCACCGGCGCCCAGGTGTGGCAGGAGACGACCGCGCTGCTGGCCGCGGCGGGCGGCGAGGTGCACGCCGTGCCGCTCACCGGAGTCGATGCGGCCCGCCCCGCGGCGTCGGCCCGCATCGATCTGGAGACGCACATCGCGGACGTGATCGCCGTGATCGACGCGGTGGGCGCGGGGTCCGACCGGGAGATCGTGCTCGTCGGCCACGACTACGGCATCCATCCGGTGCTCGGCGCCGCCGACCGGCGGCCACAGCGCGTCGCCCGCGTCGTGTACCTGGACTGCGGGATGCCCCAAAACGGCGTGCCGGCCCTGGCCGCCGTGCCGGACCAGGCCCTGCGCGCGCAGCTGGCCGATCGGGCCCAACAGGGCGAAAAAGACGGTGAGTTGGCGCCACCGGCCCGTGACGAGTGGCAGCGCTGGGGCAGTACCGCCGGCGTCTGCGGCGCGGCACTGGATCGGCTCACCGCCCTTGCCGCGCCACAGCCGCTGGGCACCCTGTTCCAGCCGCTGCGGCTGACCGGAGCGGCTGCCGCGGTGCCCACCACCGGGGTGCTGTGCACCCTCAACGGCGTGAGCGTCGACCTGGTGCAACGGCTCGTCGACCTCGGCGACCCCGCGCTGGCGGCCCTGACCGACCCTCAGGTCACCTTCTTCGAACTGCCCACCGGCCACTGGCCGATGCTGTCCTGCGCCGCCGCGCTGGCGGACGTCCTGCTGCGGGCTGCGGCCGGTGAGGGGCGCCGCCTACGACCGGTCGGCGCCGGCGGGACGCCCGCCCACCTGCGCCCGTTCCCGCTGGACGTGCCCGAGCTGCCCAGGGATCGCAGGGGTCGAGTCGACCTGTACGTCCCCGACGCCGAGGGCCCGCGACCGGCCGTGGTCTTCGTGCACGGCGGCCCGGTGCCCGCCGGGGCCCGGCCGACCCCGCGCGACTGGCCGACCCTGGTGGGGTACGCCCGTCTGGCGGCCGCCGAGGGCATGGTCGGCGTGACCCTCGACCACCGGCTGCACGACGTCGCCGACTACGAGTGCGCCGCCGCGGACGTCGCCGGCGCGGTGGAACTGGCGCGGGCCGATCCCCGGGTGGACGCGGACCGGGTCGCCCTGTGGTTCTTCTCCGGTGGCGGCCTGCTCACCGCGGACTGGCTGACGCGGCCCCCGGCCTGGTTGCGCTGCCTGGCCGCCTCCTATCCGATCCTGGCACCACTGCCCAACTGGGGGCTGGCCGGCAGCCGGTTCCACCCGGTTCGGGCGGTCGCGCACACGGGTGCCCTGCCCGTCGTCCTCCTCCGTGCGGGGCGCGAGACACCCGAGATCGCGGCCACCGTGGAGGCGTTCGTGACCGCGGCCGAGGGCTGTGGGGCGCACCTGGAACTGGTCGACGTCCCGAACGGCCACCACGGCTTCGAGACCCTCGACCCGCCCGAGGAGACTCTCCCGGCCCTGCGCCACGCAATGCGTTCGGTGGTGACCCACCTGACCGGCTGACCCCGGCGGGGCCCCGCACGGCGAGGGGCGGCGGCGGAAGCCCTCGGGCCTCCGCCGCCGCCCCTCGAACCCTCGGGCGTGCTGCCGCTGTGCGTTACTTCGACAGTTCGCGTTCCTTGGCGATCCGGGCCACCCGGCCGCGCACCCCGAACCAGCCGGCGACCAGGGCCACGGCCAGGACCGGGATCAGCATCACGGTCTGCCGTCCGACGCCGTCGTCGAACCACATCAGCACGATGACGCCGAGCAGGAAGACGATGGTGGCGATGTCGGTGACCGGCGTGCCGGGCAGCCGGAAGCGCGGCCGCCGAAGGAGGCCCTGCTTCGTGCGGCGCACGAACGCCATGTGGCAGACCATGATCACGCACCAGGTGGAGATGACGCCGAGCGCCGCGATGTTGATCACGATCTCGAACGCCTGGTCCGGCATGACGTAGTTCAGTGCCACACCCAGCACGCATACCGCGGAGGTGAGCATGATGCCGCCGTACGGCACCTGGTTGCGGTTCATCAGGCCCGCGAACCGGGGCGCCGAGCCGGCCATCGACATCGAGCGCAGAATGCGGCCGGTGGAGTAGAGGCCGGAGTTCAGGCTGGACATCGCCGCCGTCAGCACCACGAGGTTCATCACGTCGCCCGCCGCCGGCACGCCGACGTTGGACAGCACCGTCACGAAGGGGCTCTGGTCGCCGGTGAACTTGTTCCACGGCATCAGCAGTGCGAGCAGCACCACCGAGCCGACGTAGAAGACGCCGACCCGCCACATGATGGAGTTGACGGCCCTCGGCACGACCTTCTCGGGCTCGCTGGTCTCGCCCGCGGTGACGCCCACCAGCTCGACGGCGGAGTAGGCGAAGACGACGCCTTGGAGCACGATCACGACCGGGAGCAGACCGGTCGGGAAGATCCCGCCGTTGTCGGTGATCAGATCGAGGCCCGGTGTGTGCCCGCCGACGGGGTGCTGGGTGGCCAGCAGGAAGATGCCGATGAACATGAAGAGGACCAGCGCCGCGACCTTGATGATCGCGAACCAGAACTCCAGCTCACCGAAGATCTTCACCGAGATCAGGTTGACCGTGAGCACGACCGCCAGCGCGATCAGCGCCATCACCCACTGCGGAACACTGGTGAACATGCTCCAGTAGTGGGTGTAGAGGGCGATGGCCGTGATGTCGGCGATACCGGTCGTCGACCAGTTGACGACGTACATCCAGCCGGCGACGTAGGCGCCCTTCTCCCCCAGGAATTCCCGG
Source organism: Streptomyces sp. NPDC048650 (assembly GCF_043199095.1). NCBI lineage: Bacteria > Bacillati > Actinomycetota > Actinomycetes > Kitasatosporales > Streptomycetaceae > Streptomyces > Streptomyces sp. NPDC048650. The sequence continues at coordinate 166,076 of NZ_JBICVM010000014.1, read as the reverse complement.
GCGTAGGAGACGAACGAGCCGGAGGACGGGCGGTGCAGCACCAGCTCGCCGAGGGCGCGTACGACGAAGAAGGCGAAGAGGCCGCAGACCGCGTAGGCGACGGCCAGTGCGGGGCCGGCGGAGTGCAGTCGGCCACCGGCGCCGAGGAACAGGCCGGTACCGATCGCCCCACCGATCGCGATCATGTTGACGTGGCGGCCCTTGAGCCCCTTGCTGTAGCCCGCGTCGCCCGCATCCTGCTGTGCGCCGCTTCCCCCGTCCGGTGTTTCATTGGCCGCGTCTGTGACGGTTTCGGTGCTCACTGCTGGTGCATCTCGCTTTCAGGCAGGGGCTTGAGCCGGGACCGGCCCCACGGATCGCGCGGGTCGGCCGACGGCACACCTTCCCTGAAGACCGCTCCCTCGTCTGTGCGCAAGATCACATGGCGTGAAAACTCTGTAGGATGTGACGGATTTTTCCCGAATCGTGGGGTCCCGGAGCTTCCCGGGCGGGGGCGGTGCGACGGTTTCCGGCCTTCCTCCGTCGCACCACCGCGAAAAGCGCTTGACCTGCCCCGTTCGGATCGGATGCGCATGCACGGGCCGCGCCCGGCCGTCCGCCCCTTCCCGGTCGGCCGGGCGCTCCGACGGATTCCGTGGCCGCCCCCGGGCATCGGCCGCCACGGTTCGGCGGGAGCAGTCTCGGGGCGGCCGTCGGGTCGCGGCCGGTTCGACGGGCACCGGGGCCGGGGCCGGGCGGCGGGGCCGGGTGCGGGACCGCGCCGTCACGAAAGGGGGCGGACGCGTCAAGGAGGTTTCACAGTAGTGGTGAGACAGCAATACTGTTGAACATGATGGAGTCCGCCACCGCCCTCACGGTCGACGAACTGGCCGCCCGCGCCGGCGTCACGGTCCGCACCATCCGCTTCTACAGCACCCGCGGACTGCTGCCGCCGCCCGAGATCGGCCCGCGCCGGGTCGGCCACTACGGGCCGGACCATCTCTCCCGGCTCGCGCTGATCGAGGAGCTCCAGCATCAGGGCCTGACCCTGTCCGCGATCGAGCGCTATCTGGCACAGCTGCCGCCCGACCTGAGCGCCCAGGACCTGGCCCTCCACCGGGCGCTGGTGGCGAGCTGGGTCCCGGACAAGGCGGAGGACGCGACCCGGGACCAGCTGGAGCGACGGGTCGGCCGGGAGCTCACCGAGGAGGACCTGGACCGGCTGGCCGCCATGAGCGTGCTGGTGCGGACCGACGACCCACGGGTCTTCCGGGTCGACCCGGGCCTACTGCATCTGGGCACCCGGCTGCTGGACGTCCCGATCGCGCTGGAGACGATCCTGGCGGCGCGCACCGTCGTCATCGAGCACACCCGCTCGGCGGCGCGCGAGCTGAGCCGCCTCTTCAAGGACGAGGTGTGGGAGCCCTACCGGGACGGCGGGCCGGACGCGGCGGACCTGGCGCGGATGAAGTCGCTCTCCGCCCATATGCAGCCGATGGTGGTCCAGGCCCTGGTCACCGCCTTCCAGCGGTCGATGAAGCAGGAGCTGCGGGAGTGGTTCGGCGCGGAGGGCGGCGACGCCCGGCCCGCCGGGGCCGGGGAGCGCGAGGGGTGACGCTCCGGCGGCGCTCCGGCGGGAGACGCTCCGGCGTTCCCACCGGAGTGTCTCCCGACCGGCGCAGGTCAGTCGCTGAATTTCTCGCCCCGCTGAGCCTTCTCCACCAGCAGCGCCGACGGCGTGAACCGCTCGCCGTACGCCGTCGCCAGCTCGCGGGCGCGCGCCACGAAGCCGGGCAGGCCGACGAGTTCCTCGCGCCCTGACCCGCCCTGGTATCCGTTGATGTACTGCATCACGCCGCCCGTCCAGCCGGGGAAGCCGATGCCGAAGATGGAGCCGATGTTGGCGTCGGCGACCGAGGTCAGGACCCCTTCCTCGAAGCAGCGGACGGTGTCCAGCGCCTCGGAGAACAGCATCCGCTCCTGCATGTCGACGAACGGGATGGCCGCGTTCTCCTTGGTGAAGTGCTCCCGCAGCCCCGGCCACAGGCCGGTCCGCCTGCCGTCCTCGCCGTAGTCGTAGAAGCCCGCGCCGCCGCTGCGGCCGGGCCGCTCGAACTCGTCCACCATGCGGTCGATGACGGCGTCCGCCGGGTGCGGCTGCCAGGTGCCGCCGGCCTCCTCCACCGCCCGCCTGGTCTCGTTGCGGATCTTGCGCGGCAGGGTGAGCGTCAGCTCGTCCATCAGGGACAGCACCTTGGCCGGGTAGCCGGCCTGGGCGGCGGCCTGTTCGACGGAGGCAGGGTCGAGGCCCTCGCCGATCATCGCGACGCCTTCGTTGATGAAGTGGCCGATGACGCGCGAGGTGAAGAAGCCCCGCGAGTCGTTGACGACGATCGGGGTCTTCTTGATCTGCCGCACCAGGTCGAAGGCGCGGGCCAGCGCCTCCTCGCCGGTTCGCTCACCCTTGATGATCTCCACCAGCGGCATCTTGTCGACCGGCGAGAAGAAGTGCAGACCGATGAAGTCCCGGTCGCGCTCGACGCCGTCGGCCAGCAGCGAGATGGGCAGCGTCGAGGTGTTGGAGCACAGCAGCGCGTCCGGGGCGACGACGTGCTCGATCTCCTTGAACACCTTGTGCTTCAGCGCGACGTCCTCGAAGACGGCCTCGATGACGGCGTCGCAGCCGGCGAGGGCCTGCGGGTCGGCGGTGGGCGTGATCCGGGCCAGCAGTTCGTCGCGCTCGGCCTCGGTCGTGCGGCCCCGCGACAGGGCCTTGGCGAGCAGCCCCTCGGAGTACGCCTTGCCCTTCTCGGCCGCCTCGAGGGTGACGTCCTTGAGGACCACCTGCATGCCGGCCCGGGCACAGGAGTAGGCGATGCCCGCGCCCATCATGCCGGCGCCGAGGACCGCGACCTTCTCGACCGTGCGGGGCTCGACGTCCTTGGGCCGGTTGGCGCCGGAGTTGACCGCCTGGAGGTCGAAGAAGAACGCCTGGATCATGTTCTTGGAGATCTGGCCGGTCACCAGCTCGACGAAGTACCGCGCCTCGATGGTCTGGGCGGTCTCGAAGTCGACCTGGGAGCCTTCGACGGCCGCGGCGAGGATGTTGCGCGGGGCCGGGTAGGGCGCGCCGTTGACCTGCTTCTTGAGGTTGGCGGGGAACGCCGGGAGGTTGGCCGCGAACTTCGGGTGGGCGGGGGTGCCGCCCGGGATGCGGTAGCCCTTGACGTCCCAGGGCTGCTGGGACTCGGGGTGCTCGTCGACGAAGGCGCGGGCCTTGGCGAGCAGTTCCTCGGGGGTGGCCGCGACGTCGTGGATCAGGCCGTTGTCCCGGGCGCGGGTGGCGTTGTACTGGGTGCCCTGGAGCAGCACCTTCAGCAGCGCGTCGGTGATGCCGAGGAGGCGGACCGTACGGGTGACGCCGCCGCCCGCGGGCAGCAGGCCGAGGGTGACCTCGGGCAGACCGATCTTGGTGGCGGGGGTGTCGAGGGCGATGCGGTGGTGGCAGGCCAGCGCGATCTCGTAACCGCCGCCCAGCGCCGCGCCGTTGATGGCGGCGACGACCGGCTTGCCGAGGGTCTCGATGCGGCGCAGGTCGCGCTTGATGCCGTTGCCCGCCTCGAACGCCTGCTGGGCGTGGTCGGGGGTCACCGCGATCAGGTCGCGCAGGTCGCCGCCGGCGAAGAAGGTCTTCTTGGCGGAGGTGAAGATGACGCCCCGGACGGTGTCCTTCTCGGCCTCCAGGCGGTCGGCGACCGCCGTGAGGGATGCCTTGAAGGCGTTGTTCATGGTGTTGGCGGACTGGTCGGGATCGTCCAGGACCAGGGTGACGACGCCGGTGTCGTCCTGCTCCCAGCGGATGGTCGACGCTGCGGTGGGCTGGCTCACTGTGGCTTCTCCGTAAGGGGGTGGGGCGGGCGGTCAGAGGCGCTCGACGACGGTGGCGATACCCATACCGCCGCCGACGCACAGGGTGGCCAGGCCGTAGCGCTTGTCCTGCCGCTCCAGCTCGTCGACGAGGGTGCCGAGGATCATCGCGCCGGTCGCGCCGAGCGGGTGGCCCAGGGCGATGGCGCCGCCGTTGACGTTGACCTTGTCCAGGCTCAGGCCCATGTCCTTGACGAAGCGCAGCACGACCGCGGCGAAGGCTTCGTTGATCTCGACGAGGTCGATGTCGTCGATGGTCAGTCCGGCCTTGGCCAGCGCCTTGCGACTGGCGGGCGCGGGGCCGGTGAGCATGATCGTCGGCTCGGAGCCGGAGACCGCCGCGGAGACGATGCGGGCGCGCGGGGTGAGGCCGTAGCGCTCGCCGACCTCCTTGGAGCCGATGGCGACGAGTGCCGCGCCGTCCACGATGCCGGAGGAGTTGCCCGCGTGGTGGACGTGATCGATCTTCTCGACCCAGTGGTACTTCTGCAGCGCGACGGCGTCGAAGCCGCCCGCGTCGCCGATGGCGGCGAAGGAGGGCTTGAGGCCGGCCAGGGAGTCGGCGGTGGTGCCCGGGCGCATGTGCTCGTCGTGGTCGAGGACGAGCAGGCCGCTGCGGTCGCGTACGGGGACGACGGACCGCTCGAAGCGGCCGTCCTTCCAGGCCGCGGCGGCCCGCTCCTGGGAGAGCGCGGCGAACTCGTCGACATCGCGCCGGGAGTAGCCCTCGACGGTGGCGATGAGGTCGGCGCCGATGCCCTGCGGGACGAAGCCGGTCTCGAAGTTGGTCATCGGGTCGGCGAACCAGGCGCCGCCGTCGGAGGCCATCGGGACCCGCGACATCGACTCGACGCCGCCCGCGAGCACCAGGTCCTCCCAGCCCGAACGGACCTTGGCGGCAGCCATGTTGACCGCTTCGAGGCCGGAGGCACAGAAGCGGTTCTCCTGGACGCCGGCGACGGTGTCCGGCAGCCCGGCGGCGATCGCCGCGATGCGGGCGATGTCCGAACCCTGGTCGCCGACCGGGCCGACGACGCCGAGCACGATGTCGTCGATGGCGGCCGGGTCGAGGCCGGGGAAGCGACTGCGTACTTCGTGGATCAGGCCGACGACCAGGTCGATCGGCTTGGTGCCGTGCAGTGCGCCATTGGCCTTGCCGCGGCCGCGCGGGGTGCGGATCGCGTCGTACACGTACGCTTCGGTACTCAAGTCAACAAGCCTTTCGCATGAGGGTGGGGCGGGGCGGCGGGACCGGGGCCGGTCCGGGGTCAGCCGAGCAGAGAGCGCCCGATGATCTCCTTCATGATCTCGGTCGTGCCGCCGTAGATCGTCTGGATGCGGCCGTCGGTGAATGCCTTCGCGACGCGGTATTCGCTCATGTAGCCGTAGCCGCCGTGGAGCTGGAGGCAGCGGTCGGCGACGCGCTTTTGCAGTTCGGTTGCCCACCACTTGGCCATCGAGGCGTGCACCGCGTCGAGTCGGCCGTCCGAGTGGTCGGCGATGCAGCGGTCCAGGAAGGCGCGGGTGACGGCGCACTCGGTGGCCATCTCGGCTATCTCGAAGCGGATGTGCTGGAGCTTGGCCAGCGGCCGGCCGAAGGCCTCGCGCTCCTTGACGTACTGGCTGGTGATCTCCAGCAGGTGTTCGGCGGCGGCGATCCCGGCGACGGCGATGCCCATCCGCTCCTGCGCGAGATGGGTCATCAGATGGAGGAACGCGCCGTTCGGCTCGCCGAGCAGATTCTCCTTCGGCACCCGGACGTCGTGGAAGAACAGCTCGGCGGTGTCCTGCGCCTTCTGGCCGATCTTGTCGAGGTTGCGGCCGCGCTCGAAGCCCGCCATGCCCCGCTCGACGACCAGCAGGCTCAGGCCGTGCGCCCCGCCCTCGGGGGTGGTCTTCGCGACGACGATGACGAGGTCGGCGAGGATGCCGTTGGAGATGAAGGTCTTGGAGCCGTTGAGGACCCAGTGGTCGCCGGCGTCCTCGGCGCTGGTCCGGATGCCCTGGAGGTCGGAGCCCGCTCCGGGCTCGGTCATCGCGATGGCGGTGATGATCTCACCGCTGCAGAAGCCGGGCAGCCAGCGGCGCTTCTGCTCCTCGGTGCCGAGCGTGGTCAGATACGGGCCGATGATGTCGTTGTGCAGCCCGACGGCGAGCCCGGCGGCCCCGGCCCGGGTGAACTCCTCGGCCAGTACGGCGCTGTAGCGGAAGTCGCTCTCCCCGCCGCCGCCGTACTCCTCGGGCACCGCCGGCCCCAGCAGCCCCTGCCGGCCGGCCGCCAGCCAGGCGTCCCGGCTGACGATGCCGTCCTTCTCCCACTGCTCGTAGTGCGGTGTCACCTCCTTGGCCAGGAAGGTGCGTACCGTCCGGCGGAAGGCTTCGTGTTCCTCGGTGAAGATCTGGCGCTGCATCTGCGCGGTCATTCGGCGGGCCCTCCTCGGAGCCAGTTCTTGACGGTCTCGATCGGCTCGGCGCGTCCCCTCAGCGCTCCCCGTCCTGGGGCTCGGCCCGGGCCTTCGCGGCGGCGAGAGCCGGGAGCCGCCAGTCGCGGGCGATGTCCGCGGTGTCCGCGCCGGGCTGCGCGGGCGGTCTGCGCACCGTGCCAGGGGTGTGGGAGAACCGCGGCGCGGGCGCCGGCTGGGTGATCCCGCCGTGGTCGACGAAGGTGCCGCGGGCGGCGAGGTGAGGGTGCTCCGGGGCCTCGCGCAGGGAGAGCACGGGTGCCACGCAGGCGTCGGACTTCTCGAAGACGGCGGTCCATTCCTCGCGCGTGCGGGTCTTGAAACGGGCCGCGATGGCGGTGCGCAGCGCACCCCAGCCCGCCAGGTCGTCCCGGCCGGGCACCTCCTCCCCGAGGCCCAGCAGGCGCACGAACTCGGCGTAGAAGCGCTTCTCCAGCGCGCCCACGGCCATGTGGCCGCCGTCCGCGGTCTCGTACGTGCCGTAGAACGGCGTGCCGCCGTCGAGCAGATTCGCCCCGCGCCGGTCCTGCCAGCCGCCGGCCGCCAGCATGCCGTGGATCATCGCCGTCAGATGGGCCGTGCCGTCGACGATCGCGGCGTCCACCACCTGGCCCCGGCCGCCCTCGGTGCGGGCGTGCTGGAGGGCGGCGAGCACGCCGATGACGAGATAGAGGGAGCCGCCGGCGTAGTCCCCCAGCAGGTTGGCGGGGACGGCGGGCGGGCCGTCGGGCGGGCCGATCATGCCGAGGGCGCCGGTGATGGCGATGTAGCCGATGTCGTGGCCCGCGGTGTCGGCCAGCGGCCCCTGCTGCCCCCAGCCGGTCATCCGCCCGTACACCAGCCGGGGGTTACGGGCCAGGCACTGCTCGGGGCCGACGCCCAGGCGCTCGGCCACACCGGGGCGGTACCCCTCGACCAGCACATCGGCGCGCTCGGCCAGGTCGAGCACCCGCGCCACGCCGTCCGGGTCCTTGAGGTCCAGCAGCACCGAGCGTTTGTTGCGGTTGGTGACGTCGTACGCCGGGTCGACGCCCAGTCCGGCGCCGCCGGGCCGGTCGACGCGGATCACGTCGGCGCCGAGGTCGGCCAGCAGCATGGCCGCGAACGGCCCGGGGCCGATACCCGCGAGCTCGACCACCCGCACTCCGCTCAGCGGGCCGTTACCTGACTCTGCCATCGCGCCCCCTGCTCCTCCGCCGCGCCTGAAGTCACTGTGACACTTCTGATGTAACACCCGCGATGTTAAGAACGTGTTCCACTTTCCACAAGCCCCACGGGCCAAGTGCCGACCACCGGAAAGGCCCGTGGCGGCGATGCTCGATCGTCATCGCCGCCACGGGCCGTCGCGCGTCCACTACCGCTGGGCGCTATCCCCCGTCGAGCTCGGCGATGAGCTTCTTGGGGGCTATCACGCGGTAGGACTCCTCGGTCCAGTCACACAGCAGCTCGGCGGGCGGCGCGCCGTCCTCCGCCAACGGCACCCGCACCCAGCCGGACCTGCCCAGGCCGTAGCCGGCGGGTCGGGCACCGGGCGAGGCGAGCGCATGACCGTGCGCCTCGGGGTCCGTCAGCTTGATCGTGACCCCGGGCGCGTTCGCGTCGCCGTCGACTCCGAGGAACACGAAGATCTTTTTGTTGACCTTGACGACGCTCTCGCCCCAGGGAAACTCCTCCGCCGACCCGGGCAGCCCCAGCGCGAACCTCCGCACCCGCTCCCGCACCGCCGTCGGACCAACCGCCTTCGCCATCCGCTCCTCCACGTCCGTCGACCCTCCGCGGGGCCCGCGATGCCGGCCGGCCCGCCGCGCCTCCCGCACACCCGGCTCCCCCGCACCCCACGCTAACCGCGACCACCGACAACGGCCCGCCCAGCGCCCTGCGCAGGGCCGACGGAGGGACAATGCACCCATGTCCGACCCACAACTCGCCTTCGCCCTGTTCGACTTCCACCACGGCCAGGGACTGCGTCAGTTCACCGAGCTGGCGCTGGCCCTGCTGCTCTCCTCGCTGATCGGTCTGGAACGCGAGGCCCGGCAGAAGAGCGCCGGGCTGCGGACGCACACGCTGGTCGGCGTGGGCAGCGCGCTGTTCATGGAGGTGTCGATCCACGGCTTCGGCGCGGTGCTGGGCCAGGACGGCGTGGTGCTCGACCCGTCCCGGGTCGCCGCCCAGGTCGTCTCCGGTATCGGCTTCATCGGCGGCGGCCTGATCTTCGTCAAGAGGGACGCCGTGCGCGGGCTGACCACGGCCGCCACGATCTGGCTGACCTGCGCCATCGGCATGGCGTGCGGCGGTGGCCTGCCCCTGCTGGCGATCGGCGCGACGGCGGTGCACTTCCTCATCGTCCGGGGCTTTCTCCGTCGTCTCGGACCGCCTCGGTACGACGCCGTCCTTCGACCGGGTGGAGCTGCGCCTGACCTACCGCGCCCAACACGGACTGTTGGGGCAGATGTTGACGATGTGCACCAGCAGCGGCTTCCGGGTGACCGATGTCCAGGTGGAGGCCGGCGCGGAGGACGACCACGTACCGGCCGAGGTGCTGCTCCGGATGGAGGGGAGCGGTACGCCGTATCCTCTGGTCGAGGCCCTGACCGAGCTGGAGGGGGTGCGCGGGGTGGCGCTGGGGCGGCAGGACGACCATACGGAGTGAGCCGGCGGCCCTACGGCGGGGCGGTGGGCGCGCCTTCGGGCAGCGGCCCGGGTTCCGCGGGCGCCAGATGGTCGTTCGGCGCCGCACGGTCCACCAGGCGGGACAGCCGGCGCGGGACGTCACCGCCCACCAGGACGATCACCAGGAGCGTCAGCCCGAAGGTGAGCACCGCCAGCGCCCGCCCCAGTGGCATCCCCTCGGCCAGCCGGGCCCCCAGGACCGGCGCCACCGCCCCGCCCAGGGCCCCCACGTTGTAGACGAAGCCCAGGGAGGCGGCCCGGGTCGCGGTCGGGAAGTGGCCGGCGATGTACTTCGGCAGGATCCCGGAGATCCCCTGACTCAGCGCCAGCAGCCCGAAGAGCAGCACCCCGAGCGCCACCAGGCTGTCCTGGACCGCGAAGACCGGGAAGACGAAGGCGAGGGAGGCCAGCAGGGTCCACGCATAGGCGCGCCGGGTGCCCAGCCGGTCCCCGACGAACCCGGCCAGCCAGCAGCCCGCCATGGTCCCGAAGCCCGCGGCGAACATCACGTCGGCGACCTGCGCGGCGGAGTAGCCGAGTTCGGTCTTCAGATACGTGGGCAGCAGGGCCTGGAGGGGCCAGCTGTACAGGAACGCGCAGAACACGGTCGCCATCAGGGACACCTGGCGCAGCCAGCCCCGACGGCCACCGAGCTGTACGGCGAAGGCGATCAGGCACAGCGCCGCGACGGCCGACAGCCAGGGGACCTGACCCGCCCCGGCGGGCGTGAAGACGCAGAACAGCGCCGCCGTCGCGGCCACCGCCAGGGCGCCGTTGCACCCGGCGCGCAGGCGGCCGGTGAGCAGCGGCCGGAACGGATGGGGGCGCTCGGCCCGCCCGCCGGCGGCGGAGCCGATCTCGGCCTGCCAGTCGCCGGCCTCGGGAAGAGATCTGCGGACCCAGACGGCGACCAGGACGGGCAGCACGCCGATCCAGAACATCCAGCGCCAGCCCCAGTGCGGGACCACCCATGCGTAGAGCTCGGCGGCGACGATGCTGCCACCGGCGTACCCGGAGATCAGGAATCCGGAGGCGCGGTTGCGCATTCTGGTGGGCCAGCTCTCCAGCACGTACGTCACGCCGGCGCTGTACTCCCCCGCCATTCCCAGGCCGATCACCAGGCGGGCGGCGAACAGGCTGGTGTAGTCCCAGGCGAAGCCGCAGGCGAAGGTGCCGAGCGAGTAGAGCAGGATGCTGGCGATCATCGCGGCCTTGCGGCCGTGGCGGTCGCCCATGGCGCCGAGGACGGCCCCGCCCAGCCATCGGGTGACGAAGGCCCCGGAGATGAGCGAGGCGGCGGTGGGGGTGCTCAGTCGGAACTCGTCGGCGATCTCGGTGAGGACGAGGGTGATCAGGACGAAGTCGAAGCCGTCGAGGAGATAGCCGATCCAGGCGGCGAACATCGCCTTCCACTGCCTGGGGCTCACCTCCCGGTACCAGGCGACGGTGCCGGCGGAAGGGGTCTTCGGGCGCGTCCTCACAGCAGTCCCGCCTCCTCCAGCAGCCGGCGCACGGTGCGGTTGGCGGCGTCGTCCAGCGGCAGTTGCGGGGCCGCCGTCGCCGGGCTGTCGATGACACCGAGATGGTGCAGTGCGGCCTTGAAGGCCCCGAGGGCGGACGAGCTACGTCCCATGTCCGCTTCGTCGCCGACGTCGGTGAGGGCGAACAGCGCGGCCAGCCGGTCCTGTTCGGCCGCCGCCGCGGGCCAGCGCCCGGCCCTGGCGTGCGCGTAGAGCCGCACATAGCCGGCCGGATCGACGTTGCCCAGTCCGGGTACGACGCCATGGGCGCCGGCCAGCAGGGCGCCGTCCACGGAGAGCTCCGAACCGGTCAGCACCGAGAACTCCGCGTTCACGGAGCGCAGCCGGATCATCAGCCGACGCAGCGTGCCCTCGTCGCCGCTGCTGTCCTTGAGGCCGGCGAGCACCCCGTCGGCGGCGAGCGCGAGCACCGTGCCGGCGGGCAGCTTGGTGTGCACCGCCACGGGGATGTCATAGGCGAAGAGCGGCAGGTCGACGGCGGTGCGCAGCCGGGTGAAGTGATTCGCGATCTCCGCCGGATGGGTGCGCGTGTAGAAGGGCGCGGTGGCCACGATGGCGTCGGCGCCCTGGGACTGGGCCGTCCGGGCGTGGTCCAGGACGCGGGCGGTGGCCATGTCGATGGCGCCGGCCAGGACGGGCAGCCGGCCCCGGGCGGCCCCGACGACCGTCTCGACGACGGTGCCGCGCTGGACGTCCGACAAGTAGGCGGCCTCTCCGGTGGAACCGAGCACGAAGAGGCCGTCCACCCCCGCGTCGACCATGCGCTCGGTCAGCGCGACCAGCGACCGGGCATCGACCCGGCCGGCATCGGTGAGCGGTGTGCACAGCGGCGGTACGACCCCGCTGAGCGGTACGGGCAGGAACGGGGAAGGGGGCATCGCGTCCGGCTTTCTGCCGTACGGTCCGGTCCCTGCCGGGGCGGCAGGCGGCTCCCCCGGCCAAACCAGACGTGGGACGTCCTATGTCATGGTGAATCTGGACCTGTCATGACGCCGTGTCAAGACCGCGTGCCCCGGGGACCCCTCTCCCGCCGGCAACGACGCTGCCCCAGAGCATGATTGACGAGGCGCCGACAACGTGCCTAGGGTCCGGACCTCAGGCCGAGAGGAAGCACGATGCGACGGCAGGACACGTCCGGACGGGCCCATGACCTCGTCCTCTACGGCGCCACCGGCTTCGCCGGGGCGCTCACCGCCGAATATCTGGCCCGGCACGCCCCCGAGGGCTGCCGCTGGGCGCTGGCCGGCCGCAGCACCGCCAAGCTGGAGCGGCTGCGCGACCGGCTGGCCGCCATCGACCCGGCCTGCGCCGGCCTCCCGCTGCTGCGTGCCGACAGCGGCGACGCCGAGTCGCTGCGCGCGCTCGCCGCCGACACCCGCGTCCTGGCCACGACCGTCGGCCCGTATCTGCTCCACGGCGAGCCGCTGGTCGCCGCCTGCGCCGCGGCCGGCACGGACTACGTCGACCTGACCGGCGAGCCGGAGTTCATCGACCGGATGTATCTGCGGCACGACGCGACGGCCCGCGCCTCCGGTGCCCGCCTCGTGCACTCCTCCGGCTTCGACAGCGTCCCGCACGACCTGGGTGTGCTCTACACCGTGGGGCTGCTGCCCGAGGGCGCGGCGCTGCGCATCGACGGCTTCGTCCGCACCAACGCCACCTTCTCCGGCGGCACCCTGTCCTCCGCGCTCACCGCCCTCTCCCGTCCGCTGCCGATGGCACGGGCCGCCCGCGAGCGCCGCGCGGTGGAGCCCCGCCCCGCCGGCCGCCGGGTCCGCGCCCCCTTCGGCCCGCCGCTGCGGAGCGGCGCTACCCGCACCTGGGGTGTGCCGCTGCCGACCCTCGACCCGCAGGTCATCGCCCGCTCGGCCGCCGCCCTCGACCGATACGGCCCCGACTTCCGCTACCGCCACTACGCCGGGGTCCGGCATCTGCCGGTCGCGGTGGGCGGGGCGCTCGGAGCCGGCGCGCTGGCCGCGCTCGCCCAGGTGCCGCCCGCGCGGCGCTGGCTGGCGGGGCGCCTGGAGCCCGGCGAGGGGCCGGGCCCGGAGCGGCGTGCCAAGAGCTGGTTCGCGGTGCGCTTCGTGGCGACCGGCGGCGGCAAGCGGCTCATCACCGAGGTCTCGGGCGGCGACCCCGGCTACGACGAGACGGCGAAGATGCTCGCCGAGTCGGCACTCAGCCTGGCCTTCGACGACCTGCCGGAGACCGCCGGCCAGGTGACGTCGGCGGTCGCCATGGGGGACGCGCTGACGGCCCGGCTCCAGAAGGCGGGGATCACCTTCCGGGTGGTCCGGAGCTGACCCGCCGCGGTGGCCACGGGCTCAGGTGCGCGCCAGCGCCCTGCGGCACAGGGCATCGGCGGCCCTGGTCGTCTCCGGCAGACGGTACGCGGCCGCCAGATGCAGCGTGTGCGCGCACGCCCCGTCGAGCTCCACGCGGTGCCCCACCGAGACGAAGACCGGCTTGACGCCCTTCTGGGTCCGCAGTGCCCGTCCCACCTCCTCGCCGCCCTCCTCCTCGCCGCCCTGCTCGCCCTCGGCAGCGCCCCGGTCCAGGAGTGGCGAGGTCGCGCCGCGCTCGGGGCCGGGCGGCTCGTAGCGGAAGGTGAACGGGTTCTTGGCGACGCCGATGGTCGGCAGCCCGGTCAGCACCCCGAGGTGGCTGGCGAGGCCGAACCGCCGCGGGTGCGCCAACCCGTACCCGTCGCAGACCACGAGATCCGGGGTACGGGTGAGGCCGGCGAGCGCCTGGAGCACGGTGGGAATCTCCCGGAAGGCGAGCAGTCCGGGCACGTAGGGAAAGGAGACCCGGCCGACGGCGGTGGCCTCGTCGACGACGTCGAGTGTGCGGGCGTCGAGGGCGACGGCCGCCGCGGCGACCACGTTCCGCTCGTCGTCATAGGCGACGTCCACCCCGGCGACGGTCCCCGCGAACCCCGGTCGCGGACCGGATTCGTCGAGCCGCACCAGGGACCGCAACCGGTCCTGTACGGCGCGGGCCTGCGCCTCGTCCGTCGGCCAGTGCCGCAGTTCGTCGGCACACGAGAGCGTTCCGGGAGTGTCCATGGTGATCGCCACGCTACCGAACGCGTGACCGGCGCAGTCGGCCGCCGCCGTTCGTTCCGCCGTCCCGCGGATCCGCCACGGACTTCCGAGCGGCGCGGCCGCCGTCCCGTATCCGCCACCTCACTCCCCGCGAGGCCCTGATGACCGATGCTCTGCACCACCTGGACGCCACCGACCTCGCCGCCCGGCTGCGCCGCCGCGAGCTGTCCGCCCGCGAGGTCGTCGCGGCCCACCTGGCCCGGATCGAGGAGGTCGACCCGGCCGTCAACGCCCTCGTCACGCTCGACCCGGAGGGCGCTCTCGCCGCGGCGGCCCGCGCCGACGAACGCCTCGCACGAGGCGAGGCCGTGCCGCCACTGCACGGTCTGCCGATCGCGTTCAAGGACACCCATCTCACCCGGGGGATGCGCACGACATACGGTTCGCCGCTCTACACCGATCACGTCCCCGACCGGGACGAGTTGGTGGTCGAGCGGTTGCAGCAGGCCGGCGCGATCCGTCTCGGCAAGACCAACGTGCCGGAATTCGCGGCCGGTTCACACACCTTCAACACCGTCTTCGGCACCACACGCAATCCGTACGACACCACCCGTTCGGCGGGCGGCAGCAGCGGAGGCGCGGCCGCCGCGCTCGCGGCCGGGCTGCAGCCCCTTGCCGACGGCAGCGACATGGGCGGCTCGCTGCGCAACCCCGCGTCCTTCTGCAACGTGGTCGGACTCCGGCCCACTCCCGGACGCGTCCCCGCATACCCCGCCGTCGACCTCTGGGACACGCTGTCGGTCCCGGGCCCCATGGCGCGGACCGTCGCGGACACCGCGCTGCTGCTCTCGACGATGGCCGGGCCCGATCCGCGCTGCCCCGTCAGCCTGGAGACGCCCGGGACGGCATTCGGCGGGCCGCTCGACCGCGACCTACCCGGGCTGCGTGTCGCCTGGGCACCCGACCTGGGCGGACACGCCCCCACCGACCCCGACGTCCGCGCCGTGCTCGAGGGCCAGTTGGCGGTCTTCTCCGAGCTCGGCTGGTACGTCGAGGCCGCCTGCCCCGACCTCACCGGCGCCGACGAAGCCTTCCGCACCCTGCGCGCCCACAGCTTCGCCCTGACCTTCGCCGATCTGCCCGCCGACGCCCGGCGATCCCTCAAACCCAGTCTCCGAGGGAACATCGAAGAGGGCCGTCGCCTGACCACGGACGACCTCCGTACGGCCGTCGCGGCCCGCAGCCGGCTGCACCGCGGCACGGTGGAGTTCTTCTCCCGCTACGACCTCCTCCTCGCACCGGTCAGCCAGGTCGCGCCGTTCGACGCGGAGTGGGAGTACCCCCGGTCGGTCGCGGGCCGGCCCACCGAGACCTACCTGGACTGGATGCGGTCGGCCTATCTCGTCTCCGTCCTGGGCGTGCCCGCGCTGTCCGTTCCCGCGGGGTTCACCCCGGACGGCCTGCCCGTCGGCCTCCAGTTGATCGGCCCGCCGCGCGCCGACCTCGCCGTTCTGAGGGCGGGTCATGCCTATGAAGGCGCCACCCGTCACGGCCGTCGCCGCCCCGGTCCGGCGACGGGCCGACCGGCTGACCGGCTGACCGGCTGACCGGCTGACCGGCTGACCGGCTGACCGGCAACGATGTCTATATTGCAGACATGTTCGTACTGGAGCTGACCTACACCGCGCCCATCGAGCGCGTCGACGCCGCACTGCAGGACCACGTGGCCTGGCTGAACGAGGGGTACGCCGCGGGACACTTCGTCGCTGCCGGCCGCAAGGTGCCGCGCGACGGCGGCGTGATCATCGCCGCCGGCCCGGACCGCGCTGCCGTCGAGCGGCTGGTGGCCGAGGATCCGTTCTCCGTGGCCGGGGTGTGCACGTACCGGATCACCGAATTCGTGGCGACCACGACCGCCCCGGCGCTGGAGGAGTACCGGGAGCAGCTCCCGTCCTGAGCCACCGGGGCCCGCGGCCCGGACGGTCGGCACCCGGTGGCCGCCGACCGGGCCCGGCACCGTCCGGGCAGGCCGTGCGGGGTCGGGCCGGCCTGCACCGGGGCCGGCCCGACCCCGCCTGTCAGAGCGCGGCCTCCGGAGCCGGGGTCTGGGCGGCCGGGGCCGGAGCGGGCCAGCGGCCTCCGTTCGTCCAGTAGCCCTGGATCTCCTCCAGCTGACGGCCCTTCGTCTCGGGCGCGAAGGCGGAGGCGAAGACCAGGGCGGCGAGGGCGAGCAGGCCGAGTCCCGCGAAGGTCCAGGCCGCCCCTGCCCAGGCCATCAGGGAGGGGAAGAACTGGGCGATCAGGAGATTGGCCACCAGGTCGGCGGTCAGCATCACCGATGCCCCGGTGGAGCGCAGCTGGGCGGGGAAGGCTTCGCTCGCATAGACCCAGATCAGCGAGCCGAAGCCGAAGTTGAAGGCCGCGGTGAACAGCAGGATGGCGCCGAAGCCCACCCAGGTCGTGGCGCCGTGCAGGTCGCCCGTGCTGAAGACGGCGGTCAGGACGGCGAGCATCGTGACCATCGTGCCGATGCCGGAGAGCAGCACCGCCCGGCGGCCGAGCCGGTCGATGACGAGGATGGCGAGGACGGTCGCCGCCAGTGAGGCGAGCTGCACGAAGGACGGCAGCAGGAAGTTCTGGCCGTCGCCGGTGAAGCCCATCTCCTCGAAGATCTGCGGGCTGTAGTAGGTCACGGCATTGATGCCGGTGATCTGGCAGAAGAATCCCAGGCCGACGACGAAGAGCGCGGCGCGGGCGTAGGGCTTGCGCAGCAGCGAGTTCGCCGAGCCGCCGCTCTGTTCGGCGAGTGCGGCACGCACGGCGGCCACCTCGGCTCGCGCGTCGACGTCCGGGTCGGTCGTCGCCATGACCTCGACGGCTCGTTCCGTACGCCCCTTGAGCACATACCAGCGCGGGGTGTCCGGCAGGCGGAACAGCGGGATCATGACGAGGGCCGCGGGGATCGCGGAGAGGCCGAGCATCCAGCGCCAGTGGCCACCGCCGGAGAGCCCCCAGTTGACGAAGTAGGTGACGACGATGCCGGCGACCGTGGCGACCTGGTAGGTGGCGACGGAGGCGCCGCGGATGCGCGCCGGGGTCGATTCCGCGATGTAGAGCGGGGCCGCCACGATCGAGATGCCGATGGCGACGCCGAGCAGGAAGCGGACCACGTCCAGCACGACGACGTTGGGCGCGACCGCGGAGAGCGCGACGAAGACGGCGTACGAGCCCGCCACGATCAGCATCGCGCTCTTGCGGCCTAGGGCGTCGGCGAGCTTGCCGCCGATCAGCGCCCCGACGATGGACCCGAACACCAAAATGCTGTTGACCAGCCCTTTTTCCGCCTCGGTGAGGTGGAAGTCCCTGCTGAGGAACACCAGGGCACCGGAGATGCTGCCCGTGTCGTAGCCGTAGATGACCCCGACGACGGCGCCGGTGAGGGCGAACAGTCTGCCGGTGCGGCGCTGGGTCCTGGGCGAAGGCGGCTGGGGCGTCTCGGAGAGCGTGGCAATGGACATCGGGGAGTCCTTTGTGCGGCGGATCGGCCTTGCTGCATGACTGATCTTGCGAGTATTCGGCTCCTTTCACGCAGTTGTCAACAGCTGACAACACCCCTCTCCCACGCCCCTTCATGCCCTCACCCGGGCCACCCAAATGACGTATAAGCGACATTCTTCATCGAAGTTCCGCCACTCGCCCTGTCGCACCCACCCGTTCGAGGGATGGATTCGGGTCGAGGAAATGCGTAGAGTCGCTTGTAATCAAGAAGAAACTTGCAGAATCACGCAGACAGACGTGCATTCGCGGATCACGGGAGGGCGTCCGATGAGCGGGACCTCGTACATGGAGCGGGAGCTGAGCAGTCAGCCGGAGACCTGGCGGGAGGCCGCGCGGATGGGGGCGGCGGGCGGTCCGCTGCCGCAGCCCGGCCGGCGGGTGGCCGTCGTCGGCTGTGGCACGTCGTGGTTCATGGCGCAGGCGTATGCGGCGCTGCGCGAGGGCGCGGGACTGGGGGTGACGGACCCGTTCGCCGCGTCGGAGGCGTTCCTGGGCGCCGCCCGTGGCTATGACGCCGTCGTGGCGATCACCCGCTCGGGCACGACGACGGAGGTGCTGCGCGTCCTGGACGCGGTCAGGGGCCGGATCCCGACGGTGACGATCATCGGCGATCCCGAGACGCCGGCGGTTGCGATCTCCGACGAGACGATCGCGCTGCCGTTCGCCGACGAGAAGTCCGTGGTGCAGACCCGGTTCGCGACGACCGCTTTGACGCTGCTGCGGGCACATCTGGGCGAGGACGTCTCCCGGGCGGTGGCCGACGCCCAGGAGGCACTGGCCGCGCCCGTGGAGCAGGAGTGGGTGGACGCGGAGCAGTTCGCCTTCCTCGGCACGGGATGGACGTTCGGGCTGGCCAACGAGGCGGCGCTCAAGATGCGGGAGGCGTCGCAGAGTTGGACCGAGTCCTACCCTGCGATGGAGTATCGCCACGGCCCGATCTCGATAGCTGCACCGGGCCGGGTGACGTGGCTGTTCGGGCAGGCCCCGGAGGGCCTGGAGGCGGATGTGGCGCGCACCGGCGCCCGGTTCGTCTGCCACGCACGTGATCCGCTGGCCGATCTGGTCCTGGTGCAGCGGGTGGCGCTGGCCAGGGCCCGGGCGCGTGGCCTGGACCCGGACAACCCGCGCAGCCTGACCCGCTCCGTGATGCTCGACGCCCCGGCCGTGCCGTAGCCGCCCGCGACCCCTCCTACGTCAACCCGCCCCGCACGCAAGGGAGTCAGGATCCCATGCCCCTCGTTCCGACCTCATCCATCGTCGACGCCGCGCGTGAGGCGCGGGTCGGTGCCGCGGCGTTCAACGTCATCCATCTCGAAACCGCCGAGGCCCTCGTCACCGCCGCCGAGCGCACGGACATCCCGCTCATCCTGCAGATCAGCGAGAACTGCATCCGCTATCACGGCAGTCTGCTCCCCATCACCCGCGCCACGCTCGC
This sequence comes from Streptomyces sp. NPDC048650, assembly GCF_043199095.1. NCBI lineage: Bacteria > Bacillati > Actinomycetota > Actinomycetes > Kitasatosporales > Streptomycetaceae > Streptomyces > Streptomyces sp. NPDC048650. The sequence goes on along the minus strand of NZ_JBICVM010000014.1, from coordinate 147,457 downwards.
CCTCGCCGAGAGTTCCACCGCGCCGGTCTCGGTCCATCTCGACCACATCACCGACGCGGAACTGGTGCATCAGGGCGTCGCAGCCGGGGTGGGGTCGGTGATGGTGGACGCCTCGGCACTCCCCTACGAGGACAACGTCGCCGCGACCGCCGAACTCACCACCTGGTGCCACGCACACGGCGCCTATGTCGAGGCGGAACTCGGCGAGGTGGGCGGCAAGGACGGCGTGCATGCGCCCGGCGCCCGGACCCGTCCCACCGAGGCGCTGGCCTTCGTCCGGGCGACGGGCGTGGACGCGCTCGCGGTCGCCGTCGGCTCCTCCCACGCGATGCACGAGCGCACGGCCGTACTGGACAAGGACCTGATCGCGGAGTTGCGTGCGGCCCTGCCCGTCCCCTTGGTGCTGCACGGCTCGTCCGGAGTGCCGGACGACGAGCTGCGGCGCGCCATCGCCGCCGGCATGACGAAGATCAATATCTCCACCCACCTGGTGTCCGTCTTCACCCACTCGATCCGGCAGACGCTCGGCGCGGACCCGGCACTCGTCGACTCCCGGAAATACCTCAAACCGGCCCGGGAAGCGGTGGCTTCGGAGGCGGCGAGGCTCCTGGACGTGCTGAGCACCACGGCCACGGTTCCGGAGCAGCTCGCCGCCCAGGCCCCCGCCCGAGGGTGAAGGGCGGACGGCCGTAACGCATCGGCGGACCGGGGCGGTCGGGCACCGGGCACCGGGAACGCCGCCGGTGCAGCGTCCACCCTCGCCGACCCCGCCCTTCGGCACCGGGGAGCGCAACCCGACCGTCGACCTGGGGCGCGCTCCGCCGACCGGTGGTCGGCGGCCGGCAAGCCCCGGTGGCCGCCGAGCCCCGAGCCCCGAGCCCCAGGCACCAGGCACCAGGCACCAGGCCCGACCGCACCGTGAACGATCGGAACGAATTAGGCTCGCCGCATGAAGCGCCATGAACGGATGAACGCACTGCTCGAGCTGCTCGGGGACAGGGGCCGAGTGGATGTCGAGGAGGCGGCGACCGAGCTGGAGGTCTCGGCCGCCACGATGCGGCGCGACATGGACACCCTCGCCGAGCAGCAGTTGCTGACCCGCACCCGGGGCGGTGCGGTGCTCAGCTCGGTGGCGTACGACCTGCCGATCCGGTACAAGCACGCGCACCGGTCCACGGAGAAGGAGGCGGTGGCGCAGGCGGCGGCGAAACTGGTCGAGCGCGGAGACGTGGTCGGGTTGAGCGGCGGCACGACGACCACGGCGATCGCCCGGGTGCTGGCCACCCGCCCGGAATTCGCGGAGGCGGGGCCGCAGCCCCATCTGACGATCGTCACCAACTCCCTCAACATCGCCAATGAACTGGCCGTACGGCCACAGATCAAGATCGTGCTCACCGGCGGGGTGGCGCATTCGCGATCGTTCGAACTGGTCGGTCCGTTCAGTGAGTTGGTGCTCCAGCAGATCTCCGTCGACATCGCCTTCATCGGGGCCAACGGCATGGACCCGGTGATGGGTGCCACGGTGCACGACGAGGCGGAGGCCAGGGTGAACCGTCTGATGGCCGAACGCGCCCGGCGTGCCGTGGTGGTCGCGGACTCGTCGAAGATCGGCGAACGCTGCTTCGCCCGGGTCGGCGACGCCGATGTGTTCGACACCTTCATCACGGACAACGGGGCACCGGAGGCGACCCGCCGCGAATTCACTGACCGGGGACTCAAGGTCGTGACCGCACGGCCGCCGGGCGCCACCTCCACGCCCCCTGACGCCGAGGGCTGACACCAGCGCGGCCGGGCCCGGTCCCGCCGGCCCTGCGGGCCCTGCGGGCCCTATGGGCCCGGGCACAAACCCCTTGCCGTGATCGTCCCGGCATCACCAGGATGGCGCCATGCCTACCTTCACCGCTGACGACGGGACCGAACTCGCCTATCGCGTCGTGGGGGACGGCACACCGCTGCTCTGCCTCCCCGGTGGCCCCATGCGCGCCTCCACCTACCTCGGCGATCTCGGCGGTCTGTCGAAACATCGCCGGCTCATCCTCCTCGACCTGCGCGGCACCGGTGGCTCCGGAATCCCGGCCGACCCGTCGACGTACCGCTGCGACCGGCAGGTGGCCGATGTCGAGGCGCTCAGGATCCACCTCGGGCTGGACCGCGCCGACGTCCTCGCGCACTCCGCGGGCGGCGACCTCGCCCTCTCCTACGCGGCCCGCGCTCCGCATCGTGTCCGGACCCTCACCTTGGTCACGGCCCGTGCACGCGCACTGGGTATCGACTTCACCGAGGCACACCGGCGGGAGGCGGCCGCCCTGCGCTCGGCCGAGCCGTGGTTCGAGGCCGCGTACGACGCCTACGAAGCGGTCTGATCCGGTTCCGCCACGGACGACGACTGGGACGCCATCGCCCCCTTCTTCTACGGCCGTTGGGACGACGCCGCCCGGGTGCACGCCGCATCCGAGGTCGCGCAGACCAACGAACCGGCCGCGGAGATCTATGCGTCCCCCGGAGCGTTCGCCCCGGCCACGGCGAGTGCCACCCTGGCCGGATGGGACGCGCCGGTCCTGGTCCTGGCCGGCGGGAGGGACAGCGGCCCGCTCCCCCGGGTCGCCGCGGCCGTCGCCGAACGGTTTCCCCGGGCCGAACTGGCCGTCCAGCCGGACGCCGGCCACTACCCCTGGCTCGACGACCCACTCCGCTTCCGCGAGACCGTCGCCGCGTTCCTCACGCAGGATGCCTCCGGGCGTTCGCCGGTGTAGCCCGGCCCCTGCACATCCCCGCATCCATCCCCGCATCCATGCCGGCGCCTACGCAGCGAACCGCGTGGCCAACGCCCCCAGCCCCACCGCATACACCGCGTCCCCGAAGGCCGCCTCGACCTGAGCCACGACCTCGGCGGCGCCCTCGTAGGTCGCCGCCCAGCGCACCTCCGTGCCCTGGGCATGGGGAACGGCGGTCAGCGTGGCCTCGTAGTGGGTGAGGGGGAGGAACGGGTCGAGGACGGTGTAGCGGTACGAGCGGGTGGCGTCGTCCTTGGCGAGGAGCCGTTCTCGGGCCACGACCGTACCGTCGTGGATGAACGCCCTTGTCGCGCCGGGGACTTCCGGGTCGACGTCACCCTCGATGACCGAGGGCGGGACCTGCGGGTGCCAGTCGGCGAGGCCGCCGAAGCGGCCGATGGTGCGCCAGACCGCGTCGGGGTCGGCGGAAAGCACGGCGGTGCGGACGAGGTGGTGCATGAGGTCTCCTGTCATCGCGGATCCTGTCATCACGGCTGCTGTCATCACGGCTGCTGTCGCATCACGGCTCCTGTCCCCTCACGACTCACACCGGACGTCGTCGCCACCAGGCCTCCTCACCACCAGGCCTCCTCACCACCAGGCCTCCTCACCACCAGGCCTCCTCACCACCAGGTCTCCTCGTCACCAGGCGTCGTCGCCGCGCAGGACCGCGTCGGCTCCGCCGTCGAGGAAGACGATCTGACCGGTGACGTGGGTGTTCTCCGGGGAGACCAGCCAGGCCAGCAGCGGGGCGACCTGCTCGGGACGGGCATGGCCGTGCAGCGGCATCGGAACAGTCGCATCGACGATCTTGCGCGTCTCGGAGCTGCCGAGCAGGGGCGCGGTCATCGGGGTCACGATCGTGCCGGGGGCCACGGCGTTGAGCGGGATGCCGGCCGCGGCCCAGTCCTCGGTGACGGCGGCACGACGGAGCCACCGGGAGACGGCGTGCTTGGAGGAGCTGTAGATCGTGTGCGCTTCTCCCCGGTCGACGGCGGCCTGGGCGGCGGACACGGCCGCGGCCTCGTCACCGGCCAGGGCTGCCTCGACGATGGCCGGATCGTGGGGGTGGACGGCGGCGACGGAGGAGACCAGGACGGCACGGGGGTCGGTACCGGCGGCGAGCAGCGGCCGCAGCCCTTCGAGGGTGGCAACCACACCGAAGTGGTTGACGCGGACGGTGAGCGGCGTGAAGTGGGCGAGGCCGGCGCAGGCGATCACCGCGTCGAGGCGGCCGCCCGCCAGCTCCCGTGCACGGTCGACAAGTTCCCCGCGGCCGACGGGGGTGGCCAGGTCCGCGGAGATGTCGGTCCCGTCGAGATCGGCGCCGATGACGGTGTGGCCCTGTGCGCGGAGGTGGGCGGTGGTGGCCTTGCCTATGCCGGAGGCGGCTCCGGTGACGAGACAGGTGCGGGGCATGGTCGGCTCCTTCGCGGATGCGTGCCGGTCAGTACCGGTCCGGGGGCGAGGGCCACGGCCGTCAGCCCACTCCGGAGGCCCCCGGAGACCCCGGAGACCCTGCAGGACCCCGGAGACCCTGGCAGGGCCTGGAGACCCCGGAGGCCAGAGGCCCGGAAGCCCCGGAGGCCAGAGGCTCGGAAGCCGCACGCTCACCGTTCCGGCGGCCAACATACGCTTTATTGGCATGGCGTGCCAATAATTTCTTCCATGACAGAGTTGAGCAGGAGTCGGGCAGGAGACAGGCCCCCGACAGGCAGGACCGCACGGCGAGGACGAGGTGGATGACGGCAGCGCGAGGCAGGCCGACGCTGACCGAGCGACGGCGGCAGGAGACCCGGCTGGAGATCGCGGAGGCTGCGGCGGCCCTCTTCGGTGACCAGGGGTACGAGGCGACGACCGTCGAGGACATCGCGTCGGCAGCCGGCATCTCGCTGCGGACCTTCTACCGCTACTGCGCCGCAAAGGAGGACGCCCTCACGCCGGTACTGACCGGCAGCGTCGTCCGGCTCGTCGACGAACTGGCCACCCGCCCCGTCGAGGAACCGCTGACCGATGCGGTGTGCGCGGCGTTCGGTGCGCCGGAGTCGGCCCGGCGCCTGGCGGACACCGAAAGGGCCCGCCGACTGATCCGCGTCATGGGCGAAGTGCCGGCGATCCGCATGCGGTGGATGGGCGCCGGACGCGAGATGCAGGACCGGCTGGTGCCGGTGCTCGCGGTGCGTACGGGCGCGGCGCGGGACAGCCTCGAGGTGCGGCTGCTGGCCTCCGCGCTGATCGACGCGATCACCGTCGCCATGGAGCACTGGGCCCGCCAGGACGATCTCGAGGACATCGCGGAGCTGACCCGTCGCGCGCTGGACTATCTGCGGGTCGATGAGTTGCAGATCACGGCCGGGCGGCGTCCGCCTCCACCCCCGGCCGCCTGACCTGCACCGTTGACCGGCTTCCGGCTTCGCCGGCCGGAGCCCGGATCCCGTTTTCGGGCGTGCCGGGAGCGCCGGCGTGCCCCTGCGCGCCCCCCAGGGCGGATTTCGCCCGGGCGCATATGGACAATGGGGAATGAACGTGCGAAGGCCGGTTCGCTACAGCGGCCCTCGCAGGAGTTGTCCAACGGGGGAGAGACATATGCGGAAGATCATCGCCATAGCGCTGGCCACGGCGGCGTGCGGCGCCTCGCTCACGCTGTCCACGGCCTCCGATGCGGTGGCGGCCGAGCACGCGCCGCAGTGCGTCAAGGTGCGGAAGTCCTTCGACAAGGACCAGCGACACTATCTGCGGCTGGCGAATCTGTGCAGCCGGCGGACCTCCTGCTTCACCATCGTCGTCCCGCACGCCAAGGACCCGCACGGCCGCCTCCGGAGGAGCACGACCAAGGACGTCCCCTACGGCCCCGTGAAGGGCCCGCGGGCGCTGTACGTCAAGAACACGCACTGCTGAGCGGTCTCCCGCGGACCGGCGGGCGTCGCGACGCCGCCGCTGCCGCCGACCGGACACCACCGCACCGGCTTCGGCCCCGGCCCCACCCTCGGACAGCTGTCGGGGGCGGGGCCGGGGCCGAAGTCGTCCGGGCCGCTCACGGCCGTACGGCGACACCGTCCAGCACCATCGAAAGGTACTGGCGGGCGATCTCCTCGGGGCTGTGGCGTCCGCCCGGCCGGTACCAGGACGCAGCGACCCAGACGGTGTCGCGGAGGAAGCGGTAGGTCAGGCGGATATCGAGGTCGGCACGGAAGATCCCGTCCGCCACGCCGCGCTCCAGTGTCCCCAGCCAGAGCTTCTCGAACTTCCGCTGGGAGTCGGCGAGGTAGCCGAAGCGGGGCTGGCCGGCGAGGTGCCGGGACTCCTTCTGATAGATGGCAACCGCGGCGCGGTGCCGGTCGATCTCCCGGAACGACTCGGTGACCAGGGCCTCGATGGTCTCCCGTGGCCCCAGGCCGGCGGCGAGCACCGCGTCGTAGCCCTCCCAGAGTTCGGTCAGGAAGGTGGCGAGGATCTCGTCCACCATCGATTCCTTGGAATCGAAGTGGTAGTAGAGGCTGCCCGCGAGCATGCCCGCCTCGTCCGCGATCCGGCGGACGGTGGTGGCGTTGTAGCCCTGCGCGGCGAACACCTCCGCCGCGATGGCCAGCAGTTCACGGCGGCGCTCCGGGGACGCGTTCGCGGTCGTCGTCTTCTTCTTGGCGGTTGGCACCCGGCCATTGTCGCCGCCCGGCCGCCCCCTCCCGGGCCCGGCCCGGCGCCACGGGCCGTACGGACATTTACTTCACTAGTAAAACACCTGTTAATCTTCTCTCCATGGGGAAGCATGCCAAGCCCGCCGCGACGTCACTGACCACCGCACCCGACGGCGGGGTACGGATCCGTCCGCTGCCCATCCGGAGCACCGTCCGGCTGCGCCGCCCCGTCGACATCTGGCACAAGCCGGCGCTCAGCGCGTTGGTCGCCCTGGCGATCCCCGATCTCACGCTGTTCGCCCTCGGCCGGCTGGACCTGATCCTCTACACCTCGGCCGGGGCGCTGTGCGCCCTGTACGCGCACGGCCTGCCGTACGCCGCACGGGCCCGCACCCTGCTGTGGGTGGTGCTCGGCATGGTGGCGAGCCTCGGCATCGCGCTGACCGCCACCTCGCTGACCACGTCGGCCGCCGTGCTCGTCGTGTTCGCCTCGCTGCTGGCCGCCGTGCACAAGATGGTGTGCGATGCGACGCGCATCGGGCCCCCGGGGAACCTCATCCCGACCTTCGTCGCCGCGTCCGCCTTCTTCGTGCCGCAGCGGCTCGGGCAGGTCCCCGAGCACCTGGCCCTGGCACTCGGTACCGGAGCGGTCGCCTGGCTGGTGTGCATGGCGCCGGCGGTGGTACGGCCGCGGGGCCCGGAGCGGATCGCGACCGCCCGTGCCCTGGAGGCCGCGGCCGGGCTGCTGCGCACCGGGACGGACAGCGGCGCCGCAGCGGCGCACGCGCGGCATGCCACCGCGGCCGCCGTGAACGCCGCCTGGCACCTCCTCTTCCTCGTCCCCGCGCGCACCCCGGCCGGCGCCACGGCACGGGCCGGCCTCGAACGGCTCCTCGTCCGGGCCGAGTCGGCGCTCGGCGGCCTCCCGGGCGACGCGGCCCCGGCCGCGGAAGCGGAAGCGGAAGCGGAAGCGGAAGCGGAAGCGGAAGCCGAACGTCTCGGGGCATGGGCCCGTGCGCTGCGGCGCGGATGGCCGTTGCCCGAGGTCCCGCTCACCACGGCCGAGGCCGCGGAGCCGGCCGGCATCGCGGCGGAGCGGGCGGCGATCGCCGACGCCGGGCCGCCCGCTGAGCCGGAGCCGGCGCCGGGCGGCGGGCGCGCCCTGCCGCCCCGGGCCGACGGCACGGAGTTGCGGCGCCCGGCGCCCGGTCACCCGCGCGGGGTGCGGGCGGTGCCGGCCCGACTGGGGCCCGGCTCGCCGCTGCTGCCGATAGGCGCACGGGTCGCGGCGGGGTGTGTGCTGGCCGGCTGGGTCTCGATGGCGGTCGGCGTCGGGCACCCGCACTGGGCGGTGGTGACCGCGGCCTCGATCTACCAGGCCAACACCACGCTCTCCCGGCAGCGGGCCCTTCAGCGCACGGTCGGCAATCTGCTCGGACTGGTGCTGTTCACGGCGTTGCTGCCGCTGATCCACACCGGGCCGCTCGCAATGGTCGCGCTGGCGCTCGCCTGCCAGTTCGGCGCCGAGGCCGGCATCACCAGGAACTACTGGCTGGGCTCGGTGTGCGTCACGCCGATGGCGCTGCTGCTGACCGGATTCGGCAGCCGCCTGCCCGCGACGGCGCTGATCGGCGACCGCTGGACCGACACCGTGGTGGGCGCTGCGGTGGGCCTGGCCTGCTGTGTCCTGGTGACCAACCGGCGCGCCGCCCACCGGGTCCACGCCGCCCTGGAGCGGGTGGCGGTCGCGGAGGCCGCCGCCGGCCGGCTGCTCACGGCGGCGCCCGCAGCCGGGCCGGAGGACCCGCGGGAGCGGGGCTGGGCCCGGGACCGGCTGGCCGGCTGCCTGGTGGAACTGCGGGAGGCGGTCGATGCCGCGGCCGGCGAGTGGTGGCAGCGGGCGCTTCCCGAGGAGCGGATCGCCCGCGCCGAGCAGCAGGGCCACCGCACCCTGGCCGGTCTCGTGCGGCGCGCCCCGGCGCCCGTGGCGGCCTGATGCGCGAAACGGCCGCACCCGTCCCGGCCGCGGCCATGGGCGACGCGCCGCCCACGGCACGTCAGCTGTCGCGCGGCAGGCACAATTGAGCCCGTGGCCGGGGTCGTCTTCGCGGCCGCGGTGCGAGTGGTACGGCAAAGGGGCCGAGAGGAGAGTGCGGGTGGGCGAGGACATCGTCGCGGGGGTGCTGCGCCAGTGGCAGCAGGTGCACCCGGGGCTGGACACCGGCCCGATGGCGGTGATCGGGCGGCTCAACCGGTGCTCCGCGCTGTTGCAGCAGGCGGCCGACGCACCACTGCGCCGGGCCGGGCTCACCCGTCCCGAGTTCGACATCCTCGGCACACTCCGCAGAATGGACCGCGAACTGACTCCGGGGCGGGTCGCCCGCGAGACGTTCGCCTCCGGGGCGGCGGTCACCAAACGCGTACGGCAGCTGGAGGTACGCGGGCTGATCTCGCGGCGACCCGACGGCCGGGACCGCCGGGTCGCCCATCTCTCCCTCACCGACGAGGGCCGCGAGACCATCGACCGGCTGCTGCCCGAACAGCTGCGGTACGAGGCGGCGCTGCTGGAGGGCATCGGAGAGGCACGGCAGGAGGAACTCTCGACGGCGCTCGGTGAGTTGCTGGTGGTACTGGAGGGGCGGCTCGGCAGCCTGATGGACTGACGGCCGGACCGGTCAGGCGGCCCCGTCGGCCGCATCCCGGGGGAACGGCTCGTTGCTCCAACGGAACCACGCCGCATCGTCCTCGATGTGCAGCAGGAACTCGGCCACCGGCCCGGTCGGCGCCACCAGCCGTACCCCCTCGGAGGCGCGGCTGTAGGCGTCCTCCCAGGCCGCCACGTCGTCGTCGATCGTGTCGACGAGCTCCAGTTCACGGGCGAAGTGCGGCCGTAGTTCCGGGTAGCCGGGGCCCGGCACGAACCGACCGTTCAGCCAGGGGAAGTCGGCCTCCATGACCGTGATCTCCCCGACCACTTCGGTCCCCCGCTCCACCCGCCACACTTCGCCGATGAACGGCATTGCCGCCTCCCCTTGGTCCCTGCGGTGGCACGCGCGGGCGGTCCCGGCGCACCGCGCGGGGCACGCATGGCGCGTGACGGTCGGGGCTCAGGATCTCAGAACGGGCGTGTGCGGGCGGGCTCTTCGGCGCTGCGGGCGGCCATCCGCCCCCCGGGACCGTCGGAGAGTCCGCTTCACGGCTCCCACCGTGCCACCCGGCCCTGTTCGCCCGCCGCCCAGCAGCCCAGGTCGGGGGCGCAGTCGACGGTGTCGTACGAGCCCGTGCCGACGGGGCGCCAGGTGCGGCCGCCGTCCGTCGTCAGATCGCTGCCGGTCGGGCCGACGGCCAGGGCGGCGTACCGGGTGTGCGGGAGCCAGGCGACGCCCGAGCGGTAGGCCGCGGGGGGTGTGTCGGCCGGGGCCCAGCCGGCACCGGCGTCGGCACTGGTCGCGGCGGCCCGGGGCGAGGGCTGCCCGGGGCGGTAGTCGCCGCCGACCGCGAGGCCGTGCCTGCGGTCGCGGAAGGCGAGAGCGAAGACGCCCCGGGCCGGGTCGCCGGCCGGGAGGGGGGCGACGGCGGCCGTCCAGGTGCGGCCTCGGTCGGCGGTGTGCAGGACGCGGGCGCGCGCCGCGCCGCCGGTGGCGATCCAGGCGTCGTGGCCACCGGAGGACACCAGGCACTGACCGCTCGCGGCGAACGCGGCCTCGCCCTGCTGGGCCGGCGGCATGCCGTCCGACGGCAGGACGCGCCAGCTGCGGCCGCCGTCGGCGGTGGACAGGAGGCGGTACCTGCCGTCGACGGGGTCGCCGAGGGCGAGACCGTGGCGGCGGTCGAAGAAGGTGAGGCAGTCGTAGAAGGCGTCAGGGTCGGTGTTGTGGAAGCTCTCGGTCCAGGTGGCTCCCGCGTCGTCGGTGCGCAGCACGCGGGACGCCTCGCCCTCGCCGATGGCGAGGACGACGGCGCGGCGTGCGTCGAGGACCTCGATGTCGCGGAACTCCAGCGCGCCGGCACCGGGAGGTGAGACGTCACGCCAGTGCGCGCCGCCGTCGCGGGTACGCAGCACGGTGCCCCCGGTGCCCGCGACCCAGGCGGTCGTCCGGCTGACGGCCGCCAGGCCCCGGAAGCGGGCGGCGGACGGGGAGTTGGGGGTGGACGGGGAGTTGGGGATGGTGTGGCGGGTGTCCTTGAGGTCCCAGTGCCAGCGGGGCGCCGGTGTGCGGTGCCGCGACTGCGCCGCGGCCCCCGGGCCGGACGCGCCGAGCAGCGCGGTACCGGCCAGCAGTGCGACGGCCACCCGCACGGCGGGCCCCCGGGACATCCTTCGCCCCCGCCTCCCCTGCCTCGTCCCTCTCGAACGCCCGCTGCGCCGCATGCGCCCCACCCCACCCCGCTCGTGTGGCCCCACGGGCCAGACCTCATCCGGTCCGCATGGCCCTTCGGGGCCTTCCGGCTGTCGTCGGGCTGGAAGCTAGCCCAGCCCGGCAACCCCGTCCAGACCGCCCCGAGTCGCCCGCACACCCCTCGCGGCCCGGGGCCCGGGCCGCGAAATTCCCCCGGACGGGCTGCGCCCCGCCGCGGCGGGGCGCAGCCACCGGTCCGGACCTTCGCGGCAATGCTTGCATTTCGCATGCGTAAAGAGGGCATACCCTCGCATTCAAAGAGTGGTGATGCAGGTCACGCAGGGATTCAATGCACGGTCGAGATGACCTGCGCGTCCTACTCGTTGTAGGGACAAGGACCTACCTCGAACGCAAGGGAGCCGGCGATGCCCACCGTCATCGAACAAGCCGTTCAGGCCCGACTCATCGCGAACGCACCGCGGTCGCGGGAGATTCCGGCAACCCTTCGCTACGACCGCGCCGATCCGTTCGCGGTGCGCCTGGTCTTCCCGCCCGCCGCGTCGCTGGACGGTGCCGAGGTGGCGTGGACGTTCGGCCGCGACCTGCTGGAGGAGGGGTTGCGGCACTCGGTCGGGACGGGCGATGTGCACGTCTGGCCGTGCGGCTCCGACGGCGTCGTGGTGGAGTTCCACACCGCCGGCGGGATGGCGCTGGTGCAGTTCGAGGCCCAGGATCTGCGGCTCTTCCTGACCCGCTCGTACGCACTCGTCGAGAGGGGCGGCGAGGCGCGGCATCTGGATGTCGACGCCGATCTCGCCGACCTGCTGCGCGAGGCGTAGGGGGAGTTCCCGGGTGACGGCCTCCCGACTCCGGGGCCGACGCCCCGGCAGCGGCCGGGCACGTGGACACCGCAGCCGGAGCGGCCGGCCACCGGCCACCGGCCACCGGCCACCGGCCACCGCAGGGGCGGTCAGCGGGCGGCGTCCGGCTCCTCGGCGCCGAAGAGCCCGGTCAGTTGCCGGTCCAGCAGCCGCAGAGCCTGCTCCGGGCCGTGCACGTCCAGGAGGATGTACGTGGAGAGCCCGTCGGCCATGCTGATCAGCAGCATCGCCTCTTCCTCGGTGGCCCGGTCGGGCGGCAGTTCGCCGCGCTCGGCGGCCCGGCGCAGCTGATCGGCGAAGAAGGCGCGGAGCTTGGGGATGCCTTCCTTGGCCTCGGCCCGCAGAGCCTCGTCGTGTACGGCGCGGTTGAAGTACGCGGCGGCGACCAGCGTCCCGACCCGGCTCTCCGCGTCCAGCGGCAGCATCCCGGACAGGCAGGCGCGCAACACCTCACGCGGCGTCGGCTCCTCGGTGAGCGCCGTGATGCGTGCGCGGATCCGCTGGTCGGCCAGGCGGTTGATGTGCCGGAGGGCGAAGGCGAGCATCTCGTCCTTGGTGCGGAAGTAGTGCTGCAGCCGGCCGAGGGAGATGCCGGCCTCGGCGGCGACATCCCGCAGGCTCGCGCCGTCCAGGCCATGGGTGCTCGCGATCCGCCAGAGCGCCTCGGAGATCTCCCGGCGTCTGGCCTCGTGGTCCACCTTCTTCGGCACGGCGGGCCTTCCTTCCTCATCGCGCGTCGCCAGGGGCGTCCCTCGACGGCCCGCTTTCACAAGTCGCTTGTACCGTTATAACGTACCGCTACTCAATACGATTGACTTGGAAACGGTGACCCGCATGCCCGAACACGTCGCGCCCCTCCTTCGCCCACCCCGCCATCGGGTCGATCCGCGGGCCCGCCGCTGGTGGACCGTGCAGGCACTGCTCACCGTCAGCGGACCGATGCTGGTCACCGCGCTCGCCCTGGTGGTGCTCGCCGTGCTGTTCTTCCCCGGAGCACTGCCCTGGCTCGGCCCGCTGCTGCTGGTCACGCTCGTCCTGCCGGCAGCCGGCTACCTCGCCGTCATGCCGCGGTGGCGGTATGCGGTGCACGCCTGGGAGTTGGGCGAGCGCGCGGTCTACGCGGCGGGCGGCTGGTTCTGGCAGAAGCGGCGGATCGCGCCGCTGTCGCGGGTGCAGACCGTGGACACCGCCCGTGGGCCCGTACAGCGGTGGTACGGGCTGGCCACGGTGACCGTCACCACCGCGTCCACCGCGGGCGACATCAAGATCGCGGGGCTGGCGGACGCGGCTGCCGAGGAGTTGTCCCGGCTGATCGGCGAGGCCGCGCAGGACGTACCGGGTGATGCCGCATGAACGGCCCCGCCACCGCCCCCTGGCGCCGCCTCGATCCCCGCACGCTGCTGGTGCACTGCGGCTGGATGGGCGCCCCGCTCGGCTCGCTGACCCTGACCGCCCTGGCCACCGAGGGCCGGATCACCCCCGGCGCATGGATCACGCTCGCCGTCATCGCCGCCGGCTTCGCCGTCGTCACCGCGATCGGCCTGATCCGCTGGGCGCGTACGGAGTTCCGGGTCACCGACGACAGCTTCGAGGTGCGCAGCGGGCTGCTGACCCGGCGGCTGCGCAGTGTGCCGCTGCACCGCATCCGCACCGTCGACCTGACGGCGACCCCGCTGCACCGGCTGCTGGGCGTCACCGTGCTGCGGGCCGGAACCGCGGGGTCCGGGGACGGCGGGAGCGAGCTGTCGCTGGAGGCGCTCAAGGTCGCCGAGGCGGAGGGGCTGCGCGCCCGGCTGGCCGCCCGCTCGGACGTCGGTACGCTCACCGACGACCCGGTGCTCGCCCGTCTCGACTGGCGCTGGCTGCGCCGCGCGCCGCTCACCTTCTGGGTCGTCGGCGGGGTGTTCGTGGCGGCCGGCACCGTCTACCGGGTGCTGGACGGCATCGGCGTCGACGCCTGGCGGATCGGCTTCGTCCAGCGGGCGTTTCGGGAGTTCGGCAGCAGTGTGCTGTGGCTGACCGTCCCGCTCGCGCTCCTCGCCGTGCTGGCCCTCGGTTCGGCCGGCGCCATCGTGCTCTACGCCGAGAACTGGTGGAACTACCGCCTGGAGTGGACCGACGCGCACACCCTGCAGGTGCGCCGCGGACTGCTCACCACCCGCGCCGTCACCATCGAACGGGCCCGGCTGCGGGGCGTGCTGCTGCGGGAACCACTGCTGCTGCGGGCCGGCGGCGGCGCGCTGGTGCGCGCGGTGGCGGGCGGTCTGGGGAACCGCGAGGAGAACCGCAGCCGCAGCGACCTGCTACCGCCGGCACCGCGCCGGGAGGCGGTACGGGTGGCCGGCGGTGTCCTGCGCGCCCCCTTCCCCGCACCGGACCTGACCCCGCACCCCCGTGCGGCACTGCGCCGGCGACGGGTGCGCGGGCTGCTCTTCGCGGTGCTTCCCGGCACGGCCGTCCTGGCCGCCGCGGGGGCCGTTGTCACGCCGGTGTTGCTGCCCTGCGCCTGGGGCTACGCGCTGGTCGCCACCGCGGCGGTGGAGTGGCTGGCCCGGGACGCGTACCGCAGCCTCGGCCACGGGATACGCGGCAGCCGGCTGGTCGTCCGCTCGGGCACGTTCAGCCGCGACACCCTGGTCCTGGAGCGCGCGGCGATCGCCGCCTGGACGCTCACGACCTCGCCCTTCACCCGGCGGTCCGGGCTGGTCACGCTGACCGCGGCGGTCGCCGCCGGCGAGGACGGCTACCGCCTGCCCGACCTCCCCGCCGCTGCCGCTCCGGCCCTCTCCGCCGCGGCGGCCCCGGGGATCCTGGACGAGTTCCTGGTGTACCCCGAGCCCCCGCAGCCCCCGGAACCGGCGCGCTCGCTCAGATCTCGATGACGAGCTTGCCGCGCACATGGCCCGCCTCGCTCAGCTCCTGTGCGCGGGCGGCGTCGGCGAGCGGGAAGGTCCGGACGACGGGCACGGTCAGCCGCCCCTCGACGGCCAGGCGGGCCTGCTCGGCCAGGACCTCGCGGACCCTCTCCGGCGGCGTACCGCCGGCGGAGAAGGGCACGCCGTGTTCGGCGGCGTTCACGTCCGCGATGGTCACGATGCGGTCGGTGGTGCCGCCGCGCAGGGCGATCGACACCGGGAGCACGTCGTGGCCGGACGTATCGAAGACCGCGTCGACACCCTGCGGGGCGGCCGCCCGGACCCGGTCGGCGAGTCCCTCCCCGTAGGCCACCGGGACGGCCCCCAGCGCGCGCAGGAACGCGTGGTTGGCCGGGGACGCGGTGCCGATGACGGTGGCGCCCAGGGCGAGGGCGAGCTGGACGGCGACCTGGCCCACCGCGCCGGCCGCGCCGTGCAGGAGCAGGGTCTCGCCGTCCTTGAGGCCGAGCGCGTCCAGGACGCGCCGGGCGGTCTCACCGGCGACGGGAAGTGCCGCCGCGGCAGCGAAGGAGAGCTCGGCGGGCTTGCGGGCGATGTCTCCCGCGAGGGCGTACTCGGCGTACGCACCCGTCGCGGCCCAGCCGAAGACCTCGTCGCCGACGGCCACCGCTGTGACACCGTCGCCGACCGCGTCCACGATCCCGGCGAACTCCAGGCCGGGCACGGCGGGGAACGTCGTCGGGTAGAAATGCTCCACCCAGCCGTAACGCCGCTTGTGGTCAAAGGGGTTGACGCCGACCGCCACCACCTTCACGCGCACTTCGCCCGCCGCGGGTTGGGGCTTGTCGAGAGTCCCGTAGGTGAGCACCTCGGCGCCGCCGAATTCGTTGTAGAAGATCGCTCGCATGCCGGTTTCCCCGTTCGGTGGGTGGAAGTCGGTGGGTCGAGACTTCAGCCTGGTCCACGGGAACGCGCGGCCCGGCCGGTCATCGGACCAGTCCCACCCGGCCGAAAGGCCGGGCCGCGCCCGGACGCCCCTGGCTACGCTGCCGCTATGGAGTTGACCGGATCCGTGCCCGCCCTCACCGCCGCCTACGAGGTGATCCGCCGGCCGCTGGGCGAGATCCTGCCCCGGCTCTCCTCGGTGCTGGCCGACCTGGTCCCGCACCGGGCGGCGGCCGAACTGTCCACCCACTGCGCGCACTCACCGTTCAAGACGCACGGCGATCCGGAGATCACCGGCCGGCTGGCCACCGCCGATCTGGTGCCGCTGCTCGCCTCGGGCACGCCGGGACACCCCTGGCAGGGCACCCGCACCCTGGCCGGCGCCGAGCGGCCGGTCCTCGCCGTCACGAGCCACGCGACAGCGCGCGGCGCCGTCCTGCTGCTCGTACGGGAGAGCGCCGCCCCCGTCGACGCGGCGGCCGCCGCCCTGGTCCAGGCGCTGTGGGACGTGGTGACCAGCCACTTCGACCGGCTGGCCACCGAGGCCGTGCCCGGCGCCCTGGCCCGCTCGCGGACCGCCGCCGGAACCCGGGCCCGGGTGATCGCCGAGCTCGGCGAGGCGTACTCGACGGCGCTCACCGGGCTGCTCGGCGTGCTGCGCAGCCGACAGCTGGACGACGCGGCGGCCCGCGCCACCGCCACGAACCTGGCCGTCTCGGCCCTGGTGGAGCTGCGGGCGGACGCGGAACGGGACCAGGAGATCGCCGAGGAGCCGGCCGCGCAGGCGTTCGCCCGCCTCGCCGACTCGCTGCGGCCGCTGGTGCGCCACAGCCCCGTCCGGCTCGAACTGGCCGCACCGGACTGCTCCCGGACGCTGGCCGCCGACGTGGCCCATACGGCGCGGGCCACCGTCCGGGCGGTGCTGCTGAAGGCGCTGGAGCAGGAGGGCGTCGGCCGCGTGCACGTCGGCTGGCAGATCTCCGACGGCGAACTGCGCGCGACGGTACGCGACGACGGGCCCGGCACCCTCACCCTGCGGGCCCTGTCCGCCGGGCTGCTGCGGGAGCGGCTCGACATCCTGGGCGGACGGCTGGACGTGGATGCGGTGCCCGGCTGGGGCTCCACGGTGTCGGCGACGATCCCGCTGTCGGCGGCACAGGATCCGGCGCCCGATCCACTCACGGCCCTGGGCGAACGGGAGGTGCAGGTGCTGGCCCGGCTCGCGCTCGGGCACCGCAACCGGGCCATCGCGGAGGAACTGCACATCAGCCAGTCCACGGTGAAGTTCCATGTCGCGAACATCCTGTCCAAGCTGGGGGTGGAGTCGCGGGGCGCGGCGGCGGCGCTGTTCCGCACGGCGGCGTAGCGGGCGTCGACGGTGCGCGGGCCCGTCCGCCCGGTGGGGCGTCACCCGCCCCGGGCGGCCGCACTATGACGCAGATCACATCGATCAGTCCCCCGTCACCTGCACGGCGACGGCCGGCCCGGCGTCCTAGTGGACGAACCGAGAACACCGCGTCCGGGACCTGTGTCCACGACCACCAGCCGTGAGGGAGCCGCTCGATGCCCGGCGTCATCGATCAAGCCGTCCAGGTCCGCCTGATCGCCACCGCTCCCGGCCCGCACGCGGTGCCCGCGGTGCTGCACTACCAACCCGGCGACCCGCTCGCCGTACGGATGTCCTTCCCGCCGGAGATCTCGCTGGACGGCGCCGCGGTGGACTGGGCGTTCGCCCGCGAGCTGCTGCACGACGGGCTGCGCGGACCCGCCGGGCAGGGCGACGTACGGGTGCGGCCGTCGGGCCCGGACCGGACGGTGATGGAGTTCCACGCGGCGGAGGGCATCGCCATGGTGCAGCTGCGGACCGCGGACGTCCGGCTCTTCCTGGCGCGCTCCTACGAAGCAGTGCCGGCGGGCCGCGAACAGACGCAGTTCGCCGTCGAACGCGGCCTCGCGGAGCTCTTCGGCGCGGTCTGAGTCCGGCGGTCTGAGTCCGGCGGCCGGCGGCCGGGCGGCGTCCGGGCCGCGGACCGCCCGCCCCGGACACCGCCCGGCCCCTACCTCTGCGGGAACCCGAACCCGTAACCCTGCTGCGCCAGCCACGGCAGCAGCAGGTCCAGCGACGCCACGGTCCTGGCACGGTCGCCGCCGCCGTCGTGGAAGAGCACCGTCGGCCCGTTGGAGAGCTCGCCGCGCACCGTCGACTCGATCGCCGCGACGCTCGCGCTCTCGAAGTCCTTGCTGTCGATGTTCCAGCCCAGCGGACGCATGCCGTGGGAGGCGGCGAGCTGCCGGCTGTACGGGGTGAACGCGCCACCGGGGGCGCGGTAGTACTCCACCGCGACGCCGCCCGCCGCCTTCTCGATCATCTTCTGGGCGTCGAGGATCTGCTGCGACTGGTAGCTCTGCGGCCGGTGGTCCATGGCGGTGTTGTGGCTGACGGTGTGGTTGCAGAGCTTGTGCCCGGCGGCCACCACCTGCTTGACCAGGTCGGGATGGGCCGCAGCCTGCGGGCCGATCATGCAGAACGTCGCCTTGACGCCGTGCTTCTTGAGGACCTCGAGCACCTTCGGCGTCCAGACCGGGTCCGGGCCGTCGTCGATGGTGATGTTCAGGCTGCGGCCGGGGCGGGCCGAGGCGTGCACGATCGACGACT
Organism: Streptomyces sp. NPDC048650; assembly: GCF_043199095.1. NCBI lineage: Bacteria > Bacillati > Actinomycetota > Actinomycetes > Kitasatosporales > Streptomycetaceae > Streptomyces > Streptomyces sp. NPDC048650. The sequence continues at coordinate 129,350 of NZ_JBICVM010000014.1, read as the reverse complement.
TCACCGCGGTCCGGGACCGCTGCCCGGCGTGCCCGCCCGCCCCGTCGACGGTGTCGGCGCTGGCCTTCACGGCCGCACCGGGCTGGGCGAACGCGAGCACCCCCGCGATGGACAGGGACACCGCCGCCGCCGCGACCACCCCGATGATCCCGCCCCCGAAACCGAAGCGCCGTGCCATGTGAATCCCGTCCCTCACCCGATGCTCGTGTACGTACCGCCGGCGGTGGCGCCGTCACGCGCGCCGCCTCGCACCACGAGAGATGCACGGGATCCCGGGCAGGCTGCTCCTGTTACCGATCCATCATGAAACTTGTCGATACTGTCCCCATGCCACGTGTACTTCTGATCGAGGACGACGCCGCCGTACGGGACGGAGTGACCCTCGCACTACGGCGGCGCGGCCACGAGGTGGCAGCCGCGGCCAGCGGCGAAGAGGGGCTCGAGGCGCTCCCGGGCTTCCGGCCGGACATCGTCCTGCTGGACCTGATGCTGCCCGGCAAGGACGGCTTCGAGGTCTGCCGGCTGATCCGCGCCGAGCGACAGCTGCCGATCATCATGCTCACCGCTCGCGGCGACGACCTGGACGTGGTGCTCGGTCTGGAGGCCGGTGCGGACGACTACATCGTCAAGCCCGCCCGGGGCGAGGTGCTGGAGGCACGGATCCGTGCGGTGCTGCGTCGTACCGCGCTGCCCGCCAACGGCGACACCCCCGGTGCGGAGCCGGGGCCCGCGCCCGTCGAGACGTACGGGGAGCTCGCCATCGACCGGGCCGGTCTGGTCGTCGGCAAGGGCGGCGAGGACCTGGCGCTGGCCCCCTCCGAGATGAAGCTGCTGCTGTTCCTGTCGGCCACTCCGGGGCAGGTCTTCAGCCGCCAGCAGCTGCTGGAACACGTCTGGGAGCACAGCTACCACGGCGATGCCCGGCTGGTCGACGCGTGTGTGATGCGGCTGCGGACGAAGATAGAGGACACCCCACGCAGCCCCCGTTACGTCCAGACCGTGCGCGGCTTCGGTTACCGCTTCGGACCACTGTGAGCCGCCCGGGCCGACTGCTGCCCACCCGTCTCGTACCCACCCGGCTGCGCGGGCTGCGCGCCCGGCTCGTCGTCGCCTTCGTACTGGTGGCCGCCGTGAGCGCGCTGACCACCGCGAGCCTGACCTACCGCGAGGCCCGCAACGCCATCCTCCAGCGCTCCCAGGACATCGCGGTCAACGACCTGCGGGCGCAGATCAATTCGCTGGCGCCGGAGCTCCCGGTGCCGCCGTCCCAGTCGGACCTGGACTTCTTCCGGGTCCAGCTGGAGCGCTCGGGCACCTCCCGGGACTGGGACATCTCGGTGCACTACAGCGGCGTCCCGGACAGTGAGGACAGCGGGCTGCAGCGCAGTGTGGTGGTGCCGACCGGGCTCCGCGACTCGGTGGAGAAGCGCCATGTGCCGGTCTTCCAGCGCATCGACCGGGCCGGCGATCCCTGGCTGCTGATCGGCATGCCGGTACGGCAGTCCGAGGGGAAGGCGTCCGCGCTGACGGTCTACGCCCAGCTGCCGCTGAGCGCCGAGGAGGCCAACGTCGAGGCGCTGGTGAGCGCGGCCCGCGGCGGCGCACTTCCGGTGCTCGCACTCGCCGTGATCCCGGCGCTGCTCGCCGCGCGCGGCGTGCTCCGGCCCGTACGGCGGCTGCGGCAGGCGGCCGGGCGGCTCGCCGAGGGGAAACTGGACACTCGGCTGGAGGTGAAGGGGACCGACGAACTGGCCGATCTTTCCCGGACGTTCAACGACATGGCCGCCGAGCTGGAGGAGAACGTCGCGGAGCTGCGGCGGCTGGAGGCCAACTCACGGCGGTTCGCCGCCGATGTCTCGCACGAGCTGCGGACGCCGCTGGCGGCGATGTCCGCGGTCACCGACGTACTCGACGAGGACGCCGAGTCGCTCGACCCCGACACCGCCTCCGCGGTCCGGCTGATCAGCCAGGAGACCGGCAAGCTGGCGCGGATGGTGGAGGACCTGATGGAGGTCTCGCGGTTCGACGCCGGGGCCGCGGCGCTGCATCCGGACGAGGTGGACGTCGCCGAGACCATCCGCAAGACGCTCCAGGCCAGGGCCTGGCAGCAGCGGGTGAGCGCGGAGCTGCCGACGGACGTACGGGCCCGGCTCGACCCGCGGCGGCTGGACGTGGTGGTCGCCAACCTGGTCGGCAACGCCCTGCACCACGGCGGCGAACCGGTCCGGGTGGTGCTGCACGCCCCGGAGCCGGACGCCGACCGACTGCACATCGAGATCTCCGACAGCGGCCCGGGCATAGACCCCGAGGTGCTGCCGCACGTCTTCGACCGCTTCTACAAGGCCGACTCGGCGCGCGCCCGTTCGGAGGGCAGCGGTCTGGGGCTGGCCATCGCCCTGGAGAACGTACGGCTGCACGGCGGCACCCTGCGCGCCGCCAACTCCCCCGAGGGCGGCGCGGTGTTCACGGTGGACCTGCCGCTGCGCCGGGGCCCGCAGCACACCGCGGACGACGGCCGGGACGACGGCCGTCCCGGTACCGGGAAAGAGAACGACGCATGAACGTCCCCCATGCCGTGCTCGGTGCGCGGGCCCGGCGGATCGCGGCGGGCGGCCTGCTGGCCGCCGTGCTGGCCGGCTGCGGTATCGCACCCACCGACGTGATCGATGCGGGCGAGCCGGCCACCGGCCTGAAGTCGCCCGGCCAGCCCGCCGCCGACGTCCAGCTCTTCTTCTACGGCCCGAACGGGCTGCGCTCCGCGACCCGGCCGGCCAAGGCACCGGTCGGTCCGCAGGACGCGATCGACATGCTGATGGCGGGCCCGAACCACGCCGAGCGCCAGCGCGGGCTCTCCAGCGTGCTGCCGAAGTTCCCGGGCCGGCTCCTGGCCACCACCGGCCGGGGCACCGTCGCCCTGAATCTGCCGATGAACGCGAAGCTGCTGGACTCCGCGTCGCTCAACCAGCTGGTGTGCACGGCGGCCAACGCCCGGGTCCCGGGAGACAAGCCGCCGGGCGAGGTCACCGTCACGGTGGTCGGCGACGGCGTCCGCGTCGGGCCCATGGTCTGCGGCGGCAACAACGCCTTCCCGGTGGTCCAGCCGAGCCCGAACACCGCATCGCCGGAGCCCACCGACTGAGCCGCGCACCGCGGGCCGGGCGCGTTACGGTGAAAGCGGGCACGCGCGTGCCAGGAGGACCCCACCCCTCACTCGGGAGACTCACGCGATGACCGAACGCAAACCGCCCGGTATCGATTTCGAGAGCTGGACCGACAAGCAGATCCGGGAGGCGACGGAACGCGGCGCGTTCGCCGGCCTGACCGGCGTGGGCAAACCGCTGCCCCACCTCGACCGGCCGTACGACGAACTGTGGTGGATCAAGGACGCCGCTGGAGGGTCCGCCGCTCGGCATCGAGCCGTTCGACGTCGACGAGGCCGCACGCAACTGGCGTGCGCGCCGGGAGAGTTGAGCCGCCACCGCGTCACGGCCCGAGCCGCACCCGCAGAAAGCGCGGCCGGTAGAGGCGGACGTCCCCGTTGACCTGCGCGTCGGGTGGGACGCCGGGCGGGCCGAGCCAGTTGACGTCGTAGCTGAGCAGCAGCCGTCCGGCCGCGGTGGACTCGGGATGCGCCTGGGGGTTGTACGCGGCCACGTACTGCGGCTCGGCGGCGCCGGGCCGGGGTGGGGTGAGCCGGCCGTTCGGGCCGCGCCAGGGGCCGTGGGGCGAGCAGGACCAGTAGCTGGTGATCGTCCGCAGTCCGGCCGCGCCGCCGCGCCCGGCGTCCATGGTGATCAGCACCCAGGTCCCCCCGCCCCCGGCTTCGCCCGAGCGGGCGGCGCCCTCGCCGGCGCGCACCACGGAGAAGGCGCTGCCGACGCCGCGCCGACCACCCGCCCGCAGCACCGGCACGGCGCGCCCGGCCCGCCGCTGCCAGTGCGCGCCGTCCCAGAAGCGCCAGCCGTAGCGATCCCCGAGTCGCCCGGCCGGCACCCGGGCGAGGTAGGCGGCGGAGGCCCGGGACGACGCCGGGTCGTCGCCCCCGAAGACATAGGTCCAGGTGCCGTCGCGCACCGCCGCGGCGCCGTAGAGGACCCGCCGCCCCGGGTCCGGCACCGAGTGCTGGTCCACGGTCCGGGCGATGCCCCTCAGGCGCAGGTCCGGCAGCGAGAGCGTGGCGACCTCGGTGCTGTGCGGTACGCCGAAGATCCACCGACCGGACCCGGGCCGGCGGTGCCACAGCAGCACGCGGACGACCTTCTCGTGCGCGCCGGGCACCCTGGGCTCCACCCTCGCGGCGACCGGCCAGCGCCGGCCGCCGCCCGGCGGATCCGGAAAGAGGGGGCCCGGGGCGGCCGGGGTGCCGCCGGTCAGCGTGCGCTCCGGGCGGCCCGAACGCGCCGTCACGACGGCCGAGTTGTGCCGCAGAAGGGGAGTGCCGCCGTGGTCCGCGGTGCGCCGGCGGTACGGCCGGCCTCGGGGGTCGGGCGGCGGCAGCACCCGGTCCAGAAAGGTGTCGGAGAAGAGCCAGAGCGTCCGGCCGTCGGGGAGGCGCACCGAGTGGGTGCCGTCGCCGCCGGTCCAGTCGTCGAGGCGGGTGTTGTCGTTCCCGTAGCGGGCGAAGGCGGCGGCGGGCCCGGGATCGACGGACCAGGAGGTGATCCGGCGGCCCGTGCAGGGCGCGCCGTGGCCGGGAGCGGCTGAGGGGGGCGGCACCCACAGGGGCAGAGCGGCGGTCAGGAGCACGGCGGCCCGGACGGCGGTGCGGGTGGTCGGAAACCTGGGCATCGTGCTCCTCCGGGGGCCCGCTCCGTGAGAGCTCGGGGGAGGGTGCCGCGCCCACCGTACCGAACCGGAAGACCGCTTCCGGGCAGCGCCGCGGCCGGTCCGGGCAGGGCGCCGTCCGGGTGACGTCTCCGCGATGTCGGCCGGAATACGGACAAACGCCAGGCCAAAGAGGGCAAGGTCACAGCGGGAGCCCCTGCTCGGGCTAACGGTCGTTCGCCTAGCCTGCTGCCATGACCGCCGAGTCCCCCGAACTCCCCCTGGCCGCTGCATTCCCGGACGCCGACCGCGAGCAGTGGCAGCGACTTGTCGAAGGCGTGCTGCGCAAATCAGGCATCACCGAAGCCGCCGGTGCCGCCGCCGAGGACGCGCTCGCCACCGACCTCCAGGACGGGATCCGCATCCGCCCGCTGTACACCGCCGAGGACGCGCCGGCCCCCGTCGGCCACCCCGGCTTCCCACCGTTCGTACGGGGCGGCCGCCCCGAAGGCGGGGCCGTGGCCGGCTGGGACGTACGCCAGCGCCATGCGCACGCCGACTCCCGACACGCCAACGAGTCCGTGCTCAACGACCTGGAGAACGGCGTCACCTCGCTGTGGCTGGCCGTCGGCGACGGCGGCATCCCGGTGGCGGAGCTGCCGCAGGCGCTCGACGGCGTCTATCTGGACCTCGCCGCGGTGGCCCTGGAGGCCGGCGCCGACTTCGCCGCGGCCGCCGAGGAGCTGCTGCGGCTGTACGCGACCCGCGGCGTGCCGCTGTCCGAGGCGGCCGGCAACCTCGGCGGCGACCCGCTCGGCCTGCTGGCGCGCACCGGCGACGACGGCGCGCTGGACGACCGGTTGACCGCGGTGGCCCGTCTGGCGCAGCGCTGCGCCGCCGAGGCACCCGGGCTGCGGGCGCTGGCCGTGGACGCACTGCCGTACCACGAGGCGGGCGGCTCCACCGCCGAGGAGCTGGGCGCCTCGCTGGCCACCGGAGTCGCCTACCTGCGCCGGCTCACCGCCGCCGGGCTGGGCATCGACGACGCCTGCCGGCAGCTGGAGTTCCGCTACGCCGCCACCGCCGACCAGTTCCTGACCATCGCCAAACTGCGGGCCGCACGTCGGCTGTGGGCGCGGGTCGCCGAGGTCTGCGGGGCGTCCCCCGGGGCCGCGGCGCAGCGCCAGCACGCGGTGACCTCCACGGTGATGATGACCCGCCGCGACCCCTGGGTGAACATGCTGCGCACCACGGTCGCCGGGCTGTCCGCGGGGGTGGGCGGCGCGGACGCGGTGACGGTCCTGCCGTTCGACGCGGCGCTCGGAGCGCCGGACGCGTTCGCCCGCCGGATCGCCCGTAACACCCAGTCCGTCCTGCTGGAGGAGTCGCACCTGGCGAAGGTGATCGACCCCGCCGGCGGCTCCTGGTACGTGGAGCGGCTGACCGACGAACTCGCCGAGGCCGCCTGGGCGTTCTTCCAGGAGATCGAGGCCGCGGGCGGTCAGGCCGCGGCGCTGCGCTCCGGGATGATCGGCGAGCGGCTGGCGCAGACCTGGCAGCGGCGCTCGCGGGAGCTGGCGCACCGCCGCGAACCGATCACCGGTGTCAGCGAGTTCCCCCATCTGGCCGAGCCCCCCGTGCACCGCGAACCGGCCCCCGCGCCGGCGGGCCGGGGGTCTTCCCGGACGGAATCCGGGGGAGGGCTGCCGCGGGTGCGCAGGGACGACGCGTACGAGACGCTGCGGTCCCGCTCCGACGCCCGCCTGGCGGCCACCGGGGCACGCCCGAAGGTGTTCCTGGCCGCCCTGGGTCCGGTCGCGGCGCACACCGCGCGGGCGGCCTTCGCCGCCAACCTCTTCCAGGCGGGCGGCATCGAGACCGTCCAGGAGAGCGTGGACGCCGGGTCGGTGGCCGACGCGTTCGCCGGCAGCGGCGCGACGATCGCCTGTCTGTGCGCGAGCGACGCGGTGTACGGCGAGCAGGCGGCGGCCGTGGCCGCCGCGCTGAAGTCGGCGGGGGCGCGCCAGGTGCACCTGGCGGGCAAGCCCGGTGAGCACCGGGAAGAACTGACCAAGGCCGGTGTGGACACCTTCGTCTTCGCGGGCTGCGACGCGGTCGAGGTCCTGTCCTCGTCCCTGGATGTCATGGAGGTGGCGTGATGGGAGAGCCGACGCAACAGGCGGGCGCCATCCCGGACTTCAGCACGGTGGAGCTGGGCGGGGCGAGCGCCTCGGACGGCTCCGGGCAGTGGCCGGAGGCCGTGCAGCAAGCCACCGGCAAGGGCGTGGCGGACCTGACGTGGGAGACCCCGGAAGGCATCGACGTCAAGCCGCTGTACACCGACGCCGACCTGGAGGGGCTGGACTTCCTGGGGACGTACCCGGGGATCACGCCGTATCTGCGCGGCCCGTACCCGACGATGTACGTCAACCAGCCCTGGACGATTCGGCAGTATGCCGGCTTCTCCACCGCCGAGGAGTCGAACGCCTTCTACCGCCGCAACCTCGCGGCCGGCCAGAAGGGCCTGTCCGTCGCCTTCGACCTGCCGACCCACCGCGGCTACGACAGCGACCACCCGCGGGTCACCGGTGACGTCGGCATGGCGGGCGTCGCCATCGACTCGATCTACGACATGCGGCAGCTGTTCGAGGGCATCCCGCTGGACAGGATGACGGTGTCGATGACGATGAACGGCGCGGTGCTGCCCGTTCTCGCCCTCTACATCGTGGCCGCCGGGGAACAGGGCGTACCACCCGAGAAGCTGGCCGGGACCATCCAGAACGACATCCTCAAGGAGTTCATGGTCCGCAACACCTACATCTACCCGCCGCAGCCCTCGATGCGGATCATCTCCGACATCTTCGCGTACACCTCGCAGAAGATGCCGCGCTACAACTCCATCTCCATCTCCGGGTACCACATACAGGAGGCGGGCGCGACGGCCGACCTGGAGCTGGCCTACACCCTCGCCGACGGGGTGGAGTACCTGCGCGCGGGCATGGCGGCCGGCATGGACGTCGACTCCTTCGCCCCCCGGCTGTCGTTCTTCTGGGCGATCGGCATGAACTTCTTCATGGAGATCGCCAAGCTGCGGGCGGCCCGGCTGCTGTGGGCGCGCCTGGTCCGGCAGTTCGAGCCGAAGAACCCCAAGTCCCTCTCGCTGCGCACCCATTCGCAGACGTCGGGCTGGTCGCTGACCGCGCAGGACGTCTTCAACAACGTCACCCGGACGTGTGTGGAGGCGATGGCCGCCACCCAGGGCCACACCCAGTCGCTGCACACCAACGCCCTCGACGAAGCCCTCGCCCTGCCGACCGACTTCTCCGCCCGGATCGCCCGGAACACCCAGCTCTTCCTCCAGCAGGAGTCGGGCACCTGCCGGGTCATCGACCCGTGGGGCGGCAGCGCCTACGTCGAGAGGCTCACCCACGATCTGGCGCAGCGGGCCTGGCAGCACATCGAGGAGGTCGAGGCGGCCGGCGGCATGGCCAAGGCGATCGACGCGGGCATCCCCAAGCTGCGCGTCGAGGAGGCCGCGGCCCGTACCCAGGCGCGGATCGACTCGGGCCGGCAGGCGCTGATCGGCGTCAACAAGTACCGGGTGGAGACCGACGAGGAGATCGAAGTCCTCAAGGTCGACAATTCCTCGGTGCGCGCCCAGCAGATCGAGAAGCTCAAGCGGCTGCGCGCGGAGCGCGACGAGGACGCCTGCCAGGACGCGCTGCGGGCGCTGACCGCGGCGGCGACGTCGGGGCCGGGCGAGGGGCTGGAGGGCAATCTGCTCGCGCTGGCCGTGAACGCCGCGCGCGCGATGGCGACCGTCGGCGAGATCTCGGACGCCCTGGAGTCGGTGTACGGACGCCACTCCGGCCAGATCCGTACGATCTCCGGTGTGTACCGAGACGAAGCAGGCCCCTCCTCCGGTGTCGAGCGCACCCGGGCCCTGGTGGCCGAATTCGAGCGTGCCGAGGGGCGCCGGCCGCGCATCCTGGTGGCCAAGATGGGCCAGGACGGCCACGACCGCGGCCAGAAGGTGATCGCCACGGCCTTCGCCGACCTGGGCTTCGACGTCGATGTCGGCCCGCTCTTCCAGACCCCGGCCGAGGTGGCCCGCCAGGCGGTGGAGGCGGACGTGCACATCGTCGGGGTGTCCTCTCTGGCGGCCGGGCATCTGACGCTGGTGCCCGCCCTGCGCGAGGCGCTGGCCGCCGAGGACCGGGAGGACATCACGATCGTGGTGGGCGGGGTGATCCCGCCGCAGGATGTGCAGCCGCTGCGCGACATGGGCGCGGCCGCGGTCTTCCTGCCCGGCACGGTCATTCCGGATGCCGCCCACGACCTGGTGAAGGACCTGGCGTCGGTCCTCGGCCACGAGCTGTGATCGGGGGGTCATGCCTGCGACGATCGATGTCGAACGCTATGCCGAGGGTGTCCGGGCGGGCTCCCGGGCCTGGATCGCCCGCGCCGTCACCTTGGTGGAGTCCACCCGGCCCGACCACCGGGCGGCGGCCCAGCGGCTGCTGATCGAGCTGCTGCCGCACTCCGGTGCGGCGTGCCGGGTGGGCATCAGCGGAGTGCCGGGCGTCGGCAAGTCGACCTTCATCGACGCTCTCGGCATGCTGCTGACCGGGAAGGGCCATCGGGTGGCGGTGCTCGCCGTCGACCCGTCCTCCAGCCGTACCGGCGGCTCCATCCTGGGTGACAAGACCCGGATGGAGCGGCTGGCGACGGACCCGGCGGCGTTCGTCCGCCCCTCCCCCACGTCCGGGACGCTGGGCGGGGTGGCGCGGGCGACCCGCGAGTCCATCGTGGTGATGGAGGCCGCGGGCTACGACGTCGTCCTGGTGGAGACGGTCGGCGTCGGGCAGTCCGAGACCGCCGTGGCCAACATGGTCGACACCTTCCTGCTGCTGACGCTGGCGCGCACCGGCGATCAGCTCCAGGGCATCAAGAAGGGCGTCCTGGAGCTGGCGGACCTGGTCTCCGTCAACAAGGCGGACGGTCCGCACGAGCGGGACGCCCGCTCGGCGGCCCGCGAACTGGCCGGTGCGCTGCGGCTGTTGCAGCCTCCGGACGCCGCCTGGACCCCGCCCGTGCTGACCTGCAGCGCCCGCGAGGGCAGCGGTCTGGAGGAGGTGTGGGAGCGGGTCGAGCAGCACCGCACCCTGCTGGACTCCACCGGCGCCCTGGCCGAGCGACGCCGCGCGCAACAGGTCGACTGGACCTGGTCGATGGTGCGCGAACGCCTCATCGACCGCCTCCAGGAGCATCCGGAGGTCCGCCGCCTGGGGCCGACCGTCGAAGACGACGTGCGCGAGGGCAGGATCACGGCGACGCTGGCGGCCGAACGGCTCCTGGACGCCTTCGGCCTCCAGGACGGCTCCGGAGCGGGCCACCAGCGGGGCCCGGCCCGGGATACTCACCCGGGCACCTGAGTAGCCGGGCTCATGACACCCCCGGACCGGTCCCCGAGTATGTCGGTGACACACACACCGACCGGGTCCGGGGGGTCACCATCCATCCGCAGGACGTCGCCCACGGCCTCTACGCAGGCAACCCGCTGGCCGATCTGATCGACGGGTTCTGCCTGGCGTTCGGAGCGGACGGGGATCTGGAGGCGCGGCCGGTCGTGCACGTCCAGCTGCGGCGTGGGGCGGTGCTGTCGGCCGTGGAGGCGGACCGGCTGGCGCGGGCGTGCCAGCGCGGCGTGCTGCGCCGTCTCGCCGCGGTCGGGGACGGCGCGGAGTCGCCGGAGGACGACCCCGCGGCGGGTGAGACGGCGATCGCCTTGCACGCCCACGGCACCGGCCCGTTCGCCCGCCCCGGGGCCATCAGGGACCGCTACCTGATCCGCGGCCGGGCCTGACGCGCGCTCCGCCCGGCCGCCCAGGGCGTCAGCAGCGCCCCCGCCACGCTACGACGGCAGGGTGCCCGTCCTCACCGCGGCCCGCCCGCCCGGCCCGGCTGCCGGAAGTGGGCGACCGCCAGGTCCCGGAAGCGGGCGGCGGCCGTGGAGAGATAGCCGTCCTCGCGCCGGACCAGGCTGAGGGTGCGGGTGCAGCCGGGGGCGTCGACGCGCAGCCAGGAGAGTGCCGCGCCGGAAAGGTCGGCGCGGGCGAGGGACGGCATCAGGCCGATGCCGAGGCCGGCCTCCACCAAGTGGTGGGTGGCGCCGGGCTCGTCCCCCTCGCAGGAAATGACCGGTGAGCGGCCGGTCGGCTCGAACAGCCGCTCCAGCAGCGCGCGTTGCCAGTGTCCGGGCCGGGTGGTAATGAACGGCTCGTCGGCGAGATCGGCCGGCGACACCCGCTCCCGGCCGGCCAGGCGGTGGCCGTCCGGCACCACCAGCAGCACCTCCTCGTGCAGCAGCCGCACGGCACCGAGCGCAAGCCCGGGCAGCGGCTGCGAGGCGAAGCAGAAGTCCACCTCGCGGTCGCGGAGTTGACGCAGCATCACCTCGGGTGTGGCCTGGAAGCAGCGGACGGTCACGCCCGGGTGGGCGCCGCGGAATCCGGCCAGCAGACCGGAGAGCGGCAGCAGCGTCTCCGCGGCGACGGCGACGCTGCCCTGGTCGAGACCGGCGGCGTCGGTCATCTCCCGGCACGCGTCGTCGAGTTCGTCCAGCACTCGCTCGACACGGCGCAGAAAGGCCCTTCCGTAGCGGTTGAGTCGGATCGTCCGGCCCTGCCGGTCGAAGAGCGGAACGCCGACCTCCGCCTCCAACCGGGCGATGGTGCGGCTCACCGACGGCTGGGCCACCCGCAGTTCCTCGGCGGCGCGGCTGATGTGCTCGTGGCGGGCGACCACCCGGAAACAGCGTAGGGACAGCAGATCCACCGGGCGTCAGCCGCGCGTCGAGACGGTCGCCCAGACGGTCTTCCCCAGCCGGTCCGGCGGGGTCCAGCCCCAGGCGTCGCTCAGCAGGCCGACGATGTGCAGTCCGCGCCCGGACTCGGCGAACGCGTCGGGCTCGCGCACGACCGGGGCGGTGGTGCCGGAGTCCGAGACCGCGCACAGCACCGTGGCCTGCTGCCGGGTCAGCGCGAGCCAGGCGGGGCAGATGTCGCCGAGTCCGCCGTCCGAAGTGCCGTAGCGCAGGGCGTTGGTGACGAGTTCGGAGACGACCGTGGCGGCGTCCTCGGCGACCCCGGCGCACAACTGCCAGCTCTCGATGGTCGCCCGGGTGAAACGGCGGGCGTCCGCCACGGTCCGTGCGGAGCCGCTGAGGGCGCAGGCGGCGAAGCCGTTGGGGCCGGGCATCCACCAGGTGTCGTCACACGGCTCCTCCCGAAGGGCGTGGTGGACGGTCTCGGCCGGATGTGTGGTCATCACCATCTCCGCGAAGGGCTTTCGGGTCTGGGCGGGGAGTGCTCTGGAGAGCTAATATCCTCGTCAGCCGCCCCCCGCTGCAAGTGCATCTGCAATTACATCGGTAAGGACGGTCGCTCAGGAGCTCGTTCACGCCAACATGATCGCGAGCTCGGAACGGTAGGAGGCCCGGCCTCCAGCAAGGGAGCAGCTCTGATGGAGTCAGTGACCAACGGCATGCCGGCGACCGGCATCGAAGGCGTCCAGTGGCGCAAGAGCCGCCGCAGCAACCCCAGCGGCAACTGCGTTGAGCTGGCCGTTCTTTCAGACGGCGGGGTGGCGGTGCGCAACTCCCGGTTCACGTCCGGACCGGCGCTGGTCTACACGCACGCCGAGATGGCAGCCTTCGTCCAGGGCGCCAAGGACGGCGACTTCGACGATCTCATCGGCCGCGGCTGACGCCGGTGGCGCATATGTCGGCCGGATAGTCACCATGGCTGTACGTCCACAACGGCCGATGGGACACTGGGCTTTCGCCCGACCACTCAGGGGAGTCACGATGACCGCCGCGAAGCCGAGCAGCCAACCGTCTCTGCGCCGGTATCTGGACCATCCGCGGGGCGGCCCCACCGTCCTGCGGATCGTGCTGGGCACGCAGCTGAGGCGGATGCGCGAGGCCGCGGGCATCACCCGCGAGGCGGCCGGGGACGCCATCCGTGGCTCCCACGCCAAGATCAGCCGCCTGGAGCTCGGCCGGGTGAGCTGCAAGGAGCGGGACGTCTCCGATCTGCTGACGCTCTACGGCGTCACGGACGAGGCGGACCGCTCCGACTTCCTCACCCTCGCCCGCCGGACCAGCACCCCGGGCTGGTGGCATCAGTACGGCGATGTGCTGCCCAACTGGTTCGAGACCCATATCGGGCTGGAGGAGGCCGCGTCCGTCATCCGCACGTACGAGGTCCAGTTCGTGCCGGGTCTGCTGCAGACGAGGGACTACGCGCACGCGGTGACCAAGCTCGGCCATCCGCGGGCCGCCGCGGAGGAGATCGAGCGGCGGGTGGCGCTGCGCGTGAAGCGTCAGGAACTGCTGTCGGTGCCGGACGCACCGCGGCTGTGGGCGGTCATCGACGAGGCGTCGCTGCGCCGTCCGCTCGGCGGACCCGCGGTGATGGCGGATCAGCTGCGGCATCTGCGGTCGATGGCGGAACTGCCCAATGTGACCTTGCAGGTGGCGCCGTTCAGCCTCGGTGGGCTGGCGGCGGCCGGTGGCCCGATCACGATCCTGCGGTTCCTGGAGCCGGATCTGCCGGACATCGTCTATCTGGAGCAGCTGACCAGCGCGCTCTATCTGGACAAGCGCGACGACGTCGACCACTACCTCGCCGTCATGGACCGGCTCAGCGCCCAGTCCGAGTCGCCGCGCGAGTCCCTGGCGATCCTGGAGCGACTGATCAAACAGGAGAGCTGACGGCCCGAGGGCCGGCCACGGGGGTGACACGTGGCGAGGCGGGACCTTACGGGGGGTCCCGCCTCGTCGCACGCCCTGGCCCGGCGGCTACACCTTGCGGGCCACTCCCCCGAACTCGATCCATTCCTTGGTGAGTTGCCGCGGACCGACGTCCGCATCCTGCTTCCAGGTGGAGACCTCCACCAGGCCGGGCTCCTGGACCTCCAGGCCGTCCAGGAACGACGTCAGCTCGTGCGCCTGCCGTACCCGGCCCCACTTGCCCTGGGTGCTCTCGTCCATGAACTTGGTGACGAAGTCACGGGTGGCCGCGTCCTCGCTCACCAGCTGGCACACCACCAGGAAGCTGCCGGGCACCAGGCGGTCGGCGACCCGGGCTATCAGGCCGGCCGGGTCGTCGGAGTCCGGGATGCAGTGGAGTACGGAGACGAACAGCGCGGCGACCGGCTGCTCGAAGTCGATCAGCCGCTCCACCTCGGGGCTGCCGAAGATGCCCTCGGTGTCCCGCATGTCCGCCTGGATGACGGCGGTGTTGGCGTTCTCCTCCAGCAGGGCGCGGCCGTGCGCCAGCACGATGGGGTCGTTGTCGACGTACACCACATGGGACGACGGGTCGATCTCCTGCGCGACCTGGTGGACGTTGTCCTGGGTCGGCAGGCCGGATCCGTGGTCGATGAACTGGCGGATTCCGTGCTCGCGGGCCAGCCAGCGGACCACCCGCTGCAGAAAGCGCCGGTTGTTGATCGCCAGCACCTGGGTGCTCGGTACGACCTTGCTCAGTTCGTCGCAGGCCTCGCGGTCCACGGCGTAGTTGTCCTTGCCGCCGAGGTAGTAGTCGTACATGCGCGCCACACTCGGAATACTGACATCTACGGCGCTGGACTGCGGTTGCGTATCTTGGCTCATTCCACACTTTCCCGTCGCTTCGACAGTCACCAGCCATACGGCAGCAGCGCGCCGTTCCGTGTCGGGACGACTACGCCGTGCGGCGTCCAACATACCCACCGGGCGGCCGTTGTTGCAGGCAACAGACGTGCGAATAAAGGGCGTTCATCCAGCCATCGGCCCGCGAAGCGGCCGGTCCCCGCCGTCGGTTTCGGGCCGCCTTCTCATCACGCTCTCATCCCTCGCTTGTCGCCCCGTCACACCGCCTCCCTATCGTCGCGGCAGATCCGTCGCCCCGCCGTGCGTCCCCGGCCGACGGACCCGAGGAGAGTGCAGCGTGTACCACCTGACCGGCGTCACCACGCGCGAGAGGAGCGGCCGGGACCCGGTACGGGCCCTGGACGGTATCGACCTCTACGTCGAGGACGGCGGCGCGCTGGTGGTCCGGGGGGCGGCGGGCGCGGGGAAGTCGACGCTGCTGCGGGTCCTGGGCGGGCTGGAGCGGCCCAGCCGCGGCAGCGTCGAACTCGACGGCACGGACCTGGCCACCCTGACGGAGTGCCGACTCGCGCGGATCCGGACGGAGTCGATCGGCACGGTGCCCAACGGTGGCGGCCTGGCACCCGGCTGCACCGCGCGGCAGAACGTCGCGAGCGCGCTGATACCCCTGCGGCTGCTGCCCGCCGACCGCTGGGAGCTGGCGGGTGAGGCCCTGTGGGAGGTCGGTGTGGACGGTCGAAGCGACCTGCCTGCGGCCGAGTTGGGCGCGTCGGCGCGGCAGCGGGTCGCGCTCGCCCGGGCCCTGGTGAAGCGGCCGACCGTGCTGCTGGCCGACCGGCCGACGGCCGGGCTGGCGGGCGCGGGCCGGAAGGAGATCATCGAGCTGTTCGTCCGGCTCTGGGGCGAGCGGCGCCTGACCTGCGTGGTGGCCACCGACGACGCGGAACTCGCGCGGCGGGCGCCCCGGCTCGCGACGATGTCCGACGGCAGGGTGGCCTCGATCGGCCGCTACCCGTCTGCCGCCACGGGCGGATAGCTGGTGAGCCAGCGGTGGCCGACCTCCCAGGTGCCGCCCTCGCGGGTCGCGCCGCGCAGACCGTGGAGCGTGTCCGGGCCGGCCAGCGCGGGCAGCCGGGAGTCCTGCAGGGAGGCGAACGCCACCGTGCGGGCCGGCTCCCAGTCGGTGCTGTGCCGCAGGCGGCGGGCGAGCTGGACGAAGCCCAGCGGGGCCGCGGCGATCACCCAGGCGTCCGGCTGCGGTGCGGTCAGGCGCTTGGCCGGGCGCAGCCACGAGGCGGCCGACTCGGGCCAGTCGACGACGGCGAGCACCGCGCCGCCCCGGGCCTGCCACGCGGCGACGCACGCCTCGGCGGCCGCACGGGAGGCGGTGTCGCGACTGTGGCCGATGGTGACCGTCTCGATCCGGGCCTTGGGACGGGTCAACTGCCCGATGACGGCGGTGAGTTCGGCCTCGGTGTGGGGCGCGGGGGGCGACAGGTCACCGTATGCGGCGAGGGACTCGGTCAGGTCGTCGTGGCCGATGAGGGGTGACGCGGCGCCCTCGCGCGGTACGTGGGTGCCCATCAGGCGGCGTCGTGGAAGACCAGCCCGAGGGCGTGGCGGCGGCCGGAGCGGACGGTGCTCACGCCGTGCCGCATGACGCCGGCGGACCAGCCCCGCTTGGTGGCCACCGGGTGGTCGCGGGTGGTGAAGATCAGGCCGTGGCCCTGCCGGAGCACATGGGTGGTGCCGCGCGACTGCGCCCGCGGCCGCTGTTCGACGAGCAGGAACTCGCCGCCGGTGTAGTCGGTGCCGTGCTCGTCCAGCCCGATGACGACCTGGAGCGGGAAGAGCATGTCGCCGAAGACATCGCGGTGCAGGGCGTTCCAGTCGCCCGCTCCGTAGCGCAGGAGGATCTGCGCGGAGCGGTCCTGGCCCGCCTCGTGGCACATGGCCAGCCACTCCTGGAGGGTGTCCGGCCAGGGCGCCGGCCGGCCGAGCCGGGCGGCCCAGTCGCGGGCGACGGCGAGCAGATGCGGGTAGAACGCGGCGCGCAGGGCGGCGACCGGCTCCGGAAGATCGTGGTGGAAGTAGCGGTACTGGCCGGAGCCGAAGCGGTAGCGGGCCATGTCGATGGTGGTGCGGAACAGCTCCTCCTTCTCGTACAGCGCGGCGATGTCGGCGCACTCTGCGGGGGTGAGGAGCTGCGGTGTGAGCGCGCCGCCGTAGGTGTCCAGCTCGCCGGCCAAGGCACCCCAGTCGGCCGCGTCGACGTGCCGCGCGGCCCGGGCGGTGGCGTTCTTGGTGGTCATGTGGGCTCTGCTCTCCGGAAGGGGGGTGCGGTCAGGCCGCCGGGGTGATGCCTTCGAGCGCCAGCAACTGCTCCTTGCGCTCCAGTCCGCCGGCGTAGCCGGTGAGCGAGCCGTTGGCGCCGATCACGCGGTGGCAGGGGCGGACGACGAGCAGCGGGTTGCGTCCGATGGCCGTGCCGACCGCACGCACCGCGGCACGCGAGGCGCCGATCTGCGCGGCGATCTCGCCGTAGCTGAAGGTCTTGCCGTACGGGATGCCGTCCAGGGCGGTCCAGACCCGGCGCTGGAAGTCGGAGCCGCTGGTGACGTATTCGAGGTCGAACCGGGTGCGCTTGCCCGCGAAGTACGCCGTGAGCTGGGCGACGATCTCCGCGAAGGCCGCCGCGTCCTCGGTCCAGCCCTCCTGGACGGCGGCGCCGCCCTTCTGGCCGGGCAGGGACAGCGAGGCGAGTGCCGTGCCGCCGGTGGCGGTGTCGGAGTGCTCGCCGACCAGCAGCAGTTGGCCCAGCGGGCTGTCGATGGTGGTGTAGACCGTCATCGGTCCGTTCCTCTCTCGTTCGGTCCGGTCGGTGTCGACCAGGTCCTGTCGGTGTCGATCGGGTTCGCGTCGACAACCCCATCCTGCTGCGTCACCGAGTGCATTGCTGGCGGAATTCGGACGTCGCATTTCCGCTTCAGGCGGTCGCCGGGGAGGGCTTGGCCGCGGCGTTCCAGAAGTGGTGCATCGCGTAGGACCGCCAGGGCCGCCAGGCGTCGGAATCGGCCATCGTCACACCGGAGTTGCGCATGCCGGCGAGCACCGCGACATCGCCCTCCAGGAGCACGTCCGGGTCGCCCAGGGCGCGCATCCGGATGTAGCCGGCCGTCCAGGGCCCGATGCCGCGCAGATTCAGCAGCTCCTTCTCGGCCTGGTCGCGGTCGGCTCCGGCATCCAGCGGCACGGTGCCGGCGGCCAGCGCGGCGGCCAGCGTCCGCAGCGTGGCCCGGCGGGAGTCCGGCATGCCGAGCGCCGCCAGGGACGCCTCGGCGAGGTCTCCGATGGCGGGGAAGAGGTGGGTGAGGCCGCCGCTGGGCTCGGCGAGCGGTTCGCCGTACGCGGCGACCGCGGCGTTGCCGAGCTTGCGGCCCGCGGGAACCGACACCTGCTGGCCGAGCACGGCACGCACGGCGAGCTCGTGGCCGTCGCAGGTGCCCGGGGAGCGCAGTCCGCTGCGGCGCGCCACGAGGGTGGCGAGCAGCGGGTCCTGGCCGAGGTGGTCGGCGATGGCGTACGGGTCGGCGTCCAGGTCCAGCAGGCGGCGCATCCGCTGGGTGGCGGTGGTCAGATCGCGCAGTTCGCTCAGGTGCAGCCGGCAGTCCAGCCAGCCGCCGCCGGTCCCGGGCAGCGATGCGCCGCTGCCCGGACGTTCGTCGACCTCGGCGATGCCGGAGCCGTTGGGCAGCCGCAGGGTGCGGCGGTACGTGCGGCTGCCGCGCTCGCCCAGGACCTCCTCGATGCCGGTCAGCGCGCGCCGTTCGAGGTAGTCGAAGACCTCGGCCGCGGCGTACGGCCCGCGGAAGGCGAGGCGCAGCGGTATGCCGCCGGCGCCGGCCTGCTGCGCCACCGGCCCGAACCGGGCGGTCTTGCCGGGCCGGGCGGCGCGCAGCTCGGTGGGCGTGAGGGCGTAGATCTCCCGGATGGTGTCGTTGAACTGCCGCACGCTGGCGAACCCGGCCGCGAAGGCGATCTCGGCGACCGGCAGCGGGGTGGTCTGGAGCAGTATCCGCGCGGTGTGCGAGCGTTGGGCGCGGGCCAGCGCCACCGGGCCCGCGCCCAGCTCGGCGTTCAGCTGGCGCTGCACCTGGCGGGCGCTGTAGCCCAACCGCTGGGCGAGCCCGGCGACGCCCTCGCGATCGACGACGCCGTCGCCGATCAGCCGCATCGCACGACCGACCATGTCGGCCCGGACGTTCCACGCGGCGGAGCCGGGGACCGCGTCCGGGCGGCAGCGGCGGCAGGCCCGGAAGCCGGATCCCTGGGCCGCCGCGGCGGTCGGGAAGAAGCGGACGTTCTTCTGCTTGGGGGTGGTGGCCGGGCAGCTGGGCCGGCAGTAGATCCCGGTCGTGGCGACGGCGAAGAAGAAGTCTCCGTCGAACCGCGCGTCGCGGCTGCACACCGCCTCGTACTTGCTGCCATCGCTCATCACCCTTCCACTGTGCGGTAGGCCGTCAAGCCGCGCTGGCGGAAATCGGACGGTGCGTTCGGGTCGTGTTCGCCGGTGGGTAGGAGGCGTGGATGACCACAGAGAAGAGCGGGCCGGCGCACGGGGCGACGACGACGGCGGAAGGGGTGCCACCGACCGTGGCGGAGATGGTGCGGGCCAACCGGGCGAACTGGGACGCCCGCACCCCCGTCCATGTGGCCAGTGAGTTCTACGGCCTGGACGGTTCCCGGACCGCGGACGACTGGTTCGCACCGTTCGAATGGACGGATCTCGGCGATCTGGCGGGGCGCGACGTGCTGCATCTGCAGTGCCACCTGGGCACCGAGACGGCCGCCTTCGCCGAGCGCGGCGCGGCGCACACGGTGGGGTTGGACTTCTCCGCGGCGTCCGTGGCCGCGGCGCGACGCCTTGCGCGCCAGGCGGGCCGGGACGTGGAATTCGTCGAGTCCGACGTCCGACACGCCGTACGGGCGCTCGACGGCCGCCGCTTCGACGTGATCTACACGGGCAAGGGAGCGCTGTGCTATCTGCCGGACCTGACGGCATGGGCCGAGACCGTCGCCTCCCTGCTGCGGCCCGGCGGCACCTTCTACCTCGTGGAGTTCCATCCGCTGCTGAACGCCCTGGGCCCGACCCCGGGTCCGGACGGCGAGGAGCTCCTGCTGCGCCACGACTACCTGGCGGGCCGCGGGCCGCTCCGGAGCGACACCCCGCACACCTACACCGACGGCCCGCCCGTAGAGGGCGCGACCACCAGTTACGAGTGGCGGCACGGCCTCGGTGAAGTCATCTCGGCCGTCGTGGCGGCCGGTCTGCGGATCGAGTCGGTGCGGGAGACCGAGCTGCTCCCCTGGCAGCGGTTCGCGGCCATGGTGCCGGCCGAGAACGGCTGGTGGCGGCTGCCGGACCCGGAGCCGCGGGTGCCGCTGCTGTTCGCCGTGCGGGCGGTCAAGGAGTGAGGCGCGAGCTCACCGGGCGGCCCGGCGCCGGTAGACCGACCGCAGCAGTTGGTCCTTCGCCGGGCCGCCGACCCGCCATGCCAGGTGCCATTCGTCGGCCGCGACGACGGTGAAGGTGCCCTCGTAGCGGTCCGCGGCACAGGGGTGGACGGCGATCCAGCGGCCGGAGCGCAGATCCAGGGCGTGGAAGGGGCGGCCGTCGGCGAAGTGGACCTCGGCGGTGCCGTCCGGCAGCGGCCGCAGGCGCAGCGTCCGGCTCGCCGGGTGCACCGTCTCGCCCCAGGTCAGCTCGCCCTCCTCGTGGTGCAGCAGCCCGTCCCCGGCCGCATCGGGCCCGAAGTGTGCGATGCCGCGGAAGCTGCCCAGGGCGCCGGACCGCAGATCGGCCACGGACCGCTCGATGCGCCAGCCGCCGGCCAGATAGGCCGCGGCGTCGGGGACCGGGTACGGGACGGCGCCGGCGCGGCGGGGCTGGGGCTCCTGGTCGGGCATGGCCCGATTGTCCCCCGCCCGGGTACGGTCCCACGCCCGCGGCCCCTCGCACCGTGCGGACCCGGAGCGCCCGTCCTACGCTCGGTGCTGAGATCGTCACCGCGGGATCGTCACCGACCGGAGGCAGGACCATGCCGGAGCTGTTCATCGGAGGTCAGTGGACCGCAGCGGCCGACGGGCAGGTGCGGGAGATCCGCTGTCCGGCGGACGGCAAGCTGGTCGCCACCGTCGACGAGGGCGGGCCCAAGGACGCCGCCGCGGCCGTCGCGGCCGCCCGGACGGCCTTCGACGACGGGCCCTGGCCGAGGACTCCGGCCGCCGAGCGGGGCCGGCTCGTCCTGCGCGTCGCCGAGCTGCTGGAACGCGACAAGGACGCCCTGGCCAGGGCGGAGTCCCTGGACACCGGGAAGCGGCTGGTCGAGAGCGCCTACGACATGGACGACATCGCCAACTGCTTCCGCTACTTCGGCAATCTGGGCGCGGCGGGCGGCACGGACCGGGTCGTGGACACCGGCGTGCCGGAGACGGACAGCAGCGTGCGCCATGAGCCGGTCGGCGTCTGCGCGCTGATCACCCCGTGGAACTATCCACTGCTGCAGACGGCCTGGAAGGTCGCTCCGGCCCTGGTCACCGGCAATACCTTCGTGCTGAAGCCGAGCGAACTGACCCCGCACACCGCCATGCACCTGATGCGGCTGCTGGCCGAGGCGGGGCTGCCGGCCGGCGTCGCCAACCTGGTGCTGGGCACCGGTCCGCTGGTGGGGGCGCCGCTGACCGAGGACCCGCGGGTGGACATGGTCTCGTTCACCGGCGGGCTGGTCACCGGGCGCCGCATCATGGCCGCCGCCGCACCCACCGTGAAGAAGATCGCGCTGGAGCTCGGTGGCAAGAACCCGAACATCGTCTTCGCGGACGCCGATTTCGACACCGCCGTCGACTACGCGCTGATGGCCGTCTTCCTGCACTCGGGCCAGGTCTGCTCGGCGGGCGCCCGACTGCTCGTCCAGGACTCGCTGCACGACGCGTTCGTCGACGAGTTGGTCTCCCGCGCGCAGCGGATCCGGCTCGGCGGACCGTTCGACGAGGCGGCCCGGTCCGGCCCACTGATTTCCGCGGCGCATCGCGCGAAGGTCGAGGCATATGTGGCGGCGGGGCTGGAGGAGGGGGCCGTCCTGCTCTGCGGCGGCTCGGCACCGGACGATCCGGCGCTGGTGGACGGCTTCTACTACCTGCCGACGGTGCTGGACGAATGCACCCCGGACATGACCGTCGTCCGCGACGAGTCGTTCGGCCCGGTGCTGACCGTGGAGCGGTTCCGCGACGAGGACGAGGCGGTCTCGCTCGCCAACGACACCGTGTACGGCCTGGCCGGGGCGGTCTGGACGCAGGACGGCGAGCGCGCCCACCGGGTGGCGGCCCGGATGCGCGCCGGCACCGTCTGGATCAACGACTTCCATCCGTACGTACCGCAGGCGGAGTGGGGCGGGATGAAACAGTCCGGAGTGGGGCGCGAGCTGGGGCCGGCGGGGCTGTCCGAGTACCAGGAGGCCAAACACATCTGGCGCAACACGGCGCCGCGACCGCAGAGGTGGTTCGAGTGAGCGGCCCGGGCGCGGAGCAGGGCGGCGAGCCGGTACGGCCCGGCACGCGGGACGACGGTTCGCACGACGACGATTCGCTCGCCGAGCTCGGATACAAACCCGAGCTGAAGCGCACCCTGGGCAACTTCCACACCTTTGCCGCGGGCATCAGCTACATCTCCATCCTCACCGGCACCTTCCAGCTGTTCTACTTCGGCATCAGCCACGGCGGGCCGGCGTACTGGTGGTCGTGGCCGATGGTCTTCCTCGGTCAGCTGATGGTGGCGCTCTGCTTCTGCGAGCTCGCCGCCCGCTACCCGGTGGCGGGGTCGATCTACAACTGGGCGAAGCAGCTCGGCGGTCCCCATGTCGGGTGGCTGGGCGGCTGGATGATGCTGACGGCCAGCATGGTCTCACTGGCCGCCGTCGCCCTGGCCTACCAGGTGACGCTGCCGCAGATCTCGTCGTGGTTCCAGTTCATCGGAGACGGCACCGGGAAGACCGACGCGGCGGCCAACGCCGTGCTGCTCGGCACCGTGCTGATCGCCTTCACCACCGTGGTCAACGCCTTCGGCGTCAAGCTGATGGCACGGATCAACTCCGCGGGGGTGGCGATCGAGCTGATCGCCGCGATCGTGCTGATCATCCTGCTGGCCGCGCACGTCACCCGCGGCCCCAGCGCCCTGACAGAGACGTTCGGTCTGGGCGCCGGCGAGGACTGGGGCTACTTCGGCGCGTTCCTGACCGCCTCGCTGGCCTCGGCGTATGTCATGTACGGCTTCGATACGGCCTCGTCGCTCGGCGAGGAGTCCAAGGATCCGGGCCGCAACGCACCCCGCGCCATCCTTCGCGCCCTGATCGCGTCCTTCCTCATCGGCGGGCTGATCCTGCTCTTCGCCCTGCTGGCCGTGCCCGATCTGCACTCCAAGGAGTTGTCGGTCGACGGCCTGCAGTTCGTCGTGCTGTCCACACTGGGTTCGACCGTGGGGCAGATCGTGCTGTGGTGTGTGGTCATCGCGATCACGGTGTGCGAGCTGGCGGTGCACACCGCCAGCATCCGGCTGGCGTACGCGATGGCCCGGGACAACAACCTGCCCGCCTCGTCGCTGCTCGCCAAGGTCAGTCCGCGCTTCCAGACGCCGGTGGCGCCGGCCGTCATCATCGGCCTGGTGGGGATCGGCATCCTGCTGATCAACATCAACCAGCCGCAGATCTTCTCGGTGATCACCAGTATCGCGATCATCATGATCTACCTGGCGTATCTGCTGGTCACCCTGCCGATGCTGATCCAGCGGCTGCGCGGCAGATGGCAGCCGGCCAAGGGAAAGTTCTCGCTGGGGAAGTTCGGCCTCCCGGTGAACATCCTCGCCGTCCTCTGGGGCGCCGCGATGTCCATCAACCTCGCCTGGCCGCGCGCCACGGTCTACAACGCGACCGGCCCGCAGCACTGGTATCTGCGCTGGGGCGCCTTCGTGTTCATCGGCGTCGTGGCGGTCGGCGGCTTCGCCTACTACTGGTTCGTCCAGCGCAAGCGCACCGGAGTCCTGGCCAGCCATGCCGTCCAGGCGCCGGACTCCACCACCCCGCGGCCCTGATCCGAAGACGGCGTCGTGCCCCACCGGCGAGGAGGGGTGTGCGACCCGATGCGCGGCGTCCCGGCCCCCTGACAGGCCGCTCACGACCCGGGTCTCACCCTGAGACCGTGCAGGTGGGCCGCCGTATGCTGACGGTATGAGGCGGACCTCCTTTGCGCACTGGCCCTGCTCGATCGCGCGCACGATGGACCTGCTGGGCGACTGGTGGACGCCACTGGTGCTGCGCGAGGCGTTCTACGGCATCCGGCGGTTCGACGGGTTCCAGGAGTCCTTGGGGATCGCCCGCAACACCCTCACCGACCGCCTGCGGCGCCTGGTGGACGAGGGCCTGCTGGAGAAGCGGCCGTACCAGAGCGAGCCGGTGCGCCACGACTACGTCCTCACGGACAAGGGGCGCGACTTCTACTCCGTCCTGCTCGCGATGAACAGCTGGGGCGACCGCTGGCTGAGCGGCGAGGCAGGTCCCCCGGTGGTCTTCCACCACGACTCCTGCGGACGGCAGAGCCGCGCCGAGGTGGTCTGCGGCCACTGCGGCGGCCCGATGACGCCCGACAACACCCACCCCCGGATGGGCCCCGGCTATCCGCCGGGACTGGCCGAGCGCCCGGACGTGCGGGAGCGCTTCGCGGACTGAGCCGCCCCCGGGCACTGCCCTTGCCGCCCCGGACACCGTCTCCGTCCCGAATTCCGTTCCCCCGTCCCGGCCCCGTTGTGGCATCAGGCACCACCGTCGGCACCACCGTCGCTCCGGATACGGACACACCGTTGACAAGTGAGTCCATCTACGCAACTTTGGAGGTCAGAAGCGTTTTCCCACGGGGCGACAAGGAGACTGCGGACATGGAGTGGACGGGCGCGCGGTACGCGGACACCCCGACGGCGGAAGTGGAGACGCCTGTCTCCGCGCCACCGGAACGGGTCTGGGAGCTGGTGTCCGACATCGGCCTGATGCCCCGGACCAGTGCCGAACTGCAGTCGACGCACTGGCTGGACGGCGCGACCGCCCCCACCGTCGGAGCCCGCTTCACCGGCCGCAGCCGGCACGCGGCGCTCGGCGAGTGGACGACCACCTCGCACATCGTGGAATGCGAACGGCCGACGATGTTCGCCTGGGCGGTCGAGGACCCCCAACGCCCCAGTGCCACCTGGCGGTTCACTCTCACTCCGCACAACGGCGGCACCCTGCTGCGGCACTGGGTGCGGATCGGTCCCGGCCCCTCCGGCCTCTCGTACGCCATCGACCGGATGCCCGACAAGGAGCAGAAGATCGTCTTCGTGCGCCTGCAGGAGTTCGAGAGCGCCATGACCGCCACCCTCCAAGGGATCAAGAACCTGGCCGAGGGCACCGACGGGGCGGGGGCGTGATGCGGACCGCCACCACCGTCGAGGCATCCGCCGGGCCGTGGTCGGAGACCGTCGACTTCGTCACCGAGGCCGAGAAACTGGGGCTGGACATCTGCTGGGTGGCCGAGGCGTGGGGCTCCGAGGCCCCGTCACCGCTCGGCTATCTCGCCGCCCGGACCCGGCGCATCCTGCTCGGCTCCGGGATCATCCAGCTCGGCACCCGTACCCCGATGGCCATCGCGCGGGCGGCGATCACCCTCTCGCAGATCTCCGAGGGCCGTTTCCTGCTGGGCCTCGGCCCCTCGGGCCCCCAGGTGATCGAGGGGCTGCACGGCGTTCCCTTCGACCGTCCGCTGAGGCGTATGCGGGAGACCGTCGAGATCGTCCGCCAGGCCGCCACCGGAGAGAAGATCTCCTACTCGGGGCGGGAGTTCGCGCTGCCCCTCCCCGGCAGCGAGGCCAGACCCATGCGCCTGTCGATGCGCGCCGAGCACCCCATACCCGTCCACCTCGCCACGCTCTCCCCCAGAATGCTGCGCCTGACGGGCGAGATCGCCGACGGCTGGTTGGGCACCAGCTTCGTCCCCGAGGGTGCCCAGAGCGCCTACTTCGACCATCTGGACGCGGGCCTGGCCGCCGCCGGGCGCACTCGCGGCGACCTCGACGTCTGCCAGGGCGCCGAGGTCGCCTTCGCCGAGGACGAGGACGCGCTGCGCGCGATGACCGCCGGGCGGAAGAAGGAACTGGCCTTCAGCCTGGGCGGGATGGGCTCCGCCACCACCAACTACTACAACAGCGCCTACAGCCGCCAGGGCTGGGCGACGGCCGCTGCCGAGATCCGGCAGCGCTGGCAGTCCGGGGACCGAGAGGGCGCGGCGGGTCTGGTCACCGACGAAATGGTCCTGGGCACCACCCTCATCGGTACCGAGGACATGGTCCGGCACCGGCTGAGGGTCTGGCGGGACGCGGGAGTGGACACCGTGCGCCTCTATCCCGCGGGCGACACGCTGGACGCCCGGCTGACCACCCTGGGCCGGGCCCTCGACCTCGTACGCGAGCTCTGACGAAACCCGGCCGGGCCCTGCGGAGGCCCGCCGCGAGCGCTGCGCAGAACCCGCCCCCTACCCGTAGTACTTCAGAGCTACCCACGATGAGCACCCTCCGGCGGGACGCCGACCACCAGGTCCGCTCCATAAAGTCCGTACCGCATCCAGGAAGACATCCGGTACGGAAGGACCACCCGCCATGGCGTCCCGCCCGCGCAGCACTCGCCTGCGCCGCACCCTGCTCGCCGCGCTCGTCACCGCATCGGTGGCGGTCCCGGTCTCGGGTGCGGCCGGCCCGGCGGCCGTCCCGGCCCCCGCCCCGGCCACCCTCGGTCCGTTGCGGGCCGCGACCCCCGCCGCCCTCGACGCGCGCTACGCCGCCGAACGCACCGGCATCCCCCGACCCCGCCCCCGCACCTCCGCTGGTGGCACCCCGGAGGTCGGGCGGGCAGGCAGGCACCCGAGAACTCGGCACGCACCGGCCAGGAAAGGACGTCGTCGCCGATGATCGACGACCAGACCTGGCAAGAGGCAAAGCGACAACTCCCCTTCGGCGCACGCACGCAGGGATCCGTCGTTCGGCACGCCGGATACGGCCTCTTCGTGCGACTTCCCCAATTCCCCGATCTCTTCGCCGTGGTGGACGCAGGCTCCTACCTCCCCCACGGACACATGGTGTCCCGCGCGAATTGGCCGGGGAGGGGAGAAGTGATCGAAAGGCTCGTCGTGGACCACATCGAACATCATCATGCAATCAAACTCCGCGTGGAGCCCGGATAACACTCGACAAGGAAGGCCCCACCACTGCGGCCCGGATGTCCCGGCTCAGGCGCGCGGGCGTCCCCGCATGGCCGATGCACCCGCCGTTGAGCGGGAGAGAAGCTCGTAGCGAAGCGGATCGCACGCATGATCTCCGAGCTGAGCCCGACGACCGGCCGACTCCTCACCGCGCCCCCGGGCGCAAACGGCCGCTCTACGAAAGCTTGGGAATCGCTCTGCCCCTCGACACAAAAAAGAGGATCGTGACCGTGGAGTCACAACCCTCTGTTTCATGTGCATATGGAGAGTGTCCGAGGGGGGACTTGAACCCCCACGCCCGATAAAGGGCACTAGCACCTCAAGCTAGCGCGTCTGCCATTCCGCCACCCGGACCAGGTGTCATCTTCGCGGGGCGTTCCCCGCGGCGACATGGACAACAATACCAAGGTTTCGGAGTGCCTTTCACCTGCATATCCCGCCGGAACATAGCCTCGCTTTATGGGTAATGTCGGACAGCTTGCTCGGCTCTGGGGGCCGCGGAGGCCACGGGCGCGGTCGTCGGTGCGGGAGCACCTTCGGGACACGTTCTGGTTCGCGCCGACCGTGGGGCTGGTGGGCGCGGTGCTGCTCTGGCTGGGGGCCTTCGCGGTCGATGCGGAGATCGTGTCGCGGCTGCAGAGGGCCGGCGCGTTCGACGAGGTCGGGGAGCTGGTCTCGATCGCGGAGGACGCCAGGACGATCGTGACGACGATCAGCTCGGCGATGATGACCTTCATCGGTGTGGTCTTCAGTATTTCGCTGGTCGCGGTGCAGATGGCGAGCGGCCAGCTCACGCCGCGGGTGGTGCGGATCTTCGTCCGGAGCCGGATCAGCAAGGCCACCCTCAGCGTCTTCCTGGCCACGTTCCTGTTCTCGCTGCTGGTACTGACCTCGTACGAGAGCGAGACCGATGCGCGGCAGGTCACGTCGGTGCCGGTGGTACAGAGCCTGCTGACCATGGCCTTGGTGGCGCTGAGCCTGCTGCTGTTCATCGGCTACGTGTCGGCCACCTTGCGCCTGATGCAGGTGGGGCCGGTGGTCGACCGGATCACCCACGAGACCTTCCGGATGCTGGTGCGGCATGTGGCCGAGGGACCCGGCGGTGAACCGTTGCCGGCCGAGTCGGCGCGGATCGCGCATCAGGGGCGGGCGGGGGTGCTGCTCGACGTGCATGTGGCCCGGCTGGTGCGGGCCGCGCGACGGCAGGGGGTGGTGCTGCGGCTGATCCCGCGGATCGGGGACTTCGTCATGCCGGGGACGCCGGTGCTGGCGGTGCACGGTGGAGCGGCTCCGTCGCCGCGGGTGCTGCGTCACGCGGTGTCGGTGGGGGTGGAGCGGACGTTCCACCAGGATCTGGGGCTGGGGCTGCGGCAGCTGTCGGACATCGCGCTGCGGGCGCTGTCGCCGGCGGTGAACGATCCGACGACGGCGGTGCAGTGCCTGG
This sequence comes from Streptomyces sp. NPDC048650, assembly GCF_043199095.1. Lineage (NCBI taxonomy): Bacteria > Bacillati > Actinomycetota > Actinomycetes > Kitasatosporales > Streptomycetaceae > Streptomyces > Streptomyces sp. NPDC048650. The sequence continues at coordinate 101,154 of NZ_JBICVM010000014.1, read as the reverse complement.
ACCGGATCGTGCAGATCCTGGCGGCGGTGGTGCACCGGCCGCTGGGCACGGTGCAGCACCGCGACCGGCGGGGAGCGGTGCGACTGTCGCAGGACGTGCCCGGATGGACGGATCTGGTCGATCTGGCACTGGCCGAGATCCGGGAGTCGTCGGTGCGCAGTCCGCAGGTGACGCGGCGGCTGCTGGCGGGGATCGAGGATCTGCTGCTGCTCGTGCCGGCGGAGCGGCGGGAGCCGCTGGAGCGGCACCGTACGCTCCTGCTCCAGGCGGTGGAGCATACGGTGCCGTCGGCGGCCGACCGGCGGTTCGCTTCCTTCCCCGACCGTCAGGGGATCGGGTAGGGACCCGCGGGTGGTGGCGTCACGGCATCAGGTGGTAGTCGGGGAAGTTGCCGGGCAGGCGCTCGGAGTCCGGCCCCTCGGTCACGGCCCGCACGAGGAGCTCGCCGCCCACGAAGGCACCGCTCCAGGAGTTGCCGAAGCCGCCGAAGAGCTCTTCGCGGTCGCCGCGGGAGCGGGGCTTGCCGTGGCCGACCTTGAACGCGCGGATCTGCGGGGCCAGCCGGGAGAAGGTCTCGGGGTCGTCGGTGGAGAGGGTGGCCACCAGGGCGCCGTTGCTGGCGTTCATGGCGGCGAGGAGTTCGGCCTCGGTGTCGACGAGCACGATGGTGTCGATGGGGCCGAAAGGTTCGGCGTGGTGCAGCGGGGACGCCGGGGGCGGGTCCAGGAGCGTGGTGGGCGGCAGATACGCGGAGGTGTCCTGGTCGGGCAGGAAGTGCCCGTCGGCGAGGGAACCGCGGTGGAGGGGGACGGCGCCGCGGGAGACGGCCTCCGTCGTCAGATCGTCCAGTTCCTTGGCCTTGGCGGCGTTGATGAGAGGCCCGAAGTCGAGTTCGGGCAGCGGGTCGGCGGGGTCGGCCACGGCCAGCGGGTGCCCGAAGCGGACGCTGCGTACGGCGGGGAGGTAGGCGGCGAGGAAGTCCGCGAAGGCGTCGCGCTGGACGACGAAGCGGGGATAGGCGGTACACCGCTGTTTGGCGTAGTCGAAGGTCTTGCGCAGGAGGGGCGTCAGGGCCGGCCAGTCGGTGTGGTGCCAGATGCCCCACGTGTTGAGGCCCTCTTGTTCGAGGATGTGGCGTTTACCGAGGTCCGTGACGGCGGTGGCGACGCGGGCGCCGGTGTCCCGGCCGCCGACGAAGGAGACGCAGCCGATCTCGGGTGACCGGACCAGGGCCGGGGAGAGCTCTCCGCCGCTGCCGCTGACGAGGGTGGCCGGGACGCCCTCGCGGACCGCGAGGGCGCAGGCGAGGGTGAGGCAGGCCAGCCCGCCGTCGGTGGGGGTCTTGGCGATCACCGCGTTGCCGGCCAGCGCCTGGACGAGCATCGCGTGGATCAGAACCGACATGGGGTAGTTCCAGCTGGCGATATTGCTGACCGGGCCGGGCAGCGGCGACCGGCCCACGAGCATCGGGTCGATCTCGGAGACGTACCAGCGGACGCCGTCGATGGCGCGGTCGACGTCGGCCTGGGCGAGCTTCCACGGTTTGCCGATCTCCCACACGAGGAGAAGGGCCAGGAGTTCGCGATGCTCGGTCAGAGCGTCGAGGGTGGCGGTGATTTTGGCCTTGCGCTCGGTCAACGGGAGGTGGCGCCAGGCGCGGTGCTGGTCGAGGGAGGCGCGCACGGCGTGCCGCGCGGCGTCCGCGTCCAGGCGGGGCGGGCCGGTGATGGGCGTGCCGTCGATCGGGCTGCCGGCGGGCTGCGGGGTGCCGTCCGCGTGCCAGGTGGCGGCCCAGAGGTTGAGGACACGGTCGTCGCGGAACGCCTCGGGGGCGGCGGCCAGGCTGCGTTGCCAGGCGTCCTGCCAGGACGTTCCGGGCTTGAGGGTGAGAGGCGCGGGGGTGGATGCCATCGGGTGTCTCCGCTCTCGGTGCACGGCCGGAGGGACAGGGTGGTGGCGCTCGGGCGGCTTCCGGAGAAGCCGTGTTACTGGACGGTAGTGGTGCACCGCCGTGCGGTGGGACGATCCGGCGTCAGGTATGGCGAGTGTCACTCGGAGCGGGCCTCGCGACCACCGGGAATCCGCCAGGCCCCGGGCCCGGGCGGGGCTCCGGGACGGCATTGCAGGGGTGGTGCCGTAGGTGCCCGACCGCCGCCGTGGTGGCCGACCGGTGGCCGGAAACCCCCCTCACGCCCCAAGCGCCTGGCTCAGCCCGCCGGCGGGGCGGCCTGTGTGCCCAGCGTCCCGTCGGCGATGGCGCGGTGGTGCCGGACGACCTCTTCGATGATGAAGTTCAGGAACTTCTCCGCGAACGCCGGGTCCAGCCGGGCGTCCTCGGCCAGCTTGCGCAGCCGCTCGATCTGGGCGGCCTCCCGTGCCGGGTCGGCGGGCGGCAGGCTGTGCCGGGCCTTGAGCTCACCCACCTGCTGGGTGCACTTGAAGCGCTCGGCGAGCAGGTGCACCAGTGCGGCGTCGAGGTTGTCGATGCTGCTGCGCAGATAGAGCAGGCGCTCCCGGGCCGCCTGGTCGGCGACCGCGGCCACCTCGCCCGCGGAAGGTGCTGTCCCCTCGCTCATGTGCGTCTCGCCATTCGTGGTCGGTGCGTCGTTGCTGATCGGGTGCACATTACCCGGGCGGGGGTGTCGGAGCGGGGCTGGTCTCGCGGATCGGACCAGGGGCGGGGGCCGGGTTGCGGCGCCGTACGACCGGCGCGCCCCGGCAGTGCCGGCACTGATGGCGCGGACGGCGCGTGCGCTCGGCGTGCGCCCGCATCGGGGCCGCCCGGGGAAGGCGTCGCGCTCGGCCGGCGCCGTCTGGCGCCCGGACGCCGTACCTCTCGGACCGAGCCGCCGTGTGCGTCAACTGCTGTGAGAATGCATCCGGTTGCACCGGGCCGACCGACCATCGGCCCGGCCGGACAGCGGACAGGGGAAGTGGCCGTATGAGGGACAGCAGGGGTACGGACGGAATCCGGGTGGCGGGAGCCGAGATCGCCGTCGTCGGCGGGAGCGTCGCGGGCTGCGCCACGGCGCTCGCCGCACATCGCGCCGGCGCCGGCCGGATCGTCGTGCACGAGCGCGCCGCGGGACACCTCGCCGACCGCGGGGTCGGCCTCGCCGTACACAACGCACGGTATGCCGAACTGGCGGCAGCGGGCTATCTGGACGCCGGGATGCCCTGGGTTCAACTGGCCGCCCGGCGCTGGTACGTCCGCGACGGCGCGGCGCCGCTGGGCCGCCTCATCGGCGTCCAGCCGTTCCCGTTCCGCTCGTACTGCTGGGGACCGCTCTGGCGGGAGCTGCGGCAGCGGCTGCCGGAGGCGGTGGTGTTCCACACGGGGGTGACGGTACGTCAGGTGATTGCCGAGGCGGACGGTGTGCGGCTGCGGGCCGACGGCGACGGCGCGTCCGAGGCCGAACGGTTCGACCTGGTGATCGGCGCCGACGGCTACCGGTCGGTGGTCCGCGACGCCGCGTTCCCCGACGTCCGACCCCAATACGCGGGCTATCTCGCCTGGCGCGGCGCCGTACCGGCCGAACGGCTGGAATCGCTCGCCCTCCCGGGCCTGCCGTCGGAGCCGTGGGCGGCGGAGGACTGCGTCTACGGCGTCTTCCCCGGTGGCCACGTCATCATCTACCGCATCCCGGACGGCAACGGCGGCCACCGCGCCAACTGGGTCCTCTACACCGCCCCGCCCGCGGGTCTCGACCTGCGGCTGGAGACTCCCACCAGCCTGCCGCCCGGCACCCTGACCGACGCGCTGCACGACCATCTCGCCCATGTCACCGACACGTTGCTGCCTCCGTACTGGGGCGCGCTGATGCGGCTGACGACGCCGCAGGAGCTCTTCGTCCAGCCGATGTACGACTTCACGGCGCCGCGCTACACCGCCGGACGCCTGCTGCTGGCCGGTGACGCGGCGACCGTCGCCCGGCCGCACACCGGCGCCGGAGCGGTCAAGGCGTTGCAGGACGCCGCCGCTCTGGAGGACGCGCTGCGGGCGCTGCCGCAGCGGCCGGATGCGCTGGCGACCTACGGCGCGGAGCGCGGTGCGACCGGCCGGACGATGGTGGAGCTGGGGCGGCGGCTGGGCCGGGCGTTGGTCCAGGAGACGCCGGAGTGGGGGACGGTGGACCAGGCGGGGCTGGATGCGGCCTGGGCGGCGGCCGACGGCTCGGGGGCGTTCGGCGGGCGTGAGCTGAAGGGCTGAGCGCCATGCGCCGGTGGCCGCGGCCCGGCCGCGCGCGGGCCGCGGTGCCGGCCGCGGGCGCTGCCGCCGGTACGGGACAATGAGAGCGTCACGGGCCGCCTCGGCGGCCGACACCTACGGCACCGGGACCGAGCACCACCGGTGAGGACGGGACTGATCGGACATGGGACGGGTTACCGAGCGACGCCGCGTCATCCGGATTCGCGACGGTGCGGTCAGCGCCCGCCCGGACACCCTCGTCGCCGAGGAGCCGCTGGAGATACGCCTGGGCGGCAAGCCGCTGGCGATCACCATGCGCACGCCCGGTGACGATTTCGCGCTGGCCGCGGGCTTCCTCGTCAGCGAGGGAGTGCTGGCGGCGGCCGACGATCTGGCGAACATCGTGTACTGCGCGGGGGCGACGGACGGCGGCCCGTCGGACGGAACAGCGGACGCGGACGGGATGAACACGTACAACGTCGTGGATGTGCGGCTGGCCCCGGGCGTCCCCGTCCCGGACATCACGCTGGAGCGCAACGTCTACACGACGTCCTCGTGCGGGCTGTGCGGCAAGGCCAGCCTGGACGCGGTCCGCACCCAGGCCCGCTGGTCCCTGGACACCTCGCCCGGCACCCCCTTCCGGGTCGATCCGGCGACCCTCGCGGCGCTCCCCGACCGGCTCCGCGCCGCGCAGCGGGTCTTCGACCGGACCGGTGGCCTGCACGCGGCCGCGCTGTTCACCACGGACGGGGAGCTGGTCGACGTCCGAGAGGACGTAGGACGTCATAACGCCGTCGACAAGGTCGTCGGACGCGCACTCCAGCAGGGGCGGTTGCCGCTGTCGTCCTGCGTGCTGATGGTCTCCGGCCGGGCGTCCTTCGAGCTGGCGCAGAAGGCCGTGATGGCGGGCATCCCGGTGCTCGCGGCGGTCTCCGCGCCGTCCTCGCTCGCCGTCGACCTGGCCACCGAGACCGGGCTGACCCTGGTCGGGTTCCTGCGCGGCAGCTCCATGAACGTCTACGCGGGCGAGCACCGCCTCGCCCTGGACGCCGCCGCCGGCGGGCGCTGAGGCCGCACCCGCACCCGCCGCCTACGGGGCGACCCCCGGCTGTTCCGGCAGCGCGATCCTGGTCAGCAGGGCGATCAGCTGCTCGCGTTCCGCGGGAGTCAGGGCCGCGGTCAGCTCCGCGTTGGCCTCGTCGCCGAGCCGCTGGGTGCGGCGCAGCCGACGCTCACCCTCGGCCGAGATCTCGACGGCGTTCTTGCGCCGGTCCCTGGGATCGGGGGTGCGGGTGACCAGGCCGTCCCGCTGGAGGTCGCCGACGATCGCGACCATGTCCTTGGGGTCGATGGCCAGGGTCCGGCCGAGCTCGGCCTGGGACACCGGGCCGAGCTCGGCGACCGCGGACAGCACGGCGTGATGCATCATCCGCATGCCCTCGGCGGCGAGGGCATCGGCGACCAGACGGTGGCCGCGGGCGGCGGCGCGGCCCAGCAACCAGCTGGGGAGCGCGCGGATGCGGGAGGGGGCGTACAGGGGGTGGTCGGACATGGGACCACCGTATCGAGAAATCCATGGGTCTCACCAACGAAAACCGTTGGCCTACCCCATGGTTTTCGTTTACCGTTGGGCCCACCAATGAATATCGGTCGGTGCGCAGCCCTGCGCAACGGCCGCCCCCAGGGAGGTGCCGGCCCATGCGCCGCGTCCGATTCCACGCCTACGGCGGCCCCGAAGTCCTGCGGCTCGAAGAGGCCGAGAGCCCGGCGCCGGGCCCCGGCGAACTCCTGGTGCGCACCGAGGCGATCGGCGTCACGCTGCCCTGTGTGCGCCGGGTGCGCGGGGACGGCAAGGGCGCCGGCGATCCGCTGCCCGGCACGCCGGGCGGCGAGGTGGCGGGGGAGGTCGTCGCCCTCGGTCCGGATGTCACCGGCTTCGCGGTCGGCGACCGCGTCACCTCGCTCACCCTCACCGGGTCGTACACCGAACTCGCCCTCGCCCCCACCTTCCTGGCCTCCCGCATCCCGGACGGGGCGGGCGCCGTGCAGGCGGTCGCCCTGGTGCGCAGCGGGCAGGTCGCACTGGCCGCGCTCAGCACCGCCGCACCGGCCGGTACCGAATCCGTGCTGATCACCGGGGCGGCCGGCGCCACCGGACATCTCGCCGTGCAACTGGCCAAGCTCCAGGGGGTGCGGCGGGTGGTGGCCGCCGTCGGTTCGGCGGCCAAGGCCGAGTTCCTGTACGGGCTCGGGGCCGACGAGGTGGTCACGTACGACCAGGAGTCCTGGGGTGAGCCCGTCGACATCGTGCTGGACGGCGTCGGCGGCGAGCTGCTGCCGCGCGCCCTCGCGGCGCTCGCCGAGGGCGGCCGGCTGGTCTTCTTCAGCTCCGGTGGCGGCACGGTCCCGGCGTATGAGCTGCTGGCGGGCTCGAAGAGCGTCATCGGGCTGACCATGCGGCGTTTCTCCACCGTGCACCGGGACCGGTACGAGCGGCACGGGGCACAGCTGTGGGAACTGGCCGGGGCGGGGCGGCTGCGGGCCGCGGTCCACGCCGAACTGCCGCTGGCCGAGGCCGCGCAGGCGCACGAGATCATCGAGGCGCGGACCAACCTCGGCAAGGTGGTGCTGCGGCCGTGAGGAGCCGCGGACGGGGCGGATCCGACGGGTTCGCCGGAGGCGGCGTAGGCGCACAGGAGAAGCAGCCGCCCCGGGAGCCCGCGGCACCTCCGCGGCGCGCGGCCCGACCGGCACTCCCCGCCCGGCCGACACATCCCGCCCCGCCGGCGCTCCCCGCCCGCACGGCCCACCCGCCGCATCGCCTGCGGGCCGGGCGAGTGAAATCCGGGCCCCGCGCGGCGAACTGACGCAGGCTCCTTGTCGCCGTCCGCACGCGGCAGTAGCTTCCGTCGCGGATGCACATAGGACGTTGGATGTCCTGATGACCCGACGCCGAACCCCGAAAGGGCAGGCCGGACCATGACGTCAGTTCTCCGCGCACACCCGAGCCCTCGCAGCAGACCACTGCGGCGCCGAGCCGCAGCCGGTCTCGCCGCGCTCACCGCCGCAGTCCTCGCCCTCCTCCCGACCGCCCCCGCACAGGCCGCGCCCGACGCGGCGCCCGCGACCGCCACGTCGGCCGCCGCGGCCCCCACCCCCGCCCCCGCGGGCGGCTTCGACCAGCAGGTCCTCTTCAAAGCCGCCCAGGGACAGGGCTATTCCTGCTTCCGGATACCGGCGATCGTGCGGTCCACGCACGGCACTCTCCTCGCCTTCGCCGAGGGCCGGGTGCACGACTGCGGCGACTCGGGCGACATCGACCTGGTCGTCAAGCGCTCCACCGACGGCGGCCGCACCTGGGGCCCGCTACAGGTCATCAACCACGGTGACGGCGACACCCACGGCAACCCGGCTCCCCTCGTCGACCGCCGCACCGGCCGCATCGTCATCGCCGAGACCTACAACAAGGGCCGCAACGACGGCCTCAGCTGCGACGTCCCCTGCGACCGCACTCCCCACCTGCAGTACAGCGACGACGACGGCGCCACCTGGTCCGCCCCCCGGGACCTGACCCCCACCATCCGCCCGCCCGAGTGGAACTCCTGGTACGCCACCGGCCCCGTGCACGGCATCCAGCTCACCCGGGGCCGGCACGCGGGCCGCCTGGTCTTCGGCATCAACGCGGAGAGCTACGCGCAGAACCGGGTCACCGCCAACCACGCGGCGCTGGTGCACAGCGACGACGGCGGCCGCACCTGGCGGGTCGGCGCGCTGGACACCTGGCCCACCGCCGGCGACGGAACCTTTCGGCAGAAGCCCTCGGAGATGACGCTCCTGGAACGCGGCGACGGCTCCGTCTATGTCAACGGCCGCGAGCAGGACGGTACGGACCTGGGGCACCGCACCGCCGCCGTCAGCCGCGACGGCGGCGGCACCTTCGCCGCCCCCTTCCGCACGATCCCCGACCTCTACTCCCCCATGGTGCAGGCCTCGGCGCTGCGCCTGCCGCGCTCGCAGGCCGCAGGCGGCCGCTCCCGCACCCTCTTCGCCGCGCCCGCCGACCCCGACCGGCGTCGGAGCATGACGATCCGCTCCTCCTGGGACGAGGGCCGCACCTGGGAAGGCGTCGACCGGGGCGCCCAGGTCACCACCGACTGGTCCGGCTACTCCGACATGGCCGCCCTCTCCCCCGACGTCACCGGACTGCTCTACGAGGGCGGCAAGGCCGACGCCCGTGACGAGATCCGCTTCGCCCGCTTCACCGAGGAATGGCTCGGCCCGCGCCGCGCGCCCGACCCCACCACCCGCGACGACGCCCGCGGCGCCCGCCCGGCACTCGTCCTGGGCGGCGCCCGGCCCACCGACGGCGTGTTCGGCGATGCGCTCGCCTTCGACGGCGGGGACGACGCCGTGCGGCTGCCGTACCGCCCTTCCCTCCCGCTGGGCACCGACGACTTCACCTGCAGTCTCTTCTTCCGCTACGAGGCCACCACCGGCGAACAGCCGATGCTCTGGATGGGCGGTGTGGGCAGCAGGTCGCCGCAGGTGGTGGTGAGCGGCGACCCCGCGAAGAACCGGATCACCGCCCATCTGACCGCCGCCGACGGCGCCCGCCCGACCGTCACCGCGCAGGTCGCCTCCGAGGGCGCGTACAACGACGGCCGTTGGCACCATCTCGCCCTGCGCCGCACCCACGGCCGGCTGCTCCTCACCGTGGACCTCGTCCGGACCACCAGCGTCCCGGACGTCCCGGGCTCGGTCAGCCGGGGCTCGGTCTTCGGCGTGCACCTGGGCCAACGGCTGGACAGCCGGGCCCAGTTCACCGGCGCCTTGGACGACGTCCGGGTCTACCGCCGGGCGCTGACCGACGAGGAACTGTCCGGTCTGCGCACCTCCGGCGCGTCCGCCGCGGGGCCGCTGGTGCTGCGGCTGGCGCTGGACCGGGTGCACGGGGGTGCGCGGAACTGAGCGCGAGCCCTCCGCCCGGCCCGGTGGCGGCCCCCACCGGGCCGGGCAGCCGGCCGGGCCGGGTACGACACGGCCCGGGGCACGTCGGCGGTCACCGCCGCGCGCCACCGACCGCGGCATCGTCCTGCTCGGTGCCGGTCTCCGCACTGCGCGGTGCATGGCGGCCGTCCGCCGCCGGCGTCGGATCCGCCGCGTCCGCCGGGCGGGTCGGCTCCGTGGCGGCCCGTGCCGCGTACCGCTTCGCCAGCACCGCGCACACCATCAACTGCATCTGGTGGAACAGCATCAGCGGCAGCACCGCCGGCCCGGCCTGCGCGCCGAAGAGCGCGCTCGCCATCGGCAGCCCGGCCGCCAGGCTCTTCTTCGACCCGGCGAAGGTGATCGCGATCCGGTCCGCGCGGACGAACCCGAGTTTCCTGGAGCCGTAAGAGGTGACGGTCAGCATCACCGCCAGCAGGACCGCCTCCACGCCCAGCAGGCACAGCAGGCTCCGTGGGGAGACCTGGTGCCAGATGCCCTCGACCATGCCGGCGCTGAAGGCGGTGTAGACGACGAGCAGTATCGAGCCGCGGTCCACACGGCCCAGGGCCCTCTTGTGCCGGATCAGGAAGCCGCCGACCCAGCGGCGCAGCACCTGCCCGGCGGCGAACGGGAGCAGCAGCCGGCAGACGACGGAGAGCAGCGAGCCGGCCGAGAAGCCGCCGCCGCCGTCCAGGACGAGGCCCGCCAGCAGCGGGGTGACGACGATGCCGACGATGCTGGAGAAGGATCCGGCGCAGATCGCCGCGGCCACATTTCCGCGGGCGATGGAGGTGAAGGCGATGGAGGACTGGACCGTGGAGGGCACCAGGCACAGAAACAGCAGCCCGGTGCAGAGGGTCGGCGAAAGCCCCGGCGGGGCCAGTGCGCGGGCGCCCAGGCCGAGCACCGGGAAGACCACGAAGGTGCAGGCGAGCACGGTGAGATGGAGCCGCCAGTGGCGCAGTCCGGTCATCGCCTCGCGGGTGGACAGGCGCGCGCCGTAGAGGAAGAACAGCAGGGCGACGGCTGCGGTGGAGGCGCCGTCGGCGACCGCGGCGGCCGGTCCGCGTGCGGGCAGCAGCGCCGCCAGGCCGACCGTTCCCACCAGCGCCAGGAGGTATCCGTCCACGGGCAGCCAGGAGGGCGGGGTGAGCAGGGGGCGGCGCATGGTCTCTCTTCGGTCGTTCGGTGATCGCGGGGCGGACCGGCCGTGGCCGGGGCACCGCCCGGTCCAGGGTGCCGTGGGCGACGGCGATCGGGAACCCCGCTTACTGTGGTGACTGTTATCGCAGATCGTGATGGCGCGAGGGCAGCGAGGGCCGCTGTTGTCGCGAGTGGCCGGGGTGCCGCCGAGCGGTACCGACGCGGGGAGCACGACACGGAGGCCCGGGCATGTTCGAACCCACACAGCTGCGCACCTTCCTCACGGTGGCGCAGACGCTGAGCTTCACCCAGGCCGGGCACCGGATGGGGCTGCGGCAGTCGACCGTGAGCCAGCATGTGCGGAAGCTGGAGGAGGCCGCGGGGCGGCGGCTGTTCGTCCGGGACACGCACGCGGTGGAGCTGACCGAGGACGGGGAGGCGATGCTCGGCTTCGCGCGCACGATCCTGGAGGCGAACGAGCGGGCCGCGAGCTTCTTCACCGGGACGCGGCTGCGCGGCCGGCTGCGGTTCGGCGCCTCGGAGGACTTCGTGCTGACGCGGATGCCGGAGGTGCTCGAAGGGTTCCGGCGGGAGCACCCCGAGGTCGATCTGGAGCTGACGGTCGAGCTGTCCGAAACGCTGCACCGGCGGCTGGCGGCCGGCCGGCTCGATCTCGTACTGGCCAAGCGCGGCCCGGAGGCGTCGCGCGGGCAGCTGGTGTGGCGCGACCGTCTGGTGTGGGTGGGCACCGAACGGCTGCGGCTCGATGCCCGACGGCCCCTTCCGCTGGTCGTCTACCCGTCGCCCGCGGTGACCCGGGCCCGCGCGCTTCAGGCCCTGGAGCACCAGGGGCGGGAGTGGCGTATCGCGTGCACCAGCGGAAGCCTGAACGGACTGATCGCCGCAACCCGGGCCGGACTGGGAGTTATGGCACACACCATGGGCATGATCCCGCCAGGTCTGGTGCGGATCCCGCCGCGCGCCGGGCTGCCGGAACTCGGCGCGGTGGACTTCGTCCTGCTGTACGGGCGGGACTCGCGCGCGGCGCGCGGTCCGGCGGAGGCGTTGGCCGACGCGATCCTGGCGGGCGGCGATCGGCTGCATCTGTCTTAGGGGGTCCCGCCTGGTCCGCGGGCTCCGGGGCGCGGGGCGGCCCATGCAGAGATTTGGTGCAGAAACGGTCCCGGCACCGTGATAGTCCGGAGACGAACCTGCCGGATCATGTCCCCTCTTCTCCGAAGTAGCCCGATTTCCCACCTTGGCTATTTCCCGTACACGCACGTCCGCGCCGTGGTACCGCCCTCCCGGACACCGCCGCCTTGGGGTACGGTCTCGGCCCTGTGAGGAGCACCACGAAGGGCTGGGTCATTGCGCGAGTTCACCGTCCCCCCTTTGGCAACCGCACCGCAGGTCGGCGGGCTGGCGGATTCCGTCTACGACAACGCCGACGCTGATCCCGGCCGGATCGCGCTGACCCGCAAGGACGGCGAGGGGCACTGGCAGGACGTCCCCGCGGGGCAATTCCGGGACGAGGTCATGGCGCTGGCCAAGGGGCTGCTGGCACAGGGCGTCCGATTCGGCGACCGGGTCGGCATCATGTCCCGTACCCGCTACGAGTGGACCCTGTTCGACTTCGCGCTGTGGTCCGTCGGCGCCCAGTCCGTCCCGCTGTACCCGACGTCGTCGGCCGAGCAGGTCTTCTGGATGCTGCACAACGCCGGCGTCTCGGCCTGCCTGGTCGAGCACGAGGACCACGCGATGACCATCGGTTCGGTCATCGACCGGCTGCCGCAGCTGCGCAAGCTCTGGCAGCTGGACGGCGATCCGGTGGCCGAGCTGACCGCGGCCGGCGCGCACATCGAGGACGACGTCGTGCACCGCCACCGGATGGCGGTCACCCCGGACGCCATCGCGACGATCATCTACACCTCGGGCACCACGGGTCGGCCCAAGGGCTGCGTGATCACCCACGCCAACTTCATGGCGGAGTCCGACAACATGGTGATGAGCCATGAGCGGGTCTTCAAGTCCAAGGCGGGCGAAGAGGCGTCCACGCTGCTCTTCCTTCCCCTCGCCCACGTCTTCGGGCGGATGGTGCAGGTCGCGGCCGTCCGCGGCCAGGTCAAGCTGGCCCACCAGCCCGAACTCGCGGCCCGCGCGCTCCTGCCCGACCTCCAGAGCTTCCGGCCGACCTTCATCCTCGCGGTGCCGTACATCTTCGAGAAGGTCTTCGCCGCGGCCCGCCGCAAGGCCGAGGCGGACGGCAAGGTGGCGGCCTTCGACAAGGCCGTCGACATCGCGGTCCGGTATGCGGAGGCGGTCGAGCACAAGGCGTTCGGCACCGGATCGGGGCCCGGCGCCGCGCTGCGGATGCAGCACCAGATCTTCGACAAGCTCGTCTACAGCAAGGTCCGGGACGCGATGGGCGGCCGGGTGCGGCACGCGATGTCGGGCGGCTCGGCGATGGAGCGCCGGCTCGGGCTGTTCTTCGCGGGCGCCGGAGTGATCATCTACGAGGGCTACGGCCTGACGGAGAGCACCGCGGCCGCCACCGCGAACCCACCCGAGCGGACCCGCTTCGGCACCGTCGGCACACCCGTCCCCGGCACCACCGTGCACATCGCGGAGGACAGCGAGGTCTGGCTGTACGGCGGGCAGATCTTCCAGGGCTACCACAACGACGCGAAGGCCACCGATGCCGTGCTGCACGACGGCTGGTTCTCCACCGGCGACCTGGGGGCCATCGACGAGGACGGCTATCTGACGATCACCGGCCGCAAGAAGGAGCTCCTGGTCACCTCCGGCGGCAAGACCGTCGCACCAGTGCCGCTGGAGGAGCGGGTACGAGCCCATCCGCTGGTCGCACAGTGCATCGTGGTCGGCAACAACCGGCCGTTCATCGCCGCCCTGGTGACACTGGACCCGGAGGCGGTCGCCCACTGGCTGACCATGCGCGGCAAGCCGGAGATGCCGGCGGGCGACCTGGTGCGCGACCCGGACCTGGAGACCGAGATCCGGCGCGCCGTGGTGGCCGCCAACACGCTGGTCTCGCAGGCCGAGTCGATCCGTACGTTCCGGATACTGGCCAACCAGTTCAGCGAGCAGCACGGGCTGCTCACGCCCTCCCTGAAGCTCAAGCGCAAGGCCATCGAGACCGCCTACTCGGCCGAGGTGGACGCGCTCTACCGGGCGTAAGGGGCCGGTCCGGCCCGGTCGGGCGGGTCGGGCAGGTCGGACCCGCCCGACCGCGGGAAATTCGCGGCGCATCTCCCGCGACGGGAATGTCCGGAGGCGGATGATCGTTGACGCACGAGAAGCGCATAGACGCACGACCATGCAGTCGACCGATGTAAGGATCGAATCCCCCGTGAGCAAGGTTCCGTCCATCACGCTCAACAACGGCATCGCGATGCCCCAGCTCGGCTTCGGCGTCTGGCAGATCCCGGACGACGAGGCGGCCGCCGCAGTCGGCCACGCCCTGGACGCGGGCTACCGCAGCATCGACACCGCCGCGATCTACGGCAACGAAGAGGGCACCGGCAAGGCCCTCGCCGCCTCCGGCATCCCCCGTGAGGACCTGTTCGTCACGACGAAGCTGTGGAACAGCGACCAGGGCTACGACTCCACCCTGCGTGCCTTCGACGCCTCGCTGGCCAAGCTCGGCCTGGAGTACGTCGACCTGTATCTGATCCACTGGCCGCTGCCCGCCGCGGACACGTACGTCGACACGTACCGGGCGTTCGAGAAGATCGCCGCGGACGGCCGCGCCAAGGCCATCGGCGTCTCGAACTTCCTGCCCGCCCACCTGGAGCGGCTGCAGGGCGAGACCTCGATCGTCCCGGCGGTCAACCAGATCGAGCTGCACCCGCAGTTCCAGCAGGCCGAGTCGCGTGCCGCGCACGCCCGGCACCAGATCGCGACCGAAGCCTGGTCGCCGCTGGGCCAGGGCAAGGGCCTCCTCGAGGACGCCACGATCGCCGGGCTCGCCGAGAAGCACGGCAGGACCCCCGCCCAGGTGGTCCTGCGCTGGCACCTCCAGCTCGGCAACGTCGCCATCCCCAAGTCCGCGACCCCGTCCCGGATCCGGGAGAACATCGACGTCTTCGGCTTCGAGCTGGACGACGCCGATCTGAACGCCGTCGCCGGCCTCGACACGGGCAACCGCCTCGGCCCGGACCCGGCCACCTTCGACGTGGCCTGAGCTACCTCGAACATCCCGGCCCGGCGACGTACGGAGCCGTGCGGCAGGCCCTCGGACGACAGGTCCGGGGGCCTACGGCCGTGGCTCACCCCCCGTGGTGCCGACCGGCCCGTCCGGTTGCTCCGGGGCCTCGTGGTCGTACGTCGCGTGGCCGGATCCGGCTGCCGAGTGGCGGGCCCGGCGGGTGGCGGGAAATCTGGAGGGAGCGGGCGGTCCCTGCGCCCACCGGCAGGGGCACGCAGCGCACTCCCTCATGTCATCAGGGCATGAGCGGCGCCCCCACCGAGGAGGCAACGATGCCCGAAGTCACCGCCCCTTACGCGCCCGGGACGCCCTGCTGGGTCGATCTCGCAGCCCCCGACCAGCAGGCAGCCATCGATTTCTACTCCGGCCTCTTCGGCTGGACCGGCGAGATCGGGCCACCGGAGACCGGCGGCTACGCCGTGTGTCAGCTGCACGGCAAACCGGTGGCCGGCATCATGGCCGCCGTCCCGATGGGCGGCCAGCCCGCGCCGCCGACGGTGTGGACGACCTATCTCGCCTCCGCCGACGCGGACGCCACCGAGCAGGCGGTGAATTCTGCGGGCGGCACGGTGCTGATGCCCGTCATGGACGTGATGACCCTCGGCCGGATGTGCATCGCGGCCGACCCCGCCGGAGCGGGTTTCGGCGTCTGGCAGGCCCGCGACTTCCCCGGCGCCGGCATCGTCAACGAGAACGGCGCGGTGATCTGGAACGAGCTGAACACCACCGACCGGGAGGTCGCGGCCCCCTTCTACGACACCGCCCTCGGTATCCGGGCCGAGCCCATGGAAGGCGCCGAGGGCTACTTCGCCCTCGCCGTGCAGGGACGGCCGGTGGGCGGACTCCAGTCGATGCCCGCGGGCGCTCCCCCCGGCACCCCCTCCCACTGGCTGACGTACTTCGCGGTGCCCGACACCGACGCGACGGTCGCCACGTTGCAGGAGGCCGGCGGTTCGACGCTCAAGGCGCCCTTCGACATGGTGGCCGGGCGGATGGCCGTCGTCCAGGACCCGCAGGGCGCACCCTTCGCCGTGATCAACCCGAAGCCGATGAACGGGAGTTGAGACCCTGCGCCGAGGAGGCGCGCACGGCGGTGCGGGGGCGGGCGGCCCGCTGGCGCGGCCCGGGCGGCCGCACGCCCGCCCCCGGCCGCGCGGTCGTTCCGGTTACTGCGCGCGGGCCGTGTGGACCGTCTGGACGGACAGCAGGAAGGCGTCCGGGCGGCGGGCCAGACCGGCCGCGTCGTGCGGGTCGGTGAGACGGGTGAGGGTGGTCAGGTCCTCCGGGTCCAGCTGGTCGCCGTACCCCTCGATGATGCGGACGAGGGTGGCGACGACGTAGTCGCGGGCGGCGTCGGGCAGCGGGGCCGGCAGGTCCAGGAGAAAGCTGCGGGTGCACGGGGTGCACAGGCCGGCGTCGGCGAGGAAGGCGGGCCAGTCCTCGATGTCCTGCGCGGTGTCCGGGAGCGCCGCGCGCATCCGCGTGAACCACTCCTCGCCGACCGCGTCGAGGCGGGACTGCAGCCCCGGGCGGCCGATGCCGAGGTCGCGCGGCAGGAAGCGGGGGGTCAGACCGCCCTCGGCGATGGCGAGCAGACCGCCGGGGCGAAGATGCCCGGCGAGGGTGGCCACCGCGCCCCGCTGGTCACCGATGTGGTGCAGGGCCCGGCTGGACCAGATGACGTCGGCGCCGCCGAGGGCGTCCAGCCCGTCGTGGACCTCGGCGACGTGGGTGTGGAAGCGGTCGCCCAGGCCCAGGCGGGCGGCACGCTCGCGGGCCCGGTCCAGGAGTGCCTCGGCCGGGTCCACCGCCACCACCTCGGCCTCCGGGAAGGCGAGCGCGAGGACGCAGCCGGCGACGCCCGGGCCGCTGCCGATGTCGAACACCCGGCGCACCGCGTCCGGATCGGGACCGTCGGCGGCGGTGAGCAGCTCGCGCAGCCACACTGCCGCCTGCTCGTAGACCGGCGTGTGCACCTCGGCGCCGCGCTCGAGGTGCGGGCCCAGCACCTCCCAGTCCACCTGGGTGGCGTCCTGATCGTGCCCGGCGTGGTGGCCGTGACCGGCGTGGTGGCGGTTGCCGGCGGGATGTGGATTGCTCATACGGTCGAGCCTCCGATACGGATCGATTCCGGGCAACCTTCCTTGCCGGTTCGGCAAACCCCGGTTCCCGTCGGACCACCGGCTCACCGTAGGGTCTGGCACGTGGCTACTCCGGGATGGATGCCGCCGACCGAGACGGAGCGGCGGCTGTGCGAAGCGACGGCGCGTGGTGACGGGGACGGACAGGTCGCGGCGGTCGCCGGCGAGGATCTGTATCTGGCGGCGCCACAGCAGGGTCAGGACCCACTGCCCGTCTACGACGATCCCGCGACGGGCGGTAAGTGCATTCCCGTCCTGACGCGCGGCATGCTGCCGCCGTGGCAGCCACAGCAGATTTTCGACCGGGTCTCGATCGAGGACCTGGCCCAGGACTGGCCCCATGACAAATGGCGGCTGGCCGTCAATCCCGGCACGCCGTCCGCCGCGTACTTGGCCGCGACACCCGGCCACCGCGCCCACTGGATGCGGATCCGCGCGCAGGTCGGCGTACGGCCCGGCGGGCTGCTGACCACGCACTACGGCGGCCCGCTGCACGGTCCGCTCGCGCAGGGGCTGGCCTGCGGCGCCCCCCTCGCGGTGCACCACAGCGTCCCGTGGAACGAACTCGGCACCGCCTTCCTCGACCCCGAGACGGACGCCAGGACGCTGCGCGAGCAGTGGTCGGTGACCGACCCGGCGAGCTGGCAGCAGCGCCTGGACCAGCTGCTCGGTGCCCGGTTCGCACCGGCCGACACCGAGGCGGCGCTGCGCGCGCGGGCCGGGACGCGGCCGTCGCCGGACGCCGACGGCGCCCCGGAGACGGCGGCTGACGGCACCCTCGGGGCGGCGGCGCAGGAGGCGGCGGGTTCCTCGGCGGGCGGCGGCACGACGGCCGCACCCGATCTGCCCGAGCTCGTCGCCCGCTACGAGCAACGCTTCCGCACGGACGGGCTGCTGCCGCCCGACGGCCGCGTGGTGTCGCTGGTCGCGATGGATCTCGCGCACGCCGTGAACCTCGTCCGCTGGGGCCTGAGCGCCCGGTTGTGCGCGCCGCCGCAGGCCGAACAGGCCGTGCTGCGGGCCGCCGAAGGAGCGCGGGAGGCGTACGGCTCGTGGGCGGAGTTCGCCGCGGGGTACGCGCTGGGCCGCATGCTGGCGTACGACAACGGCTGGTTCGGGCCGCAGTACGCCGAGACCCTGCACATCCACCGCGTCCTCACCCAGGACCCGGCCTCGCCGTGGCGGGGCCTGGCCTTCGCCTGACGCCGCCCCGGGCACGGACGGCGCGGGGCGGACCCCGGCCCGGTGGCCCGGCCCGGGCGGGGCAGATGGTGGAACGACGGGATCGGCGGTCGTGCGGGTCGCGGCCCCGGAGCCGGGAGATGATGCAGGGCCGGGACAACGGGCACATGTCCCGGCCAACGGGGCACGGAGTGAGGAAACGGGCCGGCGGCCCGACCCGGCCGGCGCACCCCGAGGGTGGATCGACTGAGAGGACGGACACGAGATGGGCGGCATCGGTATGCGCCACGGGCACACCGGCCGGTCCCGGCCGCACGGGGAGCGGCGGCCGGGGCACGTGACACCGGGAGACCGCCATGGGCGCTGACGCCGCTCCGCACGCGACCTCCGCGCCGCCCGCCGCCCCGCCGGACCACACCAGGCTGCCGACGTGGGCCCAGTGCCGCACCGCGCTGCGCCGCACGCCGGTCGCGGTGTGGCACGACGACGTGACGGACTGGGCGGCCAGCCTCACCTACTACTCGGTGCTGGCGCTGCTCCCGTCGATCATCGTCACCGTGTCCCTGATCGGCCTCGCCGACCCCGAGGCCACCGAGCAGCTCATCCAGCAGATCAGTTCCCTCGCCCCGGCCGGCTCCGGCACGGCCGTGCGCCATGCACTGATCGTCATGGCCCATCAGCACACCGCCGCCTGGGTCGTGGTGGGCGGCGCGCTGGTCAGTGCGCTGTGGTCGTCGTGCAGCTATCTGGCGGTGTTCCGCCGGGCACTGCACGCGATGCACCGTACGAAGGACGACCGGCCACCGTGGCGCAAGGCGCCGCGGATCCTGGCGACCGCGCTGCTGCTGATGGCGCTCCTGATCAGCAGCGCGGTGGTGCTGCTGGTGAGCGGGCCCATCGCGCGCGCCCTCGGCCGGGGGCTCGGGCTGGGCGAAGCGGGCGAAGCCAGCTGGAACCTCCTGAAGTGGCCCCTGCTGCTCCTGCTGGCCGCCGTCCTCGCGATGGTGCTGTTCCGTTCCGGGCCGCCGACCTCGCGCGGCGTGCGGCGCGCGGCGCCCGGCGGCATGGTGGCGGTCCTGCTGTGGCTGGTGTCCTCCGCGGGCTTCTCGGCCTATGTGTCGTACGTGGGGACCTTCAACCGCCTCTACGGCTCGCTCGCGGGCCCGCTGGTCTTCCTCATCTGGCTGTGGTTCTCGCATCTGTCGCTGCTGTCCGGTGCCCAGTTCAACGCGGAGCTGGTCCGCGCGGGCCGCGTGGTGAAGGTGCCGGAGCAGACCTGACGCCCACCGCGGGGGTCAGCGCGCCCCATGGGCGGGGGCGAGCTCCTCGATGCGGCGCGCGAGGTCGAAGTCGAGGCCGGTGATCCGGCCGCCGACACTGTGGGTGTTCACGGCGACGGACAGCCGGTTGTAGCCCAGGGTCAGATCGGCGTGATGGCCCAGTTCCTCCTGGATCTGCGCGATATGGATGACCGTCACGGCGGCCGGGAGGTGACCGTGGAAGGCGTAGCTGCGGCGGAGCAGCCCGCCCTCGGCGGACCAGCCGGGCAGCTCCGCCAGACGGTCCTGGATCTCCTTGTCGTCGAGCGGTTCCACCTGAGCGCTCATGGCGCTCTCCTCTCCTCACCGGATGCCGGACGATCCCAGCGTGGCACGCCTGGGCACCTTCGCGCCCCCGCACGCGCCCCCGCACGCGGCCCGGCCTCGGCCCGGCCCACCGCCGCGGGGCAGTGCGGGTACGGGCCGCCCGCCCGCCGCCCCGCAGCCGGTCGGCTACCGTCCCTTCCATGACGACTGCCGCGACGCTCGGGCCCCAGGCCACGGGTGTGGGGACGCTGCTGCGCGAATGGCGCGACCGGCGCAGGATCAGCCAGCTGGAACTGGCCCTGCGCGCCGACTCCTCCGCCCGGCACATCAGCTTCATCGAGACCGGCCGCTCCCGCCCCAGCCAGGAGATGGTGCTGCGGCTCGCCGAACACCTCGACGTCCCCGTACGGGAGCGCAACGCCCTCTTGGTCGCCGCAGGTTACGCGCCGACATTCGCGGAGACGCCGTTGGACGACCCCGCGATGGCCGCCCTGCGCACTGCCCTGGAACGGCTGCTGACCGGCTACGAACCGTTCCCCGCGCTGGTGGTGGACGGGACGTACACCGTGCAGGCGGCCAACCGCGGCATCGCTCTGCTGTTGGAGGGGGTCGACGAGTCCCTGCTGCGGCCGCCGCTCAACGCCATGCGGATCACCCTGCATCCGCGGGGCCTGGCGCCCCGTATCCGCAATTTCCTGGAGTGGCGCGGCCATCTCCTCACCCAGATGGAACGGCAGTTGGCGCTGCTTCGCTCCGCGCCGCTGAAGGCGCTCTACGACGAGGTACGGCAGTATCCGCTGCCCGAGGGCGGGCGGGAGGTGGCGGCCACCGGCGAACATCCGCCCTTCGCGCTGCCGATGGTCATCGAGCACGGCGGCACGGTGCTGTCCTTCATCTCCACCATCGCCACCTTCAACACCCCGATGGACGTGACGGTCTCCGAACTGGCGGTGGAGACCCTCCTGCCCGCCGACCCGGAGACGCTCGCGCAGCTGCGGAAGCGGGAGTGGTGAGCGTGCGGACGGGCCGGGAGCCGTGACCTGGCCGGTGGCCTCGGTCAGGGGATCGGTGCAGGTCGCCCGGTCGGTGAAGGCGGCGACCGCCTGGTCCGGTGCGGCCCGCCGGGGCGGGGGGCGATGACCCCGCGGGTCAGGGCAGCACGGGGCGGCAGGTGCCGGGAGCCGGCCCGTGGGGTCCCGGGAACCCCCCGGTGGGACACCCGGACAGCCCCCGGTGGGAGCCCCCCGGTGGCCCCCGGAGCGACCGGGGGGTGATCGGCTGTCGGCGCTCCCTCCCCGCCGGAAGACTCGGCCGTATGACAACGAGCCTCCGGCCCCCTGTCCCACCCACCCCCTCGGGCCCGCCGCCCGTCGCCCCGGGCACACCGCCCGGCAGCGATTTCGCCCGGCTGTCGCGCCGCGTCATGCAGGCCGGGCTGTTCCGGCGCCGGCCCTGGTACTACGCCGCCCGGCTCTCCCTGGTGACCGCGGCGTTCGCCGGGAGCTGGGCGGCCTTTCTTGCGGTCGGTGACAGCTGGTGGCAGCTGGCGGTGGCCGGTGTGCTGGCCGTGGTCTTCGGGCAGATCGCGCTGGTCACCCATGACGTGGCCCATCTACAGGTGTTCCGCAGGCGCCGCGCCGGGGAGATCGCCGGCCGGCTGTTCGGCAACCTCGGCGTCGGGATGTCGTACGGCTGGTGGATGAACAAGCACACCCGGCACCACGCCAACCCCAACCACGAGGAGCTCGACCCGGACGTGGCGCCCGACATCCTGGTGTGGTCCCAGGACCAGGCACGGGCCGCCGTTGGTCTGCCGCGCTTCCTGGGCCGCCATCAGGCGTGGCTGTTCTTCCCGTTGCTCACCCTGGAGGGGTTCAACCTCCATGTGTCGAGCGTGCGAGCGCTCCGGTCGTCGTCGATGAGGCGCCGGGGCACGGAGGCCGGGCTGCTGGCCGCGCATGCGGCGATGTATCTCGGTGCGCTCTTCCTGGTGCTGCCGCCCGGTAAGGCGCTGACATTCCTCTTCGTCCACCAAGCCGTGTTCGGCGTCTATCTGGGCTGCACCTTCGCGCCCAACCACAAGGGCATGCCGACGCTGACCGGCGCCGAACGCCCGGACTTTCTGCGGCGGCAGGTGCTGACCTCGCGCAACGTGCGCGGTGGACGCGTCACCGACGTGCTGCTCGGCGGCCTCAACCACCAGATCGAGCACCATCTCTTCCCGCACATGCCGACGCCGCAGCTGCGCCGCGCCCGGCCGATCGTGCGGGAGTACTGCGCCGAGATCGGCGTCCCGTACCACGAGACGGGATTCCTCACCTCGTACCGGGAGGCACTGCGTCATCTGCACCGTGTCGGCGCGCCGCTGCGCGCGACGGGGGCAGGACGGCGGCCCCGGTCGGCGTGACGACGTCCGCACGCCTTTGCCGACGGTGGCAACGGCGTGCGGACGGGGGGCCGCGAGGGCCGGTTCGCCTCGCGGCTCCCGGACGGCGGCTAGCGTGCCGCCGCGGAGGCCCGGTCCGGGGTGTGCGCCGTCGCTTCCGCCGCGGCGGGGTCGGTGTCCGGCTCCGCCTCCACCGTGTTCTCCCGCCCGGCCCTGCGCGCCGCCATCACCGCGTAGACCAGGATCCCCGCGAAGAGGAACAGCACGCCTTGGTAGATCGCCGCATAGCCGGCCCCTGCCACCAGCCAGAACGTGAACCCGAACGCCACCAGGGCGAGGGTCAGGTCGCGGGCGAAGCGGGCCGGCCGGACCTGGTCGCGGCGGCCGGTCAGCAGGAAGTAGATCTGGGCGCCGGCGGCGAGGAGGTAGGGGACGGTCGCGGAGAACGTGGTGATCAGGACCAGGATCTCGAAGACGCCGCCGGCGCCGGTCAGGTAGTTGATCACGGTCAGGGCGCTGGCCAGCAGCACGGCCGCGAGGACGCCGAAGGTCGGGACGCCCCGCCGCTTGGTCAGGAAGGGCGCGGGGAAGAGGCCGTCCTTGGCGGCGGCGTACGGGGACTGGGCGCTCATCAACGTCCAGCCGTTGAGGGCGCCGATGATGGAGATCACGGCCGCGCCGGCGACGACCGTCCCGCCCCAGTGGCCGCCGAACATCGCGTTCACCGCGTCCGAGAACGGCGCCGTGGAGTGCACCAGCTTGTCGTGCGCGACGGTGCCGAAGACGGCGACGGTCCCCAGGAGGTAGACGACGGCGGCGCCGACGGTTCCCAGGACGGTGGCCCGGCCCACGTTGCGCTCCGGGTCGCGGACCTCGCCCGCGCTCATCGCCGCGGACTCCACGCCCACATAGCTGTAGAGGAGGATCGCGGCCGCCGCTGACAGGCCGCCGACCGTGCTGCCGCCCCCCTCGTGGAACGCGCCGAGGTTGTCCGGGTCGAAGAAGAACAGGCCGACGACGGCGATGAACAGCAGCGGGACGAACTTGAGGACGGTGGAGACGAGCTGCACGGCGCCCACATAGCGGGTGCCGGCGAAGTTGGCCAGGGCCGGCAGCCACAGCGCGCCGAGGGCGACGGCCAGGTCGGTGCCGGCGGACGCATGGCCGGGGAAGAGGACGTGGACGTAGCCGACGGCGGCGACCGCGAGCGCCGCGTTGCTGACCCAGGTCATGGTCCAGTACGACCAGGCGGACAGGAACCCGGCGAAGTCGCCGAACGCCTCGCGCGCGTAGACGTAGGGGCCCCCGGTGTCCGGGTGACGTCGGGCGAGCCGGCCGAAGACCAGGGCCAGGGCGACCGCGCCGAGGGTGAGGACGCCGAACGCGAGCAGGCTGACGGTGCCGAACGGGGCGACCGAGGCCGGCAGCAGGAAGATGCCGCCGCCGATGATGTTGCCCATCACCAGAGCGGTGGCGGTGATCAGGTTCATCCGAAACGGACGCCTTGATGGGATGTGCAGGTCAGAGGCGGTGGGTGTGGCCTCTGCGGCGGGATCGCGGTGCATGGTGTGGGCGCGTCTCTCATCGTGCTGGCTCGCCGGGGTACCGGCGGAGCCCATGGTCACCGGCCGCGCGCACGACTCAAAATCGCTGTGATTCGTCCTGTCCGACCCGCCTGCCGAGCGAAAATCTTCGGCCGTGCCGCCTGACCGCAGGACGGTGGGCGGACGGTGGAGATGCGCCGCCGGCCGGGAACGCCGCCACCCTCCCCACGTGTGGGGCGAAGTGGCCGCCGTCCGGATGCCCTTGAGTGTGCTGTCGGGTGTGCTGTCGGGTCCCGGCCGGCGGGGAGCATGCTCGGCCGCGCGATCCGGCGGCCGGGCGGGCGGTTCGGCGCGGCGCCGGATCAGCGCTTGCCGTCCTCCGCCCGGGGGCGGTCGGCCGCGGGCGGGGATGCCGCGGATCCCCCGGCCGTGCGCCGTGGTTCCGGCTCCCCCGGCCCGAGCGGCTCCCCCGACCCGAGCGGCTCCCCCGACCCGAGGGGCTGCTGCGGCCCGTCGGCGCCCTCGCGCAGCCACCGGCGCAGTACGTGGTGCACCCGCTCGGCGCCGGTCAGCACCTCGCCGTCCGGCATCGGCGCCGTCAGCTCGGCCGGCCGGCCACAGCAGGAAGGGACGGCCCTGTGCCCCGCCCAGCCCGCCGTGCGCCGCCTTACTCGGCGATGTGGGACGTGGCCGCGGCGGTCGGGCTCACCCTGGTGATCAGTGCGGCGCCGGCCCTGTGGCGGCGGCCCTGTGGCGGCGGGTCCGGCCGGGGGACGGCACGAAGGGGTGACCCGGCCGGGGCTCCCCGGCCGTCCGGTTCCCGGCCGTCCGGTTCCCGGCCGTCCGGGTCCGCGCTCAGCGCTCGGCGAGCACCCGGGACGCACCGACCGGCAGGTCCCACAGGTCCTCGCGGGGGCGGCCGGTGGCGGCCCAGGCGGCGCGGACCCGGTGCAGGGGCTCCAGGGGCCGTT
Organism: Streptomyces sp. NPDC048650; assembly: GCF_043199095.1. Lineage (NCBI taxonomy): Bacteria > Bacillati > Actinomycetota > Actinomycetes > Kitasatosporales > Streptomycetaceae > Streptomyces > Streptomyces sp. NPDC048650. Next base: position 76,798 of record NZ_JBICVM010000014.1, on the reverse strand, counting down.
CGGCGGAGAGCAGGAAGGTGGACCAGTGCATGGGCACCAGTGCCCGTGCGCCCAGGTCCTGGCAGGCCCGTACGGCCTCCTCCGGGTCGGTGTGCACCGGGCGCAGGATCCAGCGCGGGTCGTACGCGCCGATGGGCAGCAGCGCCAGGTCGATACCGGGGTGGCGGCGGCCGATCTCCTCGAACCAGTGGCCGTAGCCGGTGTCCCCCGCGAAGTGCAGCCGCCGTCCGTCGGGCGCGGTGAGCACCCAGCCGCCCCACAGGGTGCGGCAGGTGTCGGTCAGCGTCCGCTTGCTCCAGTGGTGGGCGGGGACGAAGTCGAAGCGCACGGTGCCGCCGGGGGCGGGCAGTTCGACGGCCTCCCACCAGTCGAGGTCGGTGACGCAGGTGAAGCCGCGGCGGCGCGCCCAGGGCGCAAGCCCCGCGGGGAGGAGCAGCGGGGTGTGGCGCGGCAGTCGCTTGAGGGTCGGGGCGTCCAGGTGGTCGTAGTGGTTGTGGCTGATGACCACGGCGTCGATGGGCGGCAGGTCCTCCCAGCGGACGCCCACGGGGGTGACCCGCGCGGGGGTGCCCAGGATCTTGCGGGACCAGACCGGGTCCGCCAGTACCGTCAGGCCGCCGATCCGGATCACCCAACTGGCGTGCCCGGCCCAGGTGAGGGCGACGGTCGCGGGGCCGGCGGCGGGCATCGGGCCGGGCGCGAAGGGGAGTTCCTGGATCTCGCACAGCGACTCGGTGACCGGTCGCAGCTTGCCCTCCCGGGCGATCCGGGCCAGGGCGCGGACGCCGGGGAGCGGCGCGGTGAGCCGGTCGGTGAAGTCCCGCGGCCAGGTGCGGGGCTCCCCCAGGGGGCGCGGCTCGGCCGGTGCCGGCGGGGCGGGCTGCGGGACGGCGGCGGGGCCGGGGGTGCGGGGCGGTGCGGGCGCGCCGGCTGCCGGGTGGGCGTCGGCGACCGCGCGCTCGGTCTGTTCGGTCATCGAGGGGCTCCATTCGGGGGGGCGCACCGGGGGACGGCATCGAGGACGGGAGGGGGCTGCCGGGCGGGCGGATCAACCGCCCGCCGGGGCGGCGAGCGCGGCCAGCGCCCGCGACAGAGCGGTCAACGACTCTGCTACGGAAGGAATTTGCAGGGGGTCCGGAGCCTCCAGGGCGCGCCCGTACTGCTCCGGGTCGGCGCCCAGTAGCGCCTCGGAGCCCAGCCGCACCCGCAGCGTCGCCGGGTCGTCCCCGAAGCGGTGTCCGCCGCGGGCCGACCAGGGCGCCAGCTCCCGTTCCAGCGCGGCGGATCCGGTGATGCCACGAGGCGCCAGGGCCCGGCGCAGCGGTTCGAGGTCGGCGTAGAGATGGCTGCCGGAGTGCGGCGGGCGGCAGACGGCGCCCGCCTCGGTGAGGGTGCGGTGGAGCGCGGTGGCCAGGGCTCCGTACAGCCGGGCGGCGGCGACGGTTCTGGTGCGTACCGGGCCGGGTTCGCCGAGGGCGTGGCCGACGGCGCAGGCGAGCGGCCCGGGCAGCGGGGTGCGCAGTGCGGTCAGGGCGTCCAGGGCGGCGGACCGCAGGGCGGCGCCGCGTGGGGTGTCCGGGAAACGGGCGAGCGCCGCGGGCCAGGAGGCCGGGGCGAGGGCGGCCCGCAGATCGGTCAGCACCACCACCTCGGCGGGCAGCATCTCGGCGGGGCTGAGGACGACGGTGTCGTGCGGATCGTGCAGCAGATCGCGGTGCGACTCGTCGCTGACGACCCACAGGCCCTCCCCCGCCGCCGCCTCGCACACCTCGTGCAGTTGCTCCGGCGCCGGGCAGGTGCCGGTCGGGTCGTCGGCGACGGACAGCACCAGAACGCGCGGGTCCTCGCCGCGCATCCGGGCCCGGCGGACGGTCTCCAGCAGCGCGAACGGGTCGGGCACCCCGCCCGATTCGGCCGGCACCGGCGCGAGGTGCACCGGCCGGCCGAGCAGCCGGGCGGGCGGTGCGTACCACTGGGAGCACGGTCGGGGCAGTACGACGGCTCCGCCGGCCGCGGCGTACAGGGCGAGCAGCAGGGCCGGTGCACCCGGGGCGGCGAGCGTGTGGTCGGGGCCGGTGACCAGGCCACGGCGTTCCCAGTAGCCGCAGGCGGCGGTGCGCAGCGGCCGGGAGCCACCGGGGGGCTCCGGTTCGCTGCGGCCGGCTGCCGCGGCGAGGTGCGCGGCGAGGTCCGGGAGCACCGGGAGGCCCACCGGCGGGTCCGGGGCCGGATCCGGGGCGGTCCGCTGCATCCGTACCTCCACACTCCGCGCGGGCGGCCGATCGTGGGCCCATCACATGATTGACGGCTCCGACCACCTTGGCAGATGGCGCGGGTGGCGACCGGGGGCGACACGTCAGCGCCGGGAGGCAGGGGTCCCGGTCCGGCCCGGGGGGGGGCGGGCCGGACCGGGACCGTACGGGGCGTCGGTTCGCTCGTGCGTACGAGTCGGTGCGCGCTCGGTCGGCTCACCCCGGTGGGGCCGGCCGGCGGCGGGGCCTCACTCCGCCTCGGCCGGGCCGGCGCTCCAGGTGCCCAGCGCCATCTCGGCCGTGATGCCGGGTCCGAAGCCCGCCAGTATTCCGCGCTGCCCCTCCAGGGCCGACGCCTCGTCGAACATCCGGGACAGGGCGTCCAGAACCACGGCGCTGGCGATGTTGCCGTACTCGGTGAGGGTCGCGCGGCTGAAGCGGAACGCCTCGGGAGGCACGTCGAGGAAGCGGCACAGGTCGTCCAGGATGCGCGGCCCGCCCGCGTGGATGATGTAGAAGTCCAGCTTGCTCGCGTTCCATTGCTCCTGCTCCGCGACGGCGCGCAGGGCGGGGGCGAGGGGTTCCATGGTGCCGGGCACGCGTTTGTCCAGCTGGAAGTGGTACCCGGTGGACCGCACCGCGTAGGAGATCCAGTCCTCGGTGTGCGGGATGAGGTAGGAGCCGTTGCGCTCCAGACGGACACCGACGCCGCCCTCCCCACGGACCACGGCGGCGGCGACCGCGTCGCCGAACAGGCCGTTGGACAGCAGATTTCCCACGTCGATGTCCGTGGGCTGGTAGCACAGCGAGCAGAACTCGCACGCGACGATGAGCACGTTGGCGTCGGGGTACGCCCGGCAGAAGTCGTGCGCCCGGTTGATCGCGGCGCCCCCGGCCGCACAGCCGAGTTGCGCTATCGGGATCTGCCGGGTCTCCGACCGGAAGCCCATGGTGTTGATGAGCCACGCGGTCAGCGCCGGCATCGTGAAGCCGGTGCAGGAGACATAGATGATCAGGTCGATCTGGTCCGCTTCCAGCTCCGCCTGGTCAAGTGCCCGGCGCACCACGGCGGGTACCCGGGCCTTGGATTCCTCCTCGTAAATGGCGCTCCGGGCGTCGAGCCCGGGATGCTCCAGCACCTTGTCGATCGGCTGGATCAAATGCCGTCTGACCACGCCCGTGTGCTCGATGAGCCGGAGCACCTTCTTCAGCTGCAGGTGGTCGTAGTGCAGCTGCCGTGCCAGTTCGAGGGTGTCGTCCTGGGTGATGATGTACTCCGGGACCGCGATTGCCGGTTTGCACAGAACCGCCATGGATTGCTCTCCTAGCAGACCGTGGTCCGCTCGGTGCAGTCCCTGCGATGGGGCCTGTGGCCGACGGGATCCGTCGCGGCAATGTGCATACGTTTCACGGCAGCAGAACCACTGACGGTTCCGGCGACCCGGGTCGGGCCCCTGAGAGGGACGCAGGCGGGCCAGCCGTCGAAGAAATGAATTCACCCCGTTGGAAGCGGGGCGATCTCAAGCAACCGTACGGCAGCCGGGTGAAGTTCGCATGCCGCTGCGCCGCCACCGGCCTCGTCACCAGGTGACCGGCAGGGCGAGCGGATAGCGCCAGATGGAGGTTTCGTTCCAGCGCACCTCCTCGGCCGGCTTCGCCAGTTTCAGGTCGGGGAAGCGGTCCAGGAGGCTGCCGAGCGCCACTTCGAGCTCGGTGACGGCGAGCGGGGCTCCCAGGCAGTGGTGTCCGCCCCAGCCGAAGGTCATGTGGGACGGCTTCTCGCGGTCCAGGTCCAGCTCGTCGGGCCGGTCGAACTTGCGGCTGTCCCGGTTGGCGGTCAGATAGGAGACGTGGACGATGTCGCCCGCCCGGATCGTCACCCCGCTCAACTCGACGTCCTCGGTGGCGACGCGTGGGATGCCGACGCCCTTGCGGAACGGGATGAACCGCAGCATCTCCTCGATCGCCTGCGGAAGCCTTTCGGGGTGGGCGCGCAGCGCGGCGAGCTCCTCGGGTCGCGTGAGCAGCGTGTAGGAGAGGTTGGCGATCTGATAGGTCGTGGTGTCCTGACCGGTGATGAGCAGGACCATGGCCATCACGGTCAGTTCCCGCGCGTCGAGGATCTCGTCGCCGTCCCGGGCGGTGGCCAGGGCACTGATCAGGTCGTCGCCCGGGTGCTCGCGGCGGTGCGCGGTCAGCGTCGCGAAGTACTCCCGCATCTCGGCCTTGGCCCGGACCGCGGCGTCGCGGTTGTCGAGGCTGGTGTTCATCATGGTGCGGGCGTATCCGCGCAGCCGCGCACGGTCCGCCTCGGGGATGTCGAGGACCTCGCAGATCGTCGTCAGGGGCAGCGGGGCCGCCAGATGCTCCATCACGTCGCCCGGGGCGCCGTACTCCGTCATCCGGTCCAGCAGTTCGTCCACGACGTGCTGGGTGCGGGCCCGCATGCGGTCCACGTGCCGCGGCGCGAACGCCTTGGAGACCAGGCTCCGCAGCCGGCTGCTGGCGGGCGGGTCCATCACGTTGATCGCCTCGTCCTGGACGATCGGCTCCGGCGTCATCCGGGGGAAGTCCCGCCCGATGACGGCGTGCCGGCTGAAGCGCCGGTCGGTGGTCACCGTGCGCACGTCCTCGTAGCGGGTGACGAGCCAGGCCTCGCCCTCCCCGTACGGCAGCCGGATGCGGGCCACCGGCTCCTCGTCCAGCAGGCGCTTGAGCGTCGGGTCGAACTCAAGGGCCTCGGCGTAGTCGAAAGGGCAGTTCCAGACGTTCGGGGAGGATGCCATGCTGAGCTCCCGAAGTGAGAGGGGCGAGCGGATCCGCCGGCTGCGCGGGCAGGTCCGGGCGCCGCGGCGGGTGCGTTCCGCGCCGCGGCCGGTCCGCGACGCGAGTGTCCAGCGATCGGCTCGAATGTCGTCGTTTGTCGCTCGCCAGCATGGCAGCCGGCAGGGTGCCGGGCAGCCCGGCGTCCGGCCCGCCCACGGCCCTCCGGCGGCGGCCGCCCCGCCCTGCCGCGGCGGCTGCGGCGGCGAGCGGGACGGCCGGCGTGTTGCGCCGAACGGGTGGCGGGCGCTCCGGCCGGGTGCCGTCGGCCGGTGCGGTTGCCGGCCGCGGTCAGCTGTGCTGTCCGGACGGGCCGGGCGCCGCGTAGTGGTGCACCTCCACCTCCTCGCCCGCGCCCCAGTCCTGCCGCTCGCTGCCCGTCCGGATCCAGCCCAGCCGCTCGTACAGGGCGATGGCGGACGTGTCGGAGCTCAGCACCTCCAGTACGGGGCGCAGCCCGCGGTCCGCGGCCTCCCCCGCCGCGGCCTGCAGCAGCAGCCGGCCGAGGCCCCGGCCGCGGGCCCCGGGGGCGACGTACAGGCGGCTGATCTCGGCGCCGCGCAGCGCCGCATGGCCGACGACGCGGCCGTCCAGCTCGGCGACCCAGGCAGCGGCCGGCGCCTCGGCCGCCAGCCAGGCGGCCGGGTCGACGGGCCAGTGGTGCGGGTAGCCGCTGCGGGTGTGCACCTCGGCGAGGACGGCCGCACAGGCGTCCAGGTCGGTGTCGAGACGTCTCCTGATCATCGGCGTATGCAAGCACGCCGCCCACCGCCGTTCGGCGGCGGGCCGGCCTGTTCCCGAGCGGCCTGGGTAAGAGCTGCCGCATGCGAAAGGTACTGAGCAACCTCGACCGGCTGGCCTTCGTCCGGGTCGCCTCGCACGAGTGGCCGGGCGCCCAGCGGGTGCTGCCCCGGCTGTCGCGTACCGCCAATCACGGGTTGCTGTGGTGCGGGATCGCGGCGGGCGCGGCCGTGCTGGGCGGCCGGCCCGGCAGGCGGGCCGCACTGCGGGGGGTCGCCTCGCTGGCGGCGGCCTCGGCGGCCGTGAACACGCTGGGCAAGGGGTCGGTGCGGCGCGAGCGCCCACTGCTGGACACGGTGCCGGTGATACGCCGGCTGCACCGCCAGCCCTTCACCTCCTCCTTCCCCTCCGGGCACGCGGCGTCGGCGGTGGCCTTCGCCACCGGGGTGGGATTCGAGAAGAAGTGGTGGGGGCTGGCCCTTGCGCCGGTCGCCGCGTCGGTGGCCTTCTCCCGCGTCTACACCGGGGTGCACTATCCCGGCGATGTGCTGGCCGGGGCCGCGCTGGGCGCCGGCGCCGCGTTCGCCGTGCGCGGTCTCGCGCCGACCCGCGCCCAGCTCGCGCCGCCCGCCCGGCCGCGCGCGGACGCCCCCGCGCTGCCCGGCGGGCGCGGCCTGGTGGTGGTCGCCAACCAGGGCTCGGGGCAGCGCTCGGGGCCGCTCCCCGACCGGGCCCAGGAGGTCCACGGGGTGCTGCCGCAGGCCGACGTGATGCTGTTCGGCGGGCCGGACGCGCGGCCGCTGGGAGAGGTCCTGGAGGAGGGCGCGGAGCTGGCCCGCAAGCAGGGCGGGGCGCTGGGCGTGCTCGGCGGCGACGGCACCATCAACGCGGCGGCGGCCGTCGCGGTACGGCACGGGTTGCCGTTGGCGGTGCTGCCCGGCGGCACCCACAACCACTTCGCCTACGACCTCGGGATCGAGACGTACGCGCAGGCGGCGCGCGCCGTGGAGAGCGGCGAGGCGGTCGCCGTGGACCTGGCGCGGTTCCGGGCCGAACCGCACCACGAAGGGCACCTCTTCCTCAACACCTTCTCCATCGGCGCCTATCCGGAGCTGGTGCGGATCCGGGAGAAGTGGGCCGGGCGGATCGGGGCCTGGCCCGCCGGCGTGCTCGCGGCCTGGGAAGTGCTGCGTACCGCCGTGCCGTTGACGATCGAGGTCAACGGCAGGCGGCGCCCGGTGTGGATGGTGTTCGTCGGCAACTGCCAGTACCGGGGCCTGGGGCTGGCACCGGTGCGGCGCCACGACCTGGCGGACGGGGTGCTCGATGTACGGGTGGTGCACGGCGGCCGGCTGGCCCGCACCCGGCTGCTCGCCGCGGCCCTGACCGGTACCCCGCGCTCCTCTCCCGTCCTCGGCGAGGCCCGACTGCGCACCCTGCGCATCGGCGGCGTCCCGAAGGGCACAGCACTCGCCTACGACGGTGAAGTCGCCCCGTCCCAGGGGTCGTTGACGCTGGAGAAGGAGAACGAGGCGCTGACGGTCTACCGCCTGCTGCCCGAATGGTGAGATGTAACTCTCATGATGCGAGACCACCGCGTAGCGTGTGACCAGCGCGCCGCAAGACGTCGCCGCAACGTCACCCGTATGCACCGGTCACGCGAAGGAGCCGACCATGCCGCAGGAATCCGCCGTCTACACCCACGGCCACCACGAGTCCGTACTGCGCTCCCACACCTGGCGCACCGCCGCCAACTCGGCCGGATACCTGCTGGATTCGCTGCTCCCGCACATGCAGATCCTGGACATCGGCTGCGGCCCGGGCACCATCACCGCCGACCTGGCCGCACTCGTGCCGGACGGGCAGGTGACGGGTCTGGAGTACGCACCCGACGTGCTGGACCGGGCGCGTGCCACGGCCGACGACCGCGGGCTGTCGAATGTCCGGTTCGCGGTCGGGGACGTCCACGCACTGGACTATCCGGACGACACCTTCTGCGTCGTGCACGCCCATCAGGTACTCCAGCACGTGGGCGATCCCGTCCAGGCGCTGCGTGAGATGCGCCGGGTCACCAAGCCGGGGGGAATCGTGGCCGTCCGCGATTCGGACTACTCGGCGATGACCTGGTACCCCGAGGTCGAGGGCATGTCGGACTGGCTGGAGCTGTATCTGCGGGTGGCCCGGGCCAACGGCGGCGAACCGGACGCCGGACGCCGACTGCACGCCTGGGCCCGCCGGGCCGGCTTCGCCCCCTCCGACGTCACCGCCACCGCCGGCACCTGGTGCTACCGCACCCCCGAGGAACGGTCCTGGTGGAGCCGGCTGTGGGCGGACCGTACGGTCTCCTCCTCCTACGCCCGGCGGGCGGTGGAGGGCGGGCACGCCACGGCGGAGGAGCTCGAGCGGATCGCCCGCGCCTGGCGCGAGTGGGGCGCCGAGGAGGACGGCTGGTTCGGCATCCTGCACGGCGAGATCCTGTGCCGGGTGTGACCACGGTGGGCACTGCGGGAACGCCCAACTAGGCTGGTCCGTATGGACATTCTGGGGACCTCACTGCGAGTGTGCGTCGGCGATCTCAATGCCGCGGTCGACGTCTACGAACGGCTGACCGGCGCCGAGGCCATCCGCTTCCAACGCGGCGGTGTGTCCGTCGCGGCCGTCGGGTGCTTCTTCCTGATGAGCGGCCCGGAGGCGGAGCTGTCGGTGCTGCGGAAGATCACTGCGACCCTCGCCGTGAAGGACGTGGACGCCGCCGTCGCCGACCTGACGGCGGTCGGCGCGGACATCATCGCGGGACCGCTGGCGACCCCGATCGGCCGCAACCTCGTGGCCCGGCATCCGGACGGCTCGATCTTCGAGTATGTCGACCGCAACCAGGAAGCCGGTCAGGGCGCTTAGGAGCCGGCCCCCGGTCCGCCGGGCCCGGGGCGGCGCCCTCGGGCCCGGCGGATCGGTTCGGCATCCGTGTCGCCGCCGGCGTGCCCGTCCGCGTCCGCGTCAGGAGGACACCTCCAGCACGATCTTGCCGCGGGACCGGCCCGACATGCTGCGCTGGAACGCCTCCGCCGTCTCGGCCAGCGGGAACGTCGCCTCGACCGGCACCACGAGCTTGCCGGCGTCCGCCAGCTCGCCGAGCGCGGTCAGGTCCGCGGCGTCCGGACGCACCCACACCATGTGGCCGCCCTTCGCCGCGACCTCGCCGTCGGCGATGGACACCAGCCGGCTGCGGTCCTTGAGCAACTGTTGTGAGACGTCCAGGACGCCGTTGCCGACGAAGTCCAGCGCCACGTCCACGCCTTCGGGCGCCAGCGCCCGCACCCGGCCCTCCAGTCCGTCACCGTACGTCACCGGTTCGGCTCCCAGGGAGCGCAGGAAGTCGTGGTTGCGCTCGCTCGCCGTGCCGATGACCCGGGCCCCCCGGGCCACCGCGATCTGCACGGCGAACGCGCCGACACCGCCGGCCGCGGCGTGCACCAGGACCGTCTCCCCCTGCTTCGTGCCGACCCGCTCCAGCGACTGATAGGCCGTCAGCCCGGCGAGCGGGAGCCCCGCGGCCTGCTGCCAGCTGAGCGAGGCGGGCTTGCGCGCCAGGGTGCGCACCGGCGCCGCGACCAGCTCGGCGAAGGTGCCGTGCTGCACCTCGTCCTTGCGGACATAGCCGATGACCTCGTCGCCCACCGCGTACTCGGGGGCGTCCGCACCGACCGCCTCGACCACGCCCGCCACATCCCAACCGGGGATCAGCGGGAAGTGGGCATTCATCATCGCGTCGAGATAGCCCCCGACGATCTTCCAGTCCACGGGATTGACGCCGGCCGCCCGGACCCGGATCAGGACCGAGTCGGGGCCGACCTTCGGGGTGGGCTGGTCGGTGTACTCCAGGGCCGAGGGCCCGCCGAAGCTGTTCACGGTGATTGCCTTCATGATCCGTGACAACGCGTCACGGCCGGGGTTCATTCCACGTCGCGCAGACAACGTCCGAACGGCCTACCGGTGGGCGCCGCGGCGGGCCCCGAGCCGAGCGCCGTCAGCCCGTCCCGGCGCCCAGCGCCCGCAGCAGGAACGGGAGGAGTTCGCGGGCCATCGCCTCGCCCGAGGACCCCGAGGACCTCGAGGAGGCGGCGACGGGGTGTGCCGCGTCCGGGGCGGGGTGCGCCGCGTTCGGGGTCAGGAAGAGGCGGCTGACCATCGAACCGACGACCAGGTCGGCCAGGACGTGCGCGTTCTCCAGCGGCGCGATGTCGCCGCGGTCGACGGCGCGGCGGACCACGGTGGCGGCCCGGTCGCGGACCGGCTGGACGATGGCCGTGTCCAGGACGCGGGCCAGCGCCTCGTTGTGCGCGGCCTCGCCGATCAGCACGTGCAGGAGCCGGCCGCCGGGGCCCTCCAGCGTCTCGGCCTTGTCCCGCAGCAGCGCGGTCAGGTCGCCCTCCAGGGCGCCGGTGTCCGGCTGCGGGCCCAGATCGCCGGCCCAGCGGACGGCGGTGCCCACCACCAGGTCCTCCTTGGAGCGCCAGCGGCGGTAGAGCGTCGCGGTGGACACCCCGGCCCGCTTGGCGACGGCCGCCGTGGTCAGGCCGCCGTAGCCGCTCTCCTGGAGGACCTGCACGGTGGCCTCCAGCAGCGCCCGGTCACGGCCGGCGTCGCGGGGGCGCCCGCGGGCGGGCTGCCGCCCGGCGGGGACGCTCTGGCTGCTCTCGGTGCGTTCGGCCACGGGGGGAGTCTATCGACCCACCAATACGAAACGAAATATTTTCGTTTCGTGTACGGTCGAGGACATGGCATCGCACACCCCCCTCCCCCACACCCCGGAGCCGGCCGCCGTCGTCGACCACCTCCGCCGCACCTTCGCCACCCACCGCACCGCCTCCCCCGCCTGGCGCCGCGGCCAGCTGGAGGCACTGCGCGCGCTGCTCACCGAACAGAGCGACGCGCTCGTGGCCGCGCTGGGCGCGGACCTGGGCAAGGGCCCCCAGGAGGCGTACCGCACCGAGATCGGCTTCACCCTCCACGAGATCGACCACACCCTCGCCCACCTCGACGAGTGGCTGATGCCCCGGCCCGCGCAGCTCCCCGACCGCCTGCTGCCCGCCACCGCCCACGTCGTCCGGGAGCCGCTCGGCGTCGTCCTGGTGATCGCCCCCTGGAACTACCCGCTCCAGTTGGCACTCGCGCCGCTGGTCGGCGCGCTGGCCGCGGGCAACTGCGCCGTCGTCAAGCCCAGCGAACTGGCTCCGCAGACCTCCGCCGCCCTCGCCCGGCTGCTGCCGCGCTATCTGGACGACGAGGCGGTCGCGGTCGTCGAGGGGGCCGTGCCGGAGACCACGGCCCTGCTGGAGCAGCGCTTCGACCACATCTTCTACACCGGCAACGGCGCCGTCGGCCGCATCGTGATGACGGCCGCCGCCCGGCACCTGACACCGGTCACGCTGGAGCTCGGCGGCAAGAGCCCGGTCGTCCTCGACGAGGGCACGGACCTGGCCGCCGCGGCCCGGCGGATCGTCACCGGCAAGTTCCTCAACGCCGGCCAGACCTGCGTCGCGCCCGACTACGTCCTGGCCGTCGGCGACACCGCGCAGGCCGTCGAACCGCACCTCGCCGAGGCGGTACACGCCACCTACGGAAGCGATCCGGCCACCGCCGAGGAATACGGACGGATCGTCAACACGCGCCACTTCGACCGGCTCACCGCCCTCCTGGACAGCGGGCGCACCGTCGTCGGCGGCCGGCACGACCGGGCCACCCGCTATGTGGCGCCCACCGTGCTCGCCGATGTCGCACCCGACGCGCCGGTGATGCGGGAGGAGATCTTCGGCCCCCTGCTGCCCATCGTCGCCGTCCCCGACCTGGACGCGGCCATCGCCTTCATCAACGAACGCGACAAGCCGCTGGCCCTCTACGCCTTCACCGAGTCCGCCCGCACCAAGGACCGGCTACTGGCCGAGACCTCCTCCGGCGCTCTCGCCTTCGGCATCCCGGTCGCCCATCTCACCGCCCCCGAGCTGCCGTTCGGCGGAGTCGGCGAGAGCGGGACGGGGCGGTACCACGGCGAGTACTCCCTCGACACCTTCAGCCACAGCAAGGCGGTACTGGACAAGCCGCTGGGGTGAGCGCCCGGCCCCGCCGGACGCCGCCCCGGCCCGTCGCACCGGGCCGCCCCTCCCCGCCGGCCCGCCCGTCACACCGGCCGCATCCGGAACTCGTACCGCTCCGGCAGCGGGTGCCGGTCGCGGGCCGCGGCGCGTACCTCGTCGGTGACCGGCCCGGGACCCGCGACGAGACGTTCGGCGATGGCGTACCAGGTGTCGCTGAGGGTCTCGTCGCCCTCCCGCAGGTCGGCGATCTCGAAGCCGGCGTCGAAGACCGCGCGGGCCGCGGCCGCCGCTCCCTGGGCGAGCAGGACCTGGGCGGTCAGCAGCCGGAACCGGCCGGCGGCCAGGTCCTCCTGGCGCAGCTGCGCCAGCAGTTCGCAGGCGTCGTCGGCCCGCCCCACGGCGATCAGCGCGGGGACCGCCTCCCGGGCGAGCGCCGGCAACACCGACCGCCAGATGCGTGCGGCCGTGTCCTCGGACGCCAGCGTCCGGGCGAACTGCGCCGCGCAGCCGAACGCCTCGGCGTACCGGTCGGCGGCCCGCACCCCATCGCCCGCCGCCGCCTCGGCGACGGCCAGGCAGTACAGCGGCAGGGCGTCCAGCGACAGCCGCCCGCCACCGGCCGCCAGGGCGCGCTCCCAGCTGCGCACGGCCTGGGCGCGGTCGCCGGCGTGCCACTGCGCGAGGCCGAGGTGGTAGTCGGTGGCCGGGCCGGGCAGCGCCGACTCCAGCAGATCGCGCCAGGCCGGGGCGACCAGCGCCGGGCCGGGGAGCGGGCCGTCGGGCGGCAGGTCGCCGGTCTCGAGCAGCGTCAGCCACGGCTGCTGCGCCGCCCCGAGGGTCGCCGCGTCGAACGGCGTGCCGGGCAACTCCAGTACCGCGCGGGCGACTTCGAGCGCCCCCCAGCCGGATCCGACGGCCAGCGTCTCCTTCGGCTCGTGGTCCGCGTACGGCCGCCAGGCGGCATGGGCGGCGTCGACGTCCGCCCGCGGCAGCGCCTGCGCCAGCCGCTCCGCGACCTCGGAGCGGGCCGCCGCCCAGTCGTCGCCGTGCACCGTCGCGGGATCCGCGGCCAGCGGCCCGTACGCCTCCAGCCACGTGAACTCGCCGCCCGCCTCCAGCGGGACGTGCTCCAGTTGTGTACGGGCCAGCCCGGCCTGGATCTCGGCATAGCCGCCGGTGCCCGGCTCGGTGAGCCACTCCTGCCAGCGCCGTCCGGCCCGTCCCGCACCCCACAGGAAGAGCTTGCGGCCGCGCAGCGTGTCGGTGGAGGTCTGCACCAGGCCGCGGCCGTCGCCGTCGAGCGAGGCGACCCAGCGGCGGGCGCCGTCGGGCACGTCGTAGAAGTAGTCCGCGGGGAACTCGCTGCGCAGCGGGTACGTCCGGTCGGCGCCGTCCGCGCGGGGCACCGGTACGCGCCGCAGGGACCGTTCGTAGCCGAAGTGCCAGGCCGCTTCGGCGGGGGCCAGCACCCGAGTGCCGTGGTCCTCAGGGACTGCGGTGTTGGACCACCAGTAGACCGGCACGGTGTGCTGGTGCGGATTGCGGATCCGCACGCCCACGTGGAGGAAGTCGGAGCCCTCGGGCAGCCACAGGTCCACCTGGAAGGGCAGGTCGCGCAGCCGCTCCCACTCCCACAGGCGGAGCATCTCCCCGCCGTCCGGTGCCGGGACGCGAGCGGCGTGCAGCGGGGCGCAGGACAGGGCGGTGTGGCCGGTGGCGCCGATGTTCCACTCGATGCCGCCGGAGAACCAGGCGCCGTTGAGCGCGAAGGCGGCGGGCTGCAACACCGGGTTGCGGTAGAGGAGTTCCCGACCGGACGCCTTGTGGAAGAGCGAGTGCACCCGGCCGCCGAGACCGGGCAGGACGGTGGCGCGCAGCCGGTCGTTCTCCAGGACGAGCGCGTCGAAGTCCGTGCTGCGGCGGTCGCGGCCGTAGCCGTCGCGCAGCCGCGCGGGCAGGATCGAGCGCAGCGGGCCGTAACCGATCTGGCGGGCGGTGTCGGCGGGGAGCCCGGCGCCCGGGGGGACGTCGATGCGGTGCACCTCACTCCCGGCACGCAGCGCCGGGAGCGGGTTGTCCGGGCCGACGGGGGCGGCGGGAAGGGTCAGGGTGGTGGGTCGCACACTCGTGGCCACGGCTGCCTCGCAGGGTTGGACCTGGCCGCCTCGGCTCCGGCGGCCTCCTGTTGACCATGGAACAGCGTCAGCGGCCGTCTGCACAGGGCTTCTTGCGGCAGCCGGGGTCAGGGTTGCGCAAAGACGTCCTCCAGCAGCCCGGCCGGCACGGCCGCTCCCTTCTTCTCGGGGTCGCGGTCCGGGTCGTAGATGGTGACGTCGACTCCGACGCAGCGGGGCGAGGCGGCCAACGGGGCCAGCAGGGCGCGGAGTTCGTCGGTGAACAGTCCGCCGGGATCGGGGCTGTCGACGGCCGGCATGACGGAGGGGTCGAGGACATCGGCGTCGAGGTGGATCCAGAAGCCGTCGAGCGACGACGCGTGGAAGCGGGTGAGCGTCTCGCGGGCCACCGCTCCGGGGCCGCGTCGCCGGATCTCGCCGACCGCGGTGTGGCTGATACCCAGCCCGGTCGGCTCCGGCAGGTCCTCGTCCGCGTCCCGGACACCCAGCAGGCTCAGGTCGTCGTCGCGGACGTACGGCCGCAGCCCGTCGATGTCCGTGAGGTCCGGCCGGCCCCGCCCGCTGATCAGCGCCACACCCTCGCCGGCCGTGGCGCCGACCGGGCCGGACACCGTCGCGTTGCCCGGGTGCCGGAAGTCGCCGTGGCCGTCGAGGTAGGCGACGCCGTAGCGGCCCAGTCGGCGCAGCGCGAGCACCGCGCCGAACAGGATGCTGCAGTCCCCGCCGAGCACCACGGGGAAGTCGCCGCCGCGGACGTGGCCTTCGACGCGGGCGGCGAGCTTGCGGGTGTATCCGGCGACGGCGGTGGCGTGGAACGCGCCGTCGCCCTCCCGCCACTCCCCCAGGTCGTAGCGCGGCGGCACCACCACGCCGCCCTCCAGCGCCCCGAGCCGCCGCAGCAGCCCCTGCTCCCGCAGTGCGCCGGCGAGCTTGTAGCAGCCGGGGACGGTGCCGGGCGCGGGCGGTGGGCCGGGGCGGCTCGGCCGCCGTGGGGTTCAGCCGCAGGGGCCGCCGGTGCTCTCCGCTCCGGGGACCGGCGGCTCATTGAAGCGCAGGCGGTTGCCGAAGGGGTCGGTCAGGGTCAGCGAGGTGCCGGTCTCGTCGTGCTCCAGCCCGGGGCGCAGATACGGGTAGTTCTTGCCCGCCAGTTCGGCGTGCAGTGCGCGGACGCCCGTCAGCTCCGTGTGGATCGTGGAGCCGGGTGTGGCGTCGCCGTGGTGCTCCGACAGGTGCAGGACCAGAGCACCGCGCGAGACCTGCATGTACAGCGGCATACCGGGCTCGAAGCGGTGCTCCCAGTCGACGGTGCAGCCGAGGTGGTCGACATAGAACTCGTGCGCCTTGGCGACGTCGAAGATCCGGAAGACCGGCACCGTGCGGCCCAGGACGGCCCGGCCGGCCTCTCCGGCGGTGAGCGCCCAGCGTTCGTGGTCGCACCAGGCGCCGTCGATGAACAGGAAGTCGGGGGAGTAGCCCTCCCGGCGGAATCCGGCGCGCTGTACCAGGGCGAGGGACGCGGTGTTGGCCGGCTGGATGTTGGCCTCCAGCCGGTGCAGCCCCAACTCCCCGAAGGCGTGGCCCAGTACGAGCCCCAATCCCTCGCTCATCAGGCCCCGCCCGGCGGCGTGCGCGAAGGCGCCGTAGCCGATGGCCCCGCTGCGGAAGGCGCCGTGGACGATGTTGTTGATCGTCAGATAGCCCACGATCCGGCCGGTGTCGTGCGCGCAGAACAAGAAGCCCTCGCGCACCGGTTCCTGGAGCCTGTGCAGGTAGCCGTCGTAGTCGGCGTCGGTGGCCGGCGGCGACAGCCAGGGGTGGTGCAGCCGGGTGCTCTCCCGGGCGAGTGCCGTGAACTCGTCCCGGTCGCCGGCGGTGAAGTGGCGGATGCCGACCCGCGGTCCGCGCGCGAGGTAGTGATCATCGGGCGTCATCGGGCGATCGTACGGAGCGGCTGCCGGGGCGGGCCAGCCCTACCGCTCACCCGTCCCCCTCCCCCGGTTGCCGCCAGACCGGCGCGTCCGCCCCGCACCGGCCCGGCGGCGTGGCCCAGGTGACCGGTCCGCCGTCGAACGAGACCGGCGGCAGGGCGTGGCGCAGCCGGCCCACCGGGCTGTCGGTGTCGCGAAGATGGCGCGCGGCGTCGTCCGGTGCGCCGCCCGCCACCGCCGGCGCACCGCCGGCCCGGCCTTCGGCGCCGTCCTCGCCCCATGGCCCGTGCACCAGCCACCGCGCGGTACGGGCCAGCGCCAGCGTCGCCAGGGCGGAGCCGCCCGTACGCGCCCGCCCGGTGAGGGCCCGCAGCACCGCCGCCGCCAGCAGATAGCCCGTTCCGTGGTCCAGTACCTGTGCGGGCAGTGCGCCCGGCGTGCCGTCCGGGCCGGCCTCGATCACGGCGATACCGGTGGCCACCTGCACCAGGCTGTCGAATCCCCGGCGGCCGCCCCAGGGCCCGTCCTCGCCCCAGGCGGAGAGCCGGGCCACGACCAGCCCGGGACGGCGCTCCACCAGGGCCTGGGGAGCGAGCCCGAAGCGGTCCAGCGCACCGGGGCGATAGCCCGTCACCACCACGTCCGCGCCGGCCAGCAGCTCCTCGAAGGTGGCCCGGCCGGACCGCGAGCCCAGGTCGAGGGCGGTGGAGCGCTTGCCGAAGCCGGTGTCGTTGTGGGCGTCCTGACTCTCCGGCAGCTGCGGGGCGTCGATGCGCAGGACGTCCGCGCCGAGCAGCGCGAGGGTACGGGTGGCGACCGGCCCGGCGATCACCCGGGTCAGGTCCAGCACCCGCAGACCGGCGGCGGGCAGTACCGGGTTGCCGGCGAGTGGCGGCAGAGGGCGGGGTGGCGTCCGGTCGCCGATGGCGTCCAGCGTCAGCAGGGGGTGCGCGGCCACCGCGGCGCCCTGCCGGTGGGCGGCCCACTGCTGGGCGGTACGGGCGACGACGGCCAGCCCGCCCGCCGAGTGGACGGTCTCCTCGATCTCCTCGGCCCGGCGGCCGGCGAGTTCGGCCCCGACCTGCGCCGCCCCGGCGTTCTCCGGCAGGCCCAGCGCGCTCAGCAACCGGGTGCGGTGGTGCGGATAGTTGGCGTGGGTGCGTACCCAGCCGTCGGCGGTGCGCCACATGCGGGAGAGCGGGGCGAACGTCGTGGGCGCCCGGCCGTCGATCCGCAGTCGCCGCTCGCTGACGAAGGCGGTCGCCACCGCCCCGTCGTCGACCCGCACGGTGGGCACCGTCCCGCCGTCGCGCTCGGCCGCCAGTTCCGCCGCGGCGAGGGCGCAGACGGCGACCGTGGAACGGGCCGGCGCCATGACCGGGAGTCGGGCGGGCAGCAGACCGGGCGGGCCGCTGTGCACGATGCGTCCGGTGAGCGCCGGGTCGCCGCCGAGAACCGACCAGGCCGCATCCGTACCGCTGTGCTGTGGTTCCACCATTTCGGCAGTGTGGCACCGAGTGCCATGTCACGGCGAGCGGACGGCACGCCGCGCCTCCCCGATTCGCGTCGGCCTCCCGGTCGGCGTTCCGCCGTCCCCCACTGCGCGACGCGGGGCCGCTCACCCGCGTCGCCCTCCACGACGGCCGCCAGGTCTGGGCGGTGACCGGTCACGCCGGGGCGCGGGCCCTGCTGACCGACCCCCGGCTCTCCTCCGACGGCAGAACCCGGCGTTCCCGATCCCGTTCGCGCGCCTCGAAAGGGCCCGGCGCGTCAGGAACCCGCCGATCGGCGTGGACGACCCCTCTCGCTGATCAACCGCGACGGCGCCGCCTGCCCGGCACCGGGCGATCTGGACCGGAGTCGCCCCGCTCGGCACCATGTGGCGTTCGGGTTCGGCATCCATCAGTGCCTCGGCCGGAACCTCGCCCGCGCGGAGAGGGAGATCGCGTTGCGCTCCCGCTTCACCAGGATCCCGGGTCTGCGCCTCGCCGCGCCCGCCGCCGAGATACCGTTCGAACCGCGTGACACCCTGCAGGGCATGATCGAACTGCCGGTGACCTGGTGACCGCCACCGGTGGCGGCGGACGGGCGACGGCGGACGAGGGGAAGGTATCCGGGATGCGGATCGACATCGACCGGGACATCTGTATCGGCGCCGGCCAGTGCGTCCTGACGGCGCCCAACGTCTTCACCCAGGACGACGACGGCTTCAGCCAGTTGCTGCCCGGCCGCGAGGACGGCGCGGGCGACCCACTCGTGCGGGAGGCCGCCCGCGCCTGCCCGGTGCAGGCCATCACCGTCACGGACGCCTGAGCCCGCACCGCCCTTGCCCGACCCGTCCGCCGCGGCACGGCCCGGGAGCAGCCGGGATCGACTGGGATCGACTGGGATCGACTGGGATCAGCCCAACGTGCCGTGTGTGACGGGCAGTTCCAGCACTCCGGTGTCCTCGGGGGCGTTGGTGACCGTCACCGGCTTCACCCCGCGATTGCCCGCGTAGGCCGTGTCGCTCGCGGCGATGACGAAACGCAGACGGTGACCCGGCTCGTAACGGTGCACGATGCCCGGGAGTTCCACGGTGAACGTCCGGGTCACGTCGGGCACCCGGGCCGGGGCCACCAACCGGTGCACCAGCGTTCTGGTGCCGTCCGGCGCGACGTCGTAGAGCTTCGCGAAGAGCACGAGCCTGTCGGCCGCGTCCGAGGAGTGCTGCACCCGCTCGGCCCTCGGCGAGACGACCTTCAGCGTCACCTTGGGCGCGCCCACCACATCCACCGGCCGGCCGGCCACCGGGGCGGACGTCCAGTCCAGATAGGTGCCCTTGATGTCGTACGGCGCGGGGTCGGGCAGGCCGAGCAGGCCGGCCAGCGAACTCTCCGAATGACTGGTGGGCACCCGCAGGTTGCGGTACTCCCGGCTGCCGCGCGCCACCTTCCGGCGGTCGTCGACCAGCTTGCCGTCCCCGGAGAGATACAGCTTCCGGCCGCTGCCCGCGGGGAAGGTGCGCGAGGTGGCGTAGGTGGGGCCCTCGGTCACCCAGTCCCGGTAGTACGCGAAGGCGGGGCCGGTGTCGGTGCCCGTCCGGTGGTGGAGGTAGCGGTCGAACCAGGCGAGGATCCGCTTGCCGACGTAACTGGTCTCCAGGTTGCCCTGGCCCAGGTCGAGTTCACCCTCGGCCGGGTCCTTCATACCGCCGCTGTGGCCCCACGCCTGCCAGATCATCTTCGCCGGAGTGCCCTGGGCGGCGAGGGTGCGGTAGGTGGCGGTGGCCTCGTTCAGATTGAACAGCGTGTCGGCCTGACCCTGCACCAGCAGGGTCGGCGCCTTGACCGACTTCAGATACGACACCGGGGAGACACTGCGGGCGTACGCCAGCATGGTGGCGGTCCGCTCCGCCGGATACGTCCGCGAATCCAGCAGCCGCTTGGTCTCACAGGCCGGCGCGACGAAGTGCAGGCAGCCCGCACCGCCCAGCCGCGACGGGTCCAGACTCGGGTTGATCAGCCCCTGCGCCTCCCCCATCAGGAAGAACCCGTTCGTCCACTGGTGCTTGTACGCTCCGGGCACCGGTCCGCTGACGCCCTGCGTACGGCCGGTGTTGTTGGGATCGAGGGAGTACGCGAGATCGTTCCAGGTGATCAGCGGGACAAGAGCGTCGACGCGGTGGTCGACGGCGGCGGTGGCCATCTGGATCGCCCCGCCGTAGGAGCCCCCGATCATGCCGACCCGTGGATCGCCCTTGCCGTCCCTGGTGACGTAGTCGACCGTGGTGCCGTCGTCGGCAGTTCGGGACCCCGCCAGGACGTCGACGAGCTCGCTCGCGGCCCGACCGTCCGCCTTGGGGTCGTCGAGGGAGATCGGGCAGCCGCTCCCGCCGAAGCCGAGACCGGAGTAGGCCAGGGCCACATAGCCGCGGGCGGCGAACGCCTTGGCGGTGGCGTCGGTCGAGCCGTCCGCCTTGCTGCCGCCGAAGCCGTTGGTGGTCAGCACGGCGGGCGCCGGGTGCGCGGCATCGACGCCGGCGGGGCGGTAGAGGTCCGCGTCCAGGGTGCAGTCTCGGTCGCCGGCACGGACGGTCAGCTTGAACGCGGTCACGGTGTACGGGTCGGCGGCGGACGCACTCGCGGGGGCGGCCAGGACGAGCGGCGCGGCGAGGGCGGTGCAGGCCAGCAGGGCGAGGGGGTTGCGGAGTACCGGGCGGGACACGGCACGGGACACGCTGGGCACGAATGACCTCCACAAGGACGGCCGTACCCACCAGTCGGTAACGGCGGCCTCATGTTGTGACACGAGTAACTGACGTGTCAACGCCCCTGACAGGAGTGACCGACAGGTGGTCATTTTTCTTTGACAGAACGTCAGTTTCTGTCAGAGAGGTGTCAGTTGACCGCATTTCTGCGGAGTTCAGCGGAGCGCGGGCCCTTCGAAGGTCAGCGTGCCGGCCGTGGCGTCCAGCTCCGCCATGACACCGAGCGGCAGCGTCAGGGCTGAGTCGCCGTGGCCGAACCCGAACTCCTCGACCACCGGCACCCCGAGCCCGCCCAGCCGGTCGGCCAGCACCTCCCGCACCCGCGCATACGGGCCGCAGTGCGCCCAGGAGCCGAGGACGATCCCGGCAACACCGTCCAGCCAGCCGGCCCGCAGCAATTGGGTCAGCGCCCGGTCGAGGCGGTACGGGGACTCCCCCACATCCTCCAGGAGCAGCAGCCCGCCCGCCGCACAGGGCCGGGCATGCGCGGTGCCCAGCTCGGAGGCGAGCATCGTCAGACAGCCGCCCAGGGTGACCCCACGGGCTCGTCCCGACACCAGCGGCCGGGACTTCGGCGAGGACACCGTACGGACCGTCGAGGGCGCGAAGAGGGTCCGCCGCAGCCCCTCCCGGGTGGCGTCGTCCTTGAGGAAGACCTCCCCCGCGACGGCCGGGCCGTGCAGTGTCGCCACCCCCGCGCGCACCGCGAACGCCTCGTGCAGCACGGTCACATCGCTGAAGCCGATCAGCGGCTTGGGCGCGGCGGCCCGGACGGCCCGCCAGTCCAGCAGATCGACCATCCGCTGGGCGCCGTAGCCGCCACGTGCCGCGAACACCGCCCTGACGGCCGGATCGCACCACGCCCGCTGGAGGTCACGGGCACGGTCCTCATCGGAGGCGGCCAGATAGCGCAACGTGGCGTGCGCACCCCGGGCATGGGGCGCGGCCACCGGGTCGAGGTCCCAGCCGCGCAGCACGTCGAGCCCGCGGTCCAGCCGCTCCGGCGCGACCGGACCACTGGGCGCGACGACCGCCACCCGGTCGCCCGGCCGCAGGCGCGGCGGCCGGACCCCCGGCGCCACCGTCATGTGCGCAGCTCCAGGGCCGGGATGTCGTCGCGGCGGAAACCGAAGGTCTGCGCGTACAGGGAGAGTTCGGCCTCCACGGCCCGCACGATGGTCTCGGCGCGACGGAAGCCGTGGCTCTCACCGGCGAAGGCGAGGTAGGCGTGCGGTATGCCGCGCCCCGCGACCTCGGCGAGGAACCGGTCGCACTGCACGGGCGGGCAGATCACGTCGTCCAGCCCCTGGAGCAGCAGGAACGGCGCGGTGATCCGGTCCGCGCGGTTCAGCGGCGAGCGCTCTCGGTAGCGCTCCGGGACCTCGGAGAACGGGCCGACCAGCGACTCGAGGTACTGGGACTCGAAGTCATGGGTCCCGCCCGCCGCCCAGCCGGCCAGGTCCAGGATGGGGTAGCTGATCGTGCCGCAGGCGTAGACGTCGGTGGCGGTGAGCGAGGCGGCGGTGGTCCACCCGCCCGCACTGCCGCCGCGGACCGCCAGCCGGGCGGGATCTGCGGTGCCCTCGTCGGCCAGGGCGCGGGCGACGGCCGCGCAGTCCTCCACGTCCACCACGCCCCACTGGCCGCGCAGCCGCTCACGGTACTCCCTGCCATAGCCCGTCGAGCCGCCGTAGTTCACCACGGCGACGCCGATGCCGCGGGAGGTGAAGTAGGCGAGCTCCAGGTCGAGCACCAGCGCCGCATGGCTCGTCGGGCCGCCGTGCGCCCAGATCACATACGGCGGCAACTCGCCTTCGGAACCGACGAATTCGGGGTGGTGCGGCGGATGGACATGCGCATGGACGTCCCGGCCGCCGGGCCCGGTGAAGGTACGGATCCGCGGCTCGGGGTAGTACGCCGGATCCACGGCGTCGACATGCCCGGCGGCGATCACCCGGGAGCGGCCGGTACAGGCGTCCAGCTCGACGATCTCGTACGAGCTGCGCGGCCCGGCGGCGATCCCCATGACGCGGCTGCCGTGCACCGCGAGGGTGGGGGCCCATTCCGTCCAGGGACCCGCCGAGTCGACCAGTTCGCCGGAGGCCGGGTCGAGGATCCCCAGGGTGGTGGTACCGCGACCGTGGATGACCGCGAGCGTGCCGTTGTCCAGGGGGAGGAACCAGCGCTGCCCGACGTTCCACAGCGGACCGGCGAACTCCTCCTCGCGGGCCGGGCACAGGCGCCGGCTCGCCACCACGCCGTCGTCCGCCGCGTCCGGGTCGATGCGCTGCAGCTCCCACCAGCCGCCGGGATCCGAGACGAAGAGCAGCGAGCCGTCGGCGGCCCACTCGACCTGGGCGACGGACTCACCGGCCCCGCCTCCCCCCGCACCGAGATTGCCGACGACCGGCCCGATGTCGTCGAACTCCCCCTTGGCGGTGATCCGGGCGAGCATCACCAGCGTGCCGTCCCAGGGCATCTGCGGGTGGTCCCAAGCGATCCAGGCCACGCGCCGACCGTCCGGCGAGACCCGCGGACCGGTGACGAAACGGTGCCGGTCGTCGCTCAACTCCCGCACCGAATCGCGATGTCCGGCCGCCGAACCGTCCAGCGGCACGGCGGCGATCACCCGGCGGACGTCCGTCGGCCGCTCGCCGGTGAACTCCTCCATGACGCACCACACCTCGCCGAGCTCCGGACGCAGCACCGGATCGACCCAGCGCAGCCCGTCGCCGGTATCCGACAGCGGGGTCAGCGGGCGCGGCGCCGCGCCGCCGTCCGGCTCGTAGGCGTACAGCCGCTGGTCGGCGAAGTCGCTGAACACGACGAGGGGGCCGCTCCCGGTGACCGTGCCGGCCCAGGGCTGGCCGCCGTACTCCAGCACCCGGCTGCGGACGTTCCACGGCGCGGGCAGCACCGACTCCGTGCCACCGTCAGGGCGCCGCCGGACCAGCGCCCGCCGGCCGCCCTCGGCGGGGCGCGGCTCCGTCCACCAGACCTCGTCGCCGACCACGCCGACGAACGCCGGGCGGCCGTCGTGGGCGGCTACCGTCCCGGCGTCCACCGGAGACGGCCAGGCACCGTAAGGAGCTGTGGTCACCATGCTGTCGTACCTCCTTCACCGGACACCGCCCGGTGCCCGCCCCATGCCCCACGACTGCCGTGGGCCCGCCCTGATTCCTGCCCCAGGGGTGTCCGCAAAGTCCGGACACCCCTAGGCCCGTCTGAGGAAATGGTCGAGGACACGGACTCCGAAGTGCAGAGCCTCGACCGGCACCCGCTCGTCCACGCCGTGGAACAGCGCCTGGTAGTCGAACCCCTCGGGCAGCTTGAGCGGCGAGAAGCCGTAGCCGGCGATGCCCAGCCGGGAGAACTGCTTGGCGTCCGTGCCGCCGGACATGCAATACGGCACCACATGGCCCTGCGGATCGAACCGCTCGACCGCGGCGCGCATCGCGGCATACGTCGGTGAGTCCAACGGGGCCTGGAGCGCCACCTCGCCGTGGTGGTAGTCCCAGGTCACCTCGGGGCCGGTGAGCGCGTCCATGGTCGTGCGGAACTCGGCCTCGCCGCCGGGCACGACCCGGCCGTCCACATAGGCGACGGCGCTGCCCGGGATCACGTTGATCTTGTACCCGGCCTCCAGCATCGTCGGGTTGGCGCTGTTGCGGACCGTCGGCTCGACCAGCTTGGCGCACGGGCCGAGCTTGCTCAGCAGCGCATCGACGTCGAAGCCGGGCGCGGTGACGTCCACGTCGATGTCGTGCAGCGCGGCCAGTTCGTGCAGCGCGGCCCGCACCGTCGGGGTGAGCCGCACCGGCCAGGTGTGCTCGCCGATCCGGGCCACGGCGGCGGCCAGCCGGCTGACGGCGTTGGCGTGATTGACCTTGGAGCCGTGGCCCGCCTGCCCCTGAGCGGTCAGCTTCAGCCAGGCCGTGCCCCGCTCCCCCGCCGCGATCGGATACAGCCGCATCCCGCCGCCCCCGTGGAACGTGAACGCACCGGACTCGCTGACGCCCTCGGTGCAGCCCGCGAACAGATCGGGGTGGTGGTCGGCGAGGAAACCCGAGCCGTCATCCGCGCTCGCCTCCTCGTCGGCGGTGAAGGCCAGCACGATGTCGCGCCGCGGCCGGACCCCCGCCCGGGCCCATCGACGGGCGACCGCGAGCACCATCGCGTCCATGTTCTTCATGTCGATGGCGCCGCGGCCCCAGACCACGCCGTCACGGACCTCCCCGGAGAACGGGTGCACACTCCAGTCGGCGGGCTCGGCGGGCACCACGTCCAGATGGCCGTGCACCAGCAGGGCGTCCGCCCCCGGGTCCGTGCCCGCGATCCGGGCGACGACGTTCGTGCGACCCCTGGTGCGCTCCAGCAGCGTCGGTTCGAGACCGGCCCCGGCCAGCCGCTCCGCGACGTACTCCGCGGCCGGGCGCTCCCGGCACGCGCCGTCACCGGCGTTGCTCGTGTCGATGCGGATCAGCTCGGAGGTGAACCGCACCACTTCGTCGAGAGCCTGCTGGTCCACCGCGCCGGCGGGGCCGGAGCGGTCGGTGGGGACGGGCCGGTCGGCAGGGCCGGGGCGGCCGCTGGACGCAGTGTGGTCGGCCGGACGGTCAGCCATATTGTTCCTCCACGGCGGACGAGACGACGGTGGTGACCGCCTTGAAGCACCGGATGGCTTCGTACATCTCCTGACTGGTATACGCGACGCGACGCTCTCCGCTGCGCTCCACGCCGGGCACGCACGTCGCCGCGCCCACCAGATGCTCCGCGTCGAATTCCAGCTCGAAGCGGTACGGGCCGCGCCGCACCGGCTCATGACGCAGGGCCAGCGCCGCACCCTGCTGCGCCGCGGCCCGGATGTCGGCCGCCGTGCGCGCCGGGGGCCGGCACACCGCGGCATAGCGCGACACATAGTCCTTGACGGCCACCCCGGGAGCCTGCGGCGCGTAGCCCAGCGCGTCCTGACACGTCCGGTCGTCCCCGGTGACCAGCACCACCGGCACGCCGTACTCGGCCACCACAAGGGAGTTGAGATACCCCTCGCTGGCCCGGGTGCCGTCGACCCAGACCCCGGTGAGGGTGTTCGCCAGATAGGTGTGCGCGAGGACCCCCTCGGTGCCCGCGCCGGTGTGGTAGCCGACGAAGGCGATCCCGTCGACATCGCCGTGCTGGACGCCCTCGACCATGCTCAGCGACTTGTGCCGTCCGGTGAGCATCTGCGCCCGCTCGTCGAGCTGCTCCAGCAGCAGATTGCGCATCGTCCAGTGCGCTTCGTTGACGAGCACCTCATCGGCACCGCCGTCGAGGAAACCGGCGATCGCCGCGTTCACATCGGAGGTGAACATATGCCGGCAGCGCTCCCACTGCGGCGTCCCCGGCAGCACATCGGCGGGCCAGGTCACGCCGGTGGCGCCTTCCATGTCCGCGCTGATCAGGATCTTCATGCCTCGTCACGTTACGCGGCCCCGAACACCCGGGCCAGAGCTGTGGATAACTCCGGAGGTCCAGACCAGTGAAGGTGTACCCGGGTGGCTCAGAGCGGGGCCGCACCGGTCGCTCGCGGGCCCGGCGGCACCCCCCGGAGCGGCCGGACCTCTCCGGCACGGGGCCCACAGCCACCCTCCCGTCGCCGTCGCCACAGCCGCCCGGCGCAACGCGCCGTCGCCGCCCTGAGCCCCCGCGCTCCTTCCCCCCCCCGCGCTCCCTCAGGCCACCGCGCTCGCCGAATCCGCGAGCTTGCGCCGTGTCGCACGGACGGCCGGCAGGAGACAGGCCGCTCCGGCGACCACCACGGCCGCGCCGTCGACGAGCAGCAGGGTGCGCAGGTCCGGCCCCTGGGCGATGCCCGTGCCCCAGCCGCTGGCGCTGCCCTGGAGATCGATGAGCCACTCGGAGGCGGCGACACCGAGCACGCTGCCCAGCAGGGCGGCGGCCAGCGTGATGAAGACGGTGGCCGCGACGATCACCGCGGCGATCTGGCGCGGGCTCAGGCCGACGGCCCGCAGGGCGAGCAGGTCGCGGCTCCGTTCGCGTACTCCGGCAGCGACCGTCGTCGACAGCTCGGCCAGGCCGATCAGTACGAGGACCGCGATCAGGCCGATGATGACGGCGCGGACCGCCGAGAGCTGCCCGGCGGGGTTGGGGATCTCCCGGAGTTCGAGGCGGCCGGCGGACGCGTCGGCCAGGGCGTCGCGGACGGCTGCCGGGTCGGTGCCGTGGCGGAGGACCAGGTGGTAGAAGTCCGGGTGCGGTGCCGTGGCGCCGTCGCGGAGGGTGTCCAGCCCGGTGGAGACGACCCGGCCGCCGTCGGCCGGTTCGATGCTGCGGCCGACGATGTGCAGGACGTGCGGCTCTCCGGCGACGGTCATGCGGACCCAGTCGCCGACGTGGGCGTCGAGAAGGTCCAGGAGGCCCTGTCCGGCGACCGCCTCGTCCGGGCCGCGGGCGGCGCGGCCCTCCGCGACGGTGAAGGGGTAGGGGTGCGCGTGGGTGCCCAGGCCGCGCAGCGTGATGGTCCCGGTCTGCCCGGGCACCAGGGCCTGGACCTCGGCACCGGGATAGGCGGTGACCCCCGGCCGGGCGGCGAGGAGTTGGCGCAGCTCCCGGTCGCCCAGGCTGTCGGAGCGTGCCGTGAGAGCGGCGGGCAGGCCGACGCTCTCGGGGTGGCCGGTGAAGCGGTCCAGGGTGGCCCAGGTGCCGAGGGCGATGGTGACGAGCAGCAGCGGGACGGCCAGCCGGGCCACGGCCGCCGCGGCGCGCAGCGGACGGTGGAAGGCGCTGCGCCAGCCGAGCACCAGGGCCGGGGGGACACGGAGGCCGAGCGCGCGCCGGGTCGAGCCGGACGCCCGGCGGCCGGAGGCCACCGCGGCGCGGGCGACGGGCACCGGGGGCACCCGCCCGGCCCGCCACGCGGCCAGCCAGGTCGCCGACCCGATGAAGACCACCACGCCGGCGCAGACGGCGGCCGGGAGCCAGGCGTGTTCGGGAAGGTCCCGCCACAGGGCCAGCGCCTCCCCGATGCGGCCGGGCGCGAGCGGGCCGAGCACCTGTGTGAGCAGGGCGCCGAGGGTGACGCCGATCAGGGCGAAGCCCAGGTGCAGGACGAGGAACATGCGGACCACCTGGCCGGGGGTGAAGCCGATGGCCTTGAGGACGGAGATGTCCCGCAGGTGGCCGTGGATCCGGGTGGTGATGGCGCCGCCCACCGCCAGGGCCGCGGCCAGCAGCGCACCGAGTCCGAACAGGGCGAGCAGCCGGCCCAGGAGCTGGTTGTCACCCGCGGCCTCGGCCTCGGCCTGGCGCCAGGTGGAGACGTCGGTGATCTGGTCGGCGCCGAGCCTGGTGACCGCCCGCTGGACGACGTAGTCGGTGTCGTCGGGGTCGGCGAGGCGCAGGCCGACGGTCCGGCCGCGCTGGTCGCGGTCGGCGTCCGAGGCCGCGAGCGTCGTGGGAAGCACCCATGCCGCCCCCGGGGTCTCGCCCGCCCGGAAGGCGACCTCGGCGGTGTCGGCGACACCCACCACCCGCAGGGGTGCGGCGAACCCGCCGAGCGCGATGGAGTCGCCGGGCTTGGCCCACATCGCGCGGGCCACCGAGCTGTCCAGGACGATGCCCCGGCCGGCGCCCGCACGGTTTCCGCAATCGCGGGCCGCATCGAGCCAGCGGCCCGCGGCGATCCGCGGGGCAGCGGTGCCGGGACGGTGCGGTGTGCCGCGCAGCTCCAGCGTCGCCCTGGAACCGCCGAGTCGCAGACTCGCGGTGGTGCGGACCGTACGGAAGGGGCCGGAGGCGGCCCGTACCTCGTCCAGACCGGCCAGCGACGCGGTGGGGGCGTCGGCCCGGGTGTGGATCCAGACGTGGGCGCCGGAGGTCTGGGTGAAGACCCGCTGCCAGGGGTCGGCGGCGTACGCGAAGAGGGCGGAGGCGAGCAGCAGCGAGACGGTGATGCCGGCCGTCGCCAGCACGACGAGGACGGCCGCGGGGCGGTGTGCCCGCAGATGGGCCCGGGTCCAGCGGGCCGCTGCTCGCACGGGTCAGCCCTTCAGCTTCAGCACGTCGGTCACGTCGGCCCCGGAGGACCCGCCGCCCAGGTGCACGTCGTCGGCCACCTGACCGTCGAAGAAGCTGATCACCCGGTCCGCGGCGCTCGCCATCCGGGCGTCGTGGGTGACCAGGAGGATGGTCTGGCCGCGCCGGTGGAAGCGGGCCAGCAGTCGCAGCACCTCCCGGGTGCCCTTGCTGTCCAGGCTTCCCGCGGGCTCGTCGGCGAGCAGCAGGCTGGGGGCGTTGACCAGGGCGCGGGCCAGGGCGACGCGCTGCTGTTCGCCGCCGGAGAGCTCGCCCGGGGTGCAGTTCTCCTTGCCCGTCAGGCCCAGCTCCTCGAGGAGTTCGGTGCGGGCGGCGCGGGCCTTCTTCGGGGCGCGACCGGCCAGCAGCGCGGGGAGTTCGACGTTGTCGGCGACGGTGAGGTTGGAGACGAGGTTGAAGAACTGGAAGACGACGCCGATGTGGTGACGGCGCAGCGCTGCCCAGCGGGCCTCGCTGACGGCGTCGACGCGGCGGCCGTCGAGCCAGAGGGCGCCGCTGTCCGGCCGGTCGAGGCCGCCGAGGAGGTGCAGGAGAGTGGATTTGCCGGCGCCGGAGGGCCCGGTGACGGCGACGAATTCGCCGCGTTCGATGGTCAGGTCGACGCCCCGAACGGCCCGGACCGGCGCGGCACCCTCCGGCCGGTGGGTCTTGACCAGGCCGACTGCCCGCACTATCGGGCCGGACGGCTCGGTCTGGTTCATTCCCACTCCTCTTGGCAGCGCTCCAGCCAGTCGAGGTCCGCCTGCAGATGGAGCATCGCGCCCTCGATCAGCAGTTGCGCGACCCGGTTGTCCCGGTCCTCGGCCGCGGCGAGCCTGGACAGGTCGCGCATGGTGTTGAGGTAGTGGCGGCGCTGCTTGTTGATCAGGGCGATCTGGTGGGCGGTCCCGGTGTGCGGGGCCAGGGCGAGCTTCATGAAGAACTCGTCCCGCACCCGCGGTTCGGCGGTGGATTCCTCGAACCACGCGTCCACCGCCTCGCGTCCCGCCGCGGTGATCCGGTAGATGCGTTTGTTCGGGCGATCCGTCTGCTCGACGTCCTCCCCTTCGATCAGGCCCGCCTTCTCGAGCCTGCCCAGGGTGACGTAGATCTGGCCGACGTTCGGCTGAGGGTATGCCGCGCCCAGGAGGTTCTCAAGGGCCTGCTTGAGTTCATAGCCGTGTGCGGGGCCGCTGACCAACAGCGCCAGGAGTGGCAGCCGCACGCTCTCCCTCTCCCTCTCCGCCCGTGGTGGTCGGTCCGTCGCCGTCGACCGGTCCGGGCTCGTCCGGCCGGGGGGCCGGTTCGCCGTCGTATATTCCTGCAGAGCCGCGGCGTACGGCAGCTCTTCCCGCATTCCTGCGGCACTTTCCGCGGGACCTAGTATCCCCGCATGGCTAACAGGTATACAGGGGGCCTACCGTCGGGCCGGTGACTCGTCGGTGCCGGCGCGAGGAGGAGCCCATGCGGTGGAAGCGTGCCGCGGGCCGGGCTCTGCTCGTGTGCTCGCTGCTGGTCGGGGGCATGTCGGGTGCCCGGGCGGATGAGCCGCGCGCCGACGCGGACGGGCGCGGCCCGGTGACCCTGGTCACCGGCGGCGATCTCACCGGCTATCTGCGCGGAGTGCTCGACGGCTGGAACGCCCGTCATCCCCGGGAGCGGGCCACCCTGGTCGAGCTGCCGGACGCCGCCGACGAGGTACGGGCGCAGATGGCCACCGAGCTGCGCTCCGGCAGCGACCGCTTCGATGTGCTGAACATCGACGTGGCGTGGACGTCGGAGTTCGCGGCCGCGGGGTGGATCGCGCCGGTGGACGGGCGACGGTTCCCGCTGCGCCGCTTCCTGCCGCCGGTGGTGGACACCGCCACGTTCCGGGGACGGCTGTACGCCGTGCCGTATGTGACGAATGCCGGACTTCTGTACTACCGCAAGGATGTGCTCGCCCGAGAGGGCGTCCGACCGCCGCGCACCTGGGCCGAGTTGGCGCGGCTGGCGAGGACGGTCGCGCCCAAGTACGGACTGGACGGTTACGCGGGGCAGTTCCTGCCGTACGAGGGGCTGACCGCCAACGTCGTCGAGGCGGTGCAGTCGGCGGGCGGCACGGTGCTGGCGGGCGACGGCGCACGGGTCACGGTGGATTCGGCGGCGGCGCGGCGCGGACTGGCGTTCCTCCTGGACGGGGTGCGCGAGGGGTGGATCCCGCGGCGGGCGTTGACCTTCAAGGAGGAGGAGTCCCGGCGGGCGTTCCTGGACGGCAGGCTGCTGTTCCTGCGGAACTGGCCGTACGCGTACGCGCTCGCCGGCCCGGGGGCCTCGAAGGTGACCGGAAAGGTCGGCACGGTGCCGCTGCCGGGCCCGGACGGGCCGGGGTCCAGCGTACTGGGCGGCTCCAATCTGGCGGTCAACCGCCATTCGCGACACCAGAGGACGGCGGCCGACCTGATGTCGTACCTGACGTCCGAGGCGGTGCAGCGCCAGGTACTCACCAAAGGGGCGCTGCCACCGGTGTGGGCCGGTCTGTACGAGGAGCCGGCGCTGGTGCGGCGGTTCCCGTACCTGCCGACGCTCAGGCGCAGCGTGCTGACCGCCCGGCCGCGACTCAAGAGCCCCCGGTACGACCAGGTGAGCCTGGCGGTTCAGGCCGTGATGCACGACGCGCTCGCGCACGGACGGAGCACCGGCGCGACGGTCGACCGACTGGACCGGGAGCTGCGGGCCATCGTCGGTCGCAGTTGATCAACTTCTTGCTTCTAGTTACACGTTAAGTAGCTCGCGGCCTTCACTTACCTCACCAAACCCGGGCATATCTCTGTCATTTTCGACAGTTTCGTTGACACCCAAATGACACGCCTACTTAACATGCATGCATACCAACGACCTGACCGGCGAACTGCAGGCCGCTTCGGCATGCTCGGGCAAGAACGGGAACACGGCAGATGCTCACCACCTCCGCAGGGAACGGCCCCTCGGTCGGACTCGCACCTTCTCCCTCCCCGGCACCGGACACCGCTCCGGACGCGTCACAGCGCTGGTGGCGGGATGCGGTCATCTACCAGGTGTACGTCCGCAGCTTCCGCGACACCACCGGCGACGGCATCGGCGACCTGGCGGGCGTCCGCACCGGCCTGCCGTACCTCAAGAAGCTCGGGGTGGACGGCCTGTGGCTCAGCCCGTTCTTCCGCTCCCCCCAGCACGACCACGGCTACGACGTCGCCGACTACCGCGCGGTGGACCCCGCCTACGGGGATCTCCCGGAATTCGACCGCCTGGTGGCCGACGCCCACCGGCTGGGCCTCAAGGTCCTCCTGGACATCGTCCCCAACCACTGCTCCAGCGAGCACCCGTGGTTCCGCGCCGCCCTGGAGGAAGGGCCCGGCGGCCCGGCCCGCGCGCGCTTCCACTTCGCGGCGGGGCGCGGGACGGACGGTGAGCTGCCGCCCAACAACTGGCGGGCGATGTTCGGCGGGCCCGCCTGGTCCCGGGTCACCGAGGAGGACGGGCGGCCCGGCCAGTGGTACCTCCACATGTTCACGCCCGAGCAGCCCGACCTGAACTGGCGCAACCCCGAGGTCGGCGCGGACTTCGAGAAGGTGCTGCGCTTCTGGCTGGACCGCGGCGTCGACGGGTTCCGCATCGACGTCGCGGCGGGGCTCTTCAAGCACCCCGACCTCCCCGACTCCCCCGACCCGGCGGCCGACGAGCGGACCCGCGACTCGGTCAACCCCCTGGCCTGGAACCAACCCGAGGTCCACGAGGTGTGGCGCGAGTGGCGGGCGCTGTGCGAGGAGTACACCGCGCAGGACGGCCACGACCGCCTGCTGGTCGGCGAGGTCTCGGTCCGGACCCCGAACGAACAGGCCGCCTATGTCCGCGCCGACGAACTGCACCAGGCGTTCTTCTTCCACCTCCTGACCGCGCCGTGGGACGTCGACGTCTTCCGTACGGTCATCTCCGAGGCGCTCACCGATATCGCCGCCACCGGCTCCACCGTCACCTGGGTGCTCAACAACCACGACCAGGTGCGGACCGTCACCCGCTACGCGACCGGGCCCGACGACCGGACGAACGGAGCGGGCGCGGCACGGGCCCGCGCCGCCGCGCTGCTGATGCTGGCGCTGCCCGGGGCCGCCTACGTCTATCAGGGCGAGGAACTGGGCCTGCCGGAGGTCGACGACCTGCCCGACGAGGTCCTGACCGACCCGATCTTCCACCGCACGGGCAGCCGCCTGCACGTCCGCGACGGCTGCCGGGTGCCACTCCCCTGGTCCGGTACGGCCGCCCCGTTCGGCTTCAGCGCACGGGCCGCCGACGCGGCGGCCGGGAGCGCGGGGAACGGGAGCGCGGGCACCGGGAGTCCGGAGGCCGGGGGCGCGCACACCTGGCTGCCGCAGCCCGCGGCGTTCGCCGGGCACACCGTGGACCGGGCGGTCGCCGACACAACCTCGTTCTGGCACCTGTACCGCGAGGGGCTGCACCTGCGCCGCACGCTCCCCCAGCTCGGCGAGGGCACCCTGCGCTGGCTGGACTCCCCGCCGCAGGTGCTGGCCTTCGTCCGTGGCGACGGGCTGGTGTGCGCCGTCAACTTCGGCACCCGGCCGGTCCCCGCCCCCGTCCCGGGCAGCCCGCTCCTGGCCAGCGGCGCATGCCCGGCGGGAACGCTCCCCGGCTCCACCGCGGCCTGGTGGATGCACCCGCCCGCCGCCCGATAGCCGCCGCGGCGCACGCCGCGCCCACCCCACTCCCCGGCGCCTCCGCCGGCGTCGCCGGGCCCCAGCGCCCGGCGGCGTGGCACACCCCGCGCCACGCGAACACCCCGCCCCACCGACGCCTTTCGCCCTTCGACCGATGGGAACCCCGATGAGACACATCCCGGTACGCCACCCGCGCACCACCCGCACCGCCATATCCGGCGCCGTCGTGCTCGGCCTCGCACTCACCGCGACCGCCTGCGGCGGCAACGTCTCCCCCGGGGGCGGCCATCAGGAGCTCAGCGGCCAGTCGCTGACCGTCGCCGGTGTCTGGACCGGCGTGGAGCAGAAGAACTTCAAGCAGGTGCTGGACGCGTTCGCCGAGAAGACCGGCGCGAAGGTCTCCTTCTCCTCCACCGGCGACAACGTCTCGACCGTCGTCGGCAGCCAGATCGAAGGCGGCAACGCCCCCGACGTGGTCATGGTCCCGCAGGTCGGCGTGCTCCAGCAGTTCGCCAAGAAGGGCTGGCTGACGCCCCTCTCGGCGGAGGTCGGCGCCCAGGCCGACAAGAACTACGCGCAGGTGTGGAAGGACTACGGCACGGTCGGCAAGACCTACTACGGCCTGTACTTCAAGGCGTCCCACAAGTCGACGGTCTGGTACAGCCCGGAGGCGTTCTCCCAGGCCGGCGTCAAGCCCGCCGGGACCTTCGACGACCTGCTCAAGTCCGGCCGTACGCTGTCCGATTCGGGCGTACCGGCCTTCGCCGTCGCGGGTGAGGCGGGCTGGCCGCTCACCGACTGGTTCGAGAACATCTACCTCTCGCAGGCCGGCGCCGCGAAGTACGACAAGCTCGCCGCCCACAAGATCCCCTGGACGGACCCCAGCGTCGTCAAGGCGCTGACCACCCTCGGCAAGGTCTTCGGCGACAAGAACCTGGTGGCCGGCGGCGGATCGGGCGCGCTGCGCACCGACTTCCCCGAGTCCGTCCAGCAGGTCTTCGGCCCGCAGCCGGAGGCCGGCATGGTCTACGAGGGCGACTTCGTCGGCGCGCTGGTGAAGGACGAACTCAACAAGGAGGTCGGCAAGGACGCCAAGTTCTTCCCCTTCCCCTCGGTCGACGGCGGCAAGGCACCGGTGGTGAGCGGTGGTGACGCCGCCGTGGTACTCAAGGCCGGGAAGAACAAGAAGGCCGCGATGGAGCTGGTGAAGTTCCTGGCCGGTCCGCAGGCGGCGGGCATCTGGGCCAAGGCGGGCGGCTACATCTCGCCCAACAAGAGCGTGCCGGCCGGCGACTACCACGACCAGGTCACCCGCAAGGCGGCCAAGTCGCTGACGGACGCCGGGAATTCCGTGCGCTTCGACATGTCCGACCAGGCCCCCGCGGCCTTCGGCGGCACCCAGGGCGCCGGCGAGTGGAAGGCGCTCCAGGACTTCCTGCGCGACCCCTCGGACCCCGAGGCCACTGCCCACAAGCTCGAGGCCGCCGCCGCCAAGGCCTACCGCAGCTAAGGGACACCGCCATGCCAGTCACCACTCCCCCGGCGCCGCCCACCGCGGCCCGCGGCACCCGGCCCGTCCCGGACGGCTCACCCGGCCGGGACGGTGCCCCCGGGCGGCGCGCCGTCCGCCGCCGCCGGCACATCGCGGCTCTCTTCCTGCTGCCCGCGCTGCTGCTGCTGGGCGCGCTCGTCGCGTACCCCATCGTCTTCTCCGTCGTCCGCAGCCTGTACGACGCCTCGGGCACCACCTTCGTCGGCGCCGACAACTACACGCAGATGTTCCAGGACCCGGCCACCCTCCGCGCCATCCGCAACAGCGCCGTCTGGGTCGTGTTCGCCCCCGCGCTGCTGACCGGACTCGGCCTGGTCCTGGCCGTACTGACCGAGAAGATCCGCTGGAAGACGGCGTTCAAACTGCTGATGTTCATGCCGATGGCGATCTCCTTCCTCGCCGCCGGCATCATCTTCCGCCTCGCCTACGAGCAGGACCCGCAGCGCGGCGTCCTCAACGCCGTCACCGTCGGCATCCACAACAGCTTCCAGGACGACGGCGCCTCCTTCCCCACCGCCAAGACGCGCATCGGCGACAAGCAGCTGACGAAGGCGCACGACGGCTCCTACACCACGGCCCGACGCACGGGTCCGGGGAAGACCGTCGATCTCGCACTGGTGGGCGTGGCCCCCAAGGACCTGCCGCCGCAGGCCCGCCCCGCCGCGGGCGCCGCGCGGACCCAGGCCGGTGCGGGCGAGCTCCGCGGCGCGGTCTACCTCGACTTCACGCCCGGCGGTGGCGGCCGGCCGGGCGTCGTGGACGGCGCGGAGAAGGGACTGCCCGGCCTCACCGTCGAGGCCGTCGACACGCACGGCAAGGCGGTGGCGCACGCCACCACCGGCCCGGACGGCGCCTACCGGCTGGCGGACCTCGCGCCCGGCTCCTACGCCCTGCGGCTGCCGGCCGCGGACTTCGCCCCGCCCTACGAGGGCGTCTCCTGGCTGGGCCCGGCCCTCATCACCCCCGCCATCATCGGCGCGTACATGTGGATCTGGACCGGCTTCTCCCTCGTCCTGATCGGCGCGGGGCTCTCGGCGATGCCCCGGGACATCCTGGAGGCCGCCCGGATGGACGGCGCGAACGAGTGGCAGGTGTTCCGCCGGATCACCGTCCCGCTGCTCGCGCCCACCCTGGGCGTGGTGTTCGTGACCATGGTGATCAACGTGATGAAGGTCTTCGACCTCGTCTACATCATCGCCCCCGGCCCCGTGCAGCAGGACGCCAACGTGCTGGCCCTGCAGATGTGGCTGGTCTCCTTCGGCGGCGGCAACAACCAGGGCCTGGGCAGTGCCCTCGGCGTCCTCCTGCTGCTCCTGGTGGTCCCGGCCATGGCCCTCAACATCCGACGCTTCCGCAGGAGCCAGTCATGACCACCCTCCAGCGGGCCGCCGCGCCCCGCGCGCGCAAGACGGCACGGCCGGCGAAGCGGCTCACCACCAGCCTGATCCAGGCGCTGCTGCTCCTCGTCGGACTGGTCTGGCTCACCCCCGCCGCCGGGCTCTTCCTCTCCTCGCTGCGGACGGAGGAGGCGAACGCGGGCAGCGGCTGGTGGCAGGCGTTCACCGCGCCCGGCCAGCTGTCGTTCGACAACTACGCGGCGCTGCTGAAGGACTCGGGCATCGTCCAGGCCTTCTGGAACACCGTGCTGATCTCGGTGCCCACCACCGTCGCCGTCGTGGTGATCGCCGCACTGGCCGGATACGCCTTCGCCTGGCTGGACTTCCCCGGCCGGGACTGGATCTTCCTGCTGGTCGTCGCGATGCTGGTGGTGCCCGTCCAGATCGGGCTGCTGCCGGTGGCCAAGATGTTCGGCGCGCTCGGGCTGTTCGGCTCCATCCCCGGCGTGGTCCTCTTCCACACCGCCTACGGCCTGCCCTTCGCAGTCTTCCTGCTGCGCAACTTCTTCGCGGAGATCCCCAAGGAGATGCTGGAGGCGGCCCGGATGGACGGGGGCGGGGAGTGGCGGATCTTCTCGCAGCTCGTACTGCCCCTGGGGCGGCCCGCGATCGCCAGCCTGGCCATCTTCCAGTTCCTGTGGGTGTGGAACGACATGCTCGTCGCGCTGCTCTTCGCGGACAACGCCTCGCAGCCGCTGACGGTGGCCCTGCAGTCGCAGATGCGGCAGTTCGGCAGCAACATCGGGGTGCTGGCGCCCGGCGCCTTCCTGTCGCTGATCGTGCCGCTGATCGTGTTCTTCGCCTTCCAGCGGCAGTTCGTCCAGGGGATCATGGCCGGCTCGGTCAAGTAGCCGGTACCCGATCGCCGGACCGCCGGAGGCCGGCCGTCCGGCGATCGGGTGAGGATTCGGCGCACGGTACGGAGCGGTGCCCGGGCGACCGGCGTGCCGGCTCCGTACCGTGGCCGCGTGGCGGCGACCGGAGGGGGCGAAGGAGGGGACGGGACGGCCGGGACCGGGCGCCCGGACCGGCTGATCGCCCTCTCCGACGGCATCTTCGCGATCGCCATGACGCTGCTGGTGCTGGACGTCTCGGTGCCCGAGGCGCTGAACGACCGGGCCTTCGAGGACGCCGCGCGGCAGCTGTGGCCCAAGCTCGCCGCCTACGCGTTGAGCTTCACCATCCTCGCGGCGTTCTGGCGCGACCACCGCCAGATCTTCCGGCACGTACGGCAGCTGGACCCCCTGCTGGAGCGGCTGACGCTGCTGGGCCTCGGCGCGATCGCGCTGCTGCCGTTCCCGACCGCCCTGCTCTCCGAATACTCCGGGCACCCGGTCGCGGTCGCGGTGTACGCGGGCGCCATCGCCGTCATCGACGTGCTGCACCTCGCGCTCTTCCACACCGTGTGGCGCCGCGCGCACCTCCGGGCGCGGCCGGTCGACGACCGGTTCGGCCGGAGCCTCACCGTCGACCTGGGCACCACCGTCCTGGTCTTCGGGGTGTCGGTGCCGGTCGCCTTCGTCTCGCCCGCGGTGGCGATGTGGCTCTGGGCGACGCTGGTGCCGCTGAAGTTCTGGCAGGGGCGGCACGGTCTTGCGGCGGGCGGGACGGACAATGGACCCGGCACCCCCTGACCGGCCCGACGAGGAGGATCACCGATTCCCATGACGTCGCACGACGCGTTCCACCCCGACCTCCCGGACGACGGCCCGCGGGACACCGAGAGCTCCCTGCCGCTGCGCGCCCGGCTGCACCACATCCGGGCCGGCGCACTCGACGGCGACACCGCCCAGACCGGCGGGATGCGGCGCTTCTCCGCGATCAGCGGGCGCACCGTCGGCTCGGAGCGCATCTGGATGGGGCAGACCCATGTCGCGCCGGGCACCGCCTCCGCCGACCATCACCACGGCGCCTCCGAAACGGCGATCCATGTCGTCAAGGGGCACCCGGAGTTCGTCTTCCTCGACGACTCGGGCGGCACCCCCGAGGAGGTCCGGCTCCGCACGTCGCCCGGCGACTACGTCTTCGTCCCGCCGTACGTCCCGCACCGCGAGGAGAACCCGAGTCCGGACGAGGAGGCCGTCGTGGTGATCGCCCGCAGCACCCAGGAGGCCGTCGTGGTCAACCTGCCGGGGCTGTACGTCCACGGCCACCGGCCGCCCGCCGGCTGACCTCCACCCCGGCGCCCGCCCGCACCCGGCCGCCCCGCGCACCGCCGCCCGCCCGTGCGGCCGGTCCGCGCGCTCCTATTCCGCGCCCGCGTCCTCCGGTGTGCCGTGGGCCAGTGCGGTCAGGACCCCCAGCGCGTCGGCCAGGGCGTCGAGGGGCGGGGAGGCCAGGGCCAGGCGTACGGCGTTGGGGGCGTGGCCCCGGCCGATCGTGAAGGCGCCCGCGGGGGTCACGGCGATGCCGCGGCGAGCGGCGGCCGCGACGAAGGTGTCGGCCCGCCAGGGGTCGGGGAGCTCCCACCACAGGTGGTAGGCGTGCGGATCGGACCGGACGGTGTACGGGGCGAGGTGTGCCGCCGCGAGCTGCCGGCGGGCCGCGGCGTCGCGGCGCTTGTCCGCCTCGATGGCGGCGGCGGTGCCGTCGGCCATCCAACGCGTCGCCGCGTCGAGCGCGAAGCCCGGGGCCGTCCAGGCGCCCGAGCGCAGCGCCGCGGCGAACTCCTGTGTGCGGCCCGCGGGGGCTACCAGGAAACCCACGGTCAGGCCGGGGGCGAGGCGCTTGGACAGGCTGTCGGCGACCACGGTGCGCTCGGGGGCGAGGTCCGCGAAGGGCCGCAGGTCATGGCGGAGAAAGCCGTAGATGGCGTCCTCGATCGCGAAGAGGTCGTGCCGGCGCAGGGTTGCGGCGATCCGCTCGCGGCGCTCGTCCGGCATGGTGATGCCGAGGGGGTTGTGCAGCGCGGGCTGGAGGTAGACGGCCCGCAGCGGCGGCGCATCGTCGATCGCCCCGGGGACGAGGCCGTGTTCGTCCATCGCCAGCGGCACGAGGGTGACGCCGAGGCGGGCGGCGATGCCCTTCACCACCGGGTACGTCAGTGCCTCGACCCCCAGGCGTTCGCCGGCCGGGACCAGGGCGGCGACGGCCGCGGCGATGGCCTGCCGGCCGTTGCCCGCGAAGAGCAGCTGCCCCGGGTCCGGCGTCCACCCGGCCCGTGCCAGGTGGGTGGCGGCGGCGTGGCGGGCGGGGGCGGTGCCCGCCGCGCCGGCCGGCCGCAGGGCATGGGTCAACGCATCGGCGCGCAGCAGGTGTTGGAGGCCGGCGGCGAGTGCGGCGGGCTGCCCGGGCAGCACCGGGAAGTTCAGCTCCAGGTCGATCCGCGCCTCGCCCGGTTCGGCCAGCGCCGGTTCGGCGGCCGGCAGCGCGGTCCGTACGAAGGTTCCGCGTCCGACCTCACCCACCGTCAGACCGCGCCGGGTCAGCTCCCGGTAGACGCGCGCCGCGGTCGAACCCGCGATGCCGCGCCGGCGGGCGTACCGGCGCAGCGGCGGCAGCCGGTCCCCCGGGCGCAGCCGCCCCGACGCGATGTCGGCCGCGAGCTCATCGGCGATCGCGCGGAAGTCGCCCACCGGACCGTCCTCTCCGTACGGCGCACTTCCAGCATTGCACCGAGCACATTGTTTTCATTGCACCGAGACATTGCCCTCTATAGCATCGAGGCGTCAAGTCGGCCACCACCGGCAGCAGATGGGGGAATACGCGATGACCAGCATCGGATACGACGACGAGGGCGCCGGCGAGGCGCTTGTCCTCATTCACGGACATCCGTTCGACCGCTCGATGTGGCGGCCGCAGACCGACCACTTCCGCCGGGCCGGATGGCGGGTGATCGTCCCGGATCTCCGCGGCTACGGCGAGCATCACGCCGCGGCGGCACCCGTGACGGAGAAGACCACCCTGGAGACCTTCGTCCGGGACGTCGTCACACTGCTCGACCGCCTCGGCGTCGAACACTTCGTGCTCGGCGGGCTGTCCATGGGCGGACAGATCGCGATGGAGTTCCACCGGCTCTTCGCGGCCCGCATCCGGGGCATGCTGCTCGCCGACACCTTCGCGGGCGCGGACACCGAGGAGGGCAGAGCCGTCCGCCGTGCCACGGCGGACCGGCTGCTGCGCGAGGGCATGTCCGGCTACGCGCACGAGGTGCTGACCACGATGGTCTCGCCGCGGACCGTCGAGGCCCGGCCCGATGTCGCCCGCCACGTACTGGAGATGATGACGGGCACCTCCCCCGCGGCCGCCGCCGCGGCGCTCCGCGGCCGCGCCGAGCGCCGCGACTACACCGACCTGCTGCCGCACATCACCGTGCCGACGCTGGTCGTCGTGGGCGAGGAGGACGCGTTCACGCCCGTCCGGGATGCCGAGCTGATCGCGGACCGGGTGCCCCACTCGACGCTCAGGGTCATCGCCCGGGCGGCGCATCTGCCGAATCTGGAGCAGCCCTCGGAATTCAACGCGGCGCTGGCGGAGTTCCTCGGCTCCCTGCCGCCCGGCTCTCCCGCGCCGCGCCCTCCCCGGGCGGCCCTACCGCCCGCTCAGTGGGCGTCGTAGATGCCCCGGTAGTGCCCCAGCGCACGCTCGCGGACCTTCCGGTCGCTCCACCGGCCGAAGCGGCCCGGCGTCAGCCGGTCCGGGTCCACCAGGGGTCGGCCGGCGTCCAGCAGGAGATGGGCCAGGTGACGGCCGACGCCGCCGGCGTGGGTGAGCCAGCTCGCCTCGGCGCACCAGAGGCCCGGGGCGCCGGGCGCGGGGCCGACGAGGGGGAGCTCGTCGGGCGTGAGGGCGAAGACGCCGTTGAGGCGGCGCCCCAGGGGTGCCTGCCGGAAGGCGGGGACGAGCGCCATGGCCTCGGCGACGGCGGACCCGAAGTCGGATTCCCGGAAAGGGTGTTCGGCCCCACGCAGGCCCGCGGTCGGCTCCAGCGGGAGCGGGGGGGTGCGCATAGCTGCCGACCCCGTAGCGGCGGCCGTGGCGGCGGGTGTAGACGGCGTGGTCGGGGTAGCGCACGATCGGCGCGTCGATGGGGGTGTCGTCGAGCCCGGGGAGTTCCTCGGTGAAGAGATAAGGGTGGTGGACGTCGACCATCGGGAGCCGTACCCCGGCCGCGGCGGCCAGGACCGGGCCCCAGATGCCGGTGGCGAGGACGACGCGGCCGGCCCGGAGCAGTCCGTCGCCGTCCGCCCCGGTGCGTACGCCGACGACGCGGCCCCGCTCGCGCTCCAGGGCCCGTACCGGGGTCCGCCAGCGGAAGCGGGCGCCGGCCCGCTCCGCGGCGGCCACCAACGCCTCGGCCAGCGCGGCCGGTTCGGCCGCCCCGTCGGAAGGGATGTGCAGTCCGCCGAGCGCCCGTTCGCCGTCGACCAGCGCCGGCGCCAGCGCGGTGACCGCGGCCCCGTCGAGCACTTCGGCCCCGATGCCCAGCCCGCGGCCGTGCGCGACGTCCTCGTGGGCCCGGGCCAGGCGCTCCTCGGTGGTGGCCACCTCCAGACAGCCCACCTGACGGAAGACCGGCCGGCCCGCCGGGTCGGACAGCTCCCGGTAGGTGGCGACGCTGTCCTTGGCCAGTACGGCCAGCTCCTCCGTCGCACTCAACTGCCCGACGAAGCCGGGCGCCAGCCCCGTGGAGCCGGGCAGCGCCCCCCGGTCGCGGGCGTCCAGGACGGTGACCCGCTCGTGCCCCAGCGCGGTCAGGTGATAGGCCACCGAGGCCCCCACCACTCCGGCTCCGACGATCACTATCTCCTCAACTGCCATATCCACGCCTCTCCTTCGGCCGTCGCGTTCCGGACTCCGCACCCGGGATGATCAAGATATCCGGCCGCCGGCGGCGGGATGGCGGGGCGCCGAGCGGGCAGACGACGAAGGACCAGGAGGGGAACGCCCGTCCGCCCGTCGCCGGTGGGCGGTGACGATCCGGGGTCGGCGCACGGCACCGGTACAGGGCAACTGCGCGCTCGTTGCAGTCCTTGTGCCACACCGCGGCACACCGATCCCGGGAGAGTCCCGCATGCGTATGCCCAGTGACGACCACGACCTGCTCGTCAGAGACTGCCAACTGCTCGTCGTCGACGGCGCCACCGAGATACCCGGGGGCTGGATCGCGCTCCGCGACGGCCGTGTCGCCGCCGTCGGCGGCCCGGACACCGCGCCCCCGAGCGCGGCACGGACGGTGTCCGCCGCCGGACGCCTCGTCACACCCGGCCTGGTCAACACCCACCACCACATCTACCAGAACCTCACCCGCTCGTTCGGCCCCGCGGTCAACGGCACCCTCTTCGACTGGCTCACCGCCCTCTACCCCCTGTGGTCCGCGCTCGACGCGGAGGCCGTCCACCTCTCCACCTACATCGGCATCGCCGAACTGCTGATGGGCGGCTGTACGACCTCGGCGGACCACCTCTACGTCCATCCGCGCCCGCGCCTGGTCGACGCCCAGATCCGGACGGCGCAGGAGATCGGGTTCCGCTTTCACGCGACCCGCGGCTCCATGACCCGCTCCGTCGAGGACGGCGGACTGCCACCCCGCTGCGTCACCCAGACCGACGACGAGGTACTCGCCGACAGCGAACGCGTGGTGACGGCCTATCACGACCCCTCCCCCGGGGCGCTGATCCGCGTCGCGCTGGCACCCTGCTCGCCTTTCTCGGTGACCAGGGAACTGATGGTGGAGACCGCGGAACTGGCCGAACGGCTCGACGTACGGCTGCACACCCACCTCGCCGAGGACGGGGACGAGGACACCTTCTGCCAGGAGACACACGGCTGCCGTCCCGTCGAGTACTTCGCGTCCGTCGGCTGGATGAGCGACCGCACCTGGGTCGCCCACTGCATCCGTCCGGACGGGCCCGAGCGCGCCCGGCTCGCCGCGGCCGGCGTGGGCGTGGCGCACTGCCCCAGCTCCAACATGCTGATCGGCGGCGGCACCGCCGCCGTCCGCGAGATGCGCGAACTCGGTATGCCGGTGGGGATCGGCTGCGACGGCTCCGCCTCGACCGACCACGCCTCTCTGTGGATGGAGACCCGCGGCGCCCTGCTGCTCGCCCGTTACCGCGGCGGCCCCGCGGCGATGAACGCCCGCGACGCCCTGGACATGGCGACCCGCGGCTCGGCCCGCTGCCTGGGTCGCGCGGACGAGCTCGGCCATCTGCGGCCCGGCGCCTGCGGCGACCTCGTCGTCTGGGACACCCACGAGGTGGCACTCGCCGGATCGTTCACCGACCCGGTGGAGGCCTGGCTGCGCTGCGGACCCTCCCGCGCCTGGACCACGATCGTCGCCGGACGCGTCCTGGTCGATCAGGGCGAGCCGCAACTGCCCGCACTGGAGGAGAAGTTGCGCGAACATGCCCGGGTGGCCCGCCGTATCCAGCGCCTGAAGTGAACGGGGCGGGCCCCGCGCCGCCGAAGCGGCCGCTCGGTCGGCCGCCCGCGCACGGCGGTGGCGGCGGCCTGCCACCCGACTGCCAACCTCCCTGCCAGCACGGCTATCCGGCCGTACGGAGTGCAAGGGTCCTTGCCAGTGCCGGGCCGCCGGGCCTCCCCCGTGACTCGGGCGGTCCGGCGCGTGTGCCGCAATCACGCTGTGGGAGGAAGACCATGAAGACGCTGTGCCGTGCCCTCATCGCCGGAGCCCTGACCCTCGCCCTGGGCGGGCTGGTGGCACCCGCCACCTCCGCGGCCGCCCCGGCGGCCGCCGGCGCCCGGGTCACGACGGCGGCTGCCGCGCCGAGCTGCCGCGCCGCCGACAACCTCGGCGAGATCGCCGCGAAGTTCATTTCCCGCTGCAAGAAGGGCTCCATCCGCAGGGAATTCCCCACCGACCGGCTGTCCCGCTCGCTCGGCCAGATCTACGACGGCAAGCTGAAGGGGGACCGGGACGACGTCAAGGCATGGAAACTGCTGAACGACCGCCGGTTCGACAAGTGAGCGACAGGTGAGAAGGCGGCGGGCCCCCGGGGAACGATTGATCCCGAGCCCGCCGGCCGCAGCAACCGACCGCGACGACACGGGCCGACACCGACCGGGCAAGGAGTCCGCCATGACCGGCACGACCATCCCCCATGTGGCGATTGTGCTGATGGAAGCACACTCCGACGCGGCCGGCCGGCCGCCCCTGTTCCAGGAGACGTTCCTGCTGGTGCACGCGCCGGACGAGAAGTCCGCGCGCGAGCGGGTCGTACAGCGGGCCCGGGCGGCCGAGACGGCGTACCGCAACGACCGGGGCGAGACCGTCACCTGGCGGCTGCGGACGATCGTCGACGTCAAGGAGGCCGAGGACACCGATCTGAGCGGGGACGCCGATCTCTACACCCGTCACTTCCGGGACTACGCGTCCTACGAACGGTTCGAGCCACTGCTCTCCGGCGAGGAGATCTGAACACCGCCCCCGCTCGCGTCACCCGAGTGGCCCGCCCCGCCTTGCCGGGGCGGGCCACTTCGCCTTCCCGGGGCCCGTGCGCCCGGGACATCGCATCCACCGCACGGTGAACCGCGTCACCGGCCGGCGCTACGTACAGGGCGTCACCGGATGCCACCTGTGGGAGAACGCATGACACACGACACGATCGCTCCGCCCCCCGTGGGCAGGCGCGACAACCCCTCGCTCGCCACGGTGCTGGGCACCGAGCTCGCCCGCAACCGCCGGGGCTTCGTGCCCTGGTACCACCTCCTCGCGCCCGTCATCATCACCGTCCCGCTCTTCCTGGGGGCGCTCGGCTCCTCCGAGGCCAAGGCGGGCCAGACGTTCGAG
Organism: Streptomyces sp. NPDC048650; assembly: GCF_043199095.1. NCBI lineage: Bacteria > Bacillati > Actinomycetota > Actinomycetes > Kitasatosporales > Streptomycetaceae > Streptomyces > Streptomyces sp. NPDC048650. The sequence continues at coordinate 32,110 of NZ_JBICVM010000014.1, read as the reverse complement.
GTGTTCCGGAACGTGACGCTGGAGTTCTGGGGCGTGCTGGTGCCGATGACGGCGGGCCTGGCCGCGGCGTTGTCGGTGCGCGCCGATCAGGACGCCTGGCGGCTGCTGCTCTCGTACGGCGTGCCGCGCGGACGCTACTTCGTCGGAAAGGTGGCCGCACTCGGCGTGCTGGGCCTCCTCTCGTCCACGGTGCTGCTGGTGATGCTGTCCCTCGGCGCGATGCTCAGCGGGGGCTTCCCCGGCGCGATGGGCACGATCGCCGCCGCCGTCTATCTGCCGTGGCTGGTGGGCCTGTCCATGACCGCCCTGGCGGTGCTGGTCGCGGTGATGTGGGGCATGGGGCCCAGCATCGGGGTGGGTGTCGCCGGGCTGCTGTGCGGGGCGCTGGTCTCGGACAAGGTCTTCTGGTACGCGGTGCCGTTCGCCTGGCCGATGCGGGTGGTGCTGCCACTGGCCGGGATCGGGCCCAACGGCGTACCGCTGCCGAAGGACAGCCCGGTCACCGATCCGTCGGCCATTCCCCTGGCCATCGGCCTCGCCGCCGTTCTGACGGTGGTCCTGCTGATCATCGGCAGCCTGCACATGAGCCGTAAGGAGATCTGACCAGTGCGACACGAAGTCGCTCCCGAAGAGCGGGCGATCTGTGAGGAGTTGGAGTGAACAGATCGTCCCGGGCCAGTGTCCAGGCCCGTCCCCACGCTCGCATGCGTCGCTGGCAACGGCGGGGTGTGAAGCCGAGCGGGAAAGCCCAAGAGCGGTCCAGGCCATCGGACAGCCACAGGTGAAGGGGAAGGATGGACGGGCGAACGCGAGTGAACCCTTGATGACGTCCCGTTATCTCCACGCCGCGCAGATGGCGACGTAATCGGCGGTCATAGGGCCTGGCGCGGAAGAGCGCGATGCGACCCCCTCAGTTGGTCAGGAGGGGAGCGGACACCGCAGGCCCCGGGATTAAGAGGGCGCCCACCCCATCCGTATCTCAGAGGAGTGGAACGTGGAAACCCCGTTGGAGTCCGGGCGACGCCCGGTAAGCCGGAGGCAACGAAGGCCCAACTCTCCAGCGGGACAGGATGATCCGAGAAGCGAATGCCGGCAGGGCGAAAGCCGGGGGAAAGCAGCGGAGTACCGCTGCATAACCCGCCGGATACGGGACTTGTGCCCGGCCCGAAAGGGAGCCCACGCGGATCAGGTAGGCCTGTGAAGAAGAACTGTCTGGAAACCAGAACTGAGGGAAAAGTTAGATGCCGGAGGAAGGTATGACCGTAGACGTTGGACCAGAATTGAAAGGCATGTGGCCGTCAAGGGGGCTAACTCCCGAGACGATCCAAGTCTAGAGATCTACTGGGCGACCCGCGCACGTAAAAAACTGGCAGCCGTATCGGACAGAATGTCGGTCACGCTGGCAGCCCGCCAAAAAGGGGTTTGTGCTCTGTGCAAACAGCCACTGATCTCTGGTGCCGAGTACGAACCTGACAGTCCCCGTGAATGGGCAACCTGGTTCTCGGCATCCATGAAGCTGCTTCACAAGCATCACTTCGTGTACAGGCCGAATGGCGGATCGGACGATGGGACCAATCTTCGCCTCGTACACGCTGAATGCCACCGCCAGCATCACGCTGGAGATCACAGGAAGGTCGAGCAAGTATGAACGCTGATCGCAGCCCAAGGGGCCCGCTTGAGCCGGATGCGGTGAACAGCCGCACGTCCGGTTCTGAGGGGGCCGGGGCATGGCAACATGCCCCGGCTACCCGACTGACCGCGATGACACCGGGCTTCTCCGGGCTGCCGACGGACCCGATGCCGACGGCCCTCACGATCCGTGATCTGCACAAGCACTACGGCACGCATCGCGCCCTGGACGGCGTGGATCTGACGGTCCAGGTCGGCGAGGTCTACGGTCTCCTCGGCCCGAACGGCGCCGGCAAGACGACCCTGATGAAGGCGCTGCTGGGCCTGCAGCGGCCGACCTCGGGCAGCATCGAGATCTTCGACCGGCCGGTGGGGCGGGAGTCGCTGGCCGACGTCGGCGCGCTGATCGAAGTCCCGGGCCTGTGGCCGACCCTCACGGCCGACGAGACACTGAAGGTGCACGCCAAGCTGCGGGGCGTACCGCAGGAATGGATCGAACCGGCGCTGCGTCTGGTGAAGATGACCGAGGCCCGGAGTCGGAAGGTCGGGGCATACTCCCTGGGGATGCGCTGGCGGCTGGGGATCGCGGTGGCGCTGCTGGCCAAGCCCCGCCTGATCGTGCTGGACGAGCCCACCAACGGCCTGGACCCGGTGGGTATCCGCGAGATGCGCGGGATCATCCGCTCGCTGGCCGGGGAGGGCGTAGCGGTGCTCATCGCCAGCCATCAGCTGGCGGAGGTCGCCCAGGTCTGCGACCGGGTACAGGTGCTGGTGGCCGGGCGGACCCGCTTCGAGGGACCCTTGGCGGGGCTGGCCCTCGACGGTGATGTGGAGGCCGGGTTCTTCCGGCTGCTGGAGTCCGCGGACGCGGGGATTCGCTGACGCGGGACTCGCCGATGCGGGATTCGCTTATGCGGGACTCGGCAATGCGGGATTCGGCGATGCCGGATTCGGCGAGCCCGGCCGGTGGCCCCGGTGGCGAACGCCACCTGGGCCGCCCGGACGGCCGGGCGGCCCAAGTGCCTCGCACCGCGGGTCAGCAGGCGCGGGCCGGCACGGGAGGCGCCAGGCCCCACCCGGCGGCCAGCATGAGCAGTTCGGCACGGCCGGCGACGCCAAGGCCGTCGTAGAGACGTCGGATGCGGCGGTACATCGACCGCTCGGAACAGTAATGGCGTCGTGCGATCTCGTTCACGGTCGCCGAGGTGCAGAGCACCTGCAGCAGTTCCCGTTCGCTGTCCGGGAGTTGGGGTGGTGGCGTACGGTGCGCCGCCGGCGGGCCCTGCGGCGGACGGGAGCGCTGTTCGGGCACGGCGGCCGGATCGGGGGCGGCACGGCGCGCCGCTGCGGCGGGCGGCGTATCGAGCTCCGTCCGCGCCCTGGTGGCGGATTCGGCCAGGGCGGGGCCCGGGAGGTTCAGGCCCTGCGGGGTGCCGCCCGGGGCTCCGCGGGATTCCCGGCCGGTGTGGCCGTAGTGCGCTCCGGGGTCGCCGGCCGGTAGGGGGCGCAGCCAGGTGGCGGAGCCGTCGACCGAGCTCGCCACGCGGTGCGCCCGGCACTGCGCGTAGAGCATGTCGAGCTGCCGGTCCCCGGGAATGGCGAGGTTGAGGACGAAGTTCGCGCCGGAGCGGATGGCGTAGTAGGTCTGGTGGCCCGAGACGTCGTTGGTGACGGCGACGAGCAGCGCAAGCGGATGCCGGATCCGTACGGCGCGCAGTGCCTCGGCCTGGAATTCGCTGGTGACCGGCATCAGGACCGGAAGGTCCAGGGCGCTGCCGGGAGTGGTCAGGTCGGCGTCCTCGACGAAGTCGACGCGATCCAGTCCTGGGCGGAGGCCGCTGAGCGGGGAGTGGTGCGATTCGAATTGTGCCCGCAGGCTGCACTGGGCCAGCAGATGGAGCCCGGTGGCAGATGAGGCGTACTGATGCTGCTGCATGGTGTTGCCCCCCGTGTGGTGCGTTCGTGCGGTGTTCCTTCGGTGGTGCGCGGGCCGGGCTGCTCGGGTCAGTGAGCGGCGCGGCAGAGCTTGAGGGTCTTGCTGAGCAGGGAGCCGAGGCTCACTTTGTCGCCGTCGTCCCCGGAGGCGCGCAGCGCGTCGATGGCGCGGTATCCGGCATGACGGGCACGGTCGTTGAGAGCGTAGGTGGTGCCGTCGGGGGCGGTGAAGACCGCCTGGTTGTCCCTTCTGCATTCGGCAGTTCCGTGGTCGACCTTGAGCGGCCAGGTGTAGCCGAGGTTCTTCTCGCTCATCTTCTGCCGGGCGGCGGTCGGGCTGGGGAGGGGTACGGGGTCGGTGGTGTGCGGCCCGCTGCGGCCGCCGCCCCCGCAGGCGGTCAGGCCCAGCAGGACCAGCCCTGACAGGGCCAAGACGGCGGCGAACCGGGGGTGCCGGGCGTATCGGGCTCCGGCGTGCCGGGGGGATGTGTTCATGAGTGGGCTGCCTCGCTGTCCGTGGTCGGTGCATCGGGTGAACCGGCCGCGCGGTGCGGAGCGTTCGCGCGGTGCGGAGCGTTCGCGCGGTCCGTATGTGAAGAATCTGCGCGGCCGGTGGTGTGGGACCGCCCGTCGGCGCACAGAAGCGCGGCGTAGCCGTCTTCGAGCGACGGCTCGACCGGGCGCGCCCCGGCGGGCGGGTCGGTGGTGACGATGCGGTACTCGGGCCCCGCCGAGGTGGTCACGGCGCTCACCACCTCCGCGCCGGGTGGCGGCCCGGCCGCCGTGAGGACGTAGGTGCATCCGGCGGCCTGACTGATCAGCCCGGCGGTGGTGTCGTGGAAGACCAGCCGGCCACCGGTGAGGACGGCCACCTCGGGACAGGTCTGGGCGACGTCGTCGAGGATGTGGGTGGACAGCAGCACGGTGCGGCCGCCGCCGAGCCCTGCCAGCAGGGCACGGAAGCGCATGCGTTCGTGCGGGTCGAGCCCGGTGGTCGGCTCGTCGACGATCAGGACGGACGGGTCGCCCATCAGTGCCTGAGCGATGCCCACGCGGCGCTTCATGCCGCCGGAGAATCCGGCCAGCCGCTCCCCCGCGCGGTCTTCCAGGCCGACCTCCGCGATCTTGGCTTCGACCTGGGTGCGGCGGGTGCGCTTGTCGCGGATGCCTTTGAGGACGCCGATGTAGTCGAGGAACTCACGGGCCGTCAGGTCGGGGTAGAGGGAGAGCTCCTGCGGGAGGTAGCCGAGGGTGCGTTTGACGGCGGTGAGTCCGTGGGTGGTGGCGAGGTCGTGACCGGCGACGGTCACGCGTCCGGAGGTGGGCCGCAGGACGCCGGTGAGAATGCGCAGCAAGGTGGTCTTCCCCGCGCCGTTGGCACCGAGGAGTCCGACGGTGCCGCGTTCGATGTGCAGGTCGACGGCGTCCAGCGCGCGCCGGCCGCCGGGGTGGACCTTCGTCAGTCGCTCAGTGGTGATGTTCATGATGCTCCGTGTCGGCGTAGGCGGGCGACGAGGTGGCCGAGGCCGTAGCAGGCCGCGGCCGTGGCCAGGACGAGGGCGAGGTTCAGCAGGGCGGTGGCGTCGGTGACGGCGGGGCGCAGCGGGCCGGTGCCCTGCCTGCGGGCCCATACCTCGGGGGCGTGCGCCCAGGCGACCAGCGGATAGCCGCCGAGCGGGGAGAGGACCGTGCCGGTGGCGGTGGGCAGCGGGGAGAAGCGGGGCGGGAAGTGCAGGGCCCACAGCCAGACCGCGGTGGTGACGGCGCGCGCCGCGGCGACCGGCATCAGCACCCCGAGGAGCCCGGCGAACGCGGTGACCAGAAGCGCGGCGGGGAGTACGGCCACCGCCAGGGCCACGGCCGCTGATGCCAGTGGCGCGGCCGATCCCGCGGTCGCCGAGATCACCGCGCCGTAGAGGAGGAACAGGGCGACGACCGGCGCCAGCGCGGTCAGCAGGGGCCCGAGCAGGGCCCCGGTCGTGCGGGGCAGTTGTCCGGTGGGGGTGGCGGTGAGCAGCTCGGGCATGCCGCGCGCTTCGACGGTGCGGCGCAGCCGGTCGGTGAGCGCGAGGCCGACGCCCAGGGTGCAGAGGGTGTTGACGAGGACCGCGGCGGCGCCGCACCGGGCCGCCGGGTCGCTCTGTCCGGTGACGACGGGTGAGGTGGCGGCGAGCAGCAGGCCGAGCAGGGCCAGCGGGAGGACGGCGGCCCAGACGGCCTTGCTGCGGGCGGCCATCAGCGCTTCGTAGCGCAGGGTCCAGATCAGGGTGGTCATCATGCCTCCCCGGGTCCGAAGCCGCTGCCGCCGTGGCCGAGGCGGGCACCGTAGTGGCCGCCGGGCCGGAGTGCGCGCAGGGCCAGCGCGGTCAGCCAGCCGCCGGCCAGCAGGGCGGGCACCGCCTGTGCGGCTCCTTCCGCAACCACCCGGTCGATCAGCAGGAGTTTGGCCAGCACCGTGGCGACGACCAGTCCGGTGGCGGTCGCCGCCGAACCGGACCGCACCGTCGCCCAGACCGCGCAGCCGCCGAGGAGTGCGGTCAGCCCGGCCAGTTCGGCGAGGGTGGTGGCCGGGTCCAGGCGGTGGCCGGTGGCCGCCAGGGCGCCGGTCATGGCGACGGCAGCGGCCGCGCTCACGGCGGCGGGCCAGGCCAGGCGGCGGGCGACGGTGCGCGCGTAGGCGGTGGGCAGCGACAGGTGGAGTTCGGTCATCGGCTCCCGGGCGACCACGGCCGCACAGGACAGGGCCGTGGCGGTGGGGAGGGCGCTGGTGACCAGGGCGCGACCGAGCAGCATGCCGTCGCCGGTGCGCGCGGCCATCGCGCCGTATGCCAGGAGCGCCGCCAGGACCGGCAGGACATAGGCCTGCCGTCCGCAGCGGCGGACCTCGTGGGCCCACCAAGTCGCCGTGGTCATTGCGCGGTTCCTCCCAGGTGATTCCCGCGGGATGCGGGCGGTACGGAGAGTACGTAGCGTCCTCGCCGGAGGCGGTTCACAGGGATCCGGAACGGCGGGAGGCGGGCCGATTTGGGGCGCTTTGCGCCTCCCCCACCCCACCCACACACCCGCCCCCGCCCCCACCGGCCCTCCCCCCGTAGGGGGGAGGGCCGGTGGGGGCGGGGGCGGGGGCGCGGCATGTCGCGCGGCGGCGGCTAATCGGCGGGCGAGGCTCCGCCCGGCGTCCGCATGGCCGTGGCGGCCCACGCCAGCAGGGCGAGGGTCAGTACGAGGGTCCAGGGGGTGGTCGACAGCAGCGCGGTGAGCAGGCTCTGGAGGGGGGTGGTGAACATGCCCTGGGGGCCGCCGAGCAGTCCGAGGGTCCAGAGTGCGCCGCCCGCGGTAGCGCCCACCGCCGGCGCGAACCGCACGGACAGGGCGAGGGCGAGGGATGCGGCCAGCAACGACTGGCCGAGCCAGCTGGCGACCACGGTCCGCCATCCGGGTCCGTCGACCAGCGCCGAGGAGGCCAGTGCCAGTGCCACGTCGAGGCTGAGGACCACGGTCAGCCGGGCCAGGAACACCGCCGCGGGCGGCACCGGCAGGGTGAACAGCAGCTCGCGCCTGGGGTCCCGGCGAGGCGAGGCGACCAGCAGTGCGCCGATGAGCATCAGCAGCACCACCGCGCCGCCGAACACCCGCAGTGCGAGGCGTTCCTGGGTGAAGGTGGAGGCCAGCGCGGCGGCGCCGACGATGCCGAACGCGCTGAGGGGTGCCCAGATCCGGGGCAGCAGCCGGGCCTGGCGCAGCGCGAGCAGTCCGGCCAGCCGCCAGGGCTCGGCGAAGCCGCGGGTGGGAGTGGGGGCGGGCCGCGGCGGGGCGACGGCCTGCGGGGCGGGAGCGGTCCGGTCGGTGGGCGCGAGCGCGGGTCCCATGAGGACGTCGAACGACGGGACGGCGACGGTCTGTTCCACGGCGTCCGTTCGCGCCGCTTCGCCGATGCCCTGCCAGACTGCCATCCGGGTGCGGCAGTCGGGGCAGTCGTCGAGGTGGCGCTGCTGCTGCGTGGGGACCGCGCCGGGGTGGGACAGGCGTGCCAGGGCGTCGTCCGCGAGGTGGTGTGTCATCGTCGTCCCGATCCTTCCAGCCGCGTGGCGGCGAGCATCTTGCCCAGCCGCCGTCGCGCATGGGACATCCGGCTCTTGACGGTGCCCACCGGGATGGCGAGCACGGTGGCCACTTCCGGGTAGGCCAGGTCCTCCACCAGCACCAGCGCGAGCACCTCGCGCAGATGTTCGGGAAGCGCCCGCACCGCTGTCAACAGCGCGGTGCGGTCGGCGTCCCGCAGGATCTGGTCCTCGACGCTGGGCGCCGGGTCCGGCACGTCGTGTGCCTCGGCGAGGTCCGCCAGCTGCGGCCGCGACTTCCGTAACTGGTTGTGGGCCTGGCGCCTGGCCACGCCCAGCAGCCATCCCCGCACGGAGGATTCGCCGCGGAAGCCGTCCGCCGAGCGCCACACGGCCAGCCATGTCTCCTGGAGGACCTCCTCCGCGACCCCCTGGTCGGAGGTGAGTCTGCGGATGAGGCGGAGCATGGCGGCGGCATGCCGCTCGTAGAGGGCCCGCAGGGCTGTCTGGTCGCCGCGGGCGACGGCGGTCAGCAGAGCTTCGTCCGAACACACACCAGGTACGTATCCAGGAATCCGGGATCGGTTCACGGATTCACCGCATTGATCTGGTGTCCGAACCGAGCTCCGCCGCGTGGGCCACGCTCCGCACAACTGCCGCGCCCGGGCTCATCTGCCGCGGAACTGCCAGAACTGCCAAGACCGGCCGGATCGGTTGAAGAGCCGCGAATGAGCGTGGTTGCGTGAAGCACGGATCGCGATCCATGACCGTCCATGCGATTTCAACGGAGGACACGATGGGAATCAACGGACCCACCCAGACACCGGACGACGGCCTGTTCGACCTCGACCTGGAGATCGGCGTCGAGAAGTCCGTCGCCGGCCCGGCCGTCACCAGCATCTCCTACTGCACCCCCGGGTGCACCAGCGACGGCGGCGGCTCCGGCTGCAGCCACTGCTGCTGATGTCACCGGCCGCCGGGGCCGGGCGGACACCGCCCGGCCCCGGCGGCGAGTTCCCGTACCGCGCCGGGCAGGGAGAAGGGGGAGCCATGGGGGAAGCACGGACATCGCGGGCGCCGTTCGTGGCGCGGGACGTCTTCCTGCTGCGTGCGCCGTTGTCGCCGGGTGCGCCCGGTCTGCCGGTGCCCGGGGCCGGTCCCCAGGACGCCGATGCCTGTGTCGGGCTGCTCGCCTCGGCCGCCGCCGATCCCGCCCTGAGCGAGGCGCTCGATCTCGCCTCCCCCAGCCTCAGTGCCCTGGTCGACCGGGTCGCCGAGCGCGGCGCCGCGGGGATCAAGGCAGGTCAGCTGCGCCGTGCGGCCCTCGCCGTGCTCCGCTACGACATCCGGATGCGGACCAGGCCCACCCCGTTCGGGCTGTTCGCGGGCGTGGCGGCGGGCGGGTTCGACACCACCGCCAAGGTGGAGCGCAGCGGCGTGCACCGCACCCGTACGCATGTCGACATGCAGTGGCTCACCAGGGTGGGCCACCGCCTCGAGCGCGATCCGGCGGTGCTCGCCTCGCTCACGGTGCAGGCCCACCAGGCGCTGCTCTCCGCCGGGGACCGGCTGGTGCTCGTCTCGCCCTCCACGCAGGGCGTCGCCCCCGGGGAAGGCGGTACGGGGCGCTCCTCGGTGTCCGTGCGCAGGACGCCTGTTGTGGCGCGGGCGGTGCGGGAGGCGGCCGTGCCGCTGCCGTACGAGGAGTTGGTCCGCCGGACCGCCGCGGCGTTCCCCACGGCGCCGGTGGGCCGGATCCGTGCCCTGCTCGCGGAGCTGGTCCGGCAGGAGGTGCTGATCACGGGTCTGCGGCCGCCGCTGGACGGCGGTGACCCGCTGCGACATGTCCTGGGTCTGCTCACCCGGGTGGCCGGGCCCGGCGAGGAGACCCGGCGGATCCGTGACACCCTGTTGGTCCTCGACCGCGAGCGGCGGGTGTACGACGACCGGCCGGCCGGTGAGGGGCGCGCTCCGTTGCGCCGGCTCCTGGAGACCGCCCGGTCCCTGGAGCCCGACGACACGCCTCTGCACATCGATACCCGCCTGGACACCGCGCTCCGTCTGCCGTATGCGGTGCGCGAGGTGGTCGAGGAGGCCACGGGTGTGATGTGGCGGCTCTCGCGGCCCAAGCTGGGGCTGTTCGCGCTGCGTGACTACCACCGGCGTTTCCTCGACGTGTACGGCGCCGACCGGCTCGTGCCCGTGCTCGCGCTGCTCGACGCCTCGCAGGGGCTGGGTGCCCCGGCCGGGTACGGCTGGCCGAACGGCGAGGCGGTGGCGGTGCCGCCCGACGATCCGCGCACCGCGGGGCGGGATCGTGCGATGGCTCGGCTGGTGGCGGCGGCGCAGCGGGCCGGGGAGCGGGAGGTCGTGCTGCGGGACTCCGACGTGGCCGAGCTCTGCCACGATGTCGCGGACCCGGCGGATCTGCCCGCTTGCTGCGAGGTGACGGTGCAGGTCGTGGCGCCCTCGGCGGATGCGTTGACCGGTGGGGAGTTCCGCGTCTTCCTGTCGCCGTCGCCGGGTTCGCACCGGGCGGGTGCGACGTTCGCCCGGTTCGCCGACCAGGACCCGGGCCGGCGGGGCGCGTTCGTCGCGCTGCACCGCGACAATCCGGTGCACATCGAGGGGGCTCTGCCGGTCGATCTCGCTTTCCGGCCCCGTTCCGGGCGGGCCGCCAACCTCGCCCACACGGTTCCGGCCACCGGTCGTCGGATCAGCGTGGGGGTGCCGGATGCTCCGGGTGTCGAGGAGCTGCGGCTGTGCGACATCGGTGTCGGTGCGACGTTGGACCGGCTGACCGTGGTGCATCTGCCCTCGGGCCGCGAACTGGTGCCCGTGCTGGGCAACATGGTCAGTGCCCCCGCCCAGGCCCCGAACGCGGTGCGGCTGCTGTGGGAGATCGGCCTTGAGGGGCAGCGCCTGTGGGAGCCGTGGAACTGGGGGTCGCTGGCGGACGCGCCCTTCGTTCCGCGGGTGCGGTACGGCCGGTTCGTGCTGGCCTGCGCGTCGTGGCGGACGGATGCGATCCGGGCGGCGGCCGGGCGGCTGCGTGCGGTGGTCGGCGGGGGGCGGGTGGCCGAGTGGGCGCGGGTGGTGGCGGAGTGGCGGGCGGCCTGGGGGGTGCCGCGGCGGGTGCTCGCGGTCACCGCCGACCAGCGGCTGCTGCTCGATCTCGAGGACGTCTGGCACCGCGAGTTGCTCCTCGACCAGGTGGTGCGTCATGGGGACCTGATCGCGCAGGAGGTGCCGGGCGAGTACGAGGGCTGGCCGGCCGGGGTGTTGGCCGGGGCGGTTTCCGAGCTGGTCGTCCCGCTGGTGCGCCGGGCGGACGGGGTGCCGCGGCGGCGCCCGTACGGTGGCCGGCGGTCGGCCGGGCGCACCGTCCACGGTCTGGGCGGCAACTGGCTCTATCTCAAGCTGCACGGTGCGGCGCGCGCCCAGGACGATCTGTTGCGTGATCATGTTCCCGAACTCGTGGCCCTGGCGGGTGAGTTGGGTGCGGACTGCTGGTTCTTCATCCGCTATACGGACGAGGGCGGTCATCATGTGCGGCTGCGGCTGCACGGCGCGGATCCGCGTGTGCTGTGGGGCACGCTGGCGCCGGAGGCCGGTGCGCTGCTGGCGCGGTGGCAGGAGGCGGGGCTGCTGCGGGGCCATGGTGTGGCGCAGTACGACCCGGAGACCGAGCGCTACGGCGGGCCGGCCGCGCAGGGTGCGGCCGAGCGGGTCTTCCGGTACGACAGCGAGGCCGCGCTGGCGCTGCTGCGGCTGGCCAAGGATCCCGGCAACGGCTATGGCGTCGACGACTTGGCCGTCATCTCCTGTGCGGCGCTGGCGCACGCCTTCGGGCCGCCGGTGGCGGGCGGTGCCGGGGTGGTGGATCGCTGTGACGGGGACGGGGCCGCGGCCTGGCTGTCGATGACGGGTTCGCGTCGCGATCTGCCGGCGGCGTTCCGTGCCGAGGCCGCGCGCTGGCGCCGCACGGTCGACCCGTTCGGCGGCTGGCCCGGTCTGTGCCAGGAGCCGGCGGGGGCTGCCGTCCTGGCTGCGCTGGGGCCGCGCGATGCGGCGGTGCGGCAGCTCGCCGCGCAGGTGCGGAAGTCGGGGGTGACCCCCGAGGGGCGGGTGGTCGGCAGTCTGCTGCACATGGTGTGCAACCGGCTGTTCGGTGGCTCGGGCGCCCGGGAGGCGGCCGTGCTGGGTATCGCCCGCGGTGCCGTTCAGGATCACCTCAACCGACGGAGGCATCAGTCGTGAGCACCACTCCGACGTCGGCCGACCGGGCCGTCGCGCTGGTTGCCGAGCGGCTCGCGGATCCCGGGCGCACGGCGGCCGTGGCCTCCCGCGAGGACAACCGCGATCCCGTTTACGACGCGGTGATGTGGGGCCCGTTGACGCTCGCCAACGGGCTCCCGGGGACTGCTCTGCTGTTCGGTGAGCTGGCTCGGGCGGACGGGACGTGGCGGCCGGTCGCCCATCGTCATCTGGCGGCGGCCGGGCGGCTGTTGTCGTCGGCGCCGAGCCGGGGGCTGTTCTCGGGTCCGGCCGCGCTGCTGGCCGCGGCGCAGACGTGTGCTGGGGGTGCGGGGCACTACGGGTCCCTGCGGCGCGGGCTGGCGACCTGGGTGGCCGAGGACCAGGCGGAGCGGCTGCGGGCGTTCCGTGCCCGGGTGCGGGCGGGTGGCGTCGGTGTCGACTGGGCCGCGTACGACCTGATCAACGGGGTGTCCGGGACGGCCCGGCTGCTGCTGGACTCGGCGGCGGATCCGGCGGAGAGCAGTCCGGTGGTGGAGTCGGCGCTCGCTGCGTCGTTGCGTCATCTTGTCGCGCTCTGCGAGCCGGTCGGTGTCGGCGGCCGTCGGGTTCCGGGCTGGTGGGTGCCCGGTGAGCTGCAGATCAGTGACCGGGACCGGTCGGAGTACCCGCGCGGTGATTTCAATCTCGGGATGGCGCACGGGGTCAGTGGGCTGCTGGCGGTGCTGTGTTCGGCGTTGGAGGCGGGCCGTGAGGTGATGGGGACGACGGGGGCCGTCGAGCGCATCGCCGAGTGGCTGCTGGGGTGGACGCTGCGGGACGGGGCGGGCCCTTACTGGCCCGCCCGGGTGGGCTGGGACGCGGAGTTGGCGGAGCGGCGCCCGGATGCCGTGTTCACGCGTACCGCGTGGTGTTACGGCACGCCGGGGGTGGCCGCCGCGCTGCACCGTGCGGGGGGTGTGCTGGGGCGGCCGCGCTGGCGGGCCGCCGCGGTCGATGCGCTGCGTGCCGCGCTGCGCCGGGACGAGGGGCGGTGGGCGATCGAGGGGCCGACCGTGTGCCATGGGTATGCGGGGCTGCTGTGTGTGCTGGCGAGGGTGGCGGCGGATTCCGGTGACGGTGAACTGCGTGTCGGGTGCGAGCGGTTGACGGCCAGGGTGCTGGGGTGTGCGGATGATGCGGCGCCGTTCGTGTTCCGGCATCTGATGCGTTTCCCGGCGGCCGCGAAGTCGCCGGTGGCGCACCGGGCGGTGAATGTCGCGGGCATGTTGGAGGGTGCCGCGGGCGTCGCCCTGGCGCTGCTGCCGGTGGGGGCCGGTCCGCTGCCCTGGGACCGTTGTCTGGGGCTCGCGTGACCGGCGGGCCGGCGGAGGGCGCTGCCGGGTCGGTCACGCCGGCGTTCGAGGTGACGGGTCTGGTGGTGCGGTACGGCGGGCTGACCGCTGTGCGGGAGGTGTCGCTCCGTTCGGCTCCGGGGCGGGTCACGGCGTTGCTGGGGCCCAATGGTGCGGGGAAGTCGAGTCTGCTCAGGGTGTTGTCGACGGCGGCGCGGCCGGACGGCGGCAGCGTTCGGATCTTCGGGCACGACGTCCGGGCGGCGCCGATGGCGGCCCGTAGGCAGCTGGGGCTGGTCTTTCAGGAGCGTACGTTGGACAAGGAGCTGTCGGTGGAGCGCAATCTGTGGTTCCACGCCCGGTTGTTCGGCATGCGGCGCGCGGATGCCCGTGCCCGTATCGATGTGATGCTGGATCTGCTCGGTCTGACCGGCCGCCGCCGGGATCCGGTCGAGGAGCTGTCCGGGGGGCTGTCGCGCCGGGTGGAGATCGCCCGGGCTCTTCTGCACCGTCCCGGTCTGCTCGTGCTCGACGAGCCCACCAACGGCCTGGATCCGGCCGTGCGCGGTGCGGTGTGGGCCGATCTGCTGCGGCTTCGGGACGAGTTGGGGGTCACGGTGCTGTATTCGACGCATTACATGGACGAGGCGGAGTACGCCGACGACATCGTCATTCTGCGGCGGGGCCGGGTGGTCCGGCAGGGCAGTGCCGACCGGCTCAAGAGCGGTCTGGACTCGTCCCGGATCGTGGTGTCGTGCGGGGACGACGAGGCCGCCGCCCGTCGGCTGCGGGAGGTGGGGTTCGAGCCGCTGCTGGGCCCGGACGGGGTCAGTGTGCACTGCGCGGAGCCGGAGTCCCGGATCGCGGAGGTGGTGCGGGCCCTGGATGTGCCGGGCCTGACGGTGTCCGTCCGTCATCCGTCCATGAACGACGTCTATCTGGCCGCTGCCGGGCAGGACGGGCCGTCCGGCCGGTGGGGGCCGGTGCCGGAGGAGGTGAGGGCGCCGTGACGGCGGTGACCGGCGCGCCGGCCGCGCCTGAGGGGCGGCTGTCCGTGGCGCTGCGCGCCGTGTCGGTGATCGCCCACCGCGATCTGCTCCGGCAGGTCAAGCGGCCGGGTGTGCTGGTGAGTCAGGGCGTGCAGATCGTGTTCTTCGTGCTGGTCTACGCGGTCGGCTTCGACGGCATGATCCCTTCCGTCGGGTCGGTGTCGTTCAGCGCCTATGTCTTCCCGGGCATCATCGCCATCCAGGTCGTCTCCATCGGTGTCGCCTCCGGTCAGACGTATGCCTGGGACCGGGAGTACGGGGTGTTGCGGGAGCTGCTCGTCGCCCCGGTGCCGCGGATCTGCCTGCCGTTGGGGAAGGTGGCGGCGGGGGCCGGCATGGTGACCGTGCAGAGTGTGCTGATGCTGGCCTTCTCGCCCTTGATGGGGGTGGATCTGACGGTGTCCCGGTTTGCGGCGGCGGTCGGCTGCTTCGCGCTGGCGGCGACCGTGTTCAGTGTGGTCGGGCTCTGCCTGGCCACCGTCATCACGCGGGTCCAGACGCTGCAGGCCACCGTCCAACTGGCCATGTTCCCGATGCTGTTCCTGTCCGGTTCGGTCTTCAGCATGCGGGACGTTCCGGGCTGGTTGGCCCTGGTCATGCATCTCAATCCGATGACGTATGCGGTGGATCTGGCCCGGCAGTGTCTGCTCGGGGGTGGCGGGCTGCTGGTGTGGTGGGTGGATCTGGCGGCGCTGGGCGGGATTCTGGCGGTGGCGCTGGCGCTGCTGCGGGTGCGGAGCGGGCGGTGAGCGCGGCGGGTGGTCCGCCGGTCTCCTGGGAGCCGTTGCCCGCGCACGTGCGGCCGGGCGGGGCGCGGCCGCCGGAAGGGGCTGTGGCGGAGTCGGCTGTGGCGGAGTCGGCTGCCGCGGCGGGGGTATTGTCCGGGGCGCTGGGTTGGCTGGGCGCTCATCTGGAGTGGTTCGCCGCCGCCCGGTGGGAGGAGTTCCTGCCGCGGCGCCCGTTCCCGCCCGGCCCGCTGCTGGAACTGCTGGGCCTGGTGCGGCTGCTGGACCGATCGGGCCGGCTGTCCGCGGACGCGCCGCTGTCGTCGGGTGCCCTCGATCTCGCCGAACGGGCGGTGGCCGGCGCGGACTTCGTCCGTGGTCTGCGCCGCGCCGACGAGCTCTTCCCGTACCACCTGAATCTTCTTGCCCTGTTGGAGCTGCTCGGCCGCCCGCAGCCCGCGCTGCGGGCGTTGGGCGAAGGGCTGCTGGCATCCGGCGCCGGCGGTCATGCCCAGCCGTACAAGCCGCTGCTCGGCCGGATCGAGCTGCGCTACTTCCTCGACCGTGGCGGATTTCGGGCCCCGGCCGTGCTGCCCGACGTGGCCACGCTCTATCGGGCGAGTCTGCCCGCGCTGCGCCCGGATGTGCTGCATCTGACCGGGAGCGAGATCTATGCGTGGACCCATGTCCTGTTCTATGTCACGGACTTCGGTGCCCGTCGTCCGCTGCTCGATCCGGCGGAGCTGGCGCGGCTGCGCGAGACGGTACGCGTCCTGCTGGCCGTCCACCTCGCCCGCGGCAGCCTCGATCTGGTGGCGGAGCTGCTGCTGTGCGCCGCGGCGCTGGGGTACGGGCCGGACACGCCGGTGCGCGACGGCTGGTCGGCGCTGTTCCGCGCCCGGCGGCCGGACGGCGCGGTGCCCAGCCCCGTGCACCGGCCCGGGGTTCTGGCCGGGCTCACCGGCGACAAGGCCACGGCCTATCTCTTCGGCACCTGCTATCACACGACCCTGGCCACGGCCCTGGCCGCGGTGGTGCGGGCCGAGCAGGGCGCCGCGCCCGAGGGCGTCGCCGGTCCCCGGCTCCCGTGCGCGGCGCCCGCCGACATCCTGCGGTGGGCCGCGGCGACGACGGCGGCGCCGGGGGCCGCCCGGGCCTGCGAGGTCGCTCCTTTGTTGGTGCTCTGTGTCCAGGCGCGGGACCTGCGGGTCCTGGCGGAGGTGCTGCGGGCCGCGGAGGCGCTCGGGTGCGGCGAGGATCCGGTGGTGCGTTCGGCGGCCGCGTACCTCGCGGCGGGGACGAGCCGACCATCCGGCTGACCACCGGTACGACTTTGCACTCCCCCGGGTGACCGACACGCCGATCACTCCCGTGTGCGGCCGGTCCCCCGGTATCAACACCACATGATCGAGGACGTGCGCCAGCAGCCGGGGTCCGGCCGTATCACGGCAGACCTCCGGGGAATCCCCGAAACGGCCCTGTGGACCGTCTATCACCGGGCGGCCGAGGCCACCCGGGCGGACCGGGTGCTGAGCGATCCCCGCGCGGTTCAGCTGGTCGCCGAGGTGGACTTCCCGTTCCGGGAACGGCTCGGTGCCGTCCGGCCGTGGGCGGCCCAGGCGATCGCGCTGCGCGCCCTGGCCTTCGACGGCGTGGTGCGGGACTTTCTCTCCCACCACCCCGAGGGCACCGTGATTGCGCTCGGGGAGGGTCTGGAGACGCAGTTCTGGCGCGTGGACAACGGCCGGGTCCGGTGGGTCACGGTCGATCTTTCCGAGCCGCTGGCGCTGCGCGGCCGGCTGCTGCCGCTCGGTCCGCGCCAGCGGCTTGTGGCCTGCGATGCCCGGGAGCCCAGCTGGATGGCGGGCATCGACGCCTCCCGGGGGGTGCTGGTCACCGCTCAGGGTCTGTTGATGTATCTCCAGCCGGCCCAGGCCCACGGTCTGATCGGTGCGTGCGCGGCGGCGTTCCCGGGCGGCGCGATGGTGTTCGACAGCGTGTCCCGTCGCTTCAGTGCCCGTTCCCGTGACGGGGTGCGGGGGCCGGGCGGTCATCGTCTGCCGCCGATGCCGTGGGGAATGGACGCGGCTCAGCGCGCGCAGCTGCGCACCGCTCACCCGGCTGTGACCGAGGTGACCGATGTGCCGCTGCCTGCGGGCCGGGGCCTGCTCGGCTTCTTCGCGCCGCGGGCCGCGGCGGTGCCCCTGCTGCGCGGGGACCGTCCGCTGATCACCCGGCTGCGGTTCGCCGCGGCGGTGGACGCCCCTTAGGAGTTGCCTTCGCATGATCTCGGGTGGTGGATCACGGTCGGGCGCTAAGCCGCCATGAACTGTCGGATGGCGAGGGGGAGTTCGTCCGGCCACCGCTGCCCGAATCCCCGCGGGGCCGGAAGCGGTGGGACGACCGCACCGTGCTCAGGGGAAGCGTGGGGAAGTTCCGCACCGGGACCGCTTGGCGCGTGGCCGGTCCCGGCCGCGGCCGGCTGGGCATCGGGCACGGCGAGGTCGGGTCAGTGCGCGGGTGCCTTGCGGTTACCGCGGTAGGCGATGGCCACGAGTGTGGTCATGGCGAGCACGGCGGCGCCGACGAGGATCGTGGGCGGTGCGAAGACCCCGGTGAACAGGGTGATCACGTAGGGGGAGAGGAAGCCCAGGTACGCCAGCGTCCAGAAGTAGGAGGTCAACCGCGCCAGCCGGTGAGCCGGCGCGAGGGCGGCGACCTCGGTGAGGCCGTAGGCGACGCACAGGCCGTAGCCCGCGCCGAGCACCATCGACGCGATCAGGGCGACCACCGGCTGGGCCTGCGCCGCGGCGAGCGCGGCGATCAGCAGTCCGAGGGCGATGGCGGCCAGCCCCATGGCGCCGACGGCGACACGGTGCCGGGCGGCGAGCGAACGCGCGAACGGTGCCACAAGGATGCCGGCGCCTGGGGTGACGGCGGTGATCACACCGGCGTAGACGGTCTCCCAGCCCTTCAGGTCGGCGTCGACCAGGCCGGGCAGCGTGCGAAGGCCACCGCCGGGGCGATGAACACCCATGGAGCGACGGGTGCGACCAGCCGGCGGAACTCGGCCGCCGAGGCGCGCCGCTCCTGCGGTGCGTCGGGCGCGGGAGCCGCCGAGGCCGTGCCGGAGTGACCCGGAGAGGACTCGGGGGCGCGGGCGGCGCAGAGCGCTGCGACGGCGGAAACGATCAGGTGCGGCGGCTGCTGGACCGTGGCAACGGCCCTGTCGTGCCGACCATCGCCGGACAGCGGCTGGTTTCCCACGCCCGCACTCTGCTCGCTGCCGCGAACGCGGCCGTCGAGGATGTCGCCGAGGCCGCCCTGGCTCCGCCGGCGGCCGCCCGCACCTTGCGGGTACGGATCATGGGCCACGGCTCGGCGGAGGTCACCCCGGCTGCCCTCAACGCCTTCCGTCGCGCCCGGCCCGAGGTGCCGCTGGAGCTGATCCAGTTGACCTTCACCGAGCACCTCAGCGCGCTGCGTGAGGACCGCGTGGACGTGGCCTTCGTGCGGCCCGCCTTCGAAGCCGAGGGCATCGAGGTGGACATCCTCACCGCGGAACAGCGGATCGTGGCGGTCCCGGCCCGTTCGCTCCTCGCGGACGCCGCCGAAACCGGGGTCCGCGTGGCCGATGTCATCGACCTGCCCTACCTGAGGCTGCACCCGCGCACGCCACGCAGTTTCACCGACTATCTGTACTTCGAGACCGGCGAGCGCCGTGCGCCCGATCACGCCCTCACCCCGCAGGACATCCTCACCAGCGTGGCGGCGGGCCGCGGCGCCGGCTCCGGTCTCAAATCCTTCGCCCGCTACTACCCCTGGCCCGGCACCCGCTACGTACCGGTGCTGGACGCCCCATGTGTGCACAGCGTCCTCGCCACCCGCACCACCGACACCAACGCCGAAGTGCGCATCTTCCGCGCCCTGACGGTGGCCCTGGCACGCGAGATGGGATCCGCCGAGGAATACCCCTCAGCGGCGAGGAGACGTCCGTCCATGACCAGTGTGCGGAAGTAGGAGATGCCGGAGCCCGGTCGATCGACCGGGCTCCGGTGGCGCAGGGTCGGGCGTGCGGTGTGCGGGGCGCCCGCGCGGCGGGGCCCGCGAACCGGTCATTGCCGCCGACAGGCCACACGTCAGGCATGAAGATCACGATCTACGGCTGGAGTACCAGGGCGTGCCCGCAAGGTCGTCGGGGCTGTCGTCTGTTCGTGGTGCATCCTCATGAGCTGACTGATCCGGCTTGCGCCAGGCAATGCGCTCGCCACCCGCTACGGCAAACGCGCCCACCACTACGAAGCCGTCGTCACCCTCGCCTGCCTGCGGCCATGGCTGCCCCGACGTTGCGGACGCCGCCTCCCAGGGCGCGCCGTCGGCGTCCCGTCCGGCCGCGGCGTCCGGTGCGGGTTCAGTCCTCGTGGCCGAGCTGCAGGTCGCGTTCGGTGCGGCCGCCGCCGGCCACTTGGAGGACGGTGGCCACCGGTGGGTATCCGGCGGCGATGACGGTGTACTCGCCGGCCGAGAGGTCCACGAAGCGGAACAGGCCGTCGGGGCCGGTGGTCGCGGTGTCGACCACGTTGCCGGCGGCGTCGAGGAGGGTGACCCGGGCGTCCTCCACGGGGCGGCCGCCGCCGGCCCGTACGGTGCCGCGCAGCACCGCGCCGCCGGCGAGTTCGATGTCCTGACGGGTTTCGCGGGAGGCCTGGACGGTGACCGGGAGGGCGGCGGGCCGGAAGGCCGGGGCGCTGGAGGCGAGGGTGTATTCGCCGGCCACCAGCTCCCCGATGACGTAGCCGCCTTCGCGTCCGCTGCGGGTGGTGGCGACGACGTCGCCCCGGACGTCGGTGAGGGTGACCATGGCGTCGCGGACGGGTGTGCCGTCGCCGGTGGTCACGGTGCCGGCGAGGCGGCCCGCGCCGCCGAGGACGACGTCCAGGTCGACCGGCCGCTCGCCGACGGTGACGGTGACGGCCTGCGGCTGGTGTCCGCCCGCGGCGGCGATCAGCACGTAGGAGCCGGCGCCGGGGGTGCTCAGGGCGTACCGGCCGTCGTCGCCGGTGGCGCCGCGACCGATCTGGCGGCCGGCGACGTCGATGAGGGTGAGTGCGGCGCGCGGCACGATGGTGCCGTCGTGGTGCTGGACCGTGCCGCACACCGGGACGCCTGCCGGGTTGCCGGGGTAACCGGTAGCCGGCGAGGGCCCGTTGGCGGCGGAGCGGGCCCGGGGCACCCCGGCCGAGGGGTCGGGCTCGCCGTAGGGCAGGTGGGAGGTCTGGGGGGTCTGCGATGCGGGAGAGGGGTGGGACACCAGTGGTTTCTCTTTCCGGAGGATGACGAGCAGAAAGCCCACGACGAGTGCCGGCGCGAGGTAGCGGAAGACCCCCGGCACGGCGTTCGCGTATGCCGCGAGGTGGCCGTCGCGCAGTTCGGCGGGCAGGGCGCGCGCCAGTTGCGGGGTGAGCGGCCCGGGGCCTTCGTGGGCGAGTCGGCCGGCGAGGCGGTCGGCGCAGAGGGCGCCGAAGAGGGCCGCGCCGACGCTGCCGCCGATCTGGCGGAGGTGGTGGCCGGCGCCGGGGTCGGGGCTGGGGTCGTGTCGGCGTACGGAGTCGCGGGCGGCGAGTACCAGCACCGGCAGGACGAGCCCGAGTCCGAGGCCGAGGAGGGCCGTCCAGAGGCTGCGGACGTCGCGCGGGGTGTGCGGGGTCGTCCCGGACAGCAGCCACATTCCCGCCGCGGCCGCGGCGCAGCCGAGGATCGGGAGGATCCGGTGGCGGCCGGTGCAGCCGGTGCGGCCGATGAGCGGGGCGGAGACGAGACAGGCGAGCGCGATGCCGCCCGTCATGGGCAGCGTCAGCAGGCCGGCGCCGGTGGCCGTCACGTCGTCGTGCAGGTGCAGAAGGGCCGGCAGGTGGTGGGTGGCGCCGAAGAGCGCGAGGCCGACGACCGCGCCGACGAGCCCGGTGAGGCGGAAGACGCAGTCGCGGAAGAGCCGGAGTGGCAGCAGCGGTTGGGCGGCGAAGTGTTCGACGGTGAGGAAGAGCAGGGCGGCGGCGAGCGCTCCGGCGCCGGGCCCGATGGTCACCGGTGAGTCCCAGGCGTATTCGGTGCCGATCCGGCCGGTCAGCAGGGCGAGGCAGGTGGCGAAGGCGGCGAGGAGCAGCGCGCCTGCGATGTCGGGACGGGGGCGCTCCGGGGGGCCGGGGAGTTCGAGGGCGAGGGCGAGGACGAGGAACGCCGCCACCCCCAGTGGGATGGTGGCGTAGAAGCACCAGCGCCAGGAGGCGTGGTCGGTGAGGAGGCCGCCGGCCAACGGCCCGGCCACGGCGGCGAGTCCGCAGGCCGCGCCGGTCAGGGCCAGGTGGCGGCGGCGGGCCCGGGGCGGTACGACATCGCCGGTGATCGCGTGGGCGCCGATGAGCAGGCCACCGGCGCCGAGGCCCTGGAGGGCGCGGAACGCGAGGAGTTGGTCCATGGAGCGGGACCAGCCGGAGAGCGCGGAGCCGGCGACGAAGAGCAGGATCGCGAGGAGGAAGGCCGGCTTGCGGCCGAAGAGGTCGCCGAGCTTGCCGTGGACCGGCAGGGCGATGGCGGCGGCGAGCAGGTAGGAGGTGATCGCCCCGGAGGTCGTGGGCAGGCCGTGCAGCTCACGGGCGATCTTCGGGAGGGCGGTGGCGACGACGGTCTGGCCGAGGGCCGCCGGCAGCAGGGCCAGCAGCAGGCCGGTGCGGACCAGCCGCCTCCGGCCGGGGCCGGGCGGGGGGACGGCGGGGCCGTCGGGTCCGGCCGCCGCGGGCAGCGCCGGCGCCTCGGTCCGTTCGGCCCGTTCGATCAGGGTGGTCCCGCCCACGTACTGCCTCCCTCGTCACACCTGCACCACGGCCCCTTTTTCGCATCGGGGACAGCAGCGAACAAGTACGACGAAAGGGGGTGGGCGGGGCGGGGGTGGGCGTCAAGTACGTTGCCCGGGGCGCCCATTGGGCTCCCATCAGGGGTTTCCGGGCGTCGGGCTGTCCGGAGGTCCGGACACTCCGACGCCGCGGAAACCACCCGAACCGGTGACCGCTACTTCTCGGTCTCCTGGGCGAGGTTGGCGAGGATCGCGTCGTAGATCCGGCCGAGCCCCTTGGGGGCGAAGGTCCGCTCGAAGAAGCCGCCGATGCCGCCCGCGCCCTGCCAGGTGGTGGTGACGACGACCTGGGCACGCTTCTCACCCGCCGGGGTGACGACCCAGGTGGTGACCATGGAGGAGTTGCGGTCCTTCTCGACGAGCTGGCCGTCGGTGGGCTCGTCGACGTCCAGCAGGCAGTCGCGCACCCGCTTGCTGGTGGCCTGGAGCTTCCAGTGGACGAGGGTGCCCTTGCCGTCGCCGCCCTCACGGACCTCGTACTCGCTGAAGTGCTCGGGCAGCAGCTTCTGGCGCGTGCCGCTGTAGTCGGCGAGCGCGTCGAACACGTCCTCCGGGTCCGCCGCGATCTCGCGCTGCGTAATGGCCTCGACCTGACCCATGTGCGTCTTCCTCCAGTAGTCGGCTGCCGGTCCTGCGGTGCGCGCCAAGCCAACCACCACCGGGTGGCGCGCCCAAAATCCGGGTGACAGCAGAGAAGGGAACGCGTGTTCTATTATTGTGAACGGGGGCTCGCCAGGACCCCGAAGGAGGCCCGATGCGCTGGGACAATCTGGGCGAAAGCCCTGCCGCGCTGTTCGGTACGGACATCGTCAGCCGGACGGTCGACACCCCCGAATTCCGTGGCATCACCTTCCACGAGGTACGCGCCCGCTCGATCGTGAACCGCGTCCCGGGCGCCTCGCAGATGCCGTTCGAGTGGACCGTGAACCCGTACCGGGGCTGCAGTCACGCCTGCGTCTACTGCTTCGCGCGCCGGACCCACAGCTATCTGGACCTCGACACCGGGCTCGGCTTCGACTCCCAGATCGTGGTGAAGGTCAACGCCCCCGAGCTGCTGCGGCGCGAGCTGTCGGGGCGGCGCTGGCGCGGCGATCACATAGCCATGGGCACGAACGTCGACTGCTACCAGCGGGCGGAGGGCCGCTACGCGCTGATGCCCGGAATCCTCACGGCGCTGCGCGACCACGCCAATCCGTTCTCGATCCTCACCAAGGGCACGCTGGTCCTGCGCGATCTGGCGCTGCTGCGGCAGGCCGCCGAGGTCACCGACGTCGCCGTCTCGGTCTCCGTCGGCTTCCTGGACCACGAGCTGTGGCGCACCGTCGAGCCGGGCACGCCCGCGCCCGAACGCCGCCTCGACGTGGTGCGCACGCTCACCGCACACGGCATCGCGTCCGGTGTCCTGATGGCGCCGGTCATCCCCTTCCTCGGCGACGCCCCGGAGCAGCTGCGGGCCACGGTCCGGGCCGTCGCGGAGGCCGGCGCCGGGTCGGTCACCCCGCTCGTGCTGCATCTGCGGCCCGGCGCCCGCGAGTGGTTCATGTCCTGGCTCGGCCGCCATCAC
This sequence comes from Streptomyces sp. NPDC048650, assembly GCF_043199095.1. NCBI lineage: Bacteria > Bacillati > Actinomycetota > Actinomycetes > Kitasatosporales > Streptomycetaceae > Streptomyces > Streptomyces sp. NPDC048650. The sequence goes on along the minus strand of NZ_JBICVM010000014.1, from coordinate 8,646 downwards.
CCGCACCTGGTCCGGCGCTACGAGCGGATGTACGCCGCCGGCCCGTACGCCCCCACCTGGTACCAGCGCCGCATCACCCGCCAGGTCCACGAACTCGCCCGGGAGTACGGCATCGGCCCCCACCGGCCCGGCGCGCACCGCACGGTCGCCGCCGTCGCGCCCGCCGCGGGCCGGGCCGGCCCGGGCGATCAGCCGGCCGGGCCCACGCAGTTGACGCTGCTGTGATCCTCCGGCAGGGCGAGCAGGGCACGCGCCAGGCGGTCGCGGGCCGCCGTCTGGGCGGCGATCCGCGCATCGATGACCGCGAGCCGCTCGCGGGCGATCCGCAGGCCCTCGGGCGAGGGTTCGACGGTGGTCATGTCGCCGTCCAGACAGTGCGTGAAGCACCGCACGTCCGCGAGGGTGAGGCCGGCGTCCAGGAGGTGGCGGATGTTGCGGACCCGCACGCTCGCGCGCGCGTCGTAGTCGCGATAGCCGTTCGCCGTCCGCTCCGAGCCGATCAGCCCCTCGCGCTCGTAGTTGCGCAGCGCCCGCGGCGACGTCCCCGTCAGCCGTGCCAGCTCCCCGATCCGCATCGGACCACCTCCCCGGCCGTTCTACCATCCGGCGGCCGGCGGCCCCGCCCCGTCAGCCGACCACCGCCCCGCCGTCAACCGGCAGCACCACTCCGGTCACGAACGACGCGGCGGGAGCGGCGAGTCGGGTGATCGCCCAGGCCACCTCCTCGGGATGCCCGACCCGTCCCATCGGGGTGTGGTCGATCTGCCACTGGCGGACGGCCCTCCGCCGCTCCGGGGACCAGCCCTGGTGCAGTGCGATGGGGGTCTCGATCGCGCCGGGTGCGACGGCGACGACCCGTACGCCGCGCGGTGCGAGCTCCACCGCCCAGCTGCGGGTGAGGAGTTCGAGCGCCGCCTTGGTCGCGGCGTACACCGCATTGCCCGGCCAGCCGCGCTGCCCGACGGAGGTGCTGACGTTGACCACGACGCCGCCGGTCCGCTCCAGATGCGGCAGCGCCGCCTGGGTCAGCAGCACCGGCGCCACGAGGTTGGTCGCCAGCTGCGGCGCCATCAGCTCCTTGGTGTAGCTGCCGAGGGCGCCGCCGCCCACCGTCGCGGCGTTGTTGACCAGCACGTCCAGCCTGCCGTACGTCTCGGCCGCGTACCGCACGAGGTCCTCGGGCACTCCGTCCTCGGTGACATCGGCGGTGTACGGCACGATCGCGCCGCCCTCGGCGCACTCCCCCGCGGTCTCCGCCAGCGGCGCGCCGCGGCGGCCGACCACGACCACCCGCGCCCCCTCGGCCGCGAAGGCGCGGGCGGTGGCGCGGCCGATGCCGGTGCCGGCGCCGGTGACGATCACGACCCGCGCGGCGGGCGGTGGGGACGGGTTGCCGTTCTCTTCCGGTTCCATGCCGACAGTCTCGGACCCTGCCCCCAGCGTCAAGGTCACGTCACGGTCTCCCGGCCGTCGCCGCCGGCCCCGTCCGGCTCCTCCCCCGGCACCTGCTCGTGCACCCCCAGTCGCGCGAGTGAGGCCGCCGCGGCGGCCGCGAGGCGGGGGTGCGGGAGGGCCGCGGTGAGGCTTGGGACGGCACGGCGGTCACCCAGGGCGCCCAGGCCCTCGACGCAGGCGAGGGCCACCCGCCAGTAGGGGTTGTGCGGGGTGAGCAGCCGCTCCAGGGTCGCGATCAGGGCCGGTACGGACTGCGGGGCGCGGAGTTCGGCGAGCAGGCGCACGGGGTGCAGGGCGTAGGCGGTGCGCAGCGGGTTGGTGGCGAGGGCGGCGGCGGCACGGGCGGTACGCGGGTCGCCCAGGCGCCCGAGGGCGTGTGCGGCGGTGGCGCAGCGGATCGGTTCGCGGTAGTTCAGCAGCAGCACCAAGGTCTCGAAGGCGCGCTTGTCGCCGGCGCAGCCGAGGATGAAGGCCGCGATCTCCCTGGCCCACAGGGGGCGTTCGACGGCGACCAGCATGCGGGCCAGCTCTTCGCGTCCGGCCGGGCTGTTCTTCCGGGCGAGGCCCAGCAGTCGCTCGTAGGCGACCAGATCCTGTGGGGAGCGGAGCTCGGCCCGCACCCGGTCCGTCAACTCGTGGAATTCATCTTCCATTTGCCGTACCCTCCCGCCGGGCCGCCCCGGATCCGCGGACGTGGCCTGCGCCACAGCCTAATGACCCGCACTACCCCTGGCGCTCCGGTTACCCACGGGTTAACCTGCTGGAACGAGCAGCACCCCTGCTCGGGCGGCCGGTGACGCAGCCGCCAGTACGTGAAGTCGGTTCGGCACCGCGACACAGCACGACACCATCGGGAAGCACACGGCACGGCCCCGGGACAGGGCTCGCCGCGGCTCCCGCTCCGCCGGCGCTGCCCGCAGCACCGCGGCTTCCACGGCTCACCCGCCGTATCCCTCGAGCCGCTGCTCACGGCCGCCCGCGCGGCACCCCTCAGTCGTCACTTCTCCCCTGCCCTCAGGGGAACACCCTCAGGAGTCTCGCGATGGGCCCTCAGTCCAGCCCTGATCTCTCAACCGCCGCTTCCTCCCTGTCCCTTTCCACCGTGGCCGTCGTCGGCCTCGGCACCATGGGTGCCGGTATCGCCGAGGTGCTCACCCGGGCCGGCCGCGAGGTCATCGGCATCGACACCGACGAGGCCGCGGCCCGGCAGGCCGTCGCCGCCCTGGAGGCCGCCACCGCCCGCTCCGTGCGGCTCGAGCGGATCACCGAGCGGGAGCGCCAGGACATCCTGGCCCGCTTCCGCACCTTCTCCGATCTGCAGGCCGCCGCGGACGCCGACCTCGTCATCGAGGTGGTGCCCGAGGACTACGAGCTCAAGCGGCAGGTCTTCGGCGCGTTGGACGCCGTCGTCCGACCGGACACCATTCTGGCCACCGGCACCAACGCCCTGTCGGTGACCCGGCTGGCCGCCGACTCGCAGCGTCCCGAGCGGGTGCTCGGTGTGCACTTCTTCAACCCCGCGCCGGCCATGAAGCTGGTCGAGGTGGTCTCCTCGGTGCTGACGGCGCCGACCGCGGTCGCCGCCGTCACCGAACTCGCCCGCGATCTGGGCAAGGACCCCATCGCGGTGGGCGACCGCCCCGGCTTCGTCGCCGACGGCCTGCTGTTCGGCTACCTCAACCAGGCCGCCGCGATGTACGAGTCCAAGTACGCCACGCGCGAGGACATCGACGCCGCCATGCGGCTCGGCTGCGGCCTGCCGATGGGCCCGCTCGCCCTCCTCGACCTGATCGGCGTGGACACCGCCCGCACGGTCCTGGAGGCGATGTACGCCGAGTCGCACGACCGGCTGCACGCCCCCGCCCCGATCCTGGGCCAGCTGGCCGAGGCCGGGCTGACCGGCCGCAAGGCGGGCCGCGGCTTCTACACCTACGACGCACCGGGCAGTGCCACGGTCGTGCCGGACGCGGAGAGCCCGGCGGCCGACGGCGAGCTCGGCGCGGGCCGTCCGGTCTCCCGGGTCGGCGTCGCCGGTTCCGGGACGATGGCGAGCGGTATCGCCGAAGTCTTCGCCAAGGCGGGCTTCTCCGTGGTGCTGGCCGCCCGCAGCCCGGAGAAGGCGGAGAAGGCGAAGGCCCGGATCGCCAAGTCGCTGGGCAGGTCGGTGGACAAGGGCCGGCTGGCTCCGGAGGCCCGCGACGCCGCGCTGGACGCGATCACCCCGGCCGGTTCGCTCGACGCGTTCGCGGACGTCGACCTGGCGGTCGAGGCGGTCGCCGAAGACCTGGCGGTCAAGCAGCAACTCTTCGCCACCCTGGACAAGATCTGCAAGCCCGGCGCGGTGCTGGCCACGACGACCTCGTCGCTGCCCGTGGTGGCCTGCGCGCGCGCCACGTCCCGCCCGCAGGACGTCGTCGGCATGCACTTCTTCAACCCGGCCCCGGCCATGAAGCTGGTCGAGATCGTCCGTACGGTCCTGACGGCCGACGACGTGCACGCCACGGTCCGCACGGTCTGCGCCAAGGTCCGCAAGCACCCGGTGGACTGCGGCGACCGCGCCGGCTTCATCGTCAACGCGCTGCTCTTCCCGTACCTGAACAACGCGATCAAGATGGTCCAGGAGCACTACGCCTCCCTCGACGAGATCGACGCCGCCATGAAGCTGGGCGGCGGCTACCCGATGGGGCCCTTCGAACTCCTCGACGTCGTCGGTCTGGACGTCTCCTTGGCCATCGAGAAGGTGCTGCACGCCGAGTTCCGCGACCCCGGACTCGCCCCGGCGCCGCTGCTGGAGCACCTCGTCGCGGCGGGCTGCCTCGGCCGCAAGACCGGCCGCGGCTTCCGTGAGTACGCCAAGCGCTGACGGGAGGGGACACTCCCGGCCACGCGCCGGGGGAGCGTGGGGCGGACTGCTGGATCCTTCGACCGGCGGTCCGCCCCAGGTCACGGGGGCGCGACCGGTACCTGATGCCGCAGGCCGAGTAAATATGCAGTACCGTCCCCACATGTCCCAGCCCGCTCGTACGCCGACCTCCGACGCCGCCGACACCCCCTCTCCCGGCACCCGCCGCGCGGCCGCCCAACGGCTCAAAATGCGCCGCGAACTGTCGGCCGCGGCGATGGAGCTGTTCGCGACCAAGGGCTACGAAGCGACCACGGTCGACGAGATCGCGGCCGCCGCCGGGGTCGCCCGCCGTACCTTCTTCCGCCACTTCCGCTCCAAGGAAGAGGCGATCTTCCCGGACCACGACGACACCCTGGTCCGCGCCGAGGCCGTACTGGACGCCGCCCCGGCACACGAGAACCCCCTCGACACGGTCTGCCGCGGCATCAAGGAAGTCATGCGGATGTACGCGGCCTCCCCCACCGTCTCCGTCGCCCGTTACCGCCTCACCCGCGAGGTCCCCACCCTCCGCGAGGCCGAGATCGCCTCGGTCGCGCGCTACGAGCGCCTGTTCACCCGCTACCTCCTGGGCCACTTCGACGAGGGCGCCCACCGCGAGGGCGACGACGACCCGCTGCTGGCCGAGGTCGCCGCGTCGGCCGTGGTGACCGCGCACAACCACGTGCTGCGGCGCTGGCTGCGCGCAGGCGCCGAGGGCGATGTGGAGACCCAGCTGGACCATGCCTTCGAGATCGTCCGCGAGACGTTCGGCACCGGCATCGGCGCCGGCCGCACGGCCACCGAGCCCGCCCCGGCCGCGGTTTCACGGGAGGGCGAGGTGCTGGTGGCGGTGGCGCGGACGGACGCGCCGCTGGAGGAGGTCATGCGGACCATCCGTAAGGCGATCAAGAGCCGGGACTGATCGCACGACCGCCTGACGCGCCCCGCCCGCCCGTGCTATTCACATGGACGTGGCGGACGCGAGCGGGGCGGGGCCGGATCCTGCCACCCACAACACCATCAGCGGCGGGCAGGCCCGCGACGTCATCCAGGGCGGCGTCGTGCAGTACTACGCCGCACCCGCCCCGGTCCGCTCGCTGAACGCGCTGCCGCCCCGCCCCGCCGCCCTGGTGGGGCGGTCGGCCCCGCTGGCCGAACTCCTCGCCCTGCTCGCCCCGGAGAGCCGTGCGGGCCGCTCCCCCGTCATAGCCGTCACCGGGGAAGGCGGCGTCGGCAAATCGGCGCTGATGGCGGCCGCCGCCCACGAGGCGCACAAGTGGTTCCCGGGCGGGGTGCTCTACGAGGACGCACGGGCGCACAGCGCCCGCGGGCGGCTGAGCGTCGAGGAGCTGCTGGGCACCTGGCTGCGCTCGTTCGGCATCCCCGGCGACCAACTCCAGCCGCACCGCACGGGGCTGCTGGCCCAGTTCCGCAGCCGGCTGCACGAGACGGACCAGGCGCTGCTCATCCTGCTCGACGACGCCTGCCCCGAGGAGCACATCGCGCCGCTGATACCGCCCGACGGCCGCCACCGCCTTCTGGTCACCGCCCGCACCGCCCCGGACGACGCGCGGATCACGGTGGTGCGGCTGGACACCCTCACCCCGGCGGACTCCGTCGCGCTGCTGGAGGCCGCGGCCGCCACACCGGTCCCCGCGTCGCAACTCGCCGAAATCGCCCTGCTCTGCGGCCACTTGCCCCTGGCGCTGGATGTCGTGGCGGGCCGGCTGCGCGACGGCGCCGACAGCGGGCGGCGCGTCCTGTCCGCGTTACGTCCGCCGGGTGAGCGGCTCGCCGAACTCGACCCGGTGCGGCAGGCGTTCGACGCCTCGTACCAGGCACTGGGCGCCCCGGACGCGCGGCTGCTGCGCTTCCTGGGGCTGCACCCCGGCACCGAGATCGACGCCGAGTCGGCCGCCGCGCTGGCCGGCGTCTCGACGGCGGAGGCCGACCGCGCGCTGCGCCGCCTGACCCGGGCTCAGCTGCTGCGCCCCGCCGGCTCCGAGGGGCGGGTCCGCTGCCACGACCTGCTGCGGCTGTACGCGGCCGAACTCGCGGGCGGTGAGCCGGAGTCGGCGCGCGACGCGGCGCTCGACCGCCTGCTGGCCCACTACGGCCGGCGCGCCACCAGCGCCGACGACCCGTGGTTCGACCGGGAGCGCGGGGCCCTGGCGGCGAGCGTGACGGAGGCCGTGCGCCGGGGCCGGTACGACCTGGTCGGCCCGGTCGTGGACCCCTTGGGGGCGTACCTGCTGCGGCGCTCCCGCACCGTGGACGCGCTGTGCGTGCTGCGGCAGGGCGTGCTCGCGGCCCAGCAGCGCGGCGACCACGGACGCGAGGCGGAGCTGCTGCAGACGATGCGGCGCCAGTACCGCACCCTGGAGCGCTGGCGGGAGGCCCAGGCGTGCGCGGAGGCGGGCCATCTGGCCCGTATCAGGGCCGGGGTGCGCTCGCCCGAGCTGGACGACGACCTCGGTGAGCAGGCGGCGGAGCGCGGGGACCACGAGGCCGCGGCCCACCATCACCAGCGGGCCGTGCGGACCTGGGCGCGGCGCGGCGACCGGCGCCGGCTGGCGGCCTCGCTGCTGGCCCGCGGGGACGCCGAGGAGCGGCTGGGGCGCGCGCAGGAGTCGGCGGTGTCGTACCGGATGGCGGTGGTGGCGGCCGGGGACGGGAGCGATTTCGCGGTCGCGGCCTACGCCTGGATGAAGTTCGCCGGCTGCGCCGCACACCGCCACGACCGTGGGCAGGTGGTGGCGGGGCTGCGGCGCGGGCTGCAGTCGGCACGCCGGTCGAAGGATGTGCGCGCCACGATCGAGGCGCTGGCGCTGCTGTCCCAGGCGGAGATCGAGTCGCAACGGCCGGGGGCGGCCGAGCAGTTGCTGCGGGAGGCACTCCGCGAGGCCGAGGCGCACCGGCTGCCGCTGCTGCGGTCCAGGCTGCTGGCGATCAAGCCGCCGTGGCTGAAGCTGGAGCGGGACCCGGATGCGCGGGAGGCGGCCGACGCCCGCCGGGACCGGCACCGCAGGCAGCCGTCACCCGAGGTGCCGCGACCTCCGGTGGAGAACGCGGCCCGGCATGTCCGGCCCGTTCTGCTGCGGCTGCTCGCGCTGCCCGCCTGCGGCGCGGTGTGGGCGCTGGGGCTGCTGGGCCACGCGGTGGCGCAGGGCGGCCCGGTCGCGCTGTGGCTGGCGCATCTGGGGTTGGCCGGCGGCACGGCGTGGGCGGCTCGGCGGGTGTGGCAGCAGAGCCGCGGCGGCCGGCTGGGCGATCTGGCGGCGGTCGCTCTGCACCGGTTCCACTCAGCGGGTGCCGCGGGTCTGCTGGCGGCGGGGGCCTGGGTCGGGGCGACGGGCGGGAGCGCCACGGCGGCGGCTCTGCTGGTGGGGCACTCCGCGGCGCAGCGGTGGCCGGCGGTGCGGGAGCGGCGGCTGTCCCGGAGCCGGCCTGCCGGGCGCGGTTGAACGATCATCGCTCATATCGCTCATCTGAACCCTGTGCCACTCACCCGAGAAATTCATGGCACTCAGTGTCTTGCCACCTGGCACGCGGTGTCATACGTTGAGTGTGTCCGAGCGACCGATGCATGGCGCCCCTCCCAGACGGAGTCTGGGGGACCATCCGTGCACCGGCTGTCCCAGCAGCCCTTCGCGACTGCTCGCCCGGACGCCTGCGTCACAGGCATCGCACCCGCGCCCACCGGCGCACTGCCAGGCATCGTGACCGACGCCACCGCTCCACCGCGGCGGTCGAGGAAGCGGCGCCACCCCGGCCGAACCGACGGCACCACCCCCGCACCACCCCCGTATCCCCCAAGCCGTTGCCCACGCTTCCCCGAACTCTGGACTCCGCCCGGAGCAGGGGAGACTCCCGTCGCCGGAGGCACATCGTGAACGAAATCCTGGACGCCATCCTCGCGCCCGACACCACCAGCGAGGACTTCGCCGCGCTGACCATCCCCGAGTCCTACCGCGCGGTGACCGTGCACAAGGACGAGGCCGAGATGTTCGCCGGCGTCCCCAGCAAGGAGAAGGACCCCCGCAAGTCGCTGCACCTCGAGGACGTTCCCGTGCCCGAGCTGGGCCCCGGTGAGGCCCTGGTCGCCGTGATGGCCTCCTCCGTGAACTACAACAGCGTCTGGACCTCGATCTTCGAGCCCGTGTCGACGTTCGGGTTCCTGGAGCGTTACGGCAAGCTCTCGCCGCTCACCAAGCGTCATGATCTGCCGTACCACGTCATCGGCTCCGACCTGGCCGGCGTGGTGCTGCGCACGGGTCCGGGTGTCAATGCCTGGGGCCCGGGCGACG
>NZ_JBICVM010000013.1:0-207980 GCF_043199095.1 Streptomyces sp. NPDC048650 | reverse complement strand
AGGGCTTTGGGGCTTCCGGGTACGTCGATGGCGTGGGGTCCTTGGTCCCAGGTCAGCGGCATGACCGGCACCCTCACCGACGCCGACCTCCAGCGCATCGCCCGCTCGGGCATGCCGCCGCTGAGCACCGAGGAGGGCCTCGCCCTCTTCGACGCCGCGCTCGGTGTCTCCGAGCCGATGACGCTGCCCGTCCGCCTGGACCTCGCGGCACTACGTGCCCAAGGCGAGCCCCAGCCGCTGCTGCGCGGCCTGATCCGTACCCCGGGCCGACGCACGGCGGCGGCCACGGCGAACGGCGACGCCGCGGCCGGCTTCGCCCAGCGCCTGAGCGGCCTGTCGGCGGCAGAGGGACGAGAGGTCGTACTGGACGCCGTGCGCGGCCAGGTCGCAGTGGTCCTCGGACACGCCGGAGCCACGGAGATCGACCAGGACCGTGCCTTCCTGGACCTCGGTTTCGACTCCCTCACCGCGGTCGAACTACGCAACCGACTGAGCGCCCTCACCGGAATCCGCCTGCCGGCGACGCTGCTCTTCGACCACCCGACGCCGGCGGAACTCGTCGACCTCCTCCATGCCCGGATCGCACCCGAGCCGTCCTTCGGTGCGGAGGTACTCCTGGGCGAACTCGACAGGCTGGAAAAGACCTTCGGCGGCCTCGACATCACGGAGGAGATTCACGAGCAGATAGCCGGCCGACTGGAAGTCCTCAGGGCGAAGTGGAACGGCCTGCGGGACACGGCAGCGGCAGCCGGGCACGACGGCTCCGCGTCCGAGGAGGACTTCGACTTCGCATCCGCCTCCGACGACGAGGTCTTCGACCTCCTCGACAACGAACTCGGCCTGTCCTGACCCGGGAAAGCGGCCCGGCTCGGTAACTCCCTCACCGGTGGGCTGATGAGAAAACCACCACTGTGCGCCGTCGTGCCATTCGGCGGTGCACAGTGCTGAGGGAGGCAACCTCACTCGCCGGCCACCGTCGTCTGCCACGCGCCGGGACGCATGCCTGTCACCCTCCGGAAGAACACCGAGAAGTTGGACGCGTCCGGGAAACCGAGCGCGCTGGCACAGCCGGCCGCGGTGAGACGCTCGTGCGCGAGGAGCCGTTTGGCTTCCAGGACGATCCGATCGACGATGTACGCCTTCGCAGTGCGGCCGGTGGCCTGCTGCACCGCTCTTGAGAGGGTGCGGGGCGCATATCCCAGAGCCCGGGCGTAGTGACCGGCGTCGTGATGTTCCCGAAAGTGCGCTTCGACGCTGGACCGGAACAGCCGGAACGTCGGATTCATCGACGACGCTTCGCCGTGCGGCGGTTGGAGCCGGGCGATGAGCGCGGAGAGCAGGATCTCGGGCAGCTCCGTCGCAGTGTCTGCGGGCGGAGCACACGCCTCGAGCAGGAGATGGTTCCGCGCGGCGTCGACGAGCGGCCAGTCGACCTCGGGAATGTTCCACTGCGCCATCACGTCCGGGGACGCGACGAGCTCTCGGGTGGTGTGGGTGACCGGCGCGGTCGAGACGAACAGCACGACGTGCCCTGCCACACCGGCGATGTCATCCCATCGGTGCACCGCGCCGGGAGCGACCCACACTGCGGACCGCTCCCGGAGCGGGTGCAGGGAGAAGTCCACCGTGACGGCCCCGTGCCCGGCATCGACGATGGCGAGGACGTGGAAGTCGGCGCGTTGCGTGCCGCCGTCGTTCAGCTCGCGAAGGCGGCCGAACGTCATCGTCTCGACTGCGGCGGCACCGCGCCCGACGGGCTGGTAGGTCATCTGCCGGATCGCGGTCACCTGTCCAGTTTCCACCATCGGGCGACCAGTCGCGCCGATGCCCCGGGAAGAGCCGCAGAGATTCAATCGGTACGCGGAAACCCCGCGCAGAGCACTATCGAGGGAATCGCGATGAACACGACACAGCGGCCGCCACTGCCCGTTGACGACCATCGGCCGGGGACCGGGCCGACACTGGTGTTCCTGCACTACTGGGGTCGTTCCGCCCGCACCTGGGACCTCGTCGTCGACCGCCTCGTAGGTCGCCACGTCCTCACTGTCGATTTCCGCGGGTGGAGCCGCTCAAGCAGCCTGTCCGGCCCCTCCACACTCCGCCGGCTCGCGGACGACACGCTCGCCGTGATCGCCGACGCGAGCATCACCGACTACGTCCTCGTCGGACATTCCATGGGCGGCAAGGTCGCACAGCTGATCGCAGCGACCCGGCCCGCGGGCCTCCGAGGACTCATCCTCGTCGGTTCCGGTCCGGCGAAGCCCGCCACGGAGATCACTCCCGAGTACCGGGAAGCCCTCTCCCACGCCTACGACTCCGACGAGTCCGTCGCCGGCGCACGGGACAACATTCTCACCGCGATCGAGCTGCCCGAATCGGTCAAGGCGCAGATTGCGGCCGACTCACGCTCCAGCGCCGACGCCGCCCGCACGGAGTGGCCGCTGCGCGGCATCGCGGAGGACATCACCGACCACACCCGCATGATCAGCGTGCCTGCACTCGTCGTCGCCGGAGAGGAGGACCGCGTCGAGCCCGTCGACGTACTCCGCGACAACCTGGTGCCCTACCTCTGCGGAGCCGACTTCATGGTGATCCCGAACACGGGTCACCTGATCCCGCTGGAAGCTCCGGCCGACCTCGTCGACGCGATCACCTCCTTCGTACCAGTTGCCTGACCAGTGCATCACGGCACGTCCCCACATCGGGCATCGGGCATCGGTCAGCCGGTGAGGAGCGCCCCCCGCAGCCGCTCCAGTACCCGCTCGCTCAGGCCCAGCCCGTCCCGCAGATAGGCGTCGAAGGTGCCGAAGCGGGCCGTGACCTCGTCGAAGGCCGTGTTCAGGTACTCGGCCCTGGCGTCCAGAGCCGGCTTGAGGCGGGCGGCCGTCCCGGGGGTCTGCTCGGCGAGGGTGGCGGCATGGTGCGCGGCGAGGTGGTCGTTGCTGGCCAGGTAGTCCCGCATGACCGTGCCGCGGTCCACACCCAGGGCCGTGAGCAGGGCGGCGCCGGCCCAGCCCGTACGGTCCTTGCCGCCCTCGCCGTGGTAGGCCAGCGGGTAGGAACCGGGGTCGTCGGCAAGGCGGAACAGCGAACGATAGGCGTCGATCGCAGAGGGCTCGGAGACGAGCCGCCGGTAGGAGGCGACCATCCTCTGCTCGGACGCCCCGGCCGTGGCGGGCAATCCGGTCGTGTCATGGCCGCCGTGGACACTGGCGACGACGTAGCGCGCGCCCGCGGGCACGCGGTCCGGGGCCACGGCGCGCTCGTTCGGACTGCGCAGGTCGAAGTCCGTACGGATGCTCAGCCGCTGGAGCGTGGCCAGGTCGGCGTCGGTGAGCGTGTGCAGGCTGTTGGAGCGGTACAGCACGCCCATCTTCACCCATCGGCCGTCGGCGGTGCGATAGCCGCCCGCGTCGCGGAAGTTGGCGGTGCCCTCCAAGTGCAGCGAGCGGTCGGCGACGGTGAGCGGGTCGCCCCGGTCGGGGGCGAGGCGGAACCACTGGCGGTCGGCGGCGGGCAGTCCGCGTACGGTGACGGCAGCCTCGGCCCCGCCGTGCGCCACGGCCTTGTCGCCGACGTAGACGGTCACCGAGCCGACGCCGGGCGCCTTCCAGGAGACGGCGAACGAGCCGTCCCTCTGCCGGGTCACGGTGGCGTCGGTGAACGGAATCCTGGGCACGGCAAGCGGTGCCTGCGGCGTGTGCCGGCCCGCTCCGACGGGCACGCCGACGGGCTCGGCCGAGGCGAGGGGCGCGGTGACCCCCACTGCCGATACGGCGGCCATGAACGACACGGCGATGCGGCGGGCGGCCAGCACCGCCGCCGGGGAAGGGGAGTCCATGGCGGGACCATACGGCCGGAAATAGCCTGGAATTAACTAGAGTTGGCGGGGCGGGCCGCGCCAGGCCGGGAAGGCATCGAACCGGCCGGGCCACCGCGCCGTACGGGAGGACAGGCCGTACGGGGGACGGGTCGTACGGGGGAGGGGCCGTCGAACTCCGGGCGGTCAACGACCGCCGCACCTCTGGCATTTCCCCCAGTCTTTCCCGGTCAGGATGGTGGCGCGCGGCGGTTCGGGCCCAGGGAACAGGCCCGCGATCCCCACCGGGACAGCGCCGTGGAACAGCCCTGCGGGGAAGCATTCTGACGGCGAAGGTCGGGTACCACCAGCATGTTCGACAATCAGCAGAACCAGCATCTGACACGGCGCCGTATGCTCGGACTGGCCGCCCTCGGCGGGGCCGCGGCCGCCGGTATGACCACGATTTCCGTCGCGCCGCGCGCCGCCGCCGCCGACAAGCGCAGCCCGCGGGCCGGCAGCGGCTCGTTCGTACCGGCGGTGGTGATCGGCACCGGCTATGGCGCCGCGGTCTCCGCGCTGCGGCTCGGCGAGGCCGGAATTCCCACCCTCATGCTCGAAATGGGACAGCTGTGGAACAAGCCCGCCGACGACGGCAATGTCTTCTGCGGAATGCTCGAGCCCGACCGCCGCTCCAGCTGGTTCACGTCGCGCACCGAGGCCCCGCTGGGCTCGTTCCTGTGGCTGGACGTGATCAACCGGGACATCGACCCGTACGCGGGCGTGCTGGACAGGGTGCACTTCGACCAGATGTCGGTGTACGTGGGGCGGGGGGTGGGTGGCGGCTCGCTGGTCAACGGCGGCATGGCCGTCGTGCCGAAGCGCTCGTACTTCGAGGAGGTCCTCCCGCGGGTGGACGCCGCCGAGATGTACGACCGGTACTTCCCGCGCGCCAACTCCATGCTCAAGGTGAACCACATGGACAAGGGCTGGTTCGAGAAGGCGGAGTGGTACAAGTTCGCGCGCGTTTCGCGCGAACAGGCGGGCAAGGCGGGCCTGAGCACCACCTTCGTCCCCAACGTCTACGACTTCGGCCACATGCGGCGCGAGGCGGCCGGTGAGGCACCCAAGTCCGCACTGGCGGGCGAGGTCATCTACGGCAACAACCACGGCAAACAGAGCCTGGACAAGACCTACTTGGCCGCCGCGCTCGGCACCGGCAAGGTCACCATCGAGACCCTGCACCAGGTCAAGGCGATCCGTCAGCAGCCCGACGGCAGCTATGTGCTGTCCGTGGAGCAGCGCGACGCAGGCGGCAAGCTCGTCGCCCGAAAGGAGATCGCCTGCCGACACCTGTTCCTCGGCGCCGGCAGTCTCGGCTCGACGGAGCTGCTGGTCCGGGCCCGCGACACCGGCGCACTGCCCGACCTCAACTCCGAGGTCGGCGCGGGCTGGGGCCCCAACGGCAACATCATGACCGGCCGGGCCAACCACGTCTGGAACCCCACCGGGGCGCACCAGTCCTCGATCCCCGCCCTGGGCATCGATGACTGGGACAACCCCGCCGCCCCCGTCTTCGCCGAAATCGCCCCGATGCCCGCCGGGTTGGAGACCTGGGTCAGTCTCTATCTGGCGATCACCAAGAACCCCGAGCGCGGCACCTTCGTCTACGACAAGGCCACCGATCGCGCGGCGCTGCGCTGGACCCGGGACCAGAACACGCCCGCGGTCGACGCCGCGAAGTCGCTCTTCGACCGGATCAACAAGGCCAACACGACGATGTACCGCTACGACCTGTTCGGTCCGCAACTGAAGAACTTCTCCGACGACTTCAGCTATCACCCGCTCGGTGGCTGCGTCCTGGGCAAGGCCACCGACTTCTACGGACGCGTGGCCGGCTACCGGAACCTCTACGTCACCGACGGCGCGCTGATCCCGGGCTCCATCGGCGTCAATCCCTTTGTCACCATCACGGCCCTGGCCGAGCGCAATATCGAGCGGATCATCACGGAGGACGTCAAGTCCGCGTAGCAGTGCTCCAGTGACGGCTCGCTGTTTCCGCCGTTCGTTCCTGCTCGAAAGCCATCGCACGGGGTCTAAGGATTTTCCGGTGGGTGGCGTGAGATCAAAAGAGGGGTGCGGTCCGTCGATCCGCACAGGGGCGTGCGTGTGTGCCGAACCCCGTCTGTCATCGCTGAAAGGGAATCCATGGAATCCGCCCGACGGCCGATCCTCTTCGTCAGTCTTCCGGAGAGCGGGCTGGCCAATCCGCTGCTCGTACTCGCCGAGGAGCTCTCCCGCCAGAAGGTGCCGGATCTCTGGTTCGCCACCGACGAGCCGCGGCGCGAGGACGTGAAGAGGATCTCGGTGGGGTCTCCGGTGGAGTTCGGCTCGCTGGGGGAGGTCGTTTCCGAGCTGTCGGCGGTGACGTGGGGCGATGAGGTCTATCGGGAGATCACCCAGTCGTCGCGGTTCAAGGCGCATCGCGCGGTGATCAAGCAGTCGTTCGTGCCCGCTGCGCAGAAGGCGAAGTTCCAGAAGCTCGCGGCCATTGTCGACGAGGTGCGGCCGGCGCTGATGGTCATCGACTGCATCAGTGGGTTTGCGATTGAGCTGGCCATTGCGCGGAAGATTCCGTTTGTGCTGAGCGTGCCGTTCTCGCCGAGCAATGTACTGACGGCGTTCACGCCGTTCGGGAAGCGTTATGTGCCGTGGGACTTCCCCGTACCGCACACCGGACTGCCGCGCCGGATGTCGCCGGTGCAGCAGGTCATGAATCAGTTGTTCAAGTGGCGGACCCTGGGGCTGTTCCTTTCGCCGACGATGAGAAAGGTCGTGGCGGAGGACACGCGCCGGCGCAAGGCGCTCGGGCTGGGGCTGATGAGTCCGATGGCGCGGATCGAGAAGGCCGAGCTGGTGCTGTGCAACTCGATTGCCCAGCTGGATTATCCCCTGGAGATTCCGGAGAAGATGCGGTTGGTCGGGGCGATGGTGCCGCCGCTGCCGGAGGCACCGGACGACAAGGAGCTTTCGGCCTGGCTGGATGCCCAGTCATCGGTGGTCTACGCGGGGTTCGGGACGATCACTCGGCTGACGCAGGCTCAGGTCGGTTCGATGGTGGAGGTGGCCCGGCGCCTAGAGGGCCGGCATCAGGTGTTGTGGAAGCTGCCTTCGGAGCAGCAGAAGCTGCTGCCGCCGAAGGAGTCGCTGCCGGGCAATCTGCGGATCGAGAGCTGGGTTCCCTCGCAGCTGGACGTGCTCGCCCACCCGAAGGTGAAGGTGTTCTTCACGCACGCCGGTGGCAATGGCTACAACGAGGGCGTGTATTTCGGAAAGCCGCTGGTGGTACGGCCGTTGTGGGTGGACTGCTACGACCAGGCGGTGCGCGGCAGGGATTTCGGGATCAGTCTGACTCTCGATCGGCCGCGGACCATCGATGTCGACGATGTGGTCGACAAGCTGAACCGGGTGCTGGAGACCTCCTCCTTCCATGAGAAGGCGGAGCGGCTCGGCGCCCTGCAGCGGGCGGCGGGCGGGCGCGAGGTCGCTGCCGATCTGATTCTTGGGTTGCCGGCCCTGGCGAAGGCGTAGGGGCGGGAGAGCTCGTGAGTACGTATGAGACATATGACGTTCGAGGAGGATGAGGTAGCCGATGTCCATCAAATATCCCGTGTCCCGGCCTGCGCTGGCCGGAAAAGAACTGGAGTACCTGACCGCTACCGTCGAGGACGGCTGGATATCGTCGCAGGGGCCGATGGTCCAGCGATTCGAGCGGGCCTTCGCGGATTACAACCTGGTCGCACACGGTGTGGCCTGTTCGTCCGGGACGGCCGCGCTGACATTGGCGCTTCGTGCTCTCGGAGTCGGACCGGGGGACGAGGTGATCGTTCCCGAGTTCACGATGGTGGCCACCGCGTGGGCGGTCACGTACACCGGTGCGACGCCGGTGTTCGTCGACTGCGGGGACGACCTCAACATCGATGTCTCCCGCATCGAAGAGAAGATCACGTCGCGGACGAAGGTCATCATGCCCGTCCATATCTACGGGCGGCGTTGCGATATGGATGCGATCATGGGTATCGCGTTCCAGTACAACCTGAAGGTCGTGGAGGACAGCGCCGAGGCCCATGGCGTCCGGCCGGTGGCGGACATCGCCTGCTATTCGCTGTTCGCCAACAAGATCATTACGGCGGGTGAGGGGGGCATCTGTCTCACCGATGACCCCAAGCTGGCAGGGCAGTTGGCGCATCTTCGGGCCATGGCCTTCACCAAGGACCACAGCTTCCTGCACAAGAAGGTGGCGTACAACTACCGCATGACGGCCATGCAGGCCGCCGTCGCGCTGGCGCAGACCGAGCGGCTCGACGAAATTCTCGAAACCCGACGCCGGATCGAGAAGCGCTACGACGAGGGGCTGGCCGACGTCCCCGGCATCACGCTGATGCCGCCGAGGGATGTGCTGTGGATGTACGACCTCCGGGCCGAGCGTCGGACGGAGCTGCAGGCGTTCCTGGCCGGGCATTCCATCGAGACCCGGCTCTTCTTCAAACCGATGAGCCGGCAGCCCATGTATTTCCACCCCGACTGGCCCTCGCTCAAGGCCAGTGAATTCGCCGAGGACGGGCTGTATCTCCCCACGCACAGCGACCTGACCGCCGCCGACCAGGACTTCATCGTCGGCAGAATCCGCGCATTCTACGGCGTCAGCTGAGCGGCACCGTCCGAGAGAGGAACCCCGCATGACGCAATCGGACCCGATGACGGTCGACTTCCCCGTACGCAAACCCGGCGTGCCCTTCCCACCGCCCGACTACGCCGACTACCGCGACCATGAGGGGCTGGTCCTTTCCCGCCTGCCCAACGGCGCCCGTGCGTGGCTGGTCACCCGGTACGAGGACGTACGCGCCGTACTGACCGACCGGAGGATCAGCTCCAATCCCTCGCACAAGGGATTCCCCAACGTCGGGACGGTGGGCGTGCCCACACAGGAGCAGATCCCAGGCTGGTTCGTGGGGCTGGACTCGCCCGAGCACGACCGGTTCCGCAAGGCCCTCATCCCCGAATTCACCGTCCGGCGCATCCGGGGGTTGCGCCCGGCGATCGAGCGTACGGTCGAGGAGCGCCTCGACGCCATGCTGGCTGCGGGCAACTCCGCCGACCTCGTCGCGGACTACGCGCTGCCCGTCCCCTCCCTGGTGATCTCGTCGCTGCTCGGTGTGCCGCCCTCCGACCGCGACTTCTTCGAGTCCAGGACCCGTACCCTGGTCTCCCTCCGCGCCTCGACCGACCAGCAGCGCGAGGCCGCCGTCAAGGAACTGCTGCGCTACATCAAGCGCCTCGTGGACATCAAGGTGAAATGGCCCGGCGACGACCTCATCAGCCGACTGCTGGCCGCCGGTTCGATCGCTCCGCACGAGCTGTCGGGTGTGCTGATGCTCCTGCTCATCGCCGGCCACGAGACCACGGCCAACAACATCGCGCTCGGCGTGGTCACCCTCCTGAACAACCCTCAGTGGATCGGTGACGACCGGGCCGTGGAGGAGACGCTGCGCTTCCACTCGGTCGCCGACATCGTGTCCCTGCGGGTGGCCGTCGAGGACGTGGAAATCGCCGGGCAGCTCATCAAGGCGGGGGAGGGCATCGTGCCCCTCGTCGCCGCGGCCAACCACGACGCGAGCGCCTTCGACTGCCCCCACATGTTCGACCCCTCCAGGAGCGCCCGCCACCACGTCGCATTCGGCTACGGAATCCATCAGTGCCTGGGGCAGAACCTGGTGCGCGTCGAGAT
Organism: Streptomyces sp. NPDC048650; assembly: GCF_043199095.1. Lineage (NCBI taxonomy): Bacteria > Bacillati > Actinomycetota > Actinomycetes > Kitasatosporales > Streptomycetaceae > Streptomyces > Streptomyces sp. NPDC048650. The sequence continues at coordinate 198,393 of NZ_JBICVM010000013.1, read as the reverse complement.
GGAGATCGCCTACCGGAAGCTCTTCGAGCGCATCCCCGACATCCGACTGGACGTCCCCACCGACGGTTTGAGCATCAAGTACGACGGCGTGCTCTACGGCCTGGAACAGCTCCCCGTTCGCTGGTAGGCACCTTCCCGTTGGCGGAAATTCCCGCCCCGCCCGGCGTGCCACGGCCGCCCGGCGGGCCCCATTCCCTGCAGGAGAGACATCGGCATGCGTATCACCATCGACGCGGAGCGCTGTGTGGGCGCGGGCCAGTGCGCGCTGTCCGCGCCGCGGGTCTTCGACCAGGACGAGGACGGAATCGTCACTCAGCTCGCCGAGCCCGGCGCCGACGAAGAGGCCACGGCCCGGATCGCGGGTGCCCTGTGCCCGTCCGGGGCGATCACCGTGCACGAGGGCTGACGCCCGACCCGGACGCTCCACCTACCGGGTTCCCCACAACCGACGAAACCGCTCGACATCCGGGAGTGATGGTGCCCGTCCACACAGACGACTATCTGGTCGACCTGCCCGCCGGCACGGCCGAAGTACTGGGAGGCTTCACGCTCCCCGACGTGTTCGCGTCCGCTGTGACATCCGCCCCCGACGCGGTGGCCCTCGTCGACGGGGATCGCTCGTGGACCTGGGCGAGGTGGCGGGCGGACGTCGACGCGCTGGCGCGAGGGCTGCAGGAGTCGGGCGTCGAGCCCGGCGACGTCGTCGCGGCGCGGCTGCCGAACTCCTGGGAGTTCGCGACCCTGCACCTGGCCGTCGCGGCCGTCGGAGCCGTCCTGCTGCCCGTCCACCAGGGCACCACATCCGGCGACGTCCGCGCGCTGCTGGCCCGCGCCGAACCCGTCCTCCTCGTCCTGCCGGAACCCCGGGGCGGGGAACCGGCGATGGCCCGCTCGCTTCTGGAGAGCGTGCCGTCGCTGCGCGGTGTGCTGCTGGCGGGGGCGCCGGACACGGAGCGCGAGGAATCGGGGGTCGGGTCGCTGGCCGGGCTGCTGGCGGCCTGGGCGGGCAGCGGGCCCTGGCCGGTGGACGTCACCCCCGACATGCCGCTCGTCCTGATCCCCTCGTCCGGGACGACCTCGGCGCGGCCCAAGCTGTGTCTGCACAGCCACGACGGCCTGCTGTCGAACACCGCGGCCGTCACCGCCGAGGCCGCCGATGCCTTTGACGGTACGGTCCTCACCGCCTGCCCCATGAGCCATCTGTTCGGCCTGCAGAGCCTGCACACCGCACTGTTCGCCGCCTGCGGGCAGATCCTGCTCACCGACTGGGACCCGGACCGCTTCCTGGAACTGGCACGGCAGCACGACCCCCGCGTCGTCTTCGCCGTGCCCGCCCAACTGCGGGACGTCGTCGGGCGGCTGGCCAGGACGAACGAGCCGGCGGGCTTCGCGCCGCACCAGGTGCGTACGGCGGGAGCTGCCATCGCACCCGCCCTCACCGCACAGGTACGCGCCGCCCTCGACTGCGACCTGGTCGTGGTGTGGGGGATGTCCGAGATCGGCACCGGCACCCGCACCCGGGCCGGCGACCCCGACGACAGCGTGGGGGAGCCGGTCAGCGGCGCGGACGTACGGGTCGTCGACGAGGACGGGGTGTGCGCGGCGGGCCGGACGGGCGAACTCCAGTACCGGGGCCCAGGGCTGTTCCGCGGATATTTCCGCGAGCCGGAACTGACGCGCTCGGCCCTCACCGAGGACGGCTGGCTGCGGACCGGCGATCTCGCGGCCGTCGGCCCGGACGGCGTGGTGGTGCTGCACGGCCGGGCGACCGAGCTGATCAACACGGGAGGTCGGAAGTTCGCCGCCACCGAGGTCGAGGGGCTGCTCGCCGGCCTCACGGGCCTCGGACCGCTGGCCGTGGCAGGCGCACCGGACGACCGGCTCGGGGAGTACCCGTGCCTGGTCGTCACCGACCACGCGGACCGCACGATCGGCTTGAGCGAGGTGACCGCGTTCCTGCGCCGGCAGGGGCTCGCCGACCACAAGATCCCCCTCGAACTGGTCACCGTGCGCGAGCTTCCGCTCTCTCCCGCAGGGAAGCTCGACCGCCGGGCACTCGAGCAGCGCCTCGCCGGCCTGGAGTCGGTGCCCGTCACGGCCCGCCTCGGCTCGGCCGCGCCGTACACGGTCGAGGAGGCGCTGGAACTCGTACGCGACTGCGTCGGCCAGGTGCTCGCGAACGGCGCCGCCCCTGCCCGTTCCTCCTCTTTCTCCCCCGACACGGACTTCCTCGGGCTCGGGCTCGACTCCATCCGCGCGGTGCGGCTGCGGAACCTGCTGCGGGAGGAGACCGGGCTGCCGCTCCCGGTCACGCTGACCTTCGACTTCCCCACCCCGCGGGCCGTCGCGCACGTCCTGGCCGAGCAGCAGGAACCGTCCTCGCAGGAGCCGCGGGAGACCCCGGCGGACGACGCCGACCCGGTGGCGATCATCGGCATGGCCTGCCGGCTGCCGGGCGGCGCCGACTCCCCGGACGCCCTGTGGGACCTGCTCGCCGACGGGACCGACGCGATGTCCGGCTTCCCGGACGACCGCGGCTGGGACCTGGACCGGCTCTTCGACGAGAACCCCGACCGTCCGGGCACCTCCTACGCGCGCGAAGGCGGGTTCCTGCACGACGCGGGCGACTTCGACGCGGGCTTCTTCGGTCTGTCCGACCAGGAGGCGACCGCGACCGATCCGCAGCAGCGACTGCTCCTGGAAGCGGCCTGGGAGACGTTCGAGCGGGCAGGCCTCGACCCCACGTCCCTGAAGGGAACCCGTGCGGGCGTTTTCACGGGCGCGATGGACCGGGGCTACGCCGCCAACGCCTCTGCCGCGCCCCGCGCGTGGGAGAGCATGCTCATCACCGGGGCGGCCGGCAGCGCGGTCTCGGGGCGCATCGCATACACCTTCGGGCTCGAAGGCCCCGCCCTGACGGTCGACACGGCCTCCTCGTCCTCCCTCGTCGCGCTGCACCTGGCCTGCCGGTCCCTGCGGTCGGGCGAGACCGACCTGGCGCTGGCCGGCGGCGTCACCGTCATGGCCACCCCGGCGCCCTTCGCGCACTTCTCCCGGCTGCGCGCGCTGTCACCCGACTCCCGCGCCATGGCCTACGCGGACGCCGCGAACGGCTCCGCGTGGTCGGAGGGCGCCGGGCTGCTGCTGCTGGAGCGGCTGAGCGACGCCCGGCGCAAGGGGCACCGTGTCCTGGCGCTCGTACGGGGCTCCGCCGTGAACCAGGACGGCGCCTCCAACGGGCTCACCGCGCCGAGCGGGCCCGCACAGCAGCGCGTCATCCGCCAGGCCCTGGCCGACGCCGGGCTGACGCCCCAGGAGGTCGACGCCGTCGAAGGACACGGCACCGGCACTCCGCTCGGCGATCCCATCGAGGCTCGCGCGCTGCTGGCGACGTACGGTCAGGAGCGGCCCGAGGGGCGGGAGTTGTGGCTCGGATCGGTGAAGTCGAACATCGGGCACACGCAGGCCGCGGCCGGGGTCGCCGGGGTCATCAAGACGGTGCTCGCGCTGCGCCACGGCATCCTGCCCCGGACGCTGCACGTGGACGCTCCCTCGGCCGAGGTGGACTGGTCCGCCGGATCGGTACGGCTGCTGACCGAGGCCCGGCCCTGGCAGAGGGAGAGCGGACGCACGCGACGTGCGGGGGTGTCCTCCTTCGGGCTCACCGGCACCAACGCCCACGTGATCCTGGAGGAGGCGCCGGGCGAGGAAGGAGAAGCGGAAGGCCCGTCGAGCAAGGCCCCCCAGGAGACGCAATCCGCGTCCGGGACGGCGCGGAATCCGGAGCCGGCCGATGCCATGAGCGCGCCGTGGGTGCTGTCCGCCCGGAGCCGTGCGGCACTGCGCGCGCAGGCGCGGCGCCTGGCCGAGCACGTGTCCGCCGACCCCGGACTGCGTGCCCAGGACGTCGCCCATTCCCTGGCCGCCACCCGTACTCTGCACCGGTACCGTGCCGTCGTCAGCGGTCCCGACCGAGCACAACTGCTCTCCACGACGGCGAAGTTCGGGCGCGGCGAGCGGACCGCCTGCGTCACGCCGCACGAATCCGTGCCGGGCGGGCTGGCCTTCGTCTTCTCCGGGCAGGGCAGCCAGCGCAACGGCATGGGGCGTGCGGCGGCCGAGGCGTTCCCCGTCTTCGGGCAGGCGCTGCGCGAGGTGTGCGCCGCACTGGATCCGCTGCTGGAGCGGCCGCTGACCTCGGTGATGTGGGCGGCCCCCGGCTCCGAAGAGGCGGCCCTCCTCGACGACACCACCTACACCCAGCCCGCGGTGTTCGCCGTCCAGGTCGCCCTGTACCGGCTGTTCGAGTCCTGGGGCGTGGTCCCCGACCATCTGGTGGGGCACTCGATCGGCGAGATCTCCGCCGCCCATGTGACGGGCGTGCTCGGCCTCCAGGACGCGTGCACCCTGGTGGCGACCCGAAGCAGGCTGATGGGCGCGCTGCGGCCCGGCGGCGCGATGCTGGCGGCGCGCATCACCGAGGCCGAAGTGGCCCCGTGGCTGGCGGAGCGCACGGACGCGGTGTCGGTCGCCGCCGTCAACGGCCCGCACTCTCTCGTCCTCGCGGGCGCCGAGACCCCGCTCGCCGCGCTCGCGGACGAGCTCGCCGCCGCCGGTCACAAGACCCGGCGGATCGCGATGAGCGTCGCGGCCCACTCGCCGCTGATGGACCCCATGCTGGAGGAGTTCCGCGCGGTCGTCCGTACGCTGTCCTACGCCGCGCCCGCCGTCCCGATCCTGTCGACCGTCACCGGCCGCCCCTTGACCGGCGAGGACGCGCGCGACCCGGACCACTGGGTGCGGCACGTGCGGCAGTCCGTACGCTTCAAGGACGCGATCGGCCGGCTCCGGGACGAGCACGTCACCGGATTCCTGGAGCTGGGTGCCGAGCCGGCACTCACGCCGATGATCGACGAGTGCCTGGAGGCGGCCGACCCGGAGATCGGGGCCGCAGTGGTCCCGAGTCTGCGCGCCGGAGTACCGGACCGGCAGGCCCTGCTCACCGCGGTCGCCCAGGTGCATGCCCATGGCGCGCCCGTCGACTGGGACGCGGTGCTTCCTGGGGCCCGGCCGGTCGCCCTGCCGACGTACGCGTTCCAGCGGCGGCGGTTCTGGCTGGCGTCGACTCCGGCGGGTCCGGCCGCCGACGGGGACTCCGCCGACGCCGCGGTTGCCGCGGGCACGATGCCAGGCGGTGAAGAGCCGCCAGAGCTGGCAGCCAGCCTGTCCGGCCTCGACGACAAGGAACAGGACACCCAGGTACTGGCTCTGGTCCTTGCGGAGACCTCGGCCGTGCTCGGCGGTCAGGACCCGCGCGACGACGGGGGCAACCGCCCGTTCAAGAAGATGGGCATCAACTCGTTGAACGCCGTCGAACTGCGCAACCGCCTCATCGCGGCCACGGACATGCGGCTCCCCGCCACACTCGTGTACGACCACCCCACGCCGAACGCCGTCGTCCGTCTCGTACGCGAACGACTCGCGCGGCAGGCCGCCCCCGCGCGCGATGTGGCCTCCGTTGTGGCCGAGTTGGAGTCCCTGCTCACGGCCGGTGCGGAGGTCTCGGAGGAGACGGTGGCAAGGTTGAAGGCGGTGACGGCCGAGAAGGCCAACGCCACGGATCCCGGCCCCGGCGGGGCCCTGGACCTGGCGTCGGCCAGCGACGAGGATCTGTTCCGGCTGATGGACGCGGAGAGCTGACGACGGGTGCTCGGGCACTCCCGAGCACCCGCACCAGTGGCCGGCTCGGCTGCAACGGTCTGAACGTCACCTGGCTTGCCCGCTGTCGCGTTCCGCCCGCGGTGACGATGCCTGACGGCCTCCGGCCACCGGGACGTCGTTTTGCCGAACCGGCAACGGGAGTGGCGCTGCCGGGGTGCGGGGGGTGACGGTGGGCCCGTGACCGACAACATTGCAGCAGGATCGCCCGTGTCCGACGCCCCCTCGTCTGCCGACGGATACGTCGGGGACCCCGCGGTGCGGGCGGAGTGGGACAACCGCTACGCCGACCGACAACAGCTGTGGAGCGGCGAGCCCAACGGAGCGCTGGTGGCCGAGGTCGCCGGGCTCACCTCCGGACGCGTGCTCGACGTGGGCTGCGGCGAGGGGGCGGACGCCGTCTGGCTCGCGCGCAGCGGCTGGGACGTGACCGGGCTCGAGGTCTCTGGCGTGGCGCTGGAGCGGGCGGCCGGGCACGCGCGGGACGCCGGCGTCGCCGTTCGCTGGGTGCATGCCGCCCTGACGGAGGCGGCACTCCCGCCGGCCACCTTCGACCTGGTCTCCGCGCAGTATCCAGCCCTGCTGCGCACCCCCGACGCCACGGCCGAGCGAGCGCTGCTCGCGGCCGTCGCGCCCGGCGGCGTGCTGCTGTTCGTACACCACGCGGGGATGGACTCCCAGCAGGCGCACGAGGGCGGCTTCGACCCGGCTGACTACGTATGGCCTTCGATGGTCTCCGCTCTGTTCAACGACGACTGGGAGGTGGAGGTGGACGAGCAGCGGCCACGCGTGGCACCCGACGGCGGCGCCGGCGCGCACCATACCGACGACCTGGTGCTGCGCGCGCGACGCCTGCGCTGAGCACCCTCCGCCCCTGTCGGCATGCGGACCGGGGCGTCGGACATGAGAGTGGTGAACGGTTCGGCGGCGGTGTTGTCGTGGGCCGCGCCACGTTCAGCGGGAGAAGGCTCGCGTGCGGACGTCGAAATGCAACGCCGGCACACATCCCTGAATCACCCTGCTCGATTGAGGCTGCCGCCGCGCATAAAGCGTGGTTCTGCAGAAGGGATACAGGGATGTCCGAATGGGCAATCTCCGGCCCTCGATGTCTCACGAAATCCTGGGACTGCTGGGGCTTGCGGGTTTTCGGGGGGTGGTGTGCATTGCCGGATCCCCCGCAAGGTTTCCTGGCCCTGCCTGAAAGCCTCCGGGAACAGGAATGGTGAGCCTTTCATGCCGATGCGAGGCGGAGAGCGATGTTCGCGTCGAAGTCTGCTTTCACGTAACCGATGCGCCGCCCATGGTGGTGAACGCGCGTGCAATTCCCAAGGAATTTCGCCCCACCGTGGTGTGGCTTCCCGCGCGCAATCGGAGCGGGAGACCCGGCCCGTGAGGGAAAACGGCGACACGGTCCGCTGTACTGCGGGGTCCCCTTGGAGGCTGAGGGTGGTGCCGGTGATCAGCGTCCGGTATCGCGGATCGTCGACGGTCCATGTGGGCGAGTGGAAGACGAGGACACCGGCCTCGGGCCCCAGGTTCGGGAACTCGGTGCTCAGCAGCTGCTCCACCTGAGCGGATTCACTCCCGTTGACACGGGCTGTCCGCGGGGTCTCATGCTCGGCGAAGGACGGAATCTGCACCACGGCGGCCAGCATCACGATCAGCCAGCGGCCGACCACGACGCCGGGCCTTGCTGCCATCGTGCGGGCCAGTCTGACGATCCATAGTTCCCGGCTCAACGGAGCTGCCTTCCAGGATCATTTCATCACTGTCGTGGGGTCGATCGAAGGCGCCTCCCGGCACCCCGGGACGTCCTGCTCAGTGCGACCCTGATGGCTGTTCAGGCGGGCCGCTTCGCCCCGGCCGTCGAAGGCCATCCCGCCCATGGCCGATGCCCCGCGGCGGTTCCCGCGGGGCCAAGGGACGATGGCCTGGACTCGCTGATGCTGGGTTCGCATCTCCGGTTTTGCATCTCCGGTTTCGTATCTCCGGGTTCGTACCTCTGGGCTCGTACCTCTGGTCTGCGCAACCCTCGGTCGGCAGAGGATGACGAGACCCGTGACGACGTGCCAGGTGGCCCTCGGCGTGCTGTTGGTCGGGGACGGGTCGGTAGGGGCGGAGGCGGTGCGTGTACCGGTGAGTGAAGGCCAGGACCGCCGGTGCGATCAGGGACCTGAAGCGGAAGTCAGACATGCCTCGGCCCATCGAGGATCTCCGTGTGCTGAGGTTCAGGAGTGACGCAGGAAGCAGAGCGCGAACATCCACAGCCGACCCACCGTGAACAGGAGAAAGGTCCCAGCCTGGGCCTGGCGTGGGAAGAGCGCGCGCAGGCCGACGGGAGCACGGCAGATGCACCTCTGCACGCGAATGTGAAAGGCAAGTGGCGGGGGCGACGCATCCGGCGCGGGAGTATGCCTCGAGAGGCGTGGGCGAGCCGGTCGGTCCGCATGGCCGATTGGCCAGGCGGCCGCGGCCGGGTGGCTGCGGCGACTCCACCGCGCAGGGCGCGACCCCGGTGCTGATACCGCCATGGTTCGGCCGACTCGGTGCCCCGGCCGTCGTGGAGCCTGATTATTGGGTCGTGGCCCGGGTGAGGTCGGTTCCCATGCGGGTGAGGCCGTCGAGCACCTCTTGAGGCCAGGGATCGGGAACGAAGTCGCTGTCGACCCGTCGGCAGTTCGCCCATGTCTGTTCCGCCCGGGCGGTGAGGTCCTTGCCTTGAGGCGTCAGGCGGTGGATGGTGAATTTGATGTGGACAAGGTGGAGTCGGACCCAGGGGACGGTCAGGCCGATCACAAGGTGGTCGTTGACTCGCATTTCGCCAAGGAATTCGCACGAGGCTGTTGACGTGAGCAGGCTCAGGTCGGGGCCGAGCGTGTACATGTACCGCGGAAAGTATTCGAATCCCCACAGTTCTCGGCATTTTCCCAACCATCGGAAGAGATCGGCGTAGTAGGCGATGCCAACGACGTTGATTTCTCCGTAGGTGACGGTGTACGGCATTTCGTAGGTGTGCAGATCGGCGGGCTTGTGTGCCGCGGTGTGCGGGGCTGTGTCGGGCTGCGGGTTCATGACGCCTCTCGAGTCGCGCGGAGGAAGTTCGGCAGGAGCGTCACCGGCACGGATCCGGTGCTGTGCCGGTCCGCTCCGGCCAGGCGGGCCAAGACCTGGCCGTCGGGAGCGACCGCGGTGCACTGGGCGAGGCCGCTCTCCGTGTACAGGCGCACTCCCTCGGGGTAGCGGGCGGCCAGCTCCGCGTCCGACGCCTGGGCGCCGCCATAGAGGTCCAGGCTCTTGATGGTGTGGGGCACCATGAGCGCAGCTGTCCCGGTCGTCTCGGTGGGCAGGCCGGTCAGGCGGAACAGCGCGTCGAGCAGGAGTACGGGGATATGCGTGCGGCCGAAGGCATCCTGCGGGGGGACCAGTGCCTGCCACCGAGCGTGAGCGCCGCCGGGGCCCGCGGACAGATCTGTCAGACAGTCGAACACTCCGGTCATGTGGACCCTCCCGCGGCTGTCGCAGTACGGGTCCGTGTGGAAGGTATGGGTGTCGTCGTGGTCGCCTGACCAGGATGGGGCGGCCGAGCCGTGGCCGGTCACCACGTCCATGCGGGCGTGTTCGCGGTCGTGCCGCAGAACCGCACCGGAGCGCGCGGTGACGTCGGACAGGAGGCGGACGCGTACCCGGCCACCCCGCCGCCCGTCTCCGGGCGGGCCCGGGTGCTCCAGGACTTCGGCGGTGATCCGGTACTTCGTCGGTCCGGGAGTGCGGGGGTCGGCCCAGACGTACTCCTCGAAGCGCAGGTCTCGCAGGCCGCGGATCGGCTGGTGCGGCATGAGCTCGGCCGCGGCCTCCGCGGCCATGGCCGCGATGACCATGCCCGGCACGACGGGGTGTCCTGTGACGAGGTGCTCGGCCAGGTAGCGGTCGCGTGGCATCTCGATATGCCAACGCCACTGTGCTCGGCCGGGTCCGGTGTGCTGCGGGAGGCCGAGCAGCCCCTTCGGCGCGGGAGGGGCGGCAGCTGTGTCGGCGACGCTGCCGGGGAGGTGGCCGAAGGCCGATTTGAGGTCCTTGGCCGTCATGTGGAGGGGCGCGGGTTCGGCCGAGCGGGGGCAGGCCAGTTCGGCCAGGAATGCCGCGGCGCCTTCGGCGTCGGTGATACCGCCGGGCAGGCCGTGCTCGCGTAGTCGCTCGCGTTCCAGCGGGCCCGCGACTTTCCCGGCTTGCTCCCACAGCCCCCAGCCGATCGTGACGGCGGAGGCGCCGTGCAGCCGGGTCTCGTAGCGGGCGGCCGCGGCGAGGAACGCGTTGGCGGCCGAGTAGTCGCTCTCCCCGGGGAATCCGAGAGCCCCCAAGGCGGAGCCGAAGTTGACCCACAGGCGCGGCGCGCAGTCCGCGAAGGCCGTCCTCAGGTTCCGGTAGCCGGTGACCTTGGCCGCAAGGCATGCGCGGAACACGGTGAGTGACTTGTTGGGCAGGAGCGCGGCCTCCTGGTAACAGGCGGCGTGAATCAGGAGGTCGACCCGGCCGTGCGCGCCGGTGATGGCAGCGGCGGCCCGCGCGGTGGCTTCCCCGTCGGTGATGTCACAGGTCAGGTAGCGCACGCGGGAGTCGCCGAAGACGTCACGCAGCTGTCGCAGAGCCGCCGTGGTCTCCCGGCTGCGCCAATGACGCTCGAACCTGCGGTTCAGCTCGCCCACTGTGGTGCCGGGTTCTTCCTGGCGCAGCCGGGTGATGAACGTCGCGCGCTGTCCGGCCTCATCGCTGTCGGCCGCCTCAAGGATCTCGGCAGGCGCGCTGTCGGGGTCTGTCCTTCCGAGCAGCCAGAGGATGGGACGGCAGGTGCGGGCCAGGGCCTCCAGGACGACGGGAGTGATCCCCCGGCCGCCCCCCACGGCGACGATGACCGGTTCCTCTCCCAACGCGGGAAGCGCTCGATCCGGCTCGGGAGGGGGCAGAATGAGCGGGCACAGTTGTTCGGTGTGGCGCAGGCCCGCGCGGTAGTACACGGCCGGGGGGCCTGGCTGGACGGCGGTCTCGGCCTCGAGTTCTGCGCACCCATCGGTGAAGGCCGCGTCGGTGACCAGCGCGAATGCCATGATCTGCGGGACTTCCAGGCGCACGCTGCGCAGGAAGCCGGTGAACAGGGCCGTATTCGGGTGGATCTGGAAACCGGGCAGCGGATCGAACAGCAGCATCGCGACCGAACCGATGGCGTCGTCCGGTGCGCGGTGGTGGAAGCTCTTGAGGACGAGCAGGGACAGTTCCAGCAGCCGGTCGAGCCGTGGCACGGCGGCAGGCCAGCGGTCGGCCGTGGCAGTGGTGTCGGCCAGGATCCTGACGTCCGGCTTGTGGGTGTCGAGGGCTGCGAGCGTGGCGCTGACTGCCTGCTCGTCCCGGATGTCCTCGACCACAGTGGCGTGCTGCGGGTCGGTCAGCGGGTCGGTGCTCAGCATCATCGCGCCCTGGGCGCCTACCCGTTCGGCCAGTGCGGCGGCGTGCTGGGCGGAGCCGACGAGCACGACGCCCGAGGCCGGGACCAGGGGGAGGGGATGCCCGGTGCTCTGCGCCGATACGGCGTCCTCGCGTCGCAGCGTGGTGGCCCAGCGATTGGGGCCGGCGACCGGGTCCGGCTGCGGCGCCGTCCGGGGCTGTCGGCCGAGCTCGGTTTCAGGCAAGGGGGAAAGGCGGAGCGTCAGCGGCGGGCTGTCACAGACCAGTTCCTGCCGTTCTCCCGCGTGCAGCGCCCGCAACAGGCTCACGGCCCCCTGGGCCCCCCAGTAGTGACGCTGCCGCCGTGGTGGGGTGTGGCCGGGTGCGGGTGCGGGTGCGGGTGCGGGTGCGGGTGCTGCGGGCTCGTGTCGCGTGGCGGTGTCGAGCCGGGTGAGTACGGGCCAGCCCTGCGCGACGGCGACGGACTCACGCGTCACGGCCAGCAGGAAGGCGCCTTCGGCGAGTTCCTCGCTGCGACACCCGGCGAAGGCCGCGGCGTCGGGGCTGCTGCTTTCGTTGAGGCACAGTACGAGGGCCATGTCCAGCCTGCCGTCGGTGACATATCGCCGTGCCGTGTGCAGAGCCGCATGGGCGGAGGTGAGTCCGGTGTCGATGGACTGAGCGAGACCATGGAGGTCCCACCTGTTGGCTATCCGGGAGGCGGCCAGCGGCGGCGTACTGCCGGCGAAGCTCTCCTCGGAGAGTTCCTGGCGCGTGCGGACGTCGGACAGGAAGCCGGCCAACGCAGCCGCGTCGGCGTCGCGCAGGGGCAAGGACTCCAGGTCGCCGGAAGCAGCGCGGATGGTGACATCGTGCCAACTGCGGGTAGGGCCCGTCTGCGCGGAGATCACCCCGGTGGTCTCCCGGTGTCCGGACCACAGTTCCCCGTGTTCCGCGACAAACCGGTGGGCGACATCGAGAGCCAACAGGTGACTTCGGTCGATGACACCGGCAACGGGCGGAGGCAGCTTGGTCGCGGAGAGGGGCGCGACGGGGTAGACGGGGCCGAAGCTGCGGTCCGGTGGACTGTCCCCGGTGCGCAGCCAGCGCCGGATCTCCTCGGGACCGGGAGCGCCGGGCAGCCAGGCGCTCCAGCCCACCAGTACCGCCTGCTCCCGGGCCGCCTGGCCGGCGGAGGGTGGAGGGGGCGGCGCCGCGGAGGCACGGTCCTGCACCAAGAGGTGCGCGTTGGTCCCGCCGAGGCCGAAGGCGGATATCCCCACGGTCCGGGGCCGGTCCGGCTGCTCCGGCCAGGGCACCGGGGCCGAGGGGACCAGCAGCCCGGAGTTCTCCAACGCCGGATGGGGGGTGGTAAAGCGCCCCTGTGCGGGAATGGTTTCGTGGCGTAGCGCGAGCAGCGCATGAATCAGGGACAGAGCGCCGGCTGCCCAGCCGGTGTGCCCGATGAGTGACTTGTTGGAGGAGAGGACGAACCCGGACTCCGTTGCCAGGGGGGAGAGCGCCTCGATCTCCACGCGGTCCCCGGCCGGTGTTCCGGTGCCGTGGGCAAGGACCCAGTCCACATCCGAGGCGGTGACGTCGGCGGCGGACCACGAGCGGTCGACGGCTCGGCGCTGACCTGCGGGGTTGGGTGCAGCGATGTGCTTCCCCCGGCCGTCGGCGGCAAGGCCGGATCCTGTCAGGATGCCCAGGACCTGGTCCCCGTCCCGTTGGGCCCGGTCCAGGCTCTTGAGGGCTATCATCGTCGCCGCTTCGCCGAATATGGTGCCGTCGGCTTCCGCATCCAGGGCGCGCAGGTCACCGGATACCGAGCCGCCGTTGAACTTTGCGGCGGTGACAGTGTGGAAGCGCCCGATGCCATGCACCGCACCGCAGAACGCCACATCGCATTCCCCCGCGAGCAGATTCTCGATCCCCAGATCGATCGCGTTGAGTGCGGAGGCGCAGGCAGTACTGACCGTGAGCCAGTCCGTGTCGGCCGGAAGCAAGCCGCTGATGGCCCTGCGCACCACCATGTCCGGTAGGGCCCCCCGAGGGTCGGGTGCCGCGTACGGGTAGTGGCGCCGCAACAGGTTGCGCAGTCGGCGCTCATGGACTGCTCGTTCCACGCCGTCGTCGGTGAGCCGCGCCGCGAGACCGCGTGCGACGGACGCAATGATGACGGCGTCCTCCAGGCACAGGGAAGCGCCGAACCAGGTCCCCACATAGCAACCCACGTGGTCGGTCGGGCCCAGGCTCGTGGTGTCCAGGGCCTGGAGCAGGCTGTGCCGGAGCCAGCGGGTCTCGGTGTCGCCATCTGCCCACCAGCCCTGCTCCTGCTCGGCGGCGAGTGTGCGATGTGCGGTGAAATCGCGGACGAAGCCGCCCAGGCGCCCGAACGCACGGTCCGCGTCCTGGGGGTCGGGAGAGTGGAGGGGGTCGATGTCGAACCGTACGGGCTCAGCCAGCTGTGATGCGTGGTGCTGGAGTACCGACCACAGCTCGTCGGCGTTGCTGACTCCCGGGGCGACGACGCCCAGCCCCACTACGGCGACGGACCGTGCGGCCTGGGTGCCCCCCAGGGGCGTTCGGCCTCGCTGCGTCGCGGTCATCGTGCGTCGGCGAGCTGTCGCAGCAATGTGCTGATGTCGGCGACGGTTCGATAGTCGAAGATCCGCACGTCCGACGAGGGTGTGGACAACTCGAACTTGTCCAGCAGCCGCACGAAAGCCTGTGTCTGTTTGAGCGAGGAGACTCCCAGCTCGGCCTCCAGCGCGACATCGTCCTCGATGACGTCCGCCGGATATTGCAGGATCTCCGCGTACACCGCGCGGATCTCGTCGCGCAGCACACTCTCGGCGGGCAGGCCGTCGGCGCTGCCGTTGTGGCTCGCTTCCGGAGGCGGCGGGGCAGGGGTGAGCGGTTCGGCTACGTCGCGCTCAGGGGGTGCGGGGGCGGTGGGTGCGGGCTGCTTGGCCGCGGGGCGGGGCTGCGGGCCGTGGACGGGTTTCGTGGTCACCGTCTCCACGAGCTGCTGGGCCGAGCCCGCCTGGGCCCGGCCGGTCAGCCCGGGCACGGCTCGGGCGGCCTTCGGCAGGCACTCGGGGACGATGTCGCTGAGGACCTGCTTGGCACCGCACTCGATGAACGTGTCCGCGCCGTCGTCGTAGAGGGTGTTCAGGGCCGGCCGGAACTGGACGGGAAGCAGCAGCATCCCTTCCAACAGAGCCAGCACATCGTCGGCGTTACGCACATAACGCCCCAGCTGCGGTGAGTACACCGGTATCAGAGGAGCCTTTCGCGGCACGTCACGGATCGCATCGGCCATCCGTCGCGCGGCCTTTCCGAGTCGGGGGTTGTGATAGGAGTCCGGAATCGCCAGCCAGGTCGCCTGGATCCCGAGGACGTCTGCGGCCTTCTCCAGCAGAGCCAGGGCCCCGGTTTCGCCTGAGGCGACGACCTGGCCCGGCCCGTTGTCAACCGCCACCACCAGCGAGCCCTGGTCCACCGCGCCGCACAGATGGGCGACCCTCCGCATCGGAGCGGCCAGTGCGACCATGCCGCCGGAGGGGGCCGAACTGCCCTCTGCCTCCACTGCCTTGGTGCGTTCGCACAGGATGCGGGCGCCGTCCTCGGCGGTGAGGCTGCCGGCCACCACCAGAGCACTGACCTCGCCGGCACTATGGCCCACCAGAGCATCGCAGGCCACGCCATGGGCGGTCAGGATGTCCGCGACGACCAGAGAGGTGACATAGAACCCCAGCCACAGGTGTTCCGGACCCGAGCAGGCGTCGCTGTCAGGTCGCAGGAGGCCCGGTGTGACCGGGTCCCAGTCGTAGCGTTCGGCGATGCGGTCGACGCTGTCCAATGTCGACTGCATAGTGGCATTGCCGTCGACCAACGCACCGAGTGTGCCGGGCAGGTGGGCTCCCGGGGTCGGAAACATCCACACGGTCTTGCTCATCATGCCTCCACTTCGTCAATGGACGGGGCATGCGGCATGCCCCAGGAGCTGCGTCCATCGCCGTTGCGATCTCCGCGAATTGTCGGGGTTTCCCGGCAGGGCCGGTGCGCGCGGCACAGGGTGCCTACAGGCCGATGGCGCCGATCTCTTCCCGGAACCACACAGCGAAATATGCAGGCCCCGGCCTGGCCGGGAATGACGATGTCCGCGCGTCACGAACATCGCCTGTCTCGCCTCCCTGATCCAGGCGCCGAACCACATCGGAATTCTGCGGGCTCATCGCCGTTGCCGGCGCCGATGACGGCGAGATGCAGGGAAAAACTGCCACGATGCGCCCGCGTCCGGGATCGGTCTCTGTGCAGTGGCCATGACGGACTCACCGGCTGCCCACTGACAATGGGCCATCACCCACCGAAGGCGTATCCCCATCTATCCACGGTCAGCGCAACCTATGGAACCCTTACCGGCCCGACAGCATGTTGAACGCGTTGAATGCGCGTTCCCATGTGCGCAATTCTGCAGTGCACTTGCGAGGAACGGGGGAAGTCGATGAGGCACAGCCGGCCGTCTTCACCGGCTGACAGGCCGAGCGTCCTCCGAATGCCGAAGATCCATCGACCGCGATGAGGGGCGGCGGTCGAAGAAACGGGGTCAAGGTGTCCCCGCGCTGCCTGCCGTGCTGGTGGAGACGAGCTTGTCGAGCGCATCCAGGCAGGCGGCGATCGCGGGTTCGTGCTCCGTGCCGTGGCGGATCGCGATCTCGATGGTGCGGGCGAGGGCGTTGTCCGTCACGGGCCGCATGGTCAGCGTCGGCGGGAGATGGGCCGTGGCCAGGCGGGGGATGAGGACCGGGTGACCGCCGCTCGCGGCGAGGGCGATCATGGCGGAGAAGTCGGTGCAGGTGTGTTGCACCTGGGGGGTGAAACCGGCCGAGCGGCAGGCCTGGAGTACGGCGTCCCCGCACGCCGTCCGCGCAGGGGCGGTGATCCAGGGCATGTCCGCAAGGTGGCGCAGGTCGATCGGAGCTCCCTGCGAGAGTGCCGCCGGGTGATCGTTTCGCAGGACGGCGACCAGGGGGTCGGTATGCAGGACGCGGGTCTCGATGCCGGGGTGTGCGGGTGCGGCGAGGTTGGTGTAGCGGTAGACCAGTGCGAGACCGACGTGGCGCTGCACCAGCAGCCTTACGGCGCTTTCGGGTTCGGCCTCCGTGATGTGCAGGCTGAGGTTGGGGTGATCCTTCTCCAAGGCGTCCCCGACAGGGGCCGCCAGCGTCACAAGAGCGCTGGGAAAACAGGCGAGATGGAGGGGGCCGGCCGGATCCTCGGTCGCGTGCAGGCGGCTTCGAGCGTGTTCGAGGGCGGCGAGGACGCTCTCGGTGTCCTCGGCCAGTCGGTGCCCGGCGGCTGTGAGATGGATGGAGCGGCCCGTACGCTCCAGCAGCCGTGTGCCGGTCTCCTCCTCCAGGAGACGTAGCTGCTGGGAGACGGCGGAGGGCGTGACCCCCTGCAGTTCGGCCACCGCGGTCACGGTGCCGTGTGCGGCCAGATCGCGCAGGAGGACGAGCCGTCGAACGTCGAGCATGAGTACAGCTTAAATGCATGCTGTAGATGATGTAGCTGGACGCGAGCACGCTCGGCGGGCGACGCTGGGGACATCACCGTTCGGCGCCCCGCGCCATCGCCAGGCCACGCCCTGCCGCCGTTCGCCGGCTCGTTCCGCGCGCCGACGCCCATCCGTGCCTTGTACCCATGTCAGGAGCTCATCCGTGCGCGCCACAGTGATCCACGGCCCCAACGACATCCGGATCGAGGAGGTCCCCGATCCCCGGATCGAGCAGTCCACGGACGCGGTGGTCCGTGTGGTCAACGCCTGTATCTGCGGTAGCGACCTGTGGGCCTACCGTGGTGTGGCCTCCCGAGTCGCCGGGCAGCGGATCGGTCACGAGTTCCTCGGGATCGTCGAGGAGGTCGGCTCCACGGTCGCCGGCTTCCGGCCCGGCGACTTCGTGGTGGCGCCGTTCGTCTGGTCCGACGGCACGTGCGACTTCTGCCGCGAGGGCCTGCAGACCTCGTGCCCGCACGGCGGCTTCTGGGGCGAGGTCGGCTCCGACGGAGGTCAGGGCGAGGCCGTCCGCGTGCCGCACGCCGACGGCACCCTCGTCCGACTGCCGAAGGAGGCGGCGAGCGACGAGCAGCTGCTGCCCGGCCTGCTGTCGCTCTCCGACGTGATGAGCACCGGGCATCACGCCGCCGTCTCGGCCCGGGTCCGCCCCGGCGACACGGTGGCCGTGGTCGGCGACGGCGCGGTCGGCCTGTGCGGCGTGCTCGCCGCACAGCGGCTCGGCGCCGACCGGATCATTGCGCTCGGCCGCCACCAGGCCCGTACCGACATCGCCCGGAAGTTCGGCGCCACCGACGTCGTCGCCGAACGGGGCGAGGCCGCTGTCGAGGCGGTCAAGGAGCTGACCGGAGGTCTGGGGGCGCACGCCGTCCTGGAGGCGGTCGGCACCGAGGAGTCGCTGCGCACCGCGATATCCATCGCCCGCGACGGCGGCGCGGTCGGCTACGTCGGTGTTCCGCACGGCGGTGGCGCCGGCGTCGACATCGGCCAGATGTTCGGCCGCAACGTCGCTCTTGCCGGTGGCATCGCGCCCGCCCGCGCCTACATCCCCGAGCTGCTTGCGGACGTGCTCTCCGGTGCCATCGACCCGGGCCTGGTCTTCGACCGTGCCGTCGGCCTGGACGGCGTGCCGGACGGCTACCGGGCGATGGACGACCGCTCGGCCCTGAAGGTCCGCATCGCATTCTGAGCCGGATCCGCCACGGTCGGCGCGACGCGCTCCTCGCCGACCGTGGCGGACCGTCTCCGACGGCTTCCACCGGCGTGGTGCCGATCGCCGGCTTCCCTGACCTCACCGTCACTTCCGCCTGTGCGAGCAGGGATCGCGAACGGTTCTCAACGCCGCGCGATCATTCGGGCGTTGAGGAACAAGCTCAACCATCCCGTACGAACTGAGTGCCCTGACGCCGCTGCTGACAGTGCAGCGCACACGCCCGCGTCGACGTTGTCCGGACGGACCCGGGCTGCGGGATCTCGGCGAACGGACGGCACGCCCCAAGAGGGTGGACCGATGACGTCGATCAAGAAGTTCCAAGTCACCTTCGACTGCGCAGAACCTGAGCGCCTCGCTCGTTTCTGGTGCGAGGTGTTGGGGTATGTCGTGCCGCCGCCACCGGAGGGGTTTGCATAGATCCCTCGGGTGTGGGCCCGCGACTGTACTTCCAGCGCGTTCCCGAGGGGAAGGTCGTCAAGAACCGGGTGCATCTTGACGTGCGGGTCGGCACCGGACTCGTGGGTGAAGAGCGTCTCGCCGCACTTGAGGCCGAATGCGCGCGACTGGTCCCGCTCGGCGCGGTACACGTGCAAACGCTGTACGACGGCAATGATGCGTGCATCCCGATGCTGGACATCGAGGGCAACGACTTCTGTATCGACTAGGGGGCGCGAACCCGTCCTCGTTCCGTCCCCGTGGGCGGGCGCGAACCGGATCGTCGCCCACGACGAGATCGTGGTGTGCGCTCCGCGAGGGGTCTGGGTGTGGTGTGTCCCGGTGCCTATCTGCCCCAGATCTTCCGGTACGCAGCGCGGTAGCCGGGCGGGTCCCACGTTGTCGCCCCGTGGCTGTTGGCGGCGGTGGAGATGTGCACGGGGGCGACGTAGCCGCTGGCGGGGGCTCGGGCGAAGGCGCGGTTGAATTCGTCGAGGATCTGCCAGCCCTGTTGGGAGAACGGCTCGGGGACGGTGGCTGCCTGGAACTGTTTGCTGTTGATGCGTTGGAAGGCGGAGGGGTCGCCGTCGCCGGCGCCGATGTTGTACGGGGCCCCGGCGCCCTTCTTGCGTGCTGCGCGCAGGGCGGGGGCGGCGTCGGCGAAGTACACGTCGTTGATGGCTACGGAGTGTGTCCAGGCGTCCGGGAAGCGGGAGAGGAGTGAGGAGACCTCCTGCGGGGTGCGGCTGCTGGTGTCCGAGATCGGGATGTTCTCCTCGGCCAGAAGCTTCACGCTGGAGCAGGTCGCAAGCTCTTTCTTGATCAGTTCGGACTTGTTTCTGGCGAACGGAATCGAGGCGTCTGTGAACACGACGACTCCGGCGTTGCCGTTGGAGTGTGTGATCACCCAGTCCGCGCTGATCTTCGCGACATCCTCGACCTTGGTGGTGATGTTGCTGACGAGTTCGGGGTGCTTGCTCGGGCCGGGGGAGGCGACCGCATGCCAGCCGACGAGGGGGATGTGCTCCGCGGCGGCCCGCCCGAGCTGCTGCGACGTCAGGTCGGGGTCGAAGCCCCCGATGACGATGCCCGAGGGCCGGAGGGCGATGGCTTGGCTGAATGCCGCCTGGATCCCGGCGGGAGTGCCCTGGCCGTCGATCACCCGGACTGTCCAGCCGAGGACTCTCGCGGCCTCCGCCACGCCCTGGGCGGCGCCGGCGACGCCGGGGTTGGTCATGGTCTGCGCGACGTAGACGATGCTTTTGCCGGAGGCCGCCCTGGGACCGCCGGCGAGCCCCTTCCCCGCCGGGTCGGTCTTCTCGGCCCGCTGTACGGACGCCGCGGCCCGGGCCAGGACGGTCGGGCACCCGGACTTCGCCGGTCCTGCAGGAGAGGGTCCTACGCCGGTCGACGTGCCGCGCTCGCAGCCGGCGACGACCGTGACCGCGATCGTCAGTGCGACGGCACAGCGCAGGCCGGCCTTGCGGTTCGCGTGCGCAGGCGCTCTTCGCGCAGGCGCTCTTCGCGCAGGCGCTCTTCGCGCAGGCGCTCTTCGCGGAGGGGACGACGCGGTGGGGCCGACGGCGGTCACGAGCTGGCTTCGGGAACGTCGTGGAGTGTTCGGGGAGGTGCCGTCCGTCGTTGACGTACCTGTCGTCGAGCGGCATAGCCGGCCATGCCGACGGCGATGAGCAGGGTGGTGCCGTTGAACAGCGGGGTGACCCAGAATTGGGCGCCCAGCTGGCCGATGCCGGCGAGGCCGATGGCGAGGATGACGACGGCGATCAGGGTGCCCAGGGCGTTTGCCCGGCCGGGCCTGATCGCCGTGGAGCCGAGCAGCGCACCCACGAACGCGGGCAGCAGATAGTCCAGGCCGACGCTGGGGTTGCCGATGCGCTGCTGCGCGGCGAGCAGGACACCGGCGATACCGACGGTCAGCCCCGATCCGGCAAAGGCGTAGACGACGTAGCGCCGGGAGGGGATGCCCACCAGGTCGGCGGCGCGGGGGTTCGAGCCGATGACATACAGGTACCGGCCGAGCGGTAGTCGCTCCAGGAGTACCCACAGAACGGAGGTGAGGCCGAGGACGTAGAAGGCGGCCACCGGCAGGCCGAGGAACCGGGAGTCGTAGAGGTCGGTGAAGGCGGCCGGCAGGCCGTGCGGGCCGGGGACGATCCGGGCCCCGTTGGTGACGCAGCCGGTGAGGGCGTACAGGATGCTGCCGGTGCCGAGGGTGGCGATGAAGGAGTTGATCTTCGCGAATTCGACGACGACACCGTTGAAGACGCCGACGACCGCCCCGCCGAGCACCACCACGAGGCAGGCGAGCGGCCAGGGCCACCCTTCGTCGGCGATGAGCTGCAGGGTCATGACGTGCGCGAGACCGAGACCGTAGCCGAGGGACAGGTCGAACTTGGCCGTGACGATGGGGATCATCGCGCCGAGCGCGAGGATGGCGGGCACCGACTGGTTGGACAGGATCGCGGAGATGTTGTCCAGCGTGGGAAAGGTGTCCGGCAGCGCGAGCGAGAAGGCCAGGAACAGCAGCGCGGTGAGCGCCAAGAGGCCGTAGGCGCCGACGAGGTGCCCGAACCGGCGGCCCAACGGGGGGCGAGGGGAGGGGGAGGCGGAGGGGGAACGGGTCATCGCTCCGCCGTCCCGGTGAGGGGGGCCATGGCGGAGGCGGCGCGGGCGAGTTCGGCGACGGTGAGGGCCTTGCCGCTGATCTCCACCGTCACCACGCCGCGGACGAACACCAGGGCGCGATGGCACACGTCGGCGACCTCCTCGAAGTCGGTGGAGATGAGCAGGACGGCGAGCCCCTCGGCCAGCGCCTCCTGGAGCAGGCGGTAGATCGCGGTCTTGGCGCCGACATCCACCCCGGCGGTCGGCTCCTCGAGGATCAGCAGGATCCGGCGCATCCTCAGCCACCGGCCGACCATGACCTTCTGCTGGTTGCCTCCGGAGAGTGTGGCGATCGGCGCCTCGCTGTCCCGGGGGTACACCGAGAACCGCTCGACCAGGGCGGTGGCCTCGGCCCGCTCGCGCCGGGGGCTGATCCAGTGCAGGGCCGGCACGCCGCCTGCCCGAGGGTTGGCCAGGAAGTTCTCGCGTACGGTCAGCTCGGCCGCGCAGCCCTCTTCCTGATGGTTGCTGGTCACGAAGCCGACGCCGGAGCCGACGGCGGCGGCGACCGTGCTCGGGCGGTACGGCCGGCCGCCGAGCAGGACCCGTCCGCCGAGGATCTGCCGGGAGCCGGCGAGGGCACGGCCCAGTTCCATGTGTCCGGCGCCGGTGAGCCCCACCATGCCGAGGATCTCACCGGCGTGCAGTTCCAGGCTGACCGGTGCCGTGTTCTCGGTCCGTACGCCGTCGAGGCTCAGGACGGCTGGTCCCGTGGCGGGGGCGAAGTGGTAGCTGCCCGGTTCGTGGCCCACGATGTCGTGCACCAGCCGGGCGGGGCGCTGGTCGGCGAGCGGGCCCTGGCTGATGAGGTGGCCGTCGCGCAGGACGGCGAAGACATCGGCGACCTTGTACACCTCGTCGAGGCGGTGGGTGACGTAGACGATGGCATGGCCCCGGTCGCGCAGGGTGTACAGTACGTCGAAGAGCCGGGCGCAGTCCGCCGCCGGGAGGCTGGCGGTGGGCTCGTCGAGGACGATGAGTTCGGCTCGGGTGGACAGCGCGCGGGCGATGGCCACCAGGGAGCGTTCGGCGCGCGGAAGGTCGGCGAGGACGGCGCGCGGGTCGAGGTGCGCGGCGACGATGCCCAGCGCCTCCGCACAACGTGCGCGGGCCATCCGCCAGGACAGGAGTCCCGCGCGGCGTGGATATCCGGTGCCCAGAGCGATGTTTTCGGCGACGGTCATCCACTCCACCAGTCCCAGGTCCTGGTGGATGAAGGACATGGCGCGGGAGGCCGCTTCGGTGCCGAGCGGGTGCCCGGCAACTGTCACCTCGCCCTCGTCCGCGTGGTGGATGCCAGCGAGTACCTTGATGAGGGTCGACTTTCCGGCGCCGTTGGCACCGAGCAGGGCGAGGATGCTGCCGGATGCGATGTCGAGGTCCACCGCGTCCAGCGCGAGAGTGCCACCGAACCGCTTGCTGAGGCCGGTGATGCGGACGAGAGGCTCTGGGGCACTGCGCGGCGGCGGGTCGGTTTCAGGAGCGTCATGCACGGACTTCTCCGGGGGCGGCCTCTGTTCTTCCCAACGGCATGGGCAATGCTGCTGCACACTGCTCGTGTGGGAAAGCGCCGGATAGCGCGCCTTCGTGCCGCACCACCAGCAGTTGTCGCCGCATTTCCGCATGCTACGGCTCTCTTCGGCTTCTGCGCCGGAGGCTGTCAGATGGCGGGAATGTCGGCGAAATGCTCTTCGGCGGTGCGGGGCGCTCCGCCGGGCACCTCCAGCGTGCACTCGGCCCAGATGACCTTGCCGTTGGTCGTGTAGCGGGCGCCCCAGGCATGGGCGAGCTGTGCGACGAGGAACAGGCCGCGGCCGCCCTCGTCGGTGGTGGCCGCGTGGCGCAGGTGTGGGGCGGTGCTGCTGGTGTCGGAGACCTCGCAGGTCAGCGTGCGGTCGTAGAGCAGGCGTACCTGGATGGGATCGGTGCCGTAGCGGATGGCATTGGTGACCAGCTCGCTGAGCAGTAGTTCGGTGGCGAAGGCGACCTCATCGAGTCCCCATTCGGCCAGTTGGCGAGTGACGGAGGCTCGGATGCCGGAGACGAGCGCCGGGTCGGCGGGCAGGTCCCAGGTGGCGATGCGGTGTGGCGCCAGGGCGTGGGTGCGGGCGACGAGCAGCGCGATGTCGTCGGCGGGGTGGCTGGGCACCACGGTCCGGAGCACTGCCTCACAGGTGTCCTCGGGCGGGCGGTTCGGATGGGCCAGGGCTCGGCGCAGCTGGTCGAGGACCGTGTCGACATCGCGGTGGCGGTCTTCGACGAGTCCATCGGTGTAGAGGACGAGCTGGCTGCCTTCGGGAAGGTGGAACTCGGCGGTTTCGAACGGGAGACCGCCCAGGCCCAGAGGCGGACCGGCGGGCAGCTCGGGATAGGTGACGGTGCCGTCGGGACGGACCAGCGCGGGTGGCGGGTGGCCGGCCCGGGCCATCACGCACTGTTGCGAAGCAGGGTCGTAGATGGTGTACAGGCAGGTGGCGCCGATGATGCCGGGACTCCGGCCGCGGGATTCCTCGTTGCCCTCGTCCTCGTCGAGGCGCCCCACGAGGTTGTCGAGGTGGGTGAGGACCTCGTCCGGGGCGAGGTCCAGTTCGGCGAAGTTGCGGGCGGCGGTGCGCAGCCGGCCCATGGTGGCGGCGGCGTGCAGCCCATGGCCGACGACATCCCCGACGACGAGGGCTACGCGGCTGCTGGAGAGCGGAATGACGTCGAACCAGTCCCCGCCGACCCCGGCCTCGGACGGCAGATAGCGGTAGGCGACGTCGACGGCGTTCAGCGCGGGGAAGCGCTGCGGCAGCAGGCTGCGCTGCAGGGTGACGACCATGGTGTGTTCGCGGGTGTAGCGGCGGGCGTTGTCGATGCAGATGGCAGCGCGGGTGGCGAGTTCCTGCGCCAGAGAACGGTCGTCGTCGCCGAAGGGGGCCGGGTCCCGCGAGCGGTAGAAGCTCGCCACGCCCAGGGCGATGCCGCGGGCAAGGAGGGGGACGGCGATGAGGGAGTGGACGTTGTGGTCGAGGAGGCGCTGGGCGAACGCGGGATCCTCCACGATCCGACCCGGAGCGACACGCAGATCGGGTTCGAGAACCGGCTGCCTGCCGGCCAGACAGCGGAGTTGGGGAGCAGTGGGGCGGAAGGCGACCCGCTCACCGGCGGGGGAGAAGGGGCGGTCCTCGCGAAAGCCGTGGACCACCGTGCGGTGGAGATCGGCGCCGGGGTCGGTCGGCTCGTCGCCGCGCAGCACCGCCTCGGGAAGGTCGATGGTGACGAAGTCCGCCAAGCGTGGGACGGCCATCTCGGCGAGCTCCCGGGCGGTGCGGCTCACGTCCAGGGTCGTGCCGATGCGGGTGCTGGCCTCGGACAGCAGCTCCAGGCGGCGCCGGGCCGCCACGGCGAACTTCCCCACTTCCGGCTCGCCCACCAGAACCAGCCCACTGGTCGCACGTTCGGCGGTGCCGGGCTCGCGTCCCACCGTGGCGGCTCGGTCGGGCACCGTGTCGGGAGCGTGCCGGCGCGGCGCGACGGTCGGGGCGAGGGCCTGCTGGGCCAGGAGGCTGGGCGATGCGTCCGCCTCGACGCGGACGGTGAGGCGCTGATGCGGTGGGGGGAGGACCGCTTCGACGACGACACCCTCCACCCCGGAGGGACTGGTGACCGGACGGCTCAGCAAGGTGATCCTGCGGCCGCCGGGCAGGGACACCTCGACGGCGGCGCGTTGGGCCGAGGCGATCAGATCGGTGGCCCTCTCCTTGAGGATCAGCTGATCACGCCAGCCCAGCCCGCTCTCGGCGAGCTCGCCCCGCTGTCCGTTGCCCGTCGCAGCTCCGGTGGGCGAGCCGCGCCCGGCGTCGAGGTACGCCTGAAGCAGGGCGCGCTCTCGCGTCGAACTCTGTTCCAGCAGCCGTCGTTCGATGGCACCGGCGGCCCTGCGGATCACGGTGTTGAGCGCCATATCCGCTTCGGTGAGCGGAAAGCCGAAACAGAGAATGCCTTCCACACGCCCACTGAGCAGGTCACGAATGGGAATTGCCGAGCAGGCACTGGACTGAGAGCGTTCGGCGAAGTGCTCAGCGCCGTAAACGTTGATCAGCTGCCTTTCCGCGAGTGCCAGGCCGATTCCGTTGGTTCCGCCGAACCGTTCTGCGAACACGAAACCCGGGACGCTCTGGATCGCGGCGAGCTGCCTGACCAGAGAGACTTCACCGAAACGGCGTTGCAGCACCGCACCGCCCCCATCGGCGAGGGACACATTGATGTTCCGGCCCGCGAACCTGGACTGCAGTCGGTCCAGGACAGGCCCGGCGGCGCGGACGAGCCGCCCGTCCAGGTCGAGGTCCTGGCGGAAAGGAAGCTCGCATTCCTCTGGTGCGAGCCCCAGAGACTGAGAACGCTGCCACGAATTCAAGATCGAGCTTCGCACGGTCCCCTGGACCGATTCTCCGCGAAGGAACTGCTCACGGGCGCGTGTGGGGCCGACACCGTCTCCCATCGGCCCCATACCCATCACTTCCCCATGCGTACGTACCGTTACGGCCGCTCGCACGCCGAAGCGGCTGCACCTTTTGATCCAATGGTAGTTCTTCGGCTGTTGAGCGGCCCTGATCGTCACAGGACCGCGATGGGATTGACGGGCGAGCCCGTCCCGCCAGGGATGTTCAGGGGAGCTACCAGGAGTAGGAACTCGTAACGGCCGGTCGCGGCGCCGGCGGCGGAGAGCGCTTCGAGGTCCAGGTTGTCCAGGAGCGGCACCCCCATCGCGGCGATGGCGAGCGCATGGACCGGGGAGTGCACCCCATCCACCGGTGAGGGCCGTACGTCGCTGTCGCCGTCCCCGGCGAGCAGGGCGATCCCGCGCTCGGCCAGCAGGGGCATGGCGTCCACGTGGAAGCCCGCGCTCGCCGCGTCGAGGTCCCAGGCGCCCAGTTCCTGACGACGGCGGAGGCTGCCGGATCTCAGCAGTACCGCGTCCCCCTCGCCGATCGTCACATCGAGCGCCTGCTCCGCGCCCAGGATGTCCTCGGCGTGCACGGCCCGTCCGGGGTCCAGCCATGCGCACCCGAATACGGCCGGCAGATCGAGGAGCACGCCTTTGGTCACCAGCGGGCCAAGCGCTGATACGGCACCGAAGCGGGCTCCTGCGGAGTCGATGAGCCCGCGCGCCGGCCGGCCGTCGTAGAGATGCCCGCGGTAGGCAACGTGGGACAGCGCGTCCAGATGGCTGACGGCCTTGCCGTGGAAGTCGGCGGCGATGAAGTCCTTGTGAGTGGCGGGTTCAGGAGCCTCGACGTCACCGAGGTCGGACATGTAGTGCAGGGCGGGCCTGGCGTTGTCCGGACCCGGTGCAGTGTCCCAAGGGCGCCCCATCGGGACGACCGTTCCGGTCCGGACCAGGGCGGAAGCCCGTCGTACGTGCTCCGGGGTCACCCGGTTCCAGGCGCCGCGGTCGGCGGGCGTCCAGCGGCCCCACGTGCGGACGGTCTCGAACAGCGCGTCGAACTCCCGGCGGGAGACGGTGGGCCCGTTGCCGGGGCCGGCAGGCGGGGGAGTCGGCGTATCGCTGGGGTTCCCGGTCATCTGCTACTCAGCGCTCCAAGGGTGGACGGGCTGTGGTGGTGCTGTGTGCCCCGGTGCGGCGGGCACTCGGCGGGCGACGCGATGCTGCGGCAGACCACCCGTGGTCCCGCCGACCGCCGATGACTCGATCGTGGCCCGCTCGGCGACCGCACGCAGCCGCTGAGCCGCCACCGATCGCAGAGTCGACGGTCCGCCGGGCAGGCCCGCCGGGACTCCGCTCGACGCTCGCGGACGGCCCCGGCGTGCGGGTCACGCCAGGGTCACGCCAGGGACGAGCCGGGGTGCCGGGTGTGGTCGGGGATCGCCGGGCCGGTGGTGCGGCGGGTGAGGGCCCGACGGAGCACTTTGGTGAGGACGGAGGGGTGGAAGAGGAGGGAGGGTGGCGCGGTCATGTTGGCCACGCGCACGAAGCGGGTCCAGATCGACGCGTCGCGGACGGCGAGCGCGAAGATCTGCTGGTTGTACCAGTGGGCGACGCGCGCGGAGACGGGCTGGCGGGCGGGGGCCCACATGAGGTCCGAGGTGGTCGACAGGGTCCACGGGACCTGGATGACGCGGGCCGCGGCACGTTGGTAGGCCCGGCTCAGCCCGTCGAGGTCTGCTCCGTCGGCCCGGCGGCGCCGCAGCATGCGGGCGAGGAGGTCGGCTTCGAGAGCGGCGACGGTGAGCCCCTGTCCGTACACGGGGTTGAACACGCAGAGGGAGTCGCCGACCGAGATCAGGCGCTCGGGCCAGCGCTTGCTCTTGTGGTGCTGCCGCCACAGGCTGCCGGCGTTGGTGTAACGGTGGACAGGCTCCTGTCGGGTACGCGCCGCGATCCGCTCGGCGAGGCGGGGGTTGCCCAGAGTGCGCGCGAAGTCCAAGTACCCCGCGTCGTCGGTGGGCGGCAGGTGCTCGAAGCCGAACAGGGAGCACATCCAGCGGTTGTTCTCCACCGCGAGTAGGACGCCCCCGCGGGTGACGTCCGGGGCGAAGGCCATCTGGTAGGCGACGTCGAAGTCGCGTTCGTCCTCCTCGGACCGGTCGAAGATCGTGGATGCGTAGGTGATCCTCGCCTTCACGGTGGCCGCGGCGGGCACGGGCAACCGGGCCGCGGTGAGCCACTGGTCGATGGAGGTGGACCGCCCCGAGGCGTCGACGACCAGGTCCGCCGTGACCTCGGTGGACTGCTCGGCGCCCTCGGTGCGGTAGCGCACCCGGTCCATGCGGCCGGGGCGGCTCATCGTCACGCCTTCGCAGCGGGTGGCGGCGAGCAGTGTCACGGCCGGCAGATCGAGCACCTTGTGCCGCAGGCGCCGTTCGAGCTCGTCCCGGGTGAACGACTGGACCCGCACGCCCATGGTGACGGGCGGCGCGAATCCGGTGGGCAGCAGGAAGTTGATCCGCTCCCCGTAGTCGAAGACGGGGGCACCGAGATCCTGCAGCTCCGCCCGTAGGCCGGGGAAGAGCTTCTCCAGGGTTTCCGCGCCCTTGGCCAGCATCGCGTGGGCGTGGTAGCCCTGCGGCGCATGAGGGTGGACTCCGGTGTCGGTCTCCACCGGATCCCGCTCGAGGACGAGGACTTCGGCGAAGTGGTCGGCCAGGACGCGAGCGGTCACGAGACCGGCGTACCCGCCGCCGATGACGACAGCTTTCCCCCATCTGGGGCTGGACGGGCGGGCGTTCTTCTCCGACTTCTCCAAGGCCATGCTCTTCCTGTTCCTTGGGGGCCGGTGGCGCCCCGATGGCGTGCCTGGCCCCAGCACTGCCCACTTCACCGCGTACGGCGGGGGCGCTCAAGACCGAGCGGGGAGCGCACGGGGGCATCGCGGGGTGATCACACGGAGCACGGGGTGAGCGGGCGAGGGCGAGGTCCGACCGATCCCCGGCTCGGCGACAGGAGCCGCGAGAGGGACCACCGGCCACGTCATGCCGGAACAGTGCAGTGCCTGCGGGGGCGCATGCGCAGGACGGGTGGGCGGGCGCTCGGGCCTGGGGCCCGGACCGGGAGGGGCAGCCCGAGGAAGCCGCGCCTGCCCGGGTCCGCCCCGGTCAACGGAGTATGCGGTGCCCACCGCGCCCAGCGGGGAAGGACACCACGGCACTCCTGGCCATCGTCGGGCCGGTCGCGAGCACCTCGACCTGCTCACGCCGAACCGAGGACCGAGCGGGCCTCTTCCGGTGGTGGTCGATACGCGGTGTCGGCGACCGACTGCCGAATACGCGTTCCTCGTAGTGGTCGAGGAGAACCAAGAGGACGAGCATCAGCGCGGGCAAGAGCAACGGCACGAACATCATGATCGACGCCTTTCACCGAAGGGGAGGGAGAGGCAGAGGGCGCGCACCGGCGGCGCCCGCAGCCACGTTCTGTGGCACGCGCCTCTCCCTCGGCCCCACTGAGCGCCCGTCCCTTGGCGGCGGGGCCGCCTGCCCGAGGTCTCCGGAAAGTGGGCAGTGAAAGGTCTTGTGCTCGCTTTCGGCCCTTTCACGCGGGCACATCCAGCCAATTCGGGGTTATGGGCTGTCCTGTGATCCCTGGCGGGCGGTCAGGCGGTCAGGCGGTCAGGCGGTCAGGCGGTGACCGGCTGGGCGACGGGCGCGTCGAGGCGTCCGGTACGGGCGAGGGCGCGCACGGCCGCCGCGCAGGCCAGGCCGGTGACGGTCAGGCCCAGCCAGGGAAGCCAGGCGGCCCCGATCCGGTGGGCGTAGTCCCAGACCGCTCCGGTGGCCAGGTTGCCCACGGTGATGCCCAGGCCGGAGACGGTGTTGTAGAAGCCGTAGTGGGTGGCGACCAGACGGCCGCCGGACAGGGAGACGACGGTGTCCATCTCGAAGGGGTAGACCACCGCGCTCCCCACGGCGAGCAGCACCACCGCGGCCGCGAGCGCGGCCAGGACCGTGGCGGTGGCGTACCGGCCGCCGGAGGGCACGAGGGCCAGGGGTGTGAACGCCGCTCCCATCACGGCCAGTCCGCGGACCAGGGCCTGCTCTGCCTTCCAGCGGCGCTTGGCCCAGCCGGTCAGCCGCAGTTGCCCGGCCACCGTCACCGCGGCCGACAGCACGAACAGGGCGCTGGTGGCCTTCGTGCCGTCCGCCTCCAGCACGTCGTCGGCGGCCAGTGGCAGGGCGAGGTAGACCTGGAAGGTCAGCACGTAGGAGCCGATCATCACAGCGGAGAACAGCAGGAAGGGCCGGTTGGCCACCACCTGCCGCCACTGCGCCCACACCCCTCGCACCCCGCCGCCGTCCCGGGCCGCCTCACCGGTGGCGGAGGTGTCGTGGCCGCGGCGGGCGGGAAGCGCCCGCCACTGCAAGACGCTGAGTCCGGCGAAGATCGCGGCCGCCACCGTGCACACCAGGCGGAAGTCGGCGACCAGCAGGCCAAGCCCCACCAGCGGACCGAGCAACATCCCGGCCTGGTAGTAGACGTTGAACGTCGCGAACGCCTCCACCCGCCGCTCTCCGGCTTCCGCGGCAAGGTAGGCGCGCACGGCGGGGTTGAACAAGGCGCCGGCGAAGCCGGTGGCGGCGGAGGCGATGATCAGGGCGGGGAGGGCATCGACCCAACCCAGCAGGGCGAACCCGGCGGTGCGCAGCAGGCAGCCGGCCAGAATCGGGGCCTTGTAGCCGTAGCGGTCGGCGAGAGTACCGCCGATGAGAAACATGCCCTGCTGGGAGAGGTTGCGCACGCCCAGGACCAGGCCGACCGTCCACGCGGCGAGCTTCAGGTCGCCGGCGAGGTGGGCGGTGAGGTACGGCATGAGCATGTAGAACGCCAGGTTGATGGCGAACTGGTTGGCCATCAGCAACTGTGCGCCGCGGGGGAAGGAGCGGGTGGACCGCCACAGCGCCGTCATCGCTCCACTCCCGTCAGGCCGGTGGCGTCGTCGGCCGGGCGCGCCGGCTCGTCGTCGGGGGCAGCCAGGGGGTCGGTGACGGTGGTGCACCTCGTCCAGGAAGTGACTGTCCGCTCACCGGCATGGGCGATTTCCTGGGGGCCGGCAGGCGCGGTGGGGGTGAGCAGGCCGTGTCGGCGGCAGTAGTCGTCGTTGAAGACGGTGCCGGTGTAGCGCTGGGGTCCGTCGGGGAAGACGGCCACGATCCGTTCCTCGGCCGGCGCGGTCGCCGCCAGCCAGCGGGAGACCAGGGCGACCGCGCCGACGCTCCAGCCGCCACTGGCGTAGAGGCAGCGGGCCAGTTGCCTGGCTGCCCAGACCGCTTCGGGTGCGGCAATCCAGTGCACCTCGTCGAAGAGGTCGTAGGCGACGTTGCGGGGGTAGATGCTGCTGCCCAGGCCCCGCATCAGGCGCGGGGCGGCGGGCTGTCCGAAAATCGTGGAGCCGGTCGTGTCCACCCCGACGACCTTCAGGCGGGGGAAGAAGTGGCGCAGCACCGACGCGATACCGGCGGAGTGGCCGCCGGTGCCGACGCTGACCACCAGGGTGTCGATCCGGCCCATCTGAGCGATCAGTTCATGGGCCAGCGGCCGGTACGCGGCCACGTTGTCGGGGTTGTGGTACTGGTCGGGGCACCAGGCGTCGGGGTGTGCGGCCAGCAGTTCCTCCACCCGCATACGCCGGGCCTGCTGCCAGCCGCCGCTTTCGTGCGGACGCTGCACCAGGTCGATGCCGGCGCCGTAGGCGGTCAGGAGTCCGCACATCAGCGGCTCGATCCCGGGGTCGGTGACCACCGTGACCGGGTGGCCGTGGACGACCCCCGCCAGGGCCAGGCCCAGGCCCAGGGTGCCGGAGGTGGATTCCACGATCCGTGCTCCGGGCTTCAGATCGCCGCGCT
Organism: Streptomyces sp. NPDC048650; assembly: GCF_043199095.1. NCBI lineage: Bacteria > Bacillati > Actinomycetota > Actinomycetes > Kitasatosporales > Streptomycetaceae > Streptomyces > Streptomyces sp. NPDC048650. The sequence goes on along the minus strand of NZ_JBICVM010000013.1, from coordinate 166,981 downwards.
CGCGGGCCGCGCGGACCATGTGCAGGGCCGTTCGGTCCTTGATACCGCCGGGGTTGTGTCCTTCGAGCTTGGCCCAGAAGCCGCGCCCGGTCGCGGCGAAGGGTTCACCGACCCACAGGATCGGGGTGTCACCCACCAGCCCGGCCGGGGTACGCGCGGGGCGGGAGGCGGCCGTCAGCATCTGGGCCGGCGGGATGAGGGAAGAGGGCATCGCGAACGTGGTCATCGCACAGGTCTCCTACCGGCCCGCACCACCCCGCAGCGCAGGGTGGGAACTGACCGAGTGTCAAGAGGGAAAGGGACGTCCGGGCGGGACACCGCACTTCGCAGGGCGCGTCCGGGCGAGTTGCCGCGGCGGCGGACCGGGGGGCGGTGCGGACCGCTCAGGACCGCCAGACCCCCAGCACCGCACGCGTACGGGCCTGCGTCGTGTGCTGATCCTTGCCACCGCCCGCGCGCATCAGTTCGTGCGCTGCCGGGCGTACGACCGCTTCCTTGCTGCCGGTGCCCGGATCGTCCGTGGCAGCCCCTGGCGGAGGCTGGGGCAGGAGCGTGCGGGGGCTCAGCGTGCTCGGCTCGTCCGCCCCCTGGCATTCCTCCATGCCCGCGAGCCCCCGCCCGGCGATGGCGGGCGCTCCGGTCCCCGTGGGGGCCGCGTCGGCAACTGCCCGGAGGCCGGGCGCCGGACCCGCCGGCTGCGAGACGGCGGTGGTCGTGGTGACGGGCAGGGAGTCGATGCGGTGCGCACCATCGGACGGCGAACCGTGGGCGCAGCCGAGCACATGGACCAGCGCGGCCACGACCAGCGCCAGCACGAGCCGGCCGCGGGCCGCGGGCCGGGAAGCACGACGCGTCACCCCGATCACCACGCGACGTACCGTAGTCGATGGGCAACATAAAGTGCTGCTAAGGGCGACGGCCCGCTCGGGCGGTGGAAGCGCTGTTGGCGGAGCGGCTTACGATGATCCGGTGGACCGTACCCGTATCCGGTGTGCGCCTGCTCCCGGATGGCGGGTGCAGGCGCTTCTGGTGTTGTCGGTCCTCTTCGGGCTGGTGGCCATGCACGGCATGGCGCCGATGGCTCCTTCGTCGACGTCCGCGCACGCGATGCCCGCGTCGTCGGCGCCCCCGCACGCGATGCCCATCGGTCAACAGGCGTCATCCGGGGGCTCCTGCCACCATCTGCGGCACGGCGGCAGCGGACACCTCCAGCACGCCGACGCCACCTGCGCGGCCACCGGCACGGCCACGGCCCCCGTATTGCCCGCTCCCGCGCCAGGACCAGTGGCAGCCGCTGCGCCCGGCAGGCCCTCGTGGCAGCCGGCACCGGCCTCCCTGGGCAGCCGGGCCCCGCCCGATCTGAGCGAACTGCAACTCCTGCGGATCTAGGAACACCACGAGACGGCGACCGCCCCCGGCGACCGCCGCTCTCGGCACGTCCTTGCCCGCGTGAACACCAAGGAGTTGCACGACCATGACCGTTCAGCGTTCCGCCCTGCGCCGCAGCGCCGCCGTCGCCACCGCGGCAGTGGCCGCCCTCGTGCTGGCCGCGTGCGGCGGCAACAACGACGACACCGCGTCCTCCGGCCACCACGCCGAAGCGACCAGCAGCGCCTCCGCATCGGCCGGCCGGTCGGTCGGCCGGCACAACGCCGCCGATGTCGCCTTCGCCACCCAGATGATCCCCCACCATCGCCAGGCCGTCACCATGGCCGACCTCGCCGAGGACCGGGCCGCGTCCGGCGAGGTGAAGACCCTCGCGGACAAGATCAAGAACGCCCAGGACCCGGAGATCACCACCATGTCCGGCTGGCTCACGGCATGGGGCGAAAAGGTCCCCGCCGAAACCACGGAGGGCATGGGGGACATGGACCACGGCATGGATCACGGCATGGGCCACAGTGGCGGCTCCGGCATGCCCGGCATGATGACCGAGAAGCAGATGAAGGAGCTGAAGGGCGCCTCCGGCAAAGCCTTCGACACGGCCTTCCTCACCATGATGGTCGGCCACCACGAAGGCGCCGTGAAGATGGCCCGGACCGAGCAGCGGGAAGGGGCCTACGGCCCCGCCAAGACGCTCGCCGGCAACGTCATCACCGGCCAGAGCACGGAGATCACCCAGATGAACAAGCTCCTCGGCAAGAGCAAGAGCAAGAGCAAGAGCTGACCGACCCCGCTCGGGCGGGGCGGCATCCCACCGGTGCCGCCCCGCCCGGTGCGGCCCCGCTCGCGTCCGTCGGTATTCCCCCCCGTGGCGGCTCGGGAAGCGGCTGCCCGCATGCGGGTGGCGCAACCAGGAGCCGAACCGCAACCAGGAGCCGAACCTGCCGAGTTGTCCGGCCGAGCAAGGGAAGGAGGCGCTCCCACCGCGATCCGCAACCGCCCGGCTGTCACCATCCGGTCACCACGGGGATTCGACCTCGCCCCTGTTGTTAGGCTCACCTCACTTCTGAGGGAGGATGCGTCATGGCATCGGAGTCACCGGCGTTCGATCATCTCCTGCACTGCGTTCCCGAGGTGGCGTCAGCCGTCGCCGCCTACACGGCTGCTGGGCTGCCCGCGCACACCAACCCGCCGCACCTGGGCTTCCAGAACGGTGCGTGGCGTCTGGACGTGCGCTACATCGAGATCCTCGGCATCGTCGATCGTGCCGAGTTCGTCGGTTCGCCCTACGGCAGAGCGATGACGCCGCTGATGCCCTTCGTCCATGACGTCCTCGCGGGCGGTGGCAGCGCACTCAACTTCGCGATCGACGTCACCGACGTCGCCGCGACCACCGAACGCCTTCGACGCCAGGGGCACGAGGTCGAACTGCTGACGTTCGCTCGGGAGGGCTCACCCGTGTCGTTCCGGGAAGCCTTCCTCACCGACGCCCCGCGCTGGGCGCCGTTCTTCATCACCTACACCCCCGACCGGCAGGTCCTCCTGGACACCTACCGCGGCGGAGGGGGCAATCGCGGCACCCACGACCTCGCCGGGTTCGTGATCGAGACGCCCCACCCGTCTGAAGCCGCTGCCTGGCTCAGCCGTCTCACCGGAATCCCGACCGGCACCGATGACACCGTCGTGCCGCTCCCCGGAGGCCACGTGCACTTCGTCGCCGGTCCGGCGGACCGGATCACCACACTGTTGCTGACCGGGGGCACTCCGCCCACCACGGACATCAAGGGCCTGCGCATACGCCCGCTGTAGACGTCGGCCGCGCACGCCGGGCGAATATCCGAGACTGTGGGGCATGGCGAATCTCGCGGACCGCGACCTCGCGTGCCCGCTCACAGGTTGCGCAGGCGCTGTTGACTCTCGTCCGTCCGCGTGGGCCGAAGCGTGTTCACCAGTCCGGCAACGAGGTTCGCCCGCTCGGCCATGGCGTCGATCACCACGTACTCGTGGTCGGCGTGGGCGCCGCCCCCGACTGCTCCGAGGCCATCGAGTGTCGGCACCCCCAGGGCGGCCGTGAAGTTGCCGTCGCTTCCGCCGCCGACCGCTCTGCCTTCGAGGCCAGGGAGCAGCCGCCTCGCCACCGCGAAGAGTTCCGCCGATGCCGACTCGGGCATCGGCGGTCGGCCGATGGCCCCCCGTACCGTGATCTCTGCTTCGTCGAGATGCGGAGCCAGCGTCGCGAACGCAGCTTCGATGCGCTCCTTCTCGTGGGCCGACTCGACCCGGACGTCGACGATGACGGTCGCCTCGGCGGGAACGACGTTGTCCAGGGTTCCCGCGGACGCGACGGTCGGGGTGACGGTCGTGCCGATCTCGGGCCGTCCGAGCGCTGCGATGTCGAGCACCTGGTGTGCCGCCTCGATCAGGGCGTTGACCCCGGCTGCGGGCTCAAGGCCGGCGTGCGACGCCCGGCCCGTGACAGTGACTTCGAACGTGCCGCAGCCCTTGCGGCCGGTTTTCAGCCCTCCGCCCTCGGCGGCCCCCTCGAACACCAGCACGGCACGGCACGCACGGGCGCGTTCTTCGATGAGGGCTCGAGAGGAGTGGGATCCCACCTCCTCGTCGGCGGTCACCAGGATCTCCACACCTGACCGGTCGTCGAGCGTCGCCAAGCCATGAATGGCCTGCACCAAACCGCCCAGCATGTCGAAGACCCCGGGGCCGGTTGCGTGCCCGTCGTGGACCCTGAACGGGCGGCGTTCCAGGGTGCCGAGCGGGAAAACCGTGTCGTGGTGACCGAGGACCAGCACCTGGGGATCGCCACCACCCGACCAGTGGACATGTGGCCCGGCTTCGCTCTCCACGAGGACGGCCTGCCCGCCGAGGCGGCTCTCGATGACGGCGGCGACAGCTTTGGCCGATGCTCCCAAGGCGTCGAGATGGCGCGAGGGAGACTCGATTTCGACGAGTTTCCGCAGGTCCTCAAGCATCGCGTCAACGCTCACCGGGACGGTCTTGTGCATCGTCATGGTGAAAGGGTAATGGGCCCGAGGTGATGGACCGGCGCCGCAGGAACCCGGAAACGCGGACAGCACCCTGGACGCAGACGCGTTGTCCCGCACCTGTGAGTGGCGCGGAGCCCCCGGTGATGGCGACTGTGGCAGGTACTTGCCGGTGAGCAGACCCTGTAGAGCGCCGTGCCCTGCTCGACGTAGTGGGTGCCCAGGCGTGTCAGCGTTTGGCGCAACGGCCCCCTTGGCACAACTGCCTCTTTGGCACAACGCCCCTTGGCGCAATGCCCCTTGGGCACAACGGCTCCGGTCCGGCGCCGACGCCCCCGTCGCACGGCGGCTCCTCGCGTACTCCGCGCGTCGACCCGTGGGGGCCGCCGCTCGGGGCGGCGCGCTTCAGGCCAGCCAGATGTACCGGCGCTCCGGGCGGCCGGCCGTGCCGTAGCGCAGGGACACCGCGGCGTTGCCGGTGGTGTGGAAGTACTCCAGGTAGCGGCGGGCGCTGACCCGGGAGATGCCGGTGGCGGCGGCCGCCTCGGCCGCGGAGACGGTGCCGTTCGCCTCGCGGAGGGCGCGTTCGACGAGTGCGGCGGTCTCCACGCTCAGGCCCTTCGGGAGGGTGCCGCCTGCCGCGGGCGCGAACGCTCCGGCGAGGACGCGGTCCACGTCCGCCTGGCCGCGGACGACGGTGGTGAGCAGACGCCCGCGCTGGGTCGCGTACCGCTCGAGGCGAGGCTGCAGGTCCTCGTGGTCGAAGGGCTTGAGGAGGTAGTCGACGACGCCGTGGCGGACCGCGCCGCGCACCGTGTCGGCCTCGCGGGCGGCGCTGATGACCATGACGTCGCAGTCGTGTCCCGCGGTGCGCAGCCGGGGAATGACGTCCAGGCCGAAGATGTCCGGCAGGTAGAGGTCCAACAGGACCAGGTCGGGGCGCAGGGTGTCGACCGCCTCGATCGCCTGCTGGCCGGTGTGCGCGGTGCCGACGACGTGGAACGGGGGCACCCGTTCGACGAAGGTTCGGTGGACGCGGGCCACCATGAAGTCGTCGTCGACCACGAGCACGTCGATGGTGTCGTGCGGCTCGGTCATCGGGGTGCTCCTTCCGCCAACGCGGCGGCGGGGTGGCTGACGGACATGCGGGCGGTGAACTTCGCGCCGTCGTCGGTGTTGGTCACGGCGATCTCGCCGCCCCGGCGCTCGCAGACCAGCCGGGTCAGGGCGAGCCCGATGCCGCGCTCGCCTTCCCGGGCGGCCTTGGTGGTGAAGCCGTGGGCGAAGACCTCATGGGCGAGTTCGGGGGCGACGCCGGGACCGGAGTCGCGTACCACGATCTCCACGCCGGCCGTGTCCTGACGCAGCTCGATCTCCACCCAGGGCTCGTTGCCGCCGGGCTCGGACGTGGCGGCGTCGAGGGCGTTGTCGACGAGGTTGCCGACCACGGTCGCCACATCGGCGGCGTCCTCAGGGGCGAGCCGGTCGAGAGCGGTGCGGTCCGACAGTCGCAGGGCGACCTTGCGTTCGCCGGCCTGGGACGCCTTGGCCATCAGCAGGGCGGCGACGGCGGTGTCGTGGACCCGACGGCCGATGCTCATGTCGAGGGACTGGCGCCTCCGGTTCAGTGCCCGGATGTACTGCACCACTTCGTCCTGCTCACCGATCTGGATCAGGCCGGAGATGGTGTGGAGCTGGTTGGCGAACTCGTGGGTCTGCGCGCGGAGCAGCTCGGACGTGCTGCGGAAGGAGCCGATCTCGCGCTCCAGCCGGGCCAGTTCGGTGCGGTCGCGGAGCGTGGTGACGGAGCCGAGCGGCCGTCCGTCCTTGACGACGGTCATCCGGTTCATGACCAGGGCGCGGCCGTGCCGGATGACGACCTCGTCCTTCAGGTCCGTCGGCTCCTCCCGGGCACCGGCCAGGACGTCGAGGAGTCGTCCTTCGATGCCGAGCTCGGTCAGATTCCGGCCCACGCAGTCCGTAGGCAGGTTCAGGAGTCGCCGGCCGATGTCGTTGACGAGGGTGACGCGGTGCTGCGGATCGAGGGCGACGACGCCCTCGGCGATGCCGTAGAGCATCGCCTCGCGGTGTTCGGCGAGCCCGGTGATCTCCCGCGGCTCCAGGCCGAGCGTCTGCCGTTTGACGCGCCGGGCGAGCAGCCAGGAGCCGACGACGCCGAGCGCGCTGGCGACGCCGAGATAGACGAGCAGATACCAGGACGCGCCGCTCAGCCGCTGCCACACCGTCGGGGACGCTTCGCCGATCATGACGGTGCCCAGGTCCCGGCCGAGGTCGTGCCCCGTGGCACCGAGGACCGGCACCTGGGCCACCAGCTCCCGGCTGCCGTCCCAGTCCAGCGCGCCCGACCAGCCGCGGCCCTCGCCCACCCGCTTGCCCAACGGCAGCCGGTCGCCGATCACCGTGGGATTGGTCGAGCTGACGACGCGGCCCCGGCGGTCGGCGACCGTGACCGACGTGACGCTGGACTGCACCCGCGTGGAGTGCACCAGCGGGGCCAGGGCCTCGGCCGGCGCGGGCTCCACCAGACGGCTGCGTACCAGGGGATGGGCGGCCAGTTGCTCGGCCAGCGCGCTCACCCGGCGGCCCTCCACCCGGTTGAAGGTGGCCTCGGACTGCGCGAGGGAGACCGCGGCGACCGCCAGCAGCACCACCACGACGATGGCGAGCTGGAGCACCAGCATCTCGCCCGCGAGCGTCTGGCGACGGAACACGGCGACCACAACGAACTCAATCTCTTCTGCTGACACAACCTGGGCGACCGTTCCGCCAGGCCGCACAATCATGACGTCTGCCGGGCGAGAAGCGAAAGAGAGGTGCCATGAGGAGTCGTACCGGTCGCGCCCTGCCAGGCGCCCTCGCCCTGCTGCTGTCGCTGCTCGTCGGCGCCTGCGGGGCATGGCCGGACTCCGGGGGCGCCGCAGGCGACGGTCTGCGGATCATGGTGCCCAACACGCCCGGAGGCGGGTACGACACCACGGCACGAACCGTGGCCCGCGTGCTGGAGGAGACCGGTACCCCCTCGGACGTGCAGGTGTTCAACCTGCCCGGAGCGGGCGGCACGGTGGGACTGCAGCGCACCGTCGACGAGCGCGGCAACGGCCGGCTCGCGCTGCTGATGGGGCTCGGCGTCCTCGGCGCCTCACACGTCGCGCACGCCGAGGCGACCGTCGAGCAGACCACGCCGATCGCGCGCTTGATGGAGGAGCCCGAAGCGGTGGTCGTCCGCAAGGACTCGCCGTACCGCACGATCGGGGACCTGGTCACCGCGTGGCGGAAGAGTCCCGGACGCGTCACGATCGGCGGCGGGTCCTCCCTGGGCGGTCCGGACCACCTTTTCCCCATGGAGCTGGCCAGGACCGTCGGCGTCGAACCGAAGAAGGTGAAGTATGTCGCCCACGACGGCGGTGGCGGCGACCTGCTCCCCGCTCTGCTGGACGGGAGGGTCGACTTCGCCACCAGCGGCATCGGCGAGTTCCTGGACCACATCGCCGCCGGGCAGCTTCGGGTGCTCGCGGTGACCAGCGACCGGCCGGTGGCCGCCCTGCCCCGGGTACCGACGCTGAAGGCCGCCGGCATCGACCTGGTCTTCGGCAACTGGCGGGGGATCGTCGCCCCGCCCGGCATCGGCCCCGCGGACCGCCGACGCTGGATCGACGCGCTGACCGCGCTGCACACCTCCCGACAGTGGAAGGCCGAACTCACCCGGCACGGTTGGACCGACGCCTTCCTCACCGGCCGTGCCTTCGCCACCAGCCTGACCCGGCAGGACAGGGCCGTGGCCGTCCTGCTCGCGCGCCTGGACCTGGACTGAGCGACGCGCCCATCGGCGTGACTCCACCGGCGGTCCCGCACACCCCGCTGATCCGCACCACCCCCCGACCCACCCATGCCCTGTCGGCGTACGCACTCCCGCATGTCCTGGAAAGGCACCCATGACCGCGCACACTTGGTGGCTGCTGCTCATCCTCACGGTGGCGATCGCAGCACTGATCCTCCTCATCAACTGCCGGCTCCGCGTGCACCCGTTCGTCGCGCTGATCGTGGTCGGCGTCGGCACGGGAATCGCTGCCGGGGAACCCGTCGCGAAGCTCGTCGGCTCCATCGAGGACGGCGCGGGCGGCACCCTCGGCGACGTCGGCGTCACACTCGCCCTCGGCGCCATGCTCGGCCGTCTGCTGTCCGACTCGGGAGCGACCGACGCCATCGCCCGTGCCCTCGTCGGCCGCGCCGACCACCGCAGGCTGCCGTGGTGGGTCGGCGCGGCGGCGTTCGTCATCGGCATACCCATGTTCTTCGAGGTGGGGCTGATAGTGCTGCTGCCATTGATCTTCAGTGTGGCCCGCAGGCTGGAGGGTCAGGGGGGTGCGAAGGGCAGCCCGTATGTGCTCCTCGGAGTGCCCGCCATCGCCTCCCTGTCCACCCTGCACGGCATGCTGCCGCCCCACCCGGGCCCGCTGACCGCCATGACCGGCCTGCACGCCGATCTCGGTCTCACCCTCGCCGTCGGCATCGCCTGCGCGCTGCCCACCGTCATCCTGGCCGGGCCCGTCTACGCCCGCTGGATCGCACCCCGGCTCTCCGAAGTGCGCCCGGACGCCGAACTGGTGGCGCAGTTCACGGGAGCCGAGCGGGCGCCCGTTCCGGCCTCCTCGGGGCCGGGTGCACAGCTGCGGGAGGACGCGCCGCCCCACACCGGTGTGCCCACCGGCCTCGCGGTGGCGGCCGTGCTGGTGCCCGTCGCCCTGATGCTGCTGCGCACGCTGGCCGAAACGCTGCTGGACGAGTCGAGCGGGCTGCGGGCCGCCCTGACCTTCGTGGGGGAACCTCTGGTGGCCATGCTCGCCGGCTTCCTCTTCGCGCTCGGCGTGACGTTCACCCGAACCGGACGCTCCGGAGAGGAGACCCGCGCCTCGCTGACGAACAGTCTGAAGTCCATCGCGGCGATCCTGCTCATCATCGGCGGCGGAGGCGCCTTCAAGCAGGTGCTTCAGGACTCCGGCATCGGTGACGCCATCGCGTCGGCCGCCAAGGGCGCCCACCTCAGCGTGATCGTGCTGGGCTGGCTCATCGCCCTGCTCCTCTCGCTGACCACGGGCTCGGCCACAGTGGGCATCGTCTCCGCCACCGGCATCGTGGCCCCGCTGATCGGCGATGGCGGTGGGCTGGAGGCGTCGCTCCTCGTGGTCGCGATCGGTGCCGGGTCCCTCGGCCTCAACTACGTGAACCACGCCGGCTTCTGGTTGGTGAAGGAGTCGTTCGGCATGGACCTCACCCAGGCCACCAAGACCCAGACGGCCGTGCAGACCCTGGTCAGTGTGCTCGGGCTCGGGATGGCCCTGCTGCTGTCGGTGTTCGTCTGACAGGAGGCCCACTCCGGTCTGCCGGAGCCCCGGGTATCGTTGGCGCGGCCCAATGGAGTCGGCGTACCGAGCCCGGGGTTCCGGCGTGGGACGGGTGCCGGGCGCGGTCGGCGCACACGAGCCGAGAGCGACGGCCACGGATGTTCCGTACGGGCCGGACGGGCGGTACGGGTCGCCGGTGCCGGTATGTGGCCGCATTCCGAACGGACTTGGTCAGCGTCGGCCACTGGCGGCACTGCGTCCGACAGGAGCCGCGCCGACACCGGGACGCCGTCGTGCGATGCCCGTCCTCGCGGCGCGGAATCGGGACGAGAACAGGACGGAAGCAGGATGGGACGAAGGAGAGCCGGCGAGGCGAAGAGGCAGGGGGCGCCGAATGGGCGGAACTGGTGGGTCCGTTACGGCACGGCCCTGGCGCCTCTCACCCCACTTCTGGTCCTTTCCCTGAGTGCCACCTGCGTCGTCATGGCCCAGGCGCAGCCGGCGGTCGCGAGCGACCCTTCCCCGGGACCGGCGACGCCTCCGGCCCGTACACCGGTGCCCGTCGCACCGGAGACCGCGAACATCACGATCACCGAGGGCCAGGTCGGCGAGGTCGGCCCCGGCGGGATCCTCACCTACCCGAGTGTCACGAGTTGCCTCACGGTGACCGTCCGCCTCCGGGACGGTGGAAAAGTGGGCGCGCACGCCAGCTTGTTCCAGGTGCCGGGGGAGTACCGGTCGGATCGGATCCTCGCCGCGGTCGAGCAGCGCATCAGGACGCGCGGCGTACGCGCGGTGGAGGTCAGGGGCGCCGTTGGTGCCTGGGATCCGAGCTACTTCACCAAGGCGATCGAGAGCTATCCCGAGGGTGAGCGGGTCCCCGTCCCCGCCGAGCCCGACCCGGACGGCCTGGCCACGGTGGTGGCGAACGAGCTCGGGGTACCGCGGGAAAGGGTGACGGTCGAGGACCTTCCGGACGGCGACCAAACGGTGACCTGACGCGCCGCCGGTGGTGCGGCGCGCCAGGGGGGTGTCCGCACAGTCCCGCCTGGTCAGCGCAGCGGCAGCGCCAGCTCGGACGGGTCGGCCGGAGTGGCGCCGAACGACACCCTGCTCGCGAGCGGGGTACGACCTCCGTACAGCGGGTCCTTCGTGTCCAGGACCAGCGCGAGCCGGTGCCCGGCGGGCAGGTCGTACGCGGTGGCGAAGAGCGAGACATCCAGCGGAAAGGCACTCCCCGGCCTCTTGCCGGACCAGCTCTGCGGGGCGTGCGAGATCAGCTTCCCCACACCCAGGGCGTTGACATCGTAGAGGTGGGCGAACACCGTGCCCTGCGATGCGGAGGACGTGACCTTCGTGTGCAACCGTGCGGCGCCGCGGAGGTGTTGCGCTGCCGCGTAGGGCGCCGACTGCCACACAGCGGCGGAGCTGCGTGGCAGCCGGGGGACGAGAACGGTCGGCGGCAGGGCGGCTACCTGGTCGAGCAGCCCGGACAGTTCGGCGACGCCGCCGTCCGCGCCCGAATCCGTGCCACCGATGACCGGCCGCTGCCAGCCGGTCCGGGCTGCTCCGCCGAGCTCCCCGGTGCCAAGGGGGTTCGGGCCGCCCAGTCGCAGGTGTGCGGTCCGGGAACTGACGGCGCGCCAGTCCGAGTAGCTCTCCTGCGTGCGGTTCGGCCGCACCTCCAGTTCCACCGGGCGCCCCGCATCGTCGCCGCCGCCGGTGCCCTTGACGTGGTGATCGAGCCAACGGCGTGCGCTCGCCCAGGCGGCGTTGTCCAGCCCCAGAAGGCCCGTCAGCTCCTGTGTGGCGTGGTCCCCGGGGCGCAGTTCGAGCCGCTTGGGCCCGGTCAGGCGTTGGTAGAAGGCGGTCAACTCGCTGGGGTTGAAGATGCTGTCGCCCCAGGCGTTGGCGAGGAGGACGGCCGTGCCGTGGGCGTTGATCCGATCCACGTACGTGGCCGGGGATCTGGTGTGCGCCCATGCGACGACCTTGGACATGTCGCGGTCGGCCGCGAGGTCTGCCAGTATCTGCGCGAACTCCGGGCTCGTGCGGCCGGTGGGTGCCTGGACGGCGGCGAGCAGGGCGGCGGCTTGGAGGTGCCTTGTGCGACCGCTGTAGAGCGAGTCGGTCAGGTCGCCCCAGCCGCTCATCGCGGCGACCGCCTTGATCCGCGGGTCGAAGGCGGCACCCATCAGGGTGAGCCCCCCGCCCAGGGAGAGCCCCACCATGCCGATGCGCTGCCGGTCGGCCGGTGTGTGGGCGAGCGCCCAGTCGATGACCGCGGAGACATCGGCCACGTCCTTGGGCCCGGCGACGTCGACCTCGCCCCCGGAGCGCCAGAAGCCGCGCACGGTGTAGGTGACGGCGACATAGCCGTCGGCGGCAAGTTGCCTGCCCTGGGCGACGTACTCCAGGTCGTTCTGCCCCCAGCTGGCCGGCTGCACGACCAGGGGGTAGCGGCCCTTCCGGTCGGCGCCGGGGGTGCCGGCGGCGGGGGCGAACACGTCGGCCTTGAGGACGGTGCCGTCCTTCATCGGTATGTCGGCCGGACGGAACGACGGCGTGGCACGAGCGCCGGCGGCAACCACCGACCCGGGTCGGGAGGCCGCCGACGCAGGGTTCGTGACGAGGCTGCCGCCGAGGGCGAGCACCGAGACCAACACGGCAGATGTCATCTTGTGCCGGCGGTGCTGTCTGCCGGTGGTACGGCGGGATCGTGCCATCGATGCTCCATCGGGATCTGACCGCGGTGCCACAGTGACACCCATCAGGTGCGGTGGTTCGGAGCGTACGGGCGCACCATCGACCCTGGTGAGGCGATGATCAGCCAAACGTACTCGCGGGTAATGTGTGGTCGGCCGCAGCCTGTGGAGGTCGGTCGTGCGGCTGGGCGCCGGTGCTTCGTCGCACCCCGGTTCGCCCGCTGCTGCCGCCGCCACCGGCACCGCCACCGGCACCGCCACCGCCGACGGTGCCGGAAGCCTCCGTTCGGATCACTGATCGGGGTCCTTCCGGTGATTGCCGCACGCTCGCGCGCACCGCACCTGCCGCGGCGGGTACGCCGTCTCCGCAGAAGACGCCCCGCGACCCATGAGGAGACCAGTCATGTACGCAGTGGTTCGGCGGTACGAAGGAGTGACCGACCCGGCCGAGGCGGGACACCGGGTGAGCGAGGGGTTCCTGCCGCTCCTCCGCCAGGTCCAAGGCTTTGTGGCCTATTACTGGATCGACGCCGGGGGTGGGGTGCTGGTCTCGACGAGTGTCTTCCAGGACCGGGCCGGCGCCGAGGAGTCGACGGACAGGGCGGCGGGCTTCGTACAGGACCACCTCGCCTCCCTGCTCCCCAACCCTCCCCAGGTCACGGCCGGTGAGGTCGTGGCTCATTCGTAGCACCGCACCGGGCGCCGAGACCGGGCACCGGGCAGCGGCCTTCGCCGGCGCCCCTCGGCGCCTGGTCAACCGGCGCTTCTCGGGTTCCGGGCGGCCACGGCAGCGCCGCTACTCGGGGAGGGGGCGGTCGTCGACGACGTGTTTCATGACGAGGGTGGAGGTCAGGCGCTGGACTCCCGGCAGTCTGGCCAGTTCCTGGTCGTAGAGCCGCTGGAAGGCGGACAGGTCGGTGGTGGCGACGCGCAGGAGGTAGTCGGGTTCGCCGAACAGGCGCTGGGCCTGGAGGACATGCGGGACGGCGGCCACGGCCTCTTCGAAGGAGGTGACGGTGTCACGGTCCTCCCACCGCAGGGTGGCGAAGACCAGGGCCTCGAAGTCGAGTCCCACGGCGGCCGGGTCCACGACCGCGCGGTAGCCGCGGATCGCGCCTTCTCGTTCGAGGTCGCGCAGGCGGCGGTGGCAGGGCGAGACGCTCAGCTGCACGCGGGCGGCGAGCTCGGTGACCGTGAGACGTCCGTCCAACTGCAGCTCGGTAAGAATCTTCCGATCCAAGGCATCCATGGAGAAGATTCTCCCCCCAAGAGCGCGATCATGGGGAAAAGACGGGAACACTTTCGGGCAGATGCGACCTAACCTTCCTCTCACAACGCAGAACGTGAGAGGGATCGATCCATGGACACGACCACGCTGGCGGCATTCCTGGCAGTGGATCTCCTGCTGGTGTTCACCCCGGGCGCGGACTGGGCCTATGCGATCGCGGCAGGCCTGCGGGACCGGTCGGTGGTCCCGGCGGTCGCCGGGCTGATAGCCGGATACGCGGGATACACGCTGCTCGCCGTCGCGGGTCTGGTGGTGATCGTGGCGAGCTCGGCGACCCTGCTCACCGCGTTGACCGTCGCCGGGGCCGGCTATCTGATGTGGCTCGGCTGGGGCGTGCTGAGACAGCCCGCCACGTTTGCGGTCTCCGAGAAGCCCATGGGCTCCTCCCGATGGCAGATCATGCTCAAGGGTGCCGGGATCAGCGGTCTCAACCCGAAGGCGCTGCTGCTGTACTTCTCGCTGTTCCCGCAGTTCATCGACCCGGCGACAAGCTGGCCGGTCGCCGCGCAGACGGGACTGCTCGGCACGCTCCACATGACCGCGTGCGCCGTCATCTACCTCGCCGTCGCCGTGTTGGCCCGCACCGTACTGAGGACCCGGCCTTCGGCGGCCCGGGCGGTCTCCCGCGCCTCCGGTGCCATGATGATCGTCATCGGCGGGTTCCTGCTGGCAGAACGCCTGGTCGGCTGACGGACCCGCTTCGCCCGTCCCACACCGCCGAAGGAGAGCACGTGGAAGACCGGACGCAGCAGGACCAGGCGAGCCCCGACGTGCAGGCGCGCATCCGGGCCAGCTTCGACCGCCAGGGGCTGATGGCCCACCTCGGTGCACGGATAACGCAGGTAGCGCCGGGCCGCGTGCACATCGTGCTCCCGAGCCGCCCCGAGGTCACCCAGCAGCACGGCTACTTCCACGCCGGCGCCACCAGCGCGATCGCGGACAGCGCCGGCGGTTACGCGGCCTTCACGCTGTTCCCGGAGAACACCGAGGTGCTCACGGTCGAGTACAAGATCAACCTCCTCGCGCCGGCCGTCGGCAACCACATCGAGGCCGTCGGAACCGTCCTGAAGCCCGGACGCACCCTGACCGTGTGCCAGTTGGAGGTGTTCGGCGTCCAGGACGGCAGCCGGAAACTGGTCGCCAACGGACAGCAGACGCTGATCCGGGTGACCAGGCCCGAGCAGTGAGCCCGCAACCGCTGCCGTCCTGGGTGATCCGGCAGCAGCGGCCGTTTCCCGACGCCAACCTGCTCCTGCTCCAGGGACGCCAACCGGCCCTGATCGACAGCGGATTCATCGGCCACGCGAGCAGACGGCCGCCTGGACCCGGGCTGCTGCGCCGCGGAGTACCTCGACCAGCCGGTCGCCCCGTACACGGTCGACTCGCCGCTCGACGACGATCGGACCTGCGCGGGTAGTACGCGCAGCACCGAACGACGCTCGGCCGACCGGCCGGCGGCGCGAGCCGGCCGAGTCGTCGATGTCGGTGCCCGTGCCGTCCCCCCACCCATCACCCCACCCTCGCCGGGCACGGGAGCTTTTTTCTCAGAAAATCATGCACCCGACTCAACAGAACGGCCTCGGGACCCCTTATGTGAGCAGGATCGACAAGCCGACGCCGGCAGCATGCCGGAAGAGGCAGGAGAGAGGAGGATGCGTTGGCTGACATCGTGGCTGTCGTCGGGCCCGTCACCATCATGGTGCTCACCACGCTCACATCGCTCATGGGGCTCCGGAGGGGACGCGGAAGGATCGGGCCGTGGGAGGTCCTGCGGGAAATGGCCCGCGGTCGCTCCGCCGCAGCAGCGGAGCGGGAATGCCGGGCCACCGCTGTCGAGGTTCTCGACCGTTTGCCCGCGGGCGGCAGACTGGACATGGTGGACGACCGCGGACACCGGCGCACCTACCACGTGTCCACCCGGAGTGAGGAAAGCCCGTGACCTCGGCGCACGCGAACTGTTCGGCACAGTGAGGACCGCATGCCCCAGGGACCGCCCGGATTCGAGGAGTTCTTCAGGTGTTACCACCCCATGGTCTGCCGATACCTGCTCTGGCGGGAGGCGGAACACAGTGTTCTGGAAGATGCCGCGCAGCTCACCATGCTCGCCGCCTACCGCTACTGGGAGCGGGTGGGTGGCATGGCAGATCCCCGGGGTTGGCTGTTCAAAGTGGCCGGCCAGCGCCTTGACGATGCCCGGCGGGCACGCCACGGTCAGGGGCTGCTTCTCGACGCCGCGACGTTACGGGACCGGATCGCGGCACAGGACGAGGTCGCCGCCTGCGACCTGCGCCTCGACATCGTCGACGCCGTCCGCAAGCTGCCCGCGCGCCAGCAGGAAGCTCTCGTCATGCGACTGCAGTTCGGCATGGAGTACGAGGAGATCGCGCAGACGATGGAAGCAACCTCGGCAACGGTCCGCTCCCACGTCCACGCGGGCAGAAGGACCCTCAGGGCGATACTCGGGGACGGCGACACGGAAGGAGACCGCGCATGAGCATCGACAGGCGCCTTCGGGCAGCCGTCGAAGCGGTCGACGAGCTGTGGTCAGGCGCGGAGGAGACCGCCGAGCGGGGCCGCCTCTTCCTCACGTCCCTGCAGCCCCACCCGCTGCCGGAGCCCGTCACCGCGTCCATCGGCAGGCTGCTCGACGGACTGCGCGAGGAGGTGGGGGCGTCGTTGTACTGCGCGGTCTACGAAGAGGGTGAGGTCCGGGTGGTCGCCCAGTCGTCCGGGCCGAACACACCGCCCGTCACCGAGTGGGTGGACTTCGCTCGGTCCGCTCACGCCCACTCGTTCGGCAAGTGCCTGCTCGCCCAGCTCGACGAGGACGCGCTCCGCGACCACTTGGCGCGGCACCGGCCGGCACGGCTGACATCCCGCACCCTCACCCACGAACGCCTCCTCGTCCACCAGCTGCACACGCCTTCCCCGTGGCCGTCGCCCTTCCTGGACCTGCAGGAGTACAGCATGGGTTGGGTCTCCGCAGCGGTCTCGATCGGTGGTGGCGGCCGCATCGGGGCCGTGGCCGCCTACCTTCCCCTGGCGATGGCCCATCGCCTCAGAGGCGTGGGGGAGACCCTCCACCGTCTGGCGTGCCCGCCACTCGACCTCGCTCTCCTGGGCAGGACGGACCACCTGCCGCAGAAGCCACCACCACTGGAGGACCGGCCGCCGGTGGGCGGCGACCGAACCCTCCCGGACCTGCGTCCGCCGGTCGACAGGGCGATGGCCAAGGGCTCCTGAGAAGGGCCGCCCCGTCGAGGACGCTACGCGGCGGCGCGTTCCGTGTACCGGTCGCCGAGCCTCCTGAGCCACGCCCACTCGCCGAGCAGGTGGGCGTGGCTGCGTCCGAGCGGGGCGGTGTACTGCCCGCCGCACGGTCAGTCGGTGCCGAACTCCATCGCGGCGCGGTCGAGCATCTGGTCGTCGTCGCCCTCGGCCCGGCCGCGGGAGGCGATGACCTCGGCGCCGCCCTGCGGCATCGCGCCGATCAGCCCCGTCGACGCGGCCTGGGCGGCACCGATGAGCGTCTCGTGCGTATTGCCGACGATGCCGAGGTCGGCGTACTGCTCCAGCTTGGCGCGGGAGTCGGCGATGTCGAGGTTGCGCATGGTGAGCTGACCGATCCGGTCCACCGGGCCGAACGCCGAGTCCTCGGTGCGCTCCATGGACAGCTTGTCCGGGTGGTAGCTGAAGGCCGGGCCGGAGGTGTCCATGAGCGAGTAGTCCTCGCCGCGCCGCAGCCGCAGCGTCACCTCGCCGGTGACCGCGGTGCCCACCCAGCGCTGCAGCGACTCGCGAATCATCAGTGCCTGCGGGTCGAGCCAGCGGCCCTCGTACATGAGGCGACCGAGGCGCCGACCCTCGTTGTGGTACTGCGCGAGGGTGTCCTCGTTGTGGATCGCGTTGACCAGCCGCTCGTACGCGGCGTGCAGCAGCGCCATGCCCGGGGCCTCGTAGATGCCACGGCTCTTGGCCTCGATCACCCGGTTCTCGATCTGGTCGGACATGCCCAGGCCGTGGCGGCCGCCGATGGCGTTCGCCTCCATCACCAGGTCGACGGGTGTGGCGAACTCCTTGCCGTTGATCGTCACCGGGCGGCCCTGGTCGAAGCCGATCGTCACGTCCTCGGCGGCGATCTCGACCGAGGGGTCCCAGAACCGCACGCCCATGATCGGGTCGACGGTCTCGACGCCGGTGTCGAGGTGCTCCAGGGTCTTGGCCTCGTGGGTGGCGCCCCAGATGTTGGCGTCGGTGGAGTAGGCCTTCTCGGTGCTGTCGCGGTAGGGGAGGTCGTGGGCGAGCAGCCACTCCGACATCTCCTTGCGGCCGCCGAGCTCGGAGACGAAGTCCGCGTCGAGCCACGGCTTGTAGATGCGCAGGTGCGGGTTGGCGAGCAGGCCGTAGCGGTAGAACCGCTCGATGTCATTGCCCTTGAACGTCGAGCCGTCGCCCCAGATCTGCACGTCGTCCTCGAGCATCGCCCGGACCAGCAGGGTGCCGGTGACGGCGCGGCCGAGCGGCGTCGTGTTGAAGTAGGCGCGGCCGCCCGAGCGGATGTGGAACGCGCCGCAGGTGAGCGCGGCCAGGCCCTCCTCGACCAGCGCCGCGCGACAGTCGACCAGGCGCGCGATCTCGGCGCCGTACGCCGACGCACGGCCGGGCACCGACGCGATGTCGGGCTCGTCGTACTGGCCGATGTCGGCGGTGTAGGTGCACGGGACGGCACCCTTGTCGCGCATCCACGCGACCGCGACGGAGGTATCGAGGCCGCCGGAGAAGGCGATACCGACGCGTTCGCCGGTGGGCAGGGAGGTGAGAACCTTAGACATGGGAAAAGTATGTGCCATCACGCATGATCATGCAATCAGGGTCGTGCGTATGCATACCGGAACCGAGGGCTCCCTTGGGTCGGGAGCCCCGCTTGCCGGCCGGGCGCTGAGGCGTGGCAGGGCGCGGAACGGTCTCAGTCCTCCGTCCCGCGCCCCTACCGCACACCTGCCGGGGCCCCTCAGCCCCGGCGGCGATCCAGGGCCCCTCAGCCCTGGTCGTAGGTGTGGAACCCTCGCCCGGTCTTGCGGCCGAGCAGGCCCGCCTCCACCATCCGCCGGAGCAGTGGCGGCGGTGCGTGGAGCGGTTCCTTGAACTCGTCGTAGAGGGACTGCGCGATGGATGCCACGGTGTCCAGCCCGATCAGGTCGGCGAGCTTCAGCGGGCCCATGGGGTGGGCGCAGCCCAGCTCCATGCCCGCGTCCACGTCGGCGGCGGTGGCGAAGCCGGACTCGGCCATCCGGATCGCCGAGAGGAGGTACGGGATGAGCAGGGCGTTGACGACGAAACCGGCTCGGTCCTGGGACCTCACGACCGTCTTGGCCAGCGTGCCGGTGACGAAGTGCTCGGCGGTGGCGACCGTTGCCGGCGCGGTGTGCAGGGAGGTGACGACCTCGACGAGCGGCAGCACCGGTACCGGGTTGAAGAAGTGCAGCCCCAGGACGCGGTCCGCGCGGCGGGTGGCCATGCCGAGCCGCATGACCGCGATGGCGGAGGTGTTGGTCGCCAGGATCGCCTCCTCGTCCTCGACGATCTTGTCGAGGGCGGCGAAGACGTCCGTTTTGGCGGCGGGGTTCTCGACGATGGCCTCGATGACGAGGTGGCGGTCGGCGAGGTCCTCGAGGCTGCCGGTGAACACCGTCCGGGTCAGGGCGTCCTCGGCCGAGATCCGGTCCAGCTTGCCGCGCTGGACGGCGCGTTCGAGGGACACGGCCACCCGCTCGCGTGCGGCGCGGGCCGCGGTCGCGTCGGCCTCGCAGACGACGGTGTGGAGTCCGGCGCGGGCGCACACCTCGGCGATGCCCGCGCCCATCTGGCCGCCGCCGACGACTCCGACCCGCCGGATCGCGGCCTTCGGTGCCGCGCTCATGCGGTGACCTCTGCCTGCCGCACGAGGTGGCGGGTGTAGGCGTCCGGGGTGAAGAAGGCCGGCAACTCCCTTGCGAGCGCGGTCCGTTCGAAGAGTGACCGCACCTCCTCGGTCCGGGCCCAGGGGTATTCGGCTCCCAGGGCGGCGATCTCGTCATCGAGGAGGCCGACCACCGTGTCCCGGTCGACGGCGCCGTGGCGCAGCCACTGCCAGATCTGCGCCCGGGCGATCTCGGCGGCCGCCGCATCCTCCATCAACCCCTCCAGTGCCACGGCACCGGTGCCGCGCAGCCAGGCGTCGAAGTAGCGCAACGCGACGGCGATGTTGGCGCGCACGCCGTCCTCGGTGGGCGGTCCCGCGGTGCGCCGGACGGCGAGCAGCGCGTCGGCCGAGACCTCCACATCGTCGCGGGTGCGGTCGATCTGGTGGGGGCGCCCGCCCAGCACGCCGTCGAAGATGTCCCGGCAGAAGGGGACGAGCCCGGGGTGCGCGACCCACGTTCCGTCGAAGCCGTCCTCGGCTTCGCGCTCCTTGTCGAGACGCACTGTGGCGAGCACTGGCCCGTCGGCCTGCGTGTCGTGGCCGGGCACGTGGGCGGCCATGCCGCCGATGGCGTGCGCGCCGCGCTTGTGGCAGGTGTGGACGAGCAGTTCGGTGTAGGCCCGCAGGAAGGGCGCCGTCATGGTGACCTTCTTCCGGTCGGGAAGAGAGAAGTCGGGGCGGTGCGCGAAGATCTTGATCAGGCTGAACAGGTAGTCCCAGCGGCCCGCGTTGAGCCCGGCGCTGTGCTCGCGCAGCGCGTAGAGGATCTCCTCCATCTCGAAGGCCGCGGTGACCGTCTCGATCAGGACGGTGGCACGGATGGTGCCCCGGGGGATGCCGAGCAGATCCTGGGCGAGGACGAACACGTCGTTCCACAGGCGGGCGTCGCAGGCGTTCTCGAGTTTGGGGAGGTAGAAGTACGGGCCCGAGCCGGCGTCGATCTGCCGCTGGGCGCAGTGGAAGAAGTACAGGCCGAAGTCGACGAGCGAGGCGGGGACGGGACGCCCGTCGACGAGGAGGTGCTCTTCGGTGAGGTGCCAGCCCCGCGGGCGGACGACGATGGTCGCGAGCCGCTCGCCGAGGCGGTACGCCGTGCCGTCCGGCGCGGTGAAGTCGATGCGCCGCTCGATGGCGTCCAGCAGGTTCAGCTGGCCGCCGATGATGTTTTCCCAGGTGGGAGACGTGGCGTCCTCGAAGTCGGCCAGCCACACCTGTGCTCCGGAGTTGAGCGCGTCGATGGTCGTCCGACGCTCCGGCGGCCCGGTGATCTCCACCCGTCGATCGGCGAGCCCCGGTGCGGGCGGCGCCACTCGCCAGTCCGGGTCGGCGCGGAGGGCGGCGGTGGCCCGCGAGAAGTCGAGCGGGGAGCCGGAGGAGAGACGAAGGGCGCGGCGGCGTCGCTCGGTGAGCATGTCGCGGTACCGGTCGGCGAAGGAACGGGCGAGGCACCCGACGAATTCCAGGGCGGCGGGCGTGAGGATCTCGTCGAAGCGGTCGGCGGTGGGGCCTCCCCTGCTCGCGCCGAGTCGAGAGCCTGGGGAAGCGGCGAGCACCTGGACGCGGCTGGTCAGTTCGGTGGGGGACATGCACATCTCCTCAACGGGCGGAGCGGAGCGGGGCGGAGCGGGGCGGAGCGGTGAGGGCCGGACGGAGACGGTCGTCCGGCCCTCACCTGAATACGGGTGGCTGGACGCCTACGCGCCGAGCCGCGGGGGCCGACAGGCGGGCCGACGGCGCCCGGGTCGCCCGGAGAGGCGAGCGGTTCCTAGTGGAACTGCTCCTCCTCGGTGGAACCGGAGAGCGCGGTGGTCGAGGACGCCGGGTTGAGGGCCGTCGACACCTGGTCGAAGTAGCCGGTGCCGACCTCGCGCTGGTGCCTGACCGCGGTGAAGCCGTGCTGCTGGGCGGCGAACTCCTTCTCCTGGAGGTCGACGTAGGCGGTCATGCCGTGCTCGGCGTAGCCGCGGGCCAGGTCGAACATGCCGTGGTTGAGGGAGTGGAAGCCGGCGAGGGTGATGAACTGGAAGCGGTAGCCCATCGCGCCCAGCTCCCGCTGGAACTTGGCGATCTGGTCGTCGTCGAGGGCGGCCTTCCAGTTGAAGGACGGCGAGCAGTTGTAGGCGAGCATCTGGTCGGGGTGCTCGGCGTGGATCGCCTCGGCGAACTCCCGGGCCTGCGCCAGGTCCGGCGTCCCGGTCTCCACCCAGATGAGGTCGGCGTAGGGGGCATAGGCGAGACCGCGGGCGATGACCGGGGCCATCCCGTTCTCCATCCGGTAGAAGCCCTCGGCGGTGCGCTCGCCGGTGACGAACCGGGCATCGCGCTCGTCGATGTCGCTGGTGAGCAGGTTCGCCGCGAGGGCGTCGGTGCGGGCCACGACGA
This sequence comes from Streptomyces sp. NPDC048650, assembly GCF_043199095.1. Classification (NCBI taxonomy): domain Bacteria; kingdom Bacillati; phylum Actinomycetota; class Actinomycetes; order Kitasatosporales; family Streptomycetaceae; genus Streptomyces; species Streptomyces sp. NPDC048650. Next base: position 144,899 of record NZ_JBICVM010000013.1, on the reverse strand, counting down.
GGGTGGGGACATCGGCGATGTCGGCGGCGAGGCGGGCGGCGTTGAGGGTGCGGATGTGCTGCTCGGTGGGGACGAGGACCTTCCCGCCGAGGTGGCCGCACTTCTTCTCCGAGGCGAGCTGGTCCTCGTAGTGGATACCGGCCGCACCCGCCGCGATCATCGCCTTGGTCAGCTCGAAGGCGTTGAGCGGGCCGCCGAAGCCGGCCTCGGCGTCGGCGACGATCGGCGCGAGCCAGTCCGTGGCGTCGCCGCCCTCGGCGGTGGCGATCTGATCGGCGCGCAGCAGCGCGTTGTTGATCCGACGGACCACCTGCGGAACGGAGTTGGCGGGGTACAGGCTCTGGTCGGGGTAGGTGTGCCCGGCCTGGTTCGCGTCGGCCGCGACCTGCCAGCCGGAGAGGTAGATGGCCTGCAGTCCGGCCTTGACCTGCTGCACCGCCTGACCGCCGGTCAGCGCGCCGAGGGCATGGATGTAGTCCTGCTCGTGCAGCTGCTGCCACAGCCGCTCGGCGCCGCGCCTGGCGAGGGTGTGCTCCTCACGCACGCTGCCCGACAGCCGCACCACGTCCTCGGCCGTGTAGGTGCGCTCGATGCCCTTCCAGCGCGGGTCGGTCGCCCACCGCTGCGCGAGCTCTGTGGCCGTCGTCGTGCTTGCCTGTGCCATGACCGTCTCCCGGGTCTGCCTGTGTCTCGTCAAAGGTGCGAATATGGCACTGGGTGCCGTATCGAGTGCGGCCCGCCGGAGGTCCCTGCGCGATCAATGGTGAGCAATGTTGCGCGGACTTCCTTCGGGAACGGCCGGGATCTCCGACATCAGGGCGTGAATCGTGCCCGGTGTTCCGCTCCGGTCGCCGGTTCCGGCGGGCCGTACTCAGACTTTGACACCGGCACTGAGTGCCAACAACCATGGATGTGTGCCACGTTTTGCGTATCTTCTCGCCTGCTTTTGCCAACCTTGCAAAGGTTCGATGCAGTGCTGCTGCGCATAGGATCCAGGCGAGTCATCTGCGGAGAGGGGCGACGATCGCCGTGAGCAAGACCTATGCCGGAGCGCGCCTGCGCCGGCTTCGCGAGGACCGGCGCCTGAGCCAGGCCGCCCTGGCACGCATGCTGGAGATCTCGCCCAGCTACTTGAACCAGATGGAACACGACTCGCGTCCGCTGACCGTCCCGGTCCTGCTCCGCCTCACCGAGGTGTTCGGCGTCGATGCGGGGTTCTTCTCCGAGCGCGACACCACCCGGCTGGTCGCCGATCTGCGCGACGCTCTCGCCAACGAGATCACCGCCGACCGGGTCTCGCCCGCCGACATCGCGGAACTCGCCTCCCGTATCCCGGCCGTGGCCGGATTGCTGGTCGACCTCGGCCGCCGCAACCACCAACTCGCCGAGCGCCTGGCCGAAGCCGCGGAAGGAAGGGGGCAGACCGTTTCCGCACTGCCGCGCTCCGCCCACGAGGAGATCCGTGAATTCTTCTACCGCCGCCGGAACTACCTCCACGACACCGATCTCGCCGCCGAGGAACTCGCCACCGAGATCGGTATCCGCCCCGGTGAGGTCGTACGCGTTCTGACCGCCCGGCTGGCGGAACGCCACGGCGTGCAGGTCTCGGCGGCGGACTCGCGCGTTCTGCATCACTACGACGACGCCCGCCGCGTCCTGAGCCTGTCGGGCCGGCTGCGCCCCGGTCAGCAGGCGTTCCGGATGGCCACGCAGCTGGCGTTCCTCGAATGCGACGACGAGCTGTCCCGCCTCGCCTCGGAGGACTTTCCCCCGGACTCGGACGCCTGGTCGCTGGCCCGCATCGGCATCGCCAACTACTTCGCGGCCGCGCTGATCCTCCCCTATCGCCGCTTCCACGCGACGGCCGAGGAGGCGCGCTACGACATCGAACGGCTCACCGACCAGTTCGGCCTTGGATACGAGACGGTCTGTCACCGCCTGAGCACCCTCCAGCGCCCGCGACTGCGGGGTGTGCCGTTCTCGTTCGTCCGGGTGGACCGCGCGGGCAACATGTCCAAACGGCAGTCGGCGACCGGCTTCCACTTCTCCCGGGCGGGCGGCACCTGTCCGCTGTGGAACGTCTATGAGGCGTTCGCCACCCCCGGCCGGATCCATGTGCAGATCGCCGGGATGCCGGACGGGCAGCGCTACCTGTGGACCGCGCGCGCGATCACCCGGCACCGCGGCGGCTGGGGTGAGCCCGGCAAGACCTTTGCCATCGGCCTCGGCTGCGAGGTCCGACACGCCTCCCGGCTCGTCTACTCGGACGGCCTGGACCTCGGCAACGCCGCGGCGGCCACCCCGATCGGCATGGGCTGCCGCATCTGCGAACGCATCGACTGTCCGCAGCGGGCGGTACCACCGCTGGACCGCCGGCTCGCGGTGGACGAGAACAGCAGCACGTTCGTGCCGTACCCCGTCGCGGAACCGGACGCCTGAACGCGCGTGCAGAGGCCGGGTACGGGCGGCGGTCTCCGGTGTCCGGAAGCGCGATGTGCGGTCGCGCCGCCCGTGGCGGGGTGGACTTACTAGGACGTCCAACTATATGTTCGGGGGCAAGGCCCGCGGTGCAGGGAAGCCGGTGCGATTCCGGCGCGGTCCCGCCACTGTGACCGGGGAATGCGCTCCCCGAAAGAGACCGGCCACTGACGGAGAAGTCCGTCGGGAAGGCCGGGGAGCGTGTGCTGATCCGGGAGTCAGGATACCGGCCGCGGGGTGTTCCGTGTTGTCCACGAGGATGGAGCAGACACGCATGGCACCGGTGCGCACCTACGCCCCTGGCCGGCGAACCCGGCGGGTACCGATCACTGACACCTGACGGTCGCCCAGCCCTGCGCTTCTCGCGCTGCCCCCGCATGCACGCCACCCGGCGTCCGTGTCGGGCCGGCGCGCCATCCCCGGATCTCACCTGACGGAGAGCAGGCTTTCATGGTCCGTGAACTGGCACATTTCATCGGCGGCAAGCACACCCCGGGCACCTCGGGGACGTACGGCGACGTGTACGACCCCAACACCGGCGAGGTACAGGCCCGCGTCCCGCTCGCCGACCGCGCCGAGACCGAGGCGGCGATCGCCGACGCCGCACAGGCCCAGCACGAATGGGGCGCGTGGAACCCGCAGCGCCGCGCCCGGGTGCTGCTGAAGTTCCTCCAACTGGTCGAAGGGGAGCGGGAGTCGCTGGCCCGCCTGCTGTCCTCCGAACATGGCAAGACGGTCGCCGACGCGCACGGAGACCTGCAACGCGGTCTGGAGGTCGTCGAATTCGCCGCCGGCATCCCGCATCTGCTCAAGGGCGAGTTCACCGACAACGCCGGCACCGGAATCGATGTGCACTCCCTGCGCGCCCCCATCGGCGTCACCGCCGGCATCACCCCGTTCAACTTCCCCGCGATGATCCCGCTGTGGAAGGCCGCGCCCGCGCTGGCCTGCGGCAACTCCTTCATCCTCAAGCCCTCCGAGCGCGATCCCTCCGTACCGCTCCGGCTCGCCGAGCTGTTCCTGGAGGCCGGCCTCCCACCGGGCGTCCTCAACGTCGTCAACGGGGGGAAGGAAGCGGTCGACACGCTGCTGACGGACCCGCGGGTCGGCGCGCTCGGCTTCGTCGGCTCGACCCCGATCGCCGCGCACATCTACGCCACCGCGGCCGCGCACGGCAAGCGCGCCCAGTGCTTCGGCGGCGCCAAGAACCACCTGATCGTGATGCCGGACGCCGACCTCGACCAGGCAGTCGACGCACTGATCGGCGCGGGCTACGGCTCGGCGGGGGAGCGCTGCATGGCGATCTCCGTGGCCGTCCCGGTCGGCGAGCGGACCGCCGACGCCCTGGTGGAGCGCCTGAAGGAGCGCATCGGGCAGCTGCACATCGGCCGTTCCGACGACCCAGATGCCGACTTCGGGCCCCTGGTCGGCCGAGACGCCCTCGACCGGGTACGCCGCTACGTCGACATCGGCGTCAACGAGGGCGCCGAACTGGTCGTGGACGGACGCGGCTTCACCCTCGCCGGACACGAGAACGGCTTCTTCGCCGGCCCCTCGCTCTTCGACCGCGTCACCCCGCAGATGCGCGTCCACCGGGAAGAGATCTTCGGCCCCGTCCTGTGCGTGGTGCGCGCCGCCGACTACGAGGAGGCCGTGCGCCTGCCCAGTGAGCACCCGTACGGCAACGGCGTGGCGATCTTCACCCGTGACGGCGACACCGCCCGCGACTTCACCCGCCGGGTGAACACCGGCATGGTCGGCGTGAACGTGCCCATCCCGGTCCCGGTCGCCTACCACACCTTCGGCGGCTGGAAGCGCTCCGGATTCGGCGACCTCAACCAGCACGGACCGGACGCGATCCGCTTCTACACGCGCACCAAGACCGTCACCTCGCGCTGGCCCTCCGGGGCCAAGGAGGGCGCGAGCTTCACCCTCCCGACCATGAAGTGAGCGCCATGACCACCACCATGCTCACCGACGACCAACTCGCCCTCGTCGAGGCCACTCTCGACTTCACCCAGGACCAGCTGACCCCGCACGCCGTGCGGTGGGACCAGGACAAGCACTTCCCCGTGGACGTGCTGCGCAAGGCCGCGGGCATCGGGCTCGGTGGCGTCTACGTGCGGGAGCGGGCCGGCGGCAGCGGACTCAGCCGCGCCGACGGCGTCCTGGTCTTCGAGACGCTGGCCTCCGGCTGCCCGTCCATCGCCGGGTTCGTCTCCATCCACAACATGGTCGCCTGGATGATCGACCACTACGGAAACCCGGTTCAGCGCGAACGATGGCTGCCGCGCCTGTGCGCCATGGAGGACCTGGGCAGCTACTGCCTGACCGAGCCGGGCGCCGGCTCGGACGCCGCGGCCCTGCGCACCCGCGCCGTACGCGACGGCGACGGTTATCTCCTCACCGGCGTCAAGCAGTTCATCTCGGGCGCCGGAGTGTCCCAGGTGTACGTCGTCATGGCACGCACCAGTGGCAACGGCCCCCGCGGTATCTCCGCCTTCCTCGTCGACAAGGACGACCCCGGGCTGTCCTTCGGGCCGAACGAGAAGAAGATGGGCTGGAACGCCCAGCCCACCCGCCAGGTGATCCTCGACGGGGTGCGGCTGCCCGCGGACCGTCTGCTGGGCCGGGAGGGCGACGGCTTCCGCATCGCCATGAACGGGCTGAACGGCGGCCGCCTCGGCATCGCCGCCTGCTCCCTCGGCGGCGCCCGCGCCGCCCTGGACGGGAGTCTCGTCCACCTCGCCGACCGCGAGGCGTTCGGGGCCCGGCTGCTCGACGCCCAGGCACTGCAGTTCCGGCTCGCCGACATGGCGACCGAACTCGCGGCGGCCCGCGCCCTGGTCCACCAGGCCGCGCAGGCCCTGGACCGTGGCGACCGCCAGGCCCCGCAGCTGTGCGCGATGGCCAAGCGGTTCGCCACCGACACCGGCTACTCCGTCGCCGACCGTGCGCTGCAACTGCACGGCGGCTACGGCTACCTGAGCGAGTACGGCATCGAGAAGATCGTTCGCGACCTGCGGGTACATCAGATCCTGGAAGGAACCAACGAGATCATGCGCGTCATCGTGGCCCGCGGCATGACGGAGGCCCTGCGGTGACCGGCCCCGACGAGCCGGTCGTGCTGACCGCCGAGGGCCTCGCCGCCCGCATCACACTCAACCGGCCCCGCGCCCTCAACGCCCTCACCGCCCCCATGGTCGAGCGGATCGATCAGGCACTGGCCCACTGGGAGCACGACCCCACCGTCGAGACCGTGGTCATCACGGGCGCCGGCGAGCGCGGTCTGTGCGCGGGCGGCGACATCCGCTCCATCTACGAGGACGCGCGCGCCGGAGGAAGCGCATCGGCGGCGTTCTGGCGGGACGAGTACCGGCTCAACGCCCGGATCGCGCGCTACCCGAAGCCCTATGTCGCCGTCATGGACGGCATCGTGATGGGCGGCGGCGTCGGCGTCTCCGCGCACGGCAGCGTCCGCATCGTCACCGAACGCTCCCGGATCGCCATGCCCGAGACCGGCATCGGCTTCGTCCCCGACGTCGGCGGCACCTACCTGCTGGGCCTCGCACCCGGTGAGCTCGGCACGCACCTGGCGCTCACCGGCACCCCGGTCGGTGCCGCCGACGCCCTGCTGTGCGGCCTCGCCGACCACTTCGTCCCCTCCGACCGCCTGCCCCGGCTGCTCGCCGACCTCACCACCACCGTGGTCTGGGACGCGCTGGAACGCCACGTGCGGCAACCACCGCCGGGCGAACTCGAAGGTCATCGGGCCTGGATCGACTCCTGCTACCGCTCCGGCACGGTGGAAGAGATCATGGCCCGCCTGCGCGCCCACCCCGATCCCGAGGCTGCACGGGCCGCCGAGACCCTGGCCACCAAGTCGCCCACCGCGCTCAAGGTCACGCTCGCCGCGCTGCGACGGGCCCGGCGGCTCGGGCCCCTGGAACACGTACTGGAACAGGAGTACCGCACCTCCTGCGCCGCCTTGTCCTCGCACGACCTGACCGAGGGCATCCGTGCCCAGGTCATCGACAAGGACCGTGCCCCGCAGTGGTCCCCGGGCACTCTGGCCGAGGTCAGCGACGTGGACGTGGACCGGTTCTTCGCACCACCCGAATCGTCCGGCCCCGAATCCGGCCCCGGCCCCGGCCCCGGATTCGGACTCGGACTCGCCCCGCTCGCATCGGCGCAGGAGGTGCCCTGGTGAACGGCGACACCCGCACCATCGGCTTCATCGGTCTCGGCCACATGGGTGGTCCCATGGCTGCCAACCTCGTCAAGGCCGGCCACCGCGTGATCGGTTTCGACCTGGTGCCCGACCTCGTCGCCACCGCTGCCGGCGCCGGCGTCGAGGTGGCCGCCTCGTCGAAGGAGGCCGCGATTGCGGCAGACGTGGTGATCACCATGCTGCCCGCGGGGCGTCATGTCCTGGCCCTGTACCGGGACGAGGGCCTGCTGTCCGCCGCCCGGCCCGGCACGCTGTTCATCGACTGCTCGACCATCGACGTCGCCGACGCACGCTCCGCCCACGAGGCCGGCGTCGCCGCCGGAATGCGGGCCCTGGACGCTCCCGTCTCCGGGGGCGTTGTCGGCGCCGAGGCCGCCACCCTCACGTTCATGGTGGGCGGTGGGCAGGCCGAGTTCGAAGAGGCCGAACCACTCCTTGCCGCGATGGGCAGGAAGGCTGTGCACTGCGGCGGGAGGGGCGCGGGGCAGGCCGCGAAGATCTGCAACAACATGATCCTCGGCATCTCGATGATCGCGGTCAGCGAGGCGTTCGTCCTCGGCGAGAGCCTCGGCCTGTCCCACCAGGCGCTCTTCGATGTGGCCTCCACCGCGTCCGGCCAGTGCTGGGCGCTGACCGTCAACTGCCCCGTGCCGGGACCCGTCCCCGCCAGCCCGGCCAACCGCGACTACCTCCCCGGCTTCGCCGCCCCACTGATGGCCAAGGACCTCGGTCTGGCCGCCAACGCGGCACGTGCGGGCGGTGTGCCCACCGAACTCGGTAGGAAAGCAGCGGAGCTGTACGCCGCGTACGCAGCGGGAGCCGGCGCGACCGAGGACTTCTCCGGAATCCTGCGGACCCTGAGGAACGGAGTGGTCACCGAGCACAGGCCCGGACCCGAGAGCAACCCGAAGGGTGGCACCACCGCATGACCCGTCCCCACGACCCGCCGTACGAGACCATCCTCGTCGAACACCAGGGCCGCACGGCCCTGGTGACCCTCAACCGTCCCAAGGCGCTCAACGCCCTCAGCCTCCAGGTCATGACCGAAGTCGTCGCGGCGACCGAGGCCCTCGACCGGGACCCGGACGTCGGCTGCATCGTCCTCACCGGATCGACGAAGGCGTTCGCGGCCGGAGCCGACATCAAGGAGATGGCTCCACAGGGCTATCTCGACATGTATCTCAGCGACTGGTTCACCGCCTGGGACCAGCTCGGCCGGCTGCGCACCCCGACCGTCGCGGCCGTCTCCGGCTTCGCCCTCGGTGGTGGCTGCGAACTCGCCATGCTCTGCGACATCCTGCTGGCAGCCGACACCGCCGTGTTCGGGCAGCCGGAGATCAAGCTGGGCGTCATCCCGGGCATCGGCGGTTCCCAGCGGCTGACCCGCGCCGTCGGCAAGGCCAAGGCGATGGAGATGTGCCTGACCGGCCGCACCATGGACGCCACCGAGGCGGAGCGCGCCGGCCTGGTCTCACGGGTCGTTCCCGCGGACGACCTGCTCGGCGAGGCCCTCGCGGTCGCCGAGACCGTCGCGGGAATGTCGCTTCCTGTCGCGATGATGGCGAAAGAGGCGGTCTCCCGGGCCTTCGAGACGACCCTCGCCGAGGGTGTCCGCTTCGAACGGCGGCTGTTCCACGCGGTGTTCGCAACCGCGGACCAGAAGGAGGGGATGAGCGCCTTCGTCGACAAGCGGCCGCCGGGGTTCATCCACCGCTGAGACGTCGGACCGCCTTGTGGGGCTGCCCGTTTCAGCCTCCGAGTAAGGAGATCAGGCCGTCGGCCAGTCCACCGCGCCAACAGGCGTCGTCGTGAGTCGCGACCGCCGTTGAACTCCTGCCAGGTGACGACGTGCCCACAGCGGCGCAGGCGGTCATGGAGCGCGCGGCCGGGGGCCGCCACGACGTCCTGCCGGGCGAGGTCGAGGTGCAGACGGACGCCGCCCCGATGGTGCGGGGCGAACCACTGCATCGGCCAGGACGGCTCGTCGTGGACGGCGCCCGGAGCGCCGGGGGCCGATCCGATCCCGCGGTGGGCCGGGTGCGGGGGGACTGCGCCAGGGCGCTGCCGAATCGCTCCGGCCGGCGCAGGCAGGTGTGCAGTGCTGCGGTGCCGCCCAGGTTCTGCCCGGCCACGACGGTGCGTCGAGGGTCGGCGGCCGCCGACCAGCGCATGGCCGCCCAGGGCAGCAGGTCGTCGGCGAGGAAGTCGGCGTAGCCGTCAGTGAGCAGCCGGGAGGGCCAACTCACCGCTCTGTCGAGCGCCACGCATACCGCCTGCGCCGCGTGTGCGCCGCCCTCGCCGCGGGAGCTCCAGCCCTGGAGCGTGATGTCGGGCGTCAGGGCGTCGTCCCGCGAGCGCACCGTGGAGTCGCACCACACCAGATCGCCGGGGCGCAGCCGGGTGGCGTCCGGGCCCACGTGGACGACCCGTGCCACGCCGCCGATGCCGGGCACAACGGGAGGCACGAGGGGGTAGTTCCGCTCGCCGCTGAAGACCTCGGCCGCGTACGGGGCCACGCAGGTGGCGAGCACCTGGACCACCACCTCGCCGCCGCCGGCCTCGGGGTCGGGCACCTCCCGCACCGTGAGCGGGGCACCGAACTGCGTCAGGACTGCATGCAGCAGTGACTGAGCGTTGCGAGCCGGGAGGTGGCTGCCTCGCTGGTCAGGACTGGATTTGATCCGGCCCTACGAGGTAAGGGTGCTGATTCACGAACCGAGGAGAGCTGACGTGCACGACAGACCGCGGATAGACGAAGCCCTCGATGTCCTGCGTGCAGGCCTGGAGGTCGAGCGATCGACGAAGACCGAGTTGACCACGCGGGCTGCATCGCTGGCCTTCATGCGATTCGCGCGGCAGGGCTTTGCCACCGCGCCCACCCCCGACTCAGATGCAGGTATGCGCGAACGCGTTGGTAGCTGCCTCGGTAACCGAGTGGAACGATCTCCTCCCACAGCTTCCAGGCATTGCTGCAGCCTTCGGCCCAGCGATCGTCAAGGTAGGTCTTGTACTCGTCGAGAACGGAGGGACGGTTCTGCCACTGGCCTGTGAAGAGCTCTTCTGGAATCTGGACGTCGGCGAGCGGCCTGACGGTGCGATAGGTCGTCCCGAGCTGCCGTTGGATCGAACGTCGGCTGTGCCCGGCCTCCAGCAGGGCGTGGACCGCGGCGTGCCGAGTCCGGGTGCGGTCAGCGAAGCGGTGGCCTCGCGGCCACGAGCCGGATGGGCCCGCCACCGGGGCGGGCTCGGATTCGGACTCGGGTTCAGGAGTAAAGGGGGCGAGCACGCGCAGGCAGCGGCGGTGCCCGATCGGTGCGAGTCCGGGCAGCAGGAAGGGGATCTCACTTCGAGCCGGCGCGTGGCTCTCCAGGGCCGCGGCTCTTGGGCTCGCAACTGGCAGGATGGTGGGTTGAGTTGTGCGGCTGAGAAAGGAATCCCGATGTCCGTTCGCTACCAGCTGGTGATCGACTGCGCCGACCCCGACCGCCAGGCCCACTTCTGGGCCGCCGCACTGCGCTATGAACTCGCACCGCCCCCATCCGGTTTCGCCACATGGGACGACTACTACCGTGACCTGGGGCTGCCCGAAGAAGCGTTGACCGGCGGCGCGGACCGGATCAGCGACCCGCAGGGCAGTGGACCGGCCATCTGGTTCCATGCGGTCCCGGACGCGAAGGCCGTGAAGAACCGGCTGCACATCGACATCCACGCCAGTGGCGACCGGACAGACCCGATCGAGACGCGGAGGAGGCGAGTGGACGCCGAGGCCGACCGCCTGATGGGCTTGGGCGCCCTCATTACGGTTGTCATGTACGAGGAGGGAATCGACCACTACGCGGTCGGAATGAAGGACCCCGAAGGGAACGAGTTCGACATCAACTGACCAGAGCTCGGTGACAATCAACGTGCCTTGCCATTCCACAACGGCCAGGTCACCAAGGCCCGCAGGTGTCACTGCGAGAGATCACCGGAGCCCGACTGTTCGCCGTCATTCGATCGAGGCGTTTGACAGCGACTCCCGTCGTTCGGGCTTCCTTGTCAGCGAACCTGGTCGCTCTTCGGCCCGCTGCCTTTGCTCCTGGTCGGAGTTCCGTCCGGGGCGAACGAGTCGTGGAAGGTGAAGGCATGCGGCGCGGAGCCGTGGTCGTGGAGGTGCTCCAGCCTGGAAACCCCGTCCCGCCAGGTGGGTATCACGCCCTCGGAAACCCACCAGAACACGTAATTTGGCTGCCCTGCCCTCTCGAACCAGTCGTAACGCCTGTTCAGCGCCTCACGGTGCAGACCGGTGTAGACGGCGTCGAAGGCGGGGCGCAGGTCGGTCCAGAGGGAGAGGGTCGCGGCCAGGGCGGTGGTTTCCACCGTATGGCCCTTGCCGTACCAACTCGGTACGGCGAACTCCCCCCATGCACCCCAGTCCGCCTCGAAGAGCGCGCCCCGGTCACCGTCTGCCGCTTCAGCATGCGCGAGGTATCCGGGGCGCTGAATGAACTCCCGGTAGACGGCCCCACCAATGTCGTAGAACTCGCGCGTGAGAGGTGCGGGATCGGCGAGGGGTGACTTCAGGACGCCGAATGTGTACAGAGCAAGATGGGACATGTCTCTCCCTGGTTGGGGGTGCCTGGTGTGGAACCGGTTCGTGGCTTGTGCGTGGGACGGGGATTCGTGGGGCGTGACCAACTCACCCCGTCACGGGTGGCTCAGCCTGAAACAACCCCTGTGCGACCGTGGGCGACCGCCGAAGACCAGGTGAAGGTAGCTGCCTCTGCGGGCGATGTCGAAGTTGCAATTTCCCTGTCCGAGTGGCCTCTTGCACGGGTCCTTGCGGGAGCTGGGGCGGTGGCGCTGCCTGCCTCCGTGGAAATCCGCATCGGCCCCTCACATGCCGAGACGCGGCATCGACAACCCCGCTCAAGCCGGTGTGCCGGGGCGACGCCAGCGGCGTTGTCGGCGTCGACTGGGTTGGCTGGGCCGAATCGGTGGGGAGCAAAAAGCGGTGGAGGCGGCAGCCGCATGTGTGGGATTCGCTCGTGTTCGACGGGATCGACGACGTGGATGTCGAGGCGGTGACGGCCGCGTTCGGCACGGTCGAGGTGGTGGTGAGAGGCCGGGTGGCGGACTGCCCGCGTCGGACGTTCGTCGAGCCCTTCTCCCAGTTGGCCGCTCCGTACGCACGGTTTACCTCACTCGGCTCAACCACGCCCCTGGAGCAAGTGGGGCTCGCGCTGGCCGGGCGGGCCGGCGCCCGGTGTGGCTGAGGGCGTCAGCGACGACGGGTGCGGGCATCTCAAGGGTGTGTTGCCGGATGCCGGCGCCGCAGGCGGTAGCGACTGGGACGCCGACCTCGTCCTACCTCGGCCACATGCCCTCGGTTTCTGCCGTATTCCGGCTGCCCTCCAACATCCACCATCAACGTCGACACGTACGCCGCCGCGAGAGCCTCTGACGGGCCAACGGCCCTCTCTGGTACCGCCGTTCACCGAACCGTTTTCCGGCCGCTACGGTGGCCCGCATGACTACTGATCAAAGGTTCTGGACCATGTCCTCAGCCGAGATGGTCCGTGGCTCCATGGTCCACGGCAACCTGACCGTCATCCAGCCGCCGTTCACCTCGGACACGGCCGGGTTCCCGGTACACGATCCGGGCCGGGCCGCCGCCTTCGCCGCGTCTTTGTCGAGCGTGGATGCGGTGCTGGAGGACCTCGGCCCGCGCTCGGCCGTCAACCCACCGGTCTTCAGTACGCTCGCGGACCTGGACATCGTGCATGCCGGTGCGTGGGGCAATGTGCTGGCCGTCTGCGACCCGGCGTTCGTCTCCGACGGTGGGGACAATCCCCTCCTTGGTGAAGCAACGGCCCTGCGCGGACGCTTCCCCGACGCGCGGATCGTGGGACGCGTCGAGACCCATTGCGGAGCCACCCGCACCGAGGACCTCGTATGGCTGCCCGACGGGACGATGTTCCACGCTGCCGGATGGACCGGTGACGAGCCGTTCGTCGTCTCCGGAGACCCCGCAGCGGTTCTCGCCGCTCTCGGCATGACGCAGAAGGACCTCGACAACAACGACGATCTGGTCACCTTCATCGACCTGGACGACGACCCGAACCTGATCGAATGGGGAGTGTTCGCCGGCCTGGCCCTGGGGGCCGCCGACCCGTGGGGCGTTCCCGGCCTGAACCTGTCGGCGCTGCGCGTGCGGCACACCGAGTCGGCCACGGCCGACATGGAAGACACGTACTTCATCGGCCGGTGACCGGTCGGACTCGGTGGTGACCACTCGTGTGGTGACCACTCGTCAAGAATCGTCGCAACGCCCTCAAAGCACCACCATGACGCCCCTCAAGGCACCCGAAGGTGCCCGTCAAGGCACCTCGTGTACGGCCAGTTGGGGCGCAGGAAGTAGCCTCGCGCTTGATCATGTCCGGTTGACGGACGTCAAAGTGCTGGTCGCAGCCCGCCGCAGCGGTGGCGAGGTGCTGCCGGTGCACACCTGTCGGACGGGGCCGGCGTGAAGGGCGGCGTGCCACGGCCCGGCGGGCACCGGCCAGCGGACGAGGGGAAGACGCATGGTGCAGCAGATGGAAGACATACGGCGAATGCCGCTCGCGGACGGCGGGCGCATGCGGGAGGCGGATCTCGACGAGGTCTTCGACACCGACTACGAGTACTTCATGAGTTCCGGTCATGATCCGCAGTTCAACGGGAAGGAAGCGGAACTCGCGGTACGCGTCGGGAGACTGGAACCCGGTATGCGGGTGCTGGACGCGGCGTGCGGCTACGGCCGCATCGGCCTGGAGTTGGCCCGGCGCGGAATCGACGTGCACGGCGTCGACCGCAATCCCGCACTGGTGGCCTCCGCCCGTACCCGAGCCGACCGGGAGGGCCTGCGGGCCGGCTTCGACACCGCGGATCTGCGTGAGCTGACGGCCGAGGGCGCCTATGACGCCGCGCTGGTCTGGTTCACCTCCTTCGGCTACAGCAGCGACGCCGACAGCCGCGTGATCCTGGCCAATCTGCGCACCGCCCTGCGCCCGGGCGGCCGGCTGCTCCTCGACATCCTCAATCCGGACCAACAGCGGGCCCTGAGCACCGGCCGACCCCAACTGGGGTTGCAGCGCGTCGGCTCCGACTTCATGCTCGACGAGGTCACCTACGACGTGGCCCGGAGCCGGCTCGAGTCCCGCCGCACCGTGGTGCGCGACCGCGTCCTGCGCGAATGCCGCTGGTCCCTACGGATGCTCGAACCGAGCGAACTCGAAGAGTGGCTGCGCGAAGCGGGCTTCGTCGATGTGCGGTTCCTGGGTGACGACGGCCACCCCTTCGCGCCCGCCCACCGTCGGCTGCTGGTCGTCGCCCGGACGCCGGGCCCCCGCACCGCACCCGGCGACCGACGAAGCTGAGCTGCGCCGGCGCCCGCCGAGCCCGTCCCGGGGGCCGGGCGAGAAGGAGGCCCTCGGGAGGGCGCGAAGGTAGGGCGCCCCAGGGTTCCGGAGGGGCCTGGCGGGGCCTGGGGGGGCTGGGGGGTGCCCGCCCGCGGCGCGGTGCAGGAGCCCGTTGGGTAGTGCCTGAGGGGCGGACCGTGCAAAGGGTGGCGAGGTGGGCGCGCATCCCGCTGGTCGCAGGCTGGAACCGACGACCCACGCCTCACGCCTCACGCCTCTCGGTCCTTCGGCGCTCAAGCCCGTACGCCAGCAGGTTGAGGGCCGGCATCGTTCCGGCGAGCACCGGCTGAATGGGCGGGATCCACCCATCGTCGATGAGCGCCGTGCCGGGGTAGAAGATCGCCGACAGCTGAGTGATCCAATACAACGACGCGGCGACGACGATGACTTGGAGTCGGCGGGCGCCGGCCGGGGCGATGGAGACGGCGTCCCCGGTGGCGATCGGCTCGCGAGTGTCCTCCACGCCCGCTCGGAAGCCGTGGCCGTCCTGCCCCCCGCTGAAGCCGTGGCCGCCCCGCCCCCGCCCGCGTCATTCGCCTCGCCAGATGTTGTCGAAGGCCGCATCCTCGATGGCTCGCCGTTGCCGTACGGCCTCCAGCTCCATCAACGCCTCGTGGACGGTGGCCAGTACCGTCGTCACCGCGTCGTCGTCCGCGCCCGGGGTGTCGCCCGTCTCCTTGCCGCGGACCCCGACGGCCGTGGCAAGGGACGTGAGGACGGGCTCCTCCGCCGTCCAGCGGTCCGCCGCCTGGCGGCGAGCGGGCGAATCGACGAGTACCGTCCGACCGCTCCGGAAGGGCATCCCGCGTCGGCCCGGCCGGGCGAGCTGGCCTTCCGCCTCGAGCGCGGAGACGTAGGTCGCTGACAGGTCGCGCCCCCTGCGCCACAGCCAGTCGCCGACCGACTCGTACGGTGTTTCGCGGACGAGCGACGAAGCGGCCTCATCCAACAGCCGGTCTGCGATCGTCGGCCGGTAGGCCGGGACGATGCGCTCGCCGTCCAGCGTGATGGCCTGGGCCTCCAGGAGGTCGATCAGCTCGGCCCCGGCGAGCGCCAGCGACAGGTCACCTCGCTCCACAGGGCGGCTGGGCGCCATGTCCATGGCGACGATCAACAGGTCCCGCGCGGTGGTCATGGTCATGTATGGCTCCACGTCAGAGGCGCCGCAACGACGTCGTGCGCAGACGGCGGGTCTCAGGTCCGGCCCGGCACCCCGCACCGGAGTTCGGTCACTCCTCGGGTGGCCGGGGCGCAGCGAACGGCTCTTCTGGTGACGGCACGTGCAGTGTCGCGCCCCGCCCCTCGGGTGCGCCTCTCGACCGCCCGCCGAGCACTCCCGCTTACGAGCTTACGGAGCGGGGACGCCCCCTGCATCCCACGTCGGCCCCGACCTGCCGGGCAGCCGATCGAGAGGGCCGCCCGGCAGGGCTGAAGAAGGGTATGACCTGCGAGAACGCGCGCTCCTACGGCCCGCTCCCACCCCGGTGCGGCCCCCGTACACGAGATGCCCCCGACCACGCCCCGGCTCCGTTCAGGGGAGCGATCGGGCGAGCCGGAACCCGAGGTCCTCCACACGAAAGGTCGGGTGGCTCTTGCGGCGGCACGCCGCCCGACACCCTCGGGGCGGGTCGTACGCGCCTCCGCCACGGAAGACGCGGTACGGGCCGTAGACCCTGGGGTCATAGACATCCCAGCACCACTCCCACACGTTTCCGAGCATGTCGTACAGGCCCCAGGCGTTGGGCGTCCTGGTCGCGACGTCATGGACCTCGTCGCCGGAGTTCCCGCGATACCAGGCGATCTCGTCCAGCTCTCCGTAGCGGACGTCCGAGGTTCCGGCCCGGCAGGCGTACTCCCACTCCGCCTCCGTCGGGAGGCGGTAGCCGTCGGCCTCCCGGTCGCAGATCACGTCCTGCGCGTCGGGATCGCCGCCGATCGAATAGCAGGGTTGGAGGCCCGTCGCTCGCGAGAGCAGGTTGCAGAACCGAATGGCCTCCTTCCAGGAGACATCGGTCACCGGCGTCCGCGGCCCCGCCGAACTCACGGGTGCCTCGCCGTGCACGGCGAGGTACAGCTCGCGGGTCACGGGATACGGCGCCAGGTGGAAGGGGGTGAGCTCTACCGTCCAGTTCGTCCTCGTGCCCTCGTCGCGCAGGGCGATCTCCCCGGCGGGGATCTTGATCAGGCGCTCGGCGACTGCCTCGCGCAGCGTCGGTTCAGTGGTCAACTCGGTACTCATCCCCCACGATTGGGGTGCGACCGCGGCAGGCGGGCGCACCCGGATGTGAACGCGGCCGCGTACGTCAGGGAGCGGGCGGCTCCGCGGCGGCGCCGGTCGGCTCGACCGGCCCGGTGCGAAAGCCGCCGTACCCGACGCCTCGGACGGTCAGCGGCCCTGCCCGGGCAGGGATCGTCGTTGCTGCAGCCGCTCGTCGAGTTCTTCCTGCGTTGCCACGAACCACACCTGGCTACCGCGGTTCGCCTCGCGCACGAAGTCACGCAGCGCGTGACTCCCGGTGACATGAGAGGTGATGTCGCCGAGGACCACCAGACGGATTCGGTAGTTCACGAACTTCTGGACGATGTCGCCGGCCAGGCCGGAGCCGAGAGAGAAAAAGCCGTCGGCAACCCGCTCCACGGGCACCACCACCACTTCGGCGCAACACCCCATCGCCTCGCCGATCAGGTCGAGTGCGGTGGTGCCGTCGCTCAGCCTCTGCCCGTCGGGGGCACATCGGAGAACGGAGGCTCCGTGTGGTGCGACGAGGCTCTCGGAAGTCATGCCGGGATCCTACAACCAGCCGACGGGGCGGCCCACTTGCTCGGTCACCTCGCCGAACCGGCCAAGCGGAGCGCTGCTGCTCCTGCCCGGCGGCATCGTCGTCGGCCACCCGCCGTCGGCCACCCGCCGTCGGTCACCCGGGGACGGGCGGCCGGGGACGGGCGGCCGGGGACGGCGAGCCAGGGAGCACCGGTCGATCGTTCCGGTGCGCCCCGGCTCGCCTCCCACGGGCTCACGCCACGTCCGCGGTCAGTGCCGGGGTGGATTCAGGGTGCTTCCTTGAGCACCATGGCCGAGCCGCCGCCACGCCGCTCGGGCTCGGCCACCGCCGAGATCTTGCCGTGCGGCAGGAACTCCAGGGCGGCCACCGCCCCGATCTCCGGTGAGGGCGTGAACGCCTTCGGGGCGAGCACGAACCGGTGGCCCAGGCCGTCCAGCTTCTTGCGTTCGGGAGAGCGGAGGAAGGCCGGTTCGGCTTCCGTCACGGCCTGGTTCCGCTGCGAGATGCGCGGCGCGGCGACCGCCTCCGGCAGCGACATACCGAGGTCCAGACGGTTGACGAGGGTCTGCAGCACCGTGGTGATGATGGTCGCGCCCCCCGGCGAGCCGACGGCGATCACCGGCTTGCCGTCCTGCAGGACGATCGTCGGCGACATGCTGCTGCGCGGGCGCTTTCCGGGGCCCGGCAGGTTCGGGTCCGGCGTCCCCTTGGTGAGCGGGGCGAAGTCGAAGTCGGTCAGCTCGTTGTTGAGGAGGAATCCGCGTCCGGGCACGGTGATGGCCGAGCCACCGGTCTGCTCGATCGTCAGGGTGTAGGAGACGACATTGCCCCAGCGGTCAGCGGCCACCAGATGCGTGGTCGACGGCCCCTCGTGGGGTTGCTTGTTCCCCGTCTTCAGCCCACAGGCCGCGTCCGGGTGGCGGGGGTCCGCAGGAGCCAGCGGGCTCTTCAGCGCCTTGTCGGAACGGATCAGGCAGGCCCGGCTCTTGGCGAACTCCTTGGAGAGCAGGGGCTTGGTGGGGACATCGGAGAAGGCCGGGTCGCCGACCCAGCGGTTGCGGTCGGCGAAGGAGATCCGGCTGGCCTCCAGGTAGTGGTGCAGTGCCTGGGTCCTGTCGGACTTCGACAGGTGGAAGTTCCCGAGGATGTTCAGCGCCTCGCCCACCGTGGTGCCGCCCGCTGAGGACGGACCCATGGAGTAGACGTCTCGTCCGTGGTAGGTGGTCCGGGTCGGGTCCCGGCGTTCGGCGGCGTAGTCGGCGAGGTCGCGGGTCTTCATGAGGCCGGGCCGGGCCTTGTGGCCGGCTCCGGGGGCCATGGGCGGCTGCTGGACGGTCCGCACCACATCGCGCCCGATGTCGCCGTGGTACAGCGCGCCGACTCCCTTGGTGGCGAGCTGCCGGTAGGTCCGGGCGAGGTCGGGGTTGCGGAAGCGTGTGCCCACCACCGGGAGTTCGCCCTTGGGGAGGAACAGGTCGGTGGTGGACTTGAAGTCGCGGAAGCGCTTCTCGTTCATGGCGGTCTGGGCCCGGAACTCGTGATTGACCACGAAGCCGTCGTCGGCGATCCGCGTGGCCGGGCGCAGCGCCTTGGCCAGGGAGACCGTGCCCCAGTCATGAAGGGCCTTCTCCCAGGTCGCCGGGGTGCCCGGGACACCCACCGACAGACCCGAGTTGATGGCGTCGTCGGTGGCGAGCGGTTTGCCGGTCGTCCGGTCGACGAAGGAGTCCGAGCGCATCGTGGCCGGTGCCGTCTCCCGGCCGTCGATGGTGTGCACCTTCTTGGCCTTGGCGTCGTAGTAGACCATGTAGCCGCCGCCCCCCACTCCCGCGGAGTAGGGCTCGACCACGCCGAGGGCGGAGGCGGTCGCCACCGCCGCATCCACGGCGTTGCCCCCCTTGCGCAGCACCTCGAGCCCGGCTCGGGAGGCGTACGGATTGACGCTGGACACCGCGCCGCCACTGCCCGTGGCAACGGCCTTCTTCGCGGGCGGCTTCAGCTTGCCGGCGGCGGAGGGCTCTGTGCCGGGGCTGCAGGAGGTGGCGAGCAGGGAGACGCCGAGCGCAACCGCGGACGCGGCGGCGACAGCGGCACGACGGACAGCCATACGGCCTCCACGCTTTCACTGTGGTGGGTGCAAGGGATTTCCGAACCCTGGCACCGTTCGAGCCGCGGAGCAACGCTGAGCTGCAAGGTTTGCGGGGGATCTGAGGTTTCCGCTCGGTAACCGGCCGCGTCGGCAGGAGACCGTGCGGTCGCGCCCCGGCGGGCGGTTCGCCGCCGTGTCGATGCCCGTCGGCCACGCTGTGTCGATGTCCGTCGGCCACCGGGAATGGCGGCTCCCCGCATCGGTTGGCACTCCGGAAGCGTTCGTGATCACGACGGGAGCCGAATGCCCAGCGAGGTGTCGGCGGAGGGAACCGACGCCGGATTCCAGGCGGTCGGCGAGGAGTTCAGGGCGGTTGTGGCCGAGCAGGGCTCCGACTGCGCGGCCCAGTTGGTGGCCCACGTCGGCGGTGCGAAGGTCGTGGACCTGTGGACGGGGCCGGAGTGACGTCCAGCCGATGCTCCCGCCCCGCAGCAGCAGGCGGAGCTGGACGCCGACGACTCGGCGCCGGACAGCCTGACCGGTATCGCCTTCAACCGGAACCACCCTCGGCCGACGGACCTGGAGACGCTGCCCCACTCCCGTGCCGTGCGCGCTGCCGGACCCGCTTCGGTCGGCGGCGTTGCGTCGGCACGCGGGCCGGCCAGGACCTGGTGAACCGCATGGACCAGGCGTACGGACTCGGCTTCGCCGCGAGCAGCACCGCATATCCGTTCCTCGGCCAGGGTGCGTTCGGCCACGGCGGCGCCGGCGGCTCGCAGGCCTTCGCGGACCCGCGGAGCCGTCTCGCCTACGGCTGCTCCCGCCGCCGTTTCGCCTTCGGGGGAAGCGCGACCCCCGAAGGCCACCGTCTGGTCAGAGCCGTCCACCGTGCGGCCACCGCGGGCTGAGCGGCCGACCCGTGCGACGGCCCCGACTCACGGCGCATCCGACGCGCCCCGCATCGCGAACGGAGATGCACCGGGAACGGAGATGCACCGGGAGCGGAGATGTACCGGGAGCGGAGATCATCCCTCGCTGAGCAGGCCGGCCCGCAGTTGGGTGAGGGCCCGCGACAGCAGCCGGGAGGTGTGCATCTGCGAGATGCCCAGTTCGCTGCCGATCTGGGACTGGGTCATCTCCTGGCCGAAGCGCAGCTCGAGGATGTGCCGGTCGCGGTCTTCGAGCTGCTCCAGGAGTGGCTTGAGGGCGTGCAGGTCCTCGACGAGATCCATGTCCTGGTCGCGTTCGCCGATCAGGTCGGCAAGCGGGGTTTCGTTGCCGTCCTCGTTGATGGTGACGTCGATCGACGAGGCGTTGTAGCCGTTGGCGGCCACCTGCCCTTCGACGACCTCTTCCTTGCTGATGTCCAACTCCGCGGCGAGTTCGCAGACGTTCGGGTCGCGGCCGAGCTCACTGGCTAGCTTCTCGTTGGCCCGCGCGAGGTCGACACGCAGTTCCTGGAGACGGCGGGGGACCCGCACGTCCCAGGTGGTGTCGCGGAAGAACCGCTTCAT
This sequence comes from Streptomyces sp. NPDC048650, assembly GCF_043199095.1. Classification (NCBI taxonomy): domain Bacteria; kingdom Bacillati; phylum Actinomycetota; class Actinomycetes; order Kitasatosporales; family Streptomycetaceae; genus Streptomyces; species Streptomyces sp. NPDC048650. The sequence goes on along the minus strand of NZ_JBICVM010000013.1, from coordinate 124,365 downwards.
CTCACCCGTGATGTACGGGATGGCCAGCGTGGTGAACTCCACCTCGCGGGAAGGGTCGTAGCGGTCGATGGCCTTGATCAGACCGATCGTGCCGACCTGCATGATGTCTTCCATGTCGTCGCCGCGATGGCGGAAGCGCCGGGCCGCGTAGCGGACCAGGGTCAGGTTCATCTCGATGAGGGTGTTGCGGGCGTACTGGTACTCGTGCGTGCCCTCTTCAAGCGTCGCCAGTTGCCGGAAGAAAATCTGTGTCAGCTCCCGGGCGTCCTGGGGGGTGACACTCTGCGGCTCCTCGATGTACGGGAGGTCGTCCGGCCGCGCAGCCGGGATCGAGCGGACGTCAACAGCGGTCTCCTCAGAGTTGACTACAGCTGTCGCCACGCTGGCACCCATGTTCTGACTCCTCCTCTTGCGCGTTTCCCCGATCATGCGGCCGCCTACCCCCAGGTATTGGGGGCATGCACGCTCGTTCGCCCATCTGGCGGATGAGGTCTCACCGGTGGGCGTGGCGCTCCCTGCCCTCCGGAGGTCGCGACGGCACTGCGCCGCATGATGCCGGGCGGCGAGGAGCCGATCGCCCCCAGCGGCCCCCGGGAAGTCCTGGCGGCGGAACGACCAGATAACACCGCTACGACCAGACAACACTGCTACGACCTGGTAACACCGCTACGGACAGGGCTACTTGCGCCTGGGCGGTTCTGCCCTCGGTGGTGATCAGCGCACGCCGTGGGGCCGGAACTGGACACTGATCCGCGGCCCTGCCGCGCGTGCGGACTTGGGGATCGCGTGTTCCCACGTCCGCTGGCAGGAGCCGCCCATCACGATCAGATCGCCGTGTCCGAGCGGCCGCCGCACCGTGCTGCCGCCGTGACGGGGGCGCAGCAGCAGGTCGCGCGGTGCGCCCACGGACAGGATGGCGACCATGGTGTCCTCGCGTCTGCCGCGGCCGATCCGATCGCCGTGCCAGGCGACGCTGTCGTGGCCGTCCCGGTAGTAGCAGAGCCCCGCGGTGGTGAACGGCTCGCCGAGTTCGGTGGCGTAGTGGGCGGAGAGGGTGTCCCGCGCGTCGCCGAGGACGGGGTGCGGCAGCCGGTCGTCGGCGCCGTAGAAGGCGAGGAGCCGCGGTACGTCCACCGTGTGGTCGTACATCCGGCGGCGCTCGGCCTGCCAGGGGACCTCGGCGGCCAGCCGCGCGAAAAGGGCATCGGCCCCGCTCAGCCACCCGGGCAGGAGGTCGATCCAGGCGCCGTCACCGAGCCGGGTCCTGCGCACATGCCGCAGTGTGCCCAGGCGGATCTCGTCCGCCTGGTCGAAGAGCGAGCCCTGAAGATGCACGGCCATGCCTAGAGGATAACGAAAAAATCGAATATATGTTCTGTGCGTGCGAAGGGTGCCGTGCGCCGCAGGCGGTGTGCGGTGGGCGGGACGACCGTGCGCCACCCCGCCACTGCGGGTGGGGCGGAGTGTGGGGCGTGACCGCACCCTCGCACTCGAGGGCGAAATGGGATGATCCCGACGTCCTTCGTCTCTGACCCCGCCGCAGGAGAAACGCTGCTGTGACCGAGTGGATCACCACCCCCATCACGCCCGGCCTCGTGCGCGGTGCCCTCGACATGGAGCGCACCGAGCGCGGCGTACTGCCGCACCGACTCCCCGGCTGGGCCCGCAAGCAGTTTCCCGATGCGCACCTGGCCGTGATCGAGGCCCAGCCCTCCGGCGTACGGCTGGCCTTCCGTACCCGGGCCACCTCCGTCGAGCTGGACACGCTCCCGACGAAGACGGTCTACGAGGGTGTCCCTGCCGCTCCTGACGGCGTGTACGACCTGCTCGTCGACGGCCGTCGGACCGGCGGGGCCAGCGCGCCCGGCGGCAACGTGCAGACCATCGACATGGCCACCCAGTGCGCCGTCACCCATCCCGGCCCGGCCGGCACGGTCCGGTTCACCGGCCTGCCCGCCGGTGTGAAGGACGTGGAGATCTGGCTGCCGCCGGGGGAGATCACCGAGCTGATCGCCCTGCGCACGGACGCCCCGGTCGAGGCCGTGCCGGACCACGGCCGCAGGGTGTGGCTGCATCACGGCAGTTCGATCAGTCACGGCTCCAATGTCGAGAGCCCGACCGCGACCTGGCCGGCGCTGGCCGCCGCCCGGGGCGGAGTGGAGTTGATCAACCTGGGGCTGGGCGGCAACGCCCTGCTCGATCCGTTCACCGCGCGCGCCATGCGGGACACCCCAGCGGACCTGATCAGCCTCAAGATCGGTATCAACTTGGTCAACACCGACCTGATGCGCCTGCGTGCGTTCTCCGCGGCGGTCCACGGCTTCCTCGACACGATGCGTGAGGGGCACCCCACCACACCTCTGCTGGTCGTTTCCCCCATCCTCTGTCCCCTCCAGGAGGACACCCCGGGCCCCCTCGTCCCGGACTTCGACGGCCCGCGTATGCGTTTCCGGGCCCTCGGCGACCCCTCGGACCGCTCCGGCGGGCGGCTGACGCTCAACGTCATCAGGGACGAGCTCTCGCGCATCACGGCACAACGGGCGGCGGACGACCCGAACCTGCACTACCTCGACGGCCGCTCGCTCTACGGCGAAGCGGATCTGGCCGAGCTGCCGCTGCCCGACGGCCTCCACCCGGACACCGCCGGCCACCGCCGCATCGGCGAGAACTTCGCGGAGCGGGCCTTCGCGGCCGGCGGCCCGTTCGCCCTCGGCGCCGACTGAGTGGCACCCCGGACAGGTCCGTCCCCAGGGCGGGAGATGTCTCCCCGCTGCCGCATCGCAGCGAGAGCCGGCCGGCCGAAGGCACCGTCACCGCATTCGAGATCCGGTGGGCCGACAGCCGTCAACAGATCCGTTGGAAGCCGTCCGATCCTCGGTATCTGTGTGCGAACTTCGCCGACTTCGCCGACTTCGTGGCACGGTTCCGCTCCGGTCGGCCGTCGGACATCGGCTGCGCGGTGCGCGATACGGGGGCTGCGCCGCCACGCACCATCAATTGTCGACCGGCGTGACCTCGAGGCCCGGGACGCACACATCGTGGGCGTCCCGCACGGAGGTCACGCCGGTACCGTACACACTGTCGCGGGACGGTCCTCAGCGGCGAATGTCACGCGCAATTGGCCCCCGCGGTCCCTCCTCGCGTGCGTAGGCCACTCGTTCGCCTACGGCGAGACGTGCCGACTCCCCGTCCGGCTGCCGCATTTCTCCGTACGGAGCAAGGACGTCGGCGCCGTCTTCGTCCGCCCGGATGATGGCTTCCTGCCGTGCGTCGTTGGCCGCCTGCACGGTTCCTGACCTGTGGTTCCTCATCTCTACTCCCGATGTGGTGCTGTGTGTCTGCGGCATTTCCGCAGCGGTGAGATGACCTGGAGACCGCCGATCGCGGGCGAGAAAGAAAATCCCTGCGCAATGGTCGGTTCGGTCAGCCTTACGTCTAACCGTTCTTTTCTCGGAAAAGCGGCGCACACCGGTTTATCGGCGGCACTCCCGCACTCCGGGCGCATCTATCGTCGCGTCAGCCCTCGCGCGCTCCCTCCGAGAAGTCGAAGGAGGTCGGGAAAGCGGGGCGTCGGGAATTCAGGCCGGTGCTGAGGAATTGTCGCAAATATTGCGCTGATAATTTCATGGGATGGTCGGGTAAGAGGATGAGGGTGAGGAAGGGGGGAGGGGAGGGGAGGGGAGGGGAGGGGAGGGTAGGGGGCGGGCTTCGGGGGCTTCGGTGTTCCTGTCGATGTCGCGCTGTGCGCCGCAGTGGCTTTCGGTGGCGGGCGTCGAGGGGGGGGAGTTTCTGAAGGGGAGCTGCCGGCGCGGTAGTTGAGGGGGAGGGGTAGCGTTCGGGTCGGTCCTGAAGCGTGCCGATCGGCGCAGGTCATGGGGGTAGGGAATGGTGCGTCTCAGTCGTCGGTCGGGTGTCGCGATCGGTGCTGCTGCCGTCGCCGGAATCGTGATCGCCGGCGTGGTGGTGGTGCGCGCGGTGAACTCGCCGATGTCCGGCGTCGAGGCCGCGGCGAGGGGTGGCGCGTCGGAGTGCACGCGGATCGCGAAGGACGCCCCGGGGCGACTGCACGGGCAGGAGCGGGCGGACACCGGTCTGCCGGGCGTTGTGGCGTGGGGGGACGGGGCGGTGGTGCTGCGGTGCGGGCTGAAGGCGCCCCGCCCGACGGCCGATGCGTGTGTGAACGTCGACGGTGTGGACTGGGTGCTGCGGGAAGCCGAGTCGCAGGGTGGGCGGAAGCTGCTCATCACCTACGGGCGCCACCCGGCGGTAGAGGCCACGATCTCCGACTCGGGCTCCGGGACGGACGTGTCTCTGGTGGCGTTGAGCAAGTTGGTGAAGCCGATCCGGCAGCACGAGCACTGCGTCTGACACCTGCTGCAGGGCGCCACCTCGTCGGTGTGCTGCCCGGCAGGCCGAGCCCCGACGCGGCCCCGCCCGGCGGCGGGTGCGGCCACGCGCATGGCCAAGGCCGCCATATCGCCGCCGCCGAGTGTGGTGTTCGGCGACATGGGCGGCGGTACCCGTCGTGCCTACTGTTCCCGCCATGACGAGCAGATTTCCTCCTCCTCACCCCACGACCCCGGCTGCCGTCGGGGGAGTGGAACTGCGGGGGCGCGTCGCGCTGGTGACGGGCGGTGGCAGCGGCATCGGTCGGGCCTGCGCCGTGGCCCTCGCCGCCGCCGGTGCCACCGTGCACGTGGTGGACGTCGATGCGGTGGGCGCCCGAGCCGTCGCCGCCGCCATCGGCGGGCAGGCCCACGTCGCCGACCTGGCCGATGCGGCGGCCGTCGCCGCGCTGCCGGTCGGGGTCGATGTATTGGTCAACAGCGCGGGGCTCCAGCACATCGCCCCCCTCACCGAATTCCCGCCCGAACGCTTTGCCCTGCTCCAGCAGGTGATGGTCACGGCCCCGTTCCTCCTCCTGCGCCAGGTGCTGCCGCACATGTACGACGGGGGCTGGGGGCGGGTGATCAACATCTCCAGCGTGCACGGACTGCGCGCCAGCGCCTACAAGTCGGCCTACGTCACGGCCAAGCACGGCCTGGAAGGGCTGAGCAAGGTGACCGCGATCGAGGGCGCTCCGCACGGGGTGACCAGCAACTGCATCAACCCGGGCTATGTGCGTACCCCTCTGGTCGAGGGCCAGATCCAGGACCAGGCCACCGCGCACGGCGTCCGCCCCGACGAGGTGCTCTCCGATGTGCTGCTGACCCGCTCGCCGATCAAACGCCTGATCGAGCCGGAGGAAGTCGCCGCGGCCGCCCTGTGGCTGTGCGGCCCGCACACCGGCTACATCACGGGAACCTCCCTCTCCCTGGACGGTGGCTGGGGCGCGAACTGACCCGGACCGCCCGTCACCTTCCACCGCACCGCCCCGCATCGCACTTCCCCGCATCGCACTTCCCGGCACCGCACTGTCGTGCCCCGCACCTCCCCGTCCCCGCCCTGTCAGCGAAATCCGGTGACTCCATGCATCGCACCCAGGCCCCAGAGACAGCCGGCTCCGGCAGCATCGGCCGGATCGTCGGCGCCAGCCTGATCGGCACGACCATCGAGTGGTACGACTTCTTCCTCTACGGCACCGCGGCCGCACTGGTCTTCAACAAGCTGTTCTTCCCCACATCGGACCCGCTGACCGGCACCCTGATCGCCTTCGTCACCTATGCGATCGGCTTTCTGGCCCGACCGCTGGGCGGCGTCGTCTTCGGACACTTCGGGGACAAGGTCGGGCGCAAGAAGCTGCTGGTGCTCAGCCTGATGATGATGGGCGGCGCCACCTTCGCGATGGGCCTGCTGCCCACCCACGCGAGCATCGGCGTCGGCGCTCCGGTCCTGCTGACCGTACTGCGGCTGGTCCAGGGGTTCGCCCTGGGCGGCGAGTGGGGCGGTGCGGTCCTGATCGTCTCGGAACACGGCGGAGACAAGCACCGCGGCTTCTGGGCCTCCTGGCCCCAGTGCGGGGCTCCCGGCGGGAACCTGCTGGCCACCGGAGTCCTCGCGCTGCTTGCCGCCGTCCAGTCGGACGCCGCGTTCCTGGCCTGGGGCTGGCGCATCCCCTTCCTGCTCTCCGGAGTCCTGGTCGTGGTGGGACTGTGGATCCGGCTCTCGGTCTCCGAGTCGCCGGTATTCCTCGCCGCACAGGCCAGGGCCCGGACCGAGGCCGCCCGTGGGGTCAAGGAGAAGGCGCCGGTCGTCGAGGTGTTCCGGAGGGGCTGGCGGGAGGTGCTGACCGCCATCGGTACCCGGTTCGGCGAGAACATCTCCTACTACATCCTGACCTCCTTCCTCCTCGTGTACGTCACCGACCACCTCGGGCTGTCCAAGAGCACCGCGCTCAACGCGGTCCTGATCGGCTCCGCCGTCCACTTCGTGACCATCCCCGCCTGGGGGGCTCTCTCGGACCGGATCGGCCGCCGCCCCGTCACGCTGATCGGCTCGGCCGGCATGGCCGTCTGGGCCTTCGGCTTCTTCGCCCTGCTGGACTCGAAGTCGTTCGTCGTGATCACGGCAGCCGTCACGGCCGGCCTGCTCCTGCACGGCGCCATGTACGGTCCCCAGGCGGCCTTCATCTCCGAGATGTTCGACACCAAGGTCCGCTACTCCGGCGCGTCGATGGGCTCCCAACTCGCCTCCATCGTCGCCGGTGCGCTCGCCCCGGTCATCGCCGTCGAACTCCTCAAGGACCACCACTCCTCCGTACCCGTCTCCCTCTACCTGTGCGCAGCCGCCGTGGTCACCACCGTCACGGTCGCCGTCGCCAGGGAAACCCGCGGCCGCGACCTCACGGCCACGGTCCACGCGCCCGGGGCGCCACACCGGCCGGACCCCGTCTCCACCGCAGCCGGCTCGGACCCGGCCTGACCCCGCGCGGAGCACCGCGCCCGCCGCCCCGGCGCCCGCACGCGGCGGGCCCGCCCGGCCGCCCACGCAGCATCCGCACCGAAGGGCTGCCAGCATGGCCCCCGTGACCGATCCCACCGACCAGACCGACCCGGCGGCGAACAGGGCCGCGGCCGCACTGCGCCAGCTGCTGGACCTGCTGGCGCAGGGGGCGGCTGCCGAGCGGTTGACCAGGCCCGCCGCCGACGCACGTGCCGCCGGAGCGGGGCCGGGCGAGCAGACCCTCATCGAGGAGGCCACCCAGGTCGCCCTGGAGGTCCACCACACGCTCGCCCAGCACCGTCGGCGCGAAACCGAACTGACCGCGCTGTTCGACACGGCCGGCGACCTCGCCGCCCTCCGGGACCTCGACGCCGTACTGCGGGCCATCGTCCACCGGGCCAGAACCCTCCTCGGCACGGACGTCGCCTACCTCACCCTGAACGATGCGGGTGCCGGAGACACCTTCATGCGCGTCACGGACGGCTCCGTCTCCGCCGCGTTCCAGCAGCTCCGGCTGGGCATGGGGGAGGGGCTCGGCGGCCTGGTCGCCCAGACGGCCCGTCCCTACGCCAGCACCGACTACCGCTCCGACAGCCGCTTCAGGCACACCCGGGCCATCGACAGCGGGGTGAACGAAGAAGGGCTGCGCGGCATCCTCGGCGTGCCGCTGCGGATCGGCCCCCGTGTGATCGGCGTGCTCTACGCGGCCGATCGCGTCGCGCGCGAATTCCGGCCCGACGCCGTCGCGCTGCTCTCCTCACTCGCCGATCACGCCGCCGTCGCCATCGACGGTGCCCGGCTGCTCGACGAGACCCGCGCCACGCTCGTCGAACTCAACGCCGCCACCGAAACCGCCCGAGCCCACACCGAGGCGATGCGGCTGGCCGCCGAAACCCACGACCGGCTCACCCAACTCGTCCTGCGCGGCGGCGATGTCGCGGACGTCGCCCAGGAGATCGCCGCGCTGCTGGAGGGCGGCCTGGTGATCCACGACGCCGACGGTACCGAGCTCGCGCGGATCGGCACCGACCCGATCGGCCCGCCGGCCCGGGGCGTGACCGCCTCACGCACCAGTGGCCGGGCCGTCCCCGTGGACGGAAACTGGGTCTGCGCCGTTCTGGCGGGCCCCGAACTCCTCGGCAGCATCACCCTCACCGGCCGGCCCGGTCTCACCGACACCGACCGCCGACTGTTCGAACGGGCCGGTCTGGTCACCGCGCTGCTGCTCCTGCTGCGCCGCTCCATCGCCGAAACCGAGGACCGGGTCCGCGGCGAACTGCTCAGCGACCTGCTGACCGCCGAACACCCCGGCCGCGTCCGCGACATGGACAGCCAGACGATCCGGGCCCGCAAACTCGGCGTCAACCTCGCCCACCCGCACGCCATCCTGGTCCTGCACTGCGACCCCGACCTGCGGCCCCGGCTCACCGCGGAGACCGCCCGTCGCGCACGCGCACTGAACGGTCTGGCCGGAGTGCACCGAGGCCACGTCGTGCTCCTCACCCCGTCCGATCGGCCCGGCCTCCTCGCCCGGACCCTGGCCGCCGAGCTGGGACAGGCGCTCGGCACCCCCGTCACCGCGGGCTCGGCCGGCCCGGCCGCGCAACCGGGCCACCTGCCGACCGTCTACACCGAGGCCCTGCGCTGCCTGGAGGCCCTGCACGCCCTCGGTCACACCGGACACGGAGCCAGCCTTCCCGACCTCGGGTTCCTCGGCGTACTGCTCGGCGACCGGAGCGACATCGGCGGGTACGTCCACCAGGTGCTCGGCCCGGTCATCGACTACGACACGCATCGCGGCACCGAACTGATCCACACCCTGGAGGTCTACTACTCCCACGGAGCCAGCCTGTCCAAGGCGAAGGACGCCCTGCACATCCACGTCAACACCGTCGTCCAGCGCCTGGAACGGGTGCGGCAGCTCCTGGGCGAGGACTGGAACGCCCCGGCCCGCGCCCTGGAGAACCAACTCGCTCTGAAACTTCACCACTTGGCGGAGATCGGCCGGCCGCCGACACCGGACCTCTGAGTCCGGCCCCCCTCGGCCGGACTGCGCGCTCAGCGGCCGGCCGCGGGAACCGCTGCCGGACCCGACGCCAAGGTGCCGGTGTCAGTGCCGGTGCCGGTATCGGTGCCGGTGCTCGTCAGGGTCCTGGACCACTCCTCCACCGTGAGGACGTCGGCCTCCCGGGGGAACAGCTTCCCCATCAGGACGGCATGCACCTCGGGGTCGTCGTCGGCGCAGGCGTCCGACAGCACGATCTGCCGGTACTGACGTTCCGTCGCCTCCCGCACCGTACTGAGCAGGACGCCGGCGGTGCTCAGCCCGAGCATGACGAGAGTGTCGGCACCGAGCCCGCGCAGTACCGCGTCGAGGTCGGAGGTCGCGAAGGCCCCGACGAATCGCTTGGTGACCACCGGCTCGCCGCTCCTGGGTGCCACCGCCGGGTGGATCTCCGAGCCCGGGTGCGACTCCAGCAGAGCATCGGTGCCCAACAGTGGGGCGAAGAGCTTGTTGGACGAGGCGACCTCCGCCCTGCCGGCACGGTGACGGACGACCACATGGACCACGGGCACCCCCGCCCGGCGGGCGGCGGAGACGGCTTCCGCCATCCTGGGCAGGAACGCGGAGGACGCCGCCTCGGAAAATCGCTCCACGATGCTGTGCTGAACATCCATGGCGAGCAGAACCTGCATAGGTCGATTCCCACTTCTCTGTGCCGGAAGCGCGCCGGCGTCGTCTCATCCAGACACGCCGCGCCTGGTGACCGGGCCGTTCGCCCGGTCACCGGCCATCACAGCGCATGGGCGGAGTGCGGTGCGAGGGTCGATCGCAGCACGCAGCGATCACGAATCGAGATGGCCTCGGAGTCGGCCCTCGGCCGGCGCGAACTCCCGTGTGCCGTAGGGGCTCAGGGCGTCGGCAGGCCGGGTCCGGCGCAGTGCACATCGGCCGGGGCAACGGTCCCGTCGCCCAGATACGCGGCGGCCGCTTCGTCCACGCAGGCGTTGCCCCGACTGGCGAACACGCCGTGCGAGTAGTCGTTGTGGAGGGTGACCGGGCGTGAGCCGGGCAGGTCCGCCACGACCTGTCCCTGCTTCTGATCACCCACGACCTCGACGTCGCGGCCGCGGCGACCCGGATCGCCGTACTCGACGCCGGCGAACTCGTCGAACAGGGACCGGCACAGCAGGTGCTCACCGCGCCGCGGCACCCCTGCACCGCCGCCCTCGTCGAAGCCTCGGCGCGCACGACGGCGACGACGGCCCCCTGACCCGCAAGCCGCAGGTGGGATCGGGCAGTTCTTCCGGCGACGACCGATGGGTCCGGCGGACCGCTACGGTCTGTCTCCTGGAAACCGTGTGCGGGTGAGAAGGGTGAGGCGATGAGCTACGCCGAAGTCGACGGACTGTCCCTGTACTTCGAGGAGCACGGCTCCGGTCCCGGTGAGCCGCTGGTGCTGCTGCACGGCGGGATCGGGGCGGGCGAGACGTTCGCGTCGGTCCTGCCCGCCCTCGCCGACCGGCGCAGAGTCGTCCTGGTCGACCTGCAGGGCCACGGGCGCACGGCGGACATCGACCGTCCGCTGCGGCCGGAACTGATGGCGGACGACATCGCCGCTCTGATCCGTCATCTCGGTCTGGCGCGGGCCGATGTGTTGGGCTACTCCGTGGGCGCCGACGTCGCCCTGCGCACCGCGATCCAGCACCCTGCGGTGGTGCGCCGGCTGGTGGTGGTCTCCACCCCGACCCGCCGGGACGGCTGGTTCCCTGAGGTCGTCGCAGCGATGGACCAGATGAGCGCGGCAGCCGCCGAGCCGATGAAGCAGTCTCCCCTCTACGAGCTGTACGCACGGCTGGCGCCCCGACCGCAGGACTGGCCGGTACTGATCGGCAAGCTCGCCGAACTCAAACAGCGGGACTACGACTGGACCTCCGAGGTGGCGACGATCACCGCGCCGGTGCTGCTCGTCTTCGGTGACGCCGACGCGGTGCGACCCGCCCATGCCGTGGAGTTCTTCGCCCTGTTCGGCGGCGGCACACGGGACGCCGGCTGGGACGGCTCCGACCGTCCGGCAGCCCGACTGGCCGTCCTGCCGGGCGTCACGCACTACGACATCCTCACCTCACCCCTCCTGGCAGGGGCGGTCGCGCCGTTCCTGGACGCCGCGTTCTGAGGGGAGCGGCCGGGCCGGCACCAGGGGACTGCTCGGTGGTGCGGGGCCGCCGCGCCTCGCCGGAGCGCCTTCGCCGCGACCGGCGGCGAAGGCGTCCGTGACCCGTCAGACCGCGGGGGACGGATGTGTGGACTCCGCTTCCACGAGGGGAAGAACGAGCGCGGACGGATGGTGGAGCGACAGGTCGACCGGTATGAGGCGGGTGGCCGTCGCCAGGGGTTCGCCGGAGCCGGTGTTGCGGGCGAAGCGAGGGTGGGCGCCCCCGCTGACCTGGAGGCGGATCCGGTGCCCGGCGGCGAAGCGGTAGGCGGTGGAACTCATCGCCACCGTGACGGCGGCCGGGGCGGCTCCGGTGGGTTCCAGCCGTCGCAGTCCGTCACAGACGTTGGTCGAGCGGCCCCGGCCGTCGACGTCGCAGAGCCGGGCGAAGACGTCGGCGTGACCGGTGCCGGTTCCGACCGCCAGCGCGACGCTCACCGGCCCGAGGACCTGAACCGGCTCGGTGAGCGGTGCCGTGGTGAAGGTCAGCACGTCGTCCCGGGCCTCCAGAGCGGTGTTGTCCTGATGTCCCGACGACTTGGACAGCAGGGGCCCGCCGACCGAGGGCGTCGGGTCGGCCGGGTCGTAGCGGAAGGACTGCGGCGGCGACGCGCCATCGGGCGCCTCGGTGCTCAGAGTGCCGCCCTCGGTGAGGTACCAGCGCCGATGGGTGGTGGCCGGCGGCCAGTCGGGAAGGTCCTGCCATGTCCGCCGGCCGCCCAGGTGGACGCGCGCCCTTGTCCTCCGCAGGCCGGACCGGTCGTCGCACAGATGGGCGCGCAGCCAGGCGAGGCTCTCGGCGAAGACCTCGGGCCAGCCCTTCTCCAGGGCGGAGTGGTGTGTCCAGGGGCCGACGAGCAGAGCGGTCTCGCACCCGGCGCGCCGCAGTCTGCCGTACTGCTGGAGGGTCTGGTCGAGGGCCACGTCGTGCCAGCCGGTGACCAGGCTGGTCGGCACCGTCAGCCGTTCGGCCGCGACTCCCATGTCCACCCCGTGCCAGTGTGCGTCCTCGGGGTCGGGATGGGCCATCGCCTCCTCCAGGAACGGCACCCGGCCGCCCAGACCGGGCACATACGCCTCACCGAGGGGAAGAGTCCGGGCGATCCTCCCGATGTGGCGCTGCAACCGCAGGGCGCCCCGGACGAGGCTCAGGGCGCTGCGGTGCTGATGTGTCAGGCCCATGGTGGTGGCGAGGGTGTTCTCCAGGGCGAAGGCGCCTCCGGAGTAGAAGTAGCCGTGCAGGTTGTGCAGGCCGACCTGGACGACCATCGCGCGCAGCTCCGGTGGCGGGTCCTGGGCGAGTGCCCACTGGACGTAGCCGAGGAAGCTGGGGCCGATCGTCCCCAGTACGCCGGTGAACCAGGGCTGCCGGCGCAGCCAGGCGACGGTGGCCCGGCCGTCGGCGGCCTCGTTCTCCCACAGGGCGAAGTCGCCGCCGGATCCGCCGGTGCCGCGACAGCTCTGCAGGACGACGTGGAAGCCCTGTTCGGCGAAGAGCACGCCGTACATCGCCGCCCAGGGGAGGCCCCGGCCGTACGGCGAGCGGATCAGGAGCGTGGGGAAGTCCCCGTCGGCCAAGGGGAAGTAGCGATCCGTCAGCAGCGTACTGCCGTCGGCGGCGGGCACTTCGAGGTCGGGCTCGTGCCCGACGTCGTGGAGCTTCGGAGGCAGGCCCCGCAGGGAGCGCCTCAGGGCCCGGACGTGCAGGGGCGGCTTCTTCGCGGACGAGTGGGGTGTTGCCGTCGTCATGGTGCCTCGATTCCCGGATCAGGATCACGATCCGCGCTATTCTCGTACGTCGTACGAGAATAGCGGGTGATTGGATGGCCGACAGGAGTGAGGAGAAGATGCCGTGGCCCCTGCAAGATCGTCCGGCCGTCATGCCGGTGTGGATCCCGAAGCGCTCTGGTCGCCGGCCCCACGCCCGCGACGGGGCAGGCCGCCGACGCACAGCCGCGCCGCCGTCACCGCCGAGGCCGTCGCCCTCGCCGACGCCGAAGGGCTCGCCGCCGTCACCATGCGCGCGATCGCGGGCCGGATCGGGGCCGGAACGATGTCCCTCTACAGCTACGTCCCCAACAAGGAGACGCTGCTGGAGCTCATGATCGACAAGGTGAGCGGCGACCACCGCCTGCCGCCGGCGCCCTCCGGCGACTGGCGCGCCGACCTTCGGAACGTCGCCCACGAGCAGCGCGCACTCATGCACCGCCACCCCTGGCTGCCCCAGGCGCTCACCGTGCGGCAGACGCTCGGCCCGAACACCCTCGCCGTCGTGGAACACGTCCTTGCGGTGCTCGCCCCCGTCGGCCTGGACGCGCAGGCGGCACTGGAGACCTTCAGCCTGCTCACCGGCTTCGTGACCAGCCACGTTTCGTACGAACTCGCCCAAGCGCAAGTGCAGGCGCAGGCCCGGGCCGAAGAGCAGGCGACCGGGGCCGCCGGCCGCACCCCGGGCGAACTCTTCGACGCACAGGCCCGCTACCTGCGGTCCGTCGCCGCCGGAGGCGCGTACCCCTTCCTTGCCCAAGCCCTGGCAGCGCCGAGCGGAGACCCGTCGCCCCAAGCCGTTTTCGACCGTCTTCTCGACCGTATGATCAACGGGCTCACGACGGCGCCATGACCAGCGCGAACGCTTCTCACCGGCTCTTGTCGCCCTCGGGCCGGCCGCCCCCGACGCGCGCGCCACCACGCTGGGACGCGGTGGAACCGCATCGCCGCCCGCCCCGCCGGTGGCTTCTTCTTGCCTCAATCCAGCCGTCGCCCCGTGCGGTGCCCGTAGCGTGCTGACCCTGCCCGGAACCGAGAACCAGGACCCGGCCGGGAACTCAGGACGAGGAGCCCTCATGAGCACCTTCCGCCGCAACGCCGCCGTCGTGACCGGAGTCGCCGTGACCGGAGCCGTCGTCGCGCTGGTCGCCTTGGGGGTCGCCGCCGCCCCCGCATGGGCCGCCGACAGCCGCGCCCAGCCTCCGTCCCCCGCCTCCAGCGCAGAGGACCCGTACGTCCTGCAGAACGCGGAGCGGAACTGGACGGGCACCTTCGACGGTCGCCCCCTGATCCGTCTGACGCCGGCCGCCGCGCGGACCGGCTCCGGCGTCTACTTCCTCTACATTCCCTCCTCCGCCACCGTCGAGCACCTCCCCACCCCCGACGAGCGCGACGCCGCCGACTGGCAGGACGTCCTCTTCCCGCTGCCGCGCACACCTCGCAGCCTCGAGGTGCGTTACGGCGACCCCCAGCAGCCGGACAGCGCCGAAGTGGTGGCCCGGGTCACGGCTCGCGAGCACGGCGAGGCCGCACCCCGCTGAGGCGGTCGGTCGGCGGCGTCCCATGTGCCGTGCCGCGCAAGACCGTTGCGGACCGGACCCGGCAGGGCCGGTGCCGCGACGGCATGCCGTCGGCACCGGCGCGGCGAAGGCCGACGACGCCGGTTGTGGAGCGCGACGCCGTCTCGCTCGATCTTTCCTACAGTTCGCCGGTTCGCCACCGAGCCTCCTCCGCATCCAGGTCCGCGAGGTTCGGTGCGCGATCGCGTACGGCGTTCAGCCAGTCATGAAGGAGTCCGCCGAACGCCTCAAGATGTGCCGCATCCAGTGGACCGTCTCCGGCGAACAGCGCCAGTAGCCCTCCCGCCGCAGGGTCGGTGGTGTCGCAGGACCGGCAGAGCACCGTCTCCCGGAGACCATCGACTCGTTCTCCGGTCCGGTTGCGCCAGGCGTGCGGGTGGCGGGCGACCAGCAGCACCGGAGTCTCGCAGCGTGGGCAGGGAGGCGTCCCGGACATCCGCAGGGCGCCGGCCGCCCGCTCTTCGGCCCTCGGCGTCATGCGAGACCCACCCACGCTTCAGCCCCGAACGTGCCCTTCACGTCGGAGACGACGGTGGTGGCGTCCACCGTGGCCTGCAGGGCGTAGACGGTGGTGTTCCGGACGTTGCGGACGCTGAGGTGGACCGGGCTGCCGCCCGGGTGGGCCGCGAGGATGCGCCTCAGTTCGCTGACGGACTGTTCGGTGATCCGGTGGGAGGGGAGGGCAAGTCGCACCGGAGGTTTCCCGCCGTGCTCGGCCGAGGACACGTCCAGCACCTTGAGTTCCCTGCCGAAGATGTTCAGGGTCCCGTCCCGGTCCTCGATCCTGCCCCTGACGGAGACGACGTTGTCCGCCGCCAGCGCGTGCTGCACGAGCGGGTAGGAGGCGGGGAAGAAGAGGACCTCGATGCCGGCGTCACGGTCCGCGAGGTTCACGACGGCCCAGGGGTTGCCCTGCTTGGTCACCTTGAGCTGGATCCCGGTGATCAGCCCCGCGAGCTGCACGTCCCCGGTGTCGCGGCCGGAGACGAGGAGTTCGGCGAGGGAACAGTCCCGGGCGCCGGAGAGGATGTGCTCGGCGCCGTCCAGCGGGTGGGCGGAGACGTAGAGGCCCAACATCTCCCGTTCGGTCGCCAGGAGCTGTCTGCGGGGCCACTCCGCCTCGCCGATGGGGAAGTCGAGGCCGAAGGCCGGCCCGTCGCTTCCGTCGCCGCCCGGACCGGCGAAGAGATCGTCCTGCCCGAAGCTCGCCGCTTTCTTCACGGGGATGATCGCGTCGATGGCATCCTCGTGGATGGCGGTCAGGCCCTTGCGCGAATGCTCCAGGGAATCGAAGGTGCCGGCCTTGATCAGGGATTCCACGGCTCTCTTGTTGAGCGCGGGCAGGTCGGCCTTGTCGAGGAAGTCGGAGAAGGCGGTGAACTTCCCCTTCCGGCGGCGGGCGTCGACGATGGCCTCGATGACGTTGTCGCCGACGTTGCGTACGGACCGCAGCCCGAACCGCACGTCGTCACCGACGGCGGTGAACTCCGCGACCGACTCGTTCACGTCGGGCTGGAGAACTCGGACGCCGTTCTTGCGGGCGTCGGCGAGGTAGACCGCGGCCTTGTCCTTGTCGTCCCCGACCGAGGTGAGCAGCGCGGCCATGTACTCGGCCGGGTAGTTGGCCTTGAGGTAGGCGGTCCAGTACGAGACGAGGCCGTACCCGGCGGTGTGGGACTTGTTGAACGCGTAGCCGGAGAACGGGAGCATCACATCCCACAGGGCCCTGATGGCTTCCTCGCCGTAGCCGTTGCTCCGCATGCCGTGGTGGAACGTGTCCCACTCGGCGGCCAGCACTTCCGGTTTCTTCTTACCCATCGCACGGCGCAGCAAGTCGGCCCCGCCGAGGGTGTACCCGGCCAGTTCTCGGGCGGATGGCCATGATCTGCTCCTGGTAGACGAGCAGGTGGAAGGTGTTCCCGAGGATGGGCTCCAGGGCGTCGCGCAGCTCGGGGTGGATCGGGGTGATCTCCTGGCGGCCGGTCTTGCGGTGCGCGTAGTTGGTGTGCGCGTTCGCCGCCATGGGGCCGGGGCGGTAGAGGGCGTTGACCGCTGCGATGTCCTCGAAGCGGGTGGGTTCCATCTGCTTCAGCAGGACCCGCATGCCGCCGCCGTCGAGCTGGAAGACGCCGAACGTGTTGCCCTCGGCCAGCAGCCGGTACGTCCTGGCGTCGTCCAGGGGGATCAGGACGGTGGCGGGGTCGCCGTCCAGGGGGGCCACGGTGGACAGGCTGATGCCCCGGTTCCCGCGGATGTTCTCGATGGCCTGGTCGATGACGCCGAGGTTCCGCAGCCCCAGGAAGTCCATCTTGATCAGGCCCATCGCCTCGCACGACGGGTAGTCGAAGCCGGTGATCTTCACGCCGTCCGAGGCACGCATGTGCAGCGGGATCCGGTCGGTGAGCTTCGTCTTGGACAGGATCACCGCAGCGGCGTGCACACCGGTACCGCGGGTGAGGCCCTCCACGCCGCGGGCGGTGTCGATGACCCGCTTCACGTCCGGCTCGTTGTCGTACATCTGCCGGATCTCGCCGGCTTCGGCGTACCGCTCGTGCGCGGGGTCGAAGACGGCGGCCAGCGGGGCGGACTTGCCGTTCTGGTCCGGTGGCAGCGCCTTGGTGATCCGCTCGCCGTGGGAGTAGGGATACCCCAGGATGCGCGAGGAGTCCTTGGTCGCGTTCTTGGCCTTGATCCTGCCGAACGTGTTCACCATGGCGGTGTACTCGTCGCCGTACTTCTCCGTGACGTA
Organism: Streptomyces sp. NPDC048650; assembly: GCF_043199095.1. NCBI lineage: Bacteria > Bacillati > Actinomycetota > Actinomycetes > Kitasatosporales > Streptomycetaceae > Streptomyces > Streptomyces sp. NPDC048650. The sequence continues at coordinate 107,170 of NZ_JBICVM010000013.1, read as the reverse complement.
GCGGACCATTCGGTCGCGCCGGCGGTCGTCGAAGTCGAGGTCGACGTCGGGCGGGTTGATGCGCTCGGGGTTCAGGAACCGTTCGAAGAGGAGGCCGTGTTCCAGGGGGCAGAGTTCGGTGATGCGGGTGGCGTAGGCGACGATGGAGCCGGTGGCCGAGCCTCGGCCCGGACCGAGGGGGATCCTGTTGTCCCGGGCGTGGCGGCAGATGTCCGCCACCACGAGGAAGTACGAGCTGAAGCCCATGGGGCCGATGACCGTCATCTCGGTCTCGAAGCGGTCCATGACGTGCTGGGGGACCGGGTTCCCGTAGCGCATCGCCAGGCCCGTGAGGACTTCCTTGCGCAGCCATGACTCCTGGGTCTCGCCCTCGGGTACGTCCGGGAACTGCGGCATCTCGTCGACGTAGTCGAAGACCTCTTCGTAGGACTCGATGCGCTCGGCGACCAGCAGGGTGTTGTCGCAGGCCTCCGGAAGCTCCGCGAACAGGCTGCGCATCTCGACGGCTGTCTTGAGGTAGTAGCCGGAGCCGTTGAAGCGGAAGCGGCCCGGGTCGTCCTTGTTCCTGCCGACACCGATGCACAGCAGGCTGTCGTGGGCGTCGGCCTGGTCCTGGGTGACGTAATGCGCGTCGTTGGTGGCCAGGAGGGGGATGTTCAGTTCCTTGGCCAGACGCAACAGGCCACCACGGACGTCACGCTCGATGTCCAGGCCGTGGTCCATCAGTTCCAGGAAGTAGTTCTCGCGGCCGAAGATCTCCTGGTAGGCCGCGGCGGCAGCCTTCGCCTCGGCGTACTGGTTCAGCCGCAGGCGGGTCTGGATCTCGCCGGACGGGCAGCCGGTGGTGGCGATGATGCCGTGCGGCCGTTCAGCGATCAGCGCACGGTCCATGCGCGGCTTGCCGGCGGGGAACTGGCCCTGATAGCTGGCCTGCGTGCTGAGCCAGAACAGGTTCCGCAGGCCCTGCACATTCCGCGCCCACATGGTCATGTGGGTGAAGCGGCCGCCACCGGAGACGTCCTTCGACCCCTCACCGTCGGCGCTCACCGCACGACGGCCCCCCGGTCCCCAGAACTCCTGCTTCCGGACAAAACGCGAGGAGGGCGCCACATACGCCTCGATGCCGATGATCGGCGTGACGCCCTGGAAGCCCTTCGCGACCTGCGCGAACTCATGGGCACCGAACATGTTGCCGTGATCGCTCATGGCGATCGCGGGCATCCCCTGGCGGGCCACCTCGCCGAACATCGGCTTCAGCTTCTGGGCGCCGTCCAGCATCGAGTATTCGGTGTGATTGTGCAGGTGGACGAAGGAATCCGGCACGGGTGCGTCACCTCCGGGGTGAGTAGGAAGCCCCACCCCGACCAGAGACGCGATGGTGACCTTGTGCATGACCGACCGCACCGGCATCGGCAGATGGGTGGACGACTCGGCCCGTCGCGGTGCGGTCACACAGGCGGGGCGACCGCTGGGCCGAACACACCGGTGCAAGCGATCGGCCCGAGCCCTTGAAGCTCGGGCCCGGCAACCGCCCGCCGCCGGACAGCTCTCCTCCTGCCGCACCCGCTGTGAAACCGCACGTTGATCAGAGACATCAAAGCGAGCATCGTGTACGGGAATCAAACAACCATTTCACCTCTCGGGCTCAACGATCGGTTGAGTGCCTATGATGACCAGTGTGGACCTCACTGCCGTACGCACCTTCGTCACCGCCGTGGACGCGGGACAGTTCCAAGAAGCCGCCGCCCACTTGTCGATCACCCCACAGGCCGTCTCCAAACGCATCGCCGTGCTGGAGAAGGACCTCGGCGTGCAGTTGTTCAGCCGCACTGCGCGCGGGGCCCGGCTCACCATCGACGGCCAGGCGTTCCTGCCCCACGCCCGGACCCTCCTGCAAGCCGAGGAGCGGGCAGCCGCTTCCGTACGGCCGGGCTGCCGCGCCCTGCGCGTCGACGTGATCGGCCGACGTCTCTCGGTGGCAGGTCTGCTGCGCGACTTCCATCGCATGCACCCCGACATCGATCTCGATGTCGTGACCCTCCTCGACTCCGACACGGCCGTCGCCGCCCTCCGGTCCGGAACGATCGACGCGACGTTCCGCGCCGTCACCAGGCCCGGGCGACAGCTCCCGGAGGGCATCGAGGCCACACCGGTCTTCGACGAGCCGCTCTTCCTGTTCACCGGACCGGCCCACGAGTTCGCCGCCGCCCGCGCGGTCACCCCCGCCCAACTCGCCGGGCGCCGCATCTGGATGCCAGGCAACATCCCCGGCACCGAGTGGGCCGCCTACTACGACGAACTCGCCGCCGATTTCGGGTTCACCATCGACCCGGTCGGTCCCAACTTCGGTATCGAGCACCTCCTCGACACGATTGCGGGCTCCTCGACGCTGGCGACCTTCGTCAGCGAGCAGACCCCTCTCGTCTGGCCCGCCGGCCACGACCTGCGGCGCATCCCCCTGCACGACCCGACCCCGATCTACCCGCACTCACTGCTCTGGCGCACCGACAACCCGCACCCCGCCCTCACCGCACTGCGCACCCACTTCACCTCCACTCGCACCGGCCGCCCCGAGGGCGAGACCTGGACGCCGAAGTGGGCTCGGCGCCTCGAACCGCCGCGTTAGGGCCCGCCGTTCCCCTTCGGCTCCCCACGGCGCAGGGACGTCGGGTGCGGCCGAGGTTGGCCGGGAATCGCGGTCGGTGTCCGGCATGGTCGGCGAACACCCTGTGCCGCTCCTTATCGCACGCATCAACGAGCACTCACTTAATGGGGTATCCGGACCGCGTCGCCGCCGTCCGCTGCGCAAGCTGCTGTCCGGAGACCGGGCATCGGGGTGCCCGGCGGTGGGGGAGAGGATCGGGATGGTGCGTTTGACGCAGGATGCTCGGCACGAGGGGGACGGAGACGGCCGGCCCGTGCTGCTGGTGGCCGGCCTGGCGGATCTGGCACTGAGCACGTGTGGGGCGGCGCTGAAGGCGGCGCGCGGTCTGCTGGGCCGTTCGGACATGGGCGAACTGGCGGAGCAGGGGCAGCAGGAACTCCAGGCGCGTGGCCGACTGGCGCTGGACCGTCTGGGCGCGGGGAACGTGTCCCACATGGAGGTGCTGGCACGCCACGTGCGGTCCCAGGGCGCCGGCGGACCCGGTGCCTGAGCCGTCGGAGCAGACCGCGCTCAAGGCGCGGGTCGACCGGGAGCTGGCCCAGTTCGTCGGGGCGGAGGTCGAGGCACTGCTCGCGGTGGACGAGGACCTGGCGCCGCTCGCCGCCGCGCTGACGTCGGTCACCGAGCACGGGAAGCGGCTGCGGTCGGCCTTCTGCTACTGGGGTTGGCGGGCGGCGGGGCAGCCGGACAGTGCGGCGATGGTGCGGGCGGCGGCGAGTATGGAGCTCGTCCACGCGGCCGCGGTGGTCCACGACGACCTCATCGACGACAGCGGCCTGCGGCACGGTCTGCCGACCGCTCACGTCGCCCTGCGCGCGGCGTTGGCCGACGGGCCGCACCGCACGGCGCGGGCCCGGTCCCTGGCGATGCTGGCCGGCGACCTCCTGATGTCCTGGGCCGGGCAGCTGTTCACGTCCTGCGGCCTCCCCGCGGCCTACCTGGCGCGGGCCCGCGGCCTGTGGGGTGTGCTGGCCCGCGAGCTGATCGCGGGGGAGGCCCTGGAGATCCTGCACACCGCGACCGCACCGGACGTGCGGCAGTCGTTGAAGGTGATCCGATACAAAACGGCCAAGTACACCGTCGAACACCCGCTGCACATCGGCGCCGCGCTCGGCGGCGCCGACCCGGCCCTGCGGGAGGTCTTCAGCGATTACGGACTGCCCCTGGGTGAGGCGTTCCAGCTGCGCGATGACCTCCTGGGCCTCTTCGGCGAGCCCGGAAGCACGGGCAAGTCGAACACCGACGACGTCGTCGGCGCCCGGCCCACGGCGCTGCTCGCCCTGGCCCGGCAGACGGCCACCCCGGCCGAGTGCCGTGATCTGACCGACCTGCTCGGGCGGAGCGATCTCACCGCCCGCCAGTTGGAGCGCGTACGCGGCGTCGTCGACCGCACCGGTGCACGTACCCGCATCGAAGGCATGATCACCGAGCGGGTCGGGCTCGCCACCGACGCACTGCACGGCGCCGATCTTCCCCGGCCCACCCATCGGGTCCTGAGACACCTGGCCACCGCGGCCACCGTCCGTCAGGACTGACCACCCGTCCGTCCCCTTCTGGCTGATGACACGTCATCTACCGCTCCTCATCGCCCTGTTGGGCCGGCCGGCCGCTGCCGTGCCGACCGTTCGTGACATCATCGAAGGAGTCGTCCGTGACCTACACCGAGCCGTCCCCGAACGCCCTGCGCCAGGTCGGCGACGAACTGGCCGATGCCACGGTCGCCACCCTCTTCGAGCGCGGTGAGGTGGGGAAGTTCAACACCTTGATGCGCTATGTCTCCACCGCCGGAGCACAGTTGCCGGACGGACTGCCGGAGGTGGCCCGCGAGTACCTGCACCAGACCAGCAGCCCTCCGGCCTGGGTGGACTGGGGCGAGATGGAGAAGGCACGGCTGTTCTTCATCGACAACAACGTGCACATCTCCACCGCCCTGTCGTTCGCCTCCATGCCCGCCTGCTACGTCGTGCCGCACATCGCGAAGCTGCTGTCGGCGACGCACTCGCTGAAGTACCCCTCCAAGCGGATGGCCGAGACCGGGCAGTTCACCGTCTACCTCATGCAGCCGGACGCCTTCGAGGCCGGTGGCCGCTTCCTCCCCGCCGCCCAGAAGGTGCGGCTGCTGCACGCCTCGATCCGCCACCACCTTGCACGCGAGGACCGCTGGGACGTCGAGAGCCTCGGGACGCCGATCTGCCAGGAGGACATGATCGGCGGGCAGATGATGTTCTCCCTCCAGGTGCTGGACGCCCTGCACCGCCTCGGCATCCACATGAGCATCGACGGGGCGGAGTCCTACTACTACGCCTGGCGCGTGGTGGGCGCCATGCTCGGCGTCGATCAGGAGCACGTGCCCAAGGACCTGGAGGAGGCGCGCCGATTCTCCGACCTCTACATGACGCGCCACATGGGCCCCAGCGAGGAGGGCGTCGACCTCACACGGCAACTGATCGACCTGTACGAGGAGGTCGTCCCCGGCACGCTCTTCGACCCCGTCGTCTCCGCCGTGATCCGCTACCTGATCGGCGACATCTGCGCCGACTGGCTGCAAGTGCCCCGCACCCCGTGGGACACGCTGGTCAAGGCCGCCCCCACGCTGCTGAACGTACTGGAAACCCTCGAGGACCGTTCACCGCTGGGAGCCTGGGCGCTGGACCGCCTCGGTCATCTCACCGCTGTGTTCGAACTCTCCTCCCTCACCCGCGGCCGGGTCATGCACTACGCCATCCCCGAGCAGCTCAAGAAGGACTACGGCCTCAACCCGGCCGTGCCGCGCACCCGACGGTGGACGCCCCCGGCCCCCACCGTCACCGCCTGATCCGCTGCGTCCACGGGTGGCCGGCTGCCCGAGCACGGCGGCGGGTCCGTCCTCGGCGACCCGCAAGAATTCGCTGGAGGCGCCCGGCCGCCCGTTGCTACGTTCACCCGGTACGTGACATGCATGACGACCGCTGCGACAAGGGAGGTTGATGAATATGGCCCGCCAGACGCTTCATCACCATGCCCATGCCCATGCCCATGACCGGGCCGCGTGAGGACAGTCAGCGGCCCGGTCGCCCGAAACGACCAGGAGTGTCGTATGTCTTCCTTCTCCCGCACCGGTACGGACCTGACCACTGACCGCCTCGTGTTGCGGCCGTGGTCCACCGACGAACTCACCGCTGTTCTCGGCGATGTCCGCCTGCCGCACTGGGCCGAGGACTTCCCCGCCGAAGGCGACCGCGTCATCGCCGGAGTGCTCACCGAAGAGCCCGACGGCCTGAACGAGTACGGCCACCGCCAGATCATCGAGCGGTCCAGCGGTTCGGTGGTCGGCTCCATCGGCCTGTTCTGGCCGCCCACCGACGGCTCACTCGAGTTCGGATACGGCATCGTCGCCTCCCGGCGGGGCCGCGGTTACGCCCCGGAGGCCAGCCGGGCCATCGTGGAGTTCGCCCTGACCGCACCGGGCGTGCACACGCTGCACGCGGACGTGGAACTGTCGAACCCGGCCTCGGTCCGCGTACTCGAAAAGGCCGGACTGCACCGCTGGAGCGACGACGCCACCACGGCCCGCTTCCGCATCACGGCGCCGGACTCCCGGCGGTGACGTGCCGGGGATCGGCAGCGGACCTCGACACCGCTGCCGATCCCCGGGGGCCGCCGTGCGCGGCAGCCCCGTCACGCACTCACGCCTGTTCGACCTCCGGACCACCGGCCCCGGGCGGGGTAGTGGTGGCGGTGTGCGACGCCGGGCGGACCGACCACGCCACCACGGGGACGACCGCCAGTGCGACGGCCCCACCGGCCAGTGCCAGGACCGGATAGCCGCCACCCGCGACGATCAGCCCCGAGGACATGCCCCCGACGGCACCGGCGATCGAGATGCCTACGTCCACCAGCCCCTGCGTTGCGGCACGTTGGGCGGGGGCCAGCGCGTCGGTGACGATGGCGGTGCCGCTGATCAGCCCGAAGTTCCAGCCCAGGCCCAGCAGCACGAGGGCCGAGGCGAGCGCGGGCACCGAGTGCGGCGGGGCCACCGCGGCGAGCACTCCGGCGGCCAGCAGCACCGGCCCGGACGCGCCGGCGACCCAGCGTCGGCCGATCCGGTCGACGAGCAGCCCGGTGAGCGGCGAGGGGAGGAACATCGCGCCCACGTGCAGGGCGATGACCATCCCCGCCGCCTGGGTGCCATGGCCGTGCGCCTGCATGTGCACCGGCGTCATCGTCATGACCGCGATCATCACGAGCTGGGTGAGGACCATCACCGCGGTGCCGACGACGACCCCGCGCCGCTGCGTCGGAGTGGTGGTGCGGGCCGCGCTCCCGCCGTCGGGCCTGACGGTCCCCAGCGTGCCGGCTTCCGTACCGCCGCCCTCCGCCGCCGGCCCGGCCAGCGCCTGGGCCAGCCGCAGCGGATCGGGCCGCAGCAGAGCGGCCAGCACGACCGCCGCCGCCCCGAACGCCGCGGCGGCCAGCACGAACGGTCCGGCGAGGCGGGGAATGCCCCAGGAGTGGGCGACGTCGCCGGTCACAGTGACCAGCGTGGGGCCGACCACCGCGCCGAGCGTGGTGGCGAAGAGCACCGTGCTCACGGCGCGCCCGCGCCGCCCGGGGGAGGCCAGGTCCGCGCCCGCATAGCGCGCCATCAGGCTCGTCGAGGTCCCGGCCCCGTAGACCAGCAGGGCCGGGAACAGCAGCGCCGGGCTGCCGAGGGCGGCGGCCGTCACGACCCCGAGGCTGCCGAGCGCCCCGACGGCATAGCCGAGCGCGAGCCCGGGCCGTCGGCCCCAGCGGGTGCAGAGCCGGCCGATGCCGACGGCGCCGAGCGCCGCGCCGGCGGTGAACAGCGCACTGGGCAGCCCCGCCAGACCCGTCGAGCCGAGCATCTCCTCCGCGAGCAGCGCGCCGACGGTGATCCCCGCTGCGAGGGCCGCCCCGCTGAGGATCTGGGAGAGCGCCAACACGGCGAGAATGCGTCGCTGCTCCGGCACTTCGCGCGTGACCGGAGCGGTGTTCGGAGCCGTCATGGTTTCTTTCCGGTCGTACCGACAGAAGAGCCAGGGGTGTCGTCCAAGGCGGACGACGGGAGTGCGAAGGCGCTCCCTGAGGGCTGTCCCGGGACACCCCTCAGGTCGTCGCCATGGGTTCCAGCGCCGCGATATCCGTGAGGGACAGCCCCATCTGCTCGTGCAGAAAGCGCACGATGGTCCAGTGCGGCAGCGCGTCCTCGTCGAACGGACCGAACTCCCGGCAGTACAAGGGAATCCAGCGCAGCGCCTCCTCCAGCGCCTGTTCGCGGCCCGGCTCCTGCTGGTAGTCCTCGTAGGCGATGCTGCGGTGCTCGATGAAGAACCGTCCCGGCAGCCGCTCCTCGCACAGCGCCCGGTATTCGCGGGTCTGGAGAATGAGGTAGTGCCAGATTTCGTCGATGTCCTGCTCGACCGGGAGGAACAGCCCGCCGAGCCGCTCGCGGTGCCGGGAGACGAGATAGAGGTAGCGCAGGCACTCGGTGACCTGGCGTGCCACGAACTCGCTTGGCAGTTCCGGGCTCTTGTCGTCGAAATGCCGCACCACCTCGGTGTGCAGCGCGGCGCCGAGCAGGTCCTTGAGATCGTCGGCGGAGATCGTCGGTCGGCTGGTCATCGGGCTCCAGTGCGGGTGGGGAGGGGTGGGAGGGCCGTGTCAGACGCCGTCGCCGGCGAGCCAGGCGTACTTTCCGGACTGCCCGACGGGAAGATGGACGCGGTGCTCGACCCGGCAGCGCCGCCCGGTCAGTTCACCGATGCTCCGCTCCAGCGTCCGCGCCTCCGCGGCATCGACGGGTCCCTCGGCGAACGTCGTGTACACCAGCCGGGCCTCGGAGTCGCCCACCAGTTGGAGCTGGTGCAGAAAGATCTGCGTGCATGCCTCGCCGATGCACCGGTCGAGGTCGCCCTGGGCGACCGGCCCGTGCGGCGTGCTCAGCAACTCCTTGTGCCGGCCGCAGAATTGGGCGATCTTTCCGGAATCCGGCGTGCCGTCCAGCGTGCGGACGCAGTCACCCGAGCGGTACCGGACCAGCGGCATGTGGGGGTTGCGCACACTGGTGACGATGAGCTGGTAGATCGTGCTTCCGGGGGCCACCGGGAGGAGTTCGACGCTCATTTCGTCGAGGTGCGGCCAGTACCTTCCCCGGCGGTCGCTGAAATAGAGATAGCCCAGTTCGGTGCTGCCGAACAGGTCGATCACCGGGCAGGAGAAATGCTCCTGCAGAAAGCGCCGGACGTTCACCGGGGTGTACTCGTAGGCGTGGATGATGCTGGCGGGCGGCGGGAAGTCGTCCCACAGCCCCCATGCGTCGACCTTTCGGACCAGATGCGCCAGGTGGTATCCGGAGCAGTCCAGGTGGTACCAGCCGAGCGGGTGCTCCTGCCGGGCGGTCTCGATCTCGCCGAGCATCCGCACCACGTCGTCGCGCTCCCACTGCGCCGGGTCGAGCCGCAGATTGAGATAGCAGGTGCGCTCGTCGAGCCATCGGTCGTCGAGAGTGGGCACCGGCCTGGGCGGCACGCCGCGCCGTGCGGCGTTGACCCGCGCCACATGCTCAGTCGCCAGCACCGTGGTCAGCGAGACGCGCCGGCAGCCCGATTCCCAGGTCGCCGCGATGTCGGGGTGCTCGCTCCACAGCTGGTAGTAGGAGTGCAACAGGAAGTACGGGGGCCGAATGATCTGCATCCGGGCGTGGTTGGTGCCCGTCGAGAGCACGAACTCCGCCTCGCCGGACTCCAGCGCCGCGGCCAGCCGGGGCGTCATCCAGTTGTCCGGGAAGCCGCGTGCGATCTCCGGCTTGTCGAGCAGGGGGAAATGACCCTTCGCCAGCGACTCGCGGTAGATCGGTATGTCGCGGATCCGCTCGATGACCTCGGCGGTCGGCTGACCTTCCATGGAAACCTCGTCAGGGGGCTCGGAGAACGGGTGCCGCGGGGAGTCCGGGGGCGCGCTGCCCGGGAGCGGGCGGTGGCCGGTGGCGGGGATCGCCGCCACCGGCCCGCTCCCGGGCACCGGCGGATGCGTGGGTCAGGAGATACAGCCGGTCTTCGGTGCGGCGCTGATGCAGCCGGCCTTGGGCGCCGCGCTGATGCAGCCGTTCTTCGCCGCCTGCTGGGCGGAGTTGGCCGCGATCCAGTTCTGCCAGACCTTGTCCTGGGCCATCTTCTTGATGAGCTGATCCATGGGGACCTCCGATGAGAGTGCGGACAATGCGTGTCCGATGGCACGGCCTTGACCTGCGCCGATGCCGCCTCACCGAAAGTAAAGCGATGGCCAAGTAAATGTCAATGAAAGGCAATCTCCGGGCACGGGGAAGTGAGCCCGACGCGCCAACTTTGGCGGGATCCCATCGAGATGATCACAACGGGAACCACATGACGAACCGTCGGAACGTCGGCCGGACACCTGGTGGCCCAAGCTGCCGCCCGGTGGCACCAGGACATCCGGCCGAGGCGGCCCCTGCCGTCCACCGCCGATGCGGCCGCGAGATCTGTCGAGTCGTCAGTGCTGAGGTTTCCGGCTTCGCGAGCCGGGCACATGCCAGAGTGTCCCCGGCCGGCCCCCCGTCCGGCCGGGGGCTCCTCCGTCGGGCGGCAGCGGGGCCGGAGCAGGCGATCGCAGGGCGGGGAACGACAGGAGGTCCCCGCCTCGGTTGAAGCGGGGACCTCTTACGTGGAGCGCCCGGCAGGCCTTGCACCTGCATTTCCCGCCGGCTGGCGGACGTCTTTCCTTGGACCACAGACGCATCACTCCGCGTGCTGCGCCGGAGTTGCATCATGATCATACAGGGCCCGCGGCCCGCTGCCCGCTGCCGTCCGCGAGCGCGCCGCTGAGAGCCCGACGGAGAGCCCGACGGAGAGCCCGCTGAGAGGCCGACGGCGAAGCCGGCGGCGAGGCGGATGAGGAGGTCGACGGGGAGGCCGGCGAGGGGAGCCTTCGTGCCGGGTCAGGCCGGGCGGGCCGGGTAGCCGTTGTCCAGCGGTACGCCCGCCGCGAAGCGACGTACCTGCTCGACCACCAGTCGTTCCGCTCGTGGCCGGAACGCGGCCGAGCCGCCCGCGACATGCGGGGTGAGGAGAACGCCGGGTGCGCTGCGCAGTGGGTGGTCGGACGGCAGGGGTTCGGGGTCGGTGACGTCGAGCGCGGCGCGCAGCCGCCCGGAGGCGGCCTCCCGCAGCAGTGCCGCCGTGTCCAGGGTGCGGCCGCGCCCCACGTTCACGACCAGCGCCCCGTCCGGCAGTGCGGCCAGCTCCGTCGCCCCGAACAGGCCCGTGGTCGCAGGCGTTTCGGGCAGTACCAGGACGGCGATGTCCACCTCGGGCAGGAGCGTGGGCAGCGCGTCGACGGCGTGGACGTTCTCCTGCGGCCTGGCTCGGCGGGCGACCCGTACGACCTCCGCCTCGCAGGCGAGCAGGCGCCGTTCGAGCGCCTCGCCGATCGCCCCGTACCCGATCACCGCGACCCGGGAGTCGGCCAGGGAGCGGGTGAAGTGCGGCTCCCACCGCCCGGCCGACTGGTCGGCGAGCCATTGGGGCAGATCGCGTTGCGCCGCCAGGATCAGCCCGACCGCATGCTCGGCGGTGCTCGCGTCGTGCAGACCCCGGCCGTTGTGCAGTGCCACGCCCTCCGGCAGGAGCGGGAGCAGCTTCTCCACTCCGGCGCTGAGTGACTGGACGGCCCGCAGCTGCGGGAGTTGCGGCAGCAGCCGCTCGACCCCGGGCACGGCGTAGGGCATCACCCACAGACCGATCCGTCGCAGCGTCTCGTGCGGCAGGGCTTCGACCGGGGCGAGCCCGTCCCATACATGGACACGGACCCCGGTCGGCCAGGTTCCGTGCCGCCGGTCCAGGTCGCTCCAGGGCACGAGGACGTCCACGGTGTCCTTGCCGAAAGCGCCGGCCGGGTCGGGGGTGTGCTGCATCTGCTGCTCGCTCTCGCTGCTGTGCGGCGGGGCCGATGGGGTCGCCGTCCGCGGACGGATGTGGGACGGGCCACGCCGCCGAACCCATTGACCCGTCGGCGTCGCCCTCATAACGTCTTCCCGCCCAGTGAAACACTTTCCATCGCACGGAAAAAAGGGGGTCCGGGATGACGAAGATGTCTCCCTCCCGTCCCGTCGCGGGATTCTGGTCCTCGCGCCGCGCCCGGCACCTGATGCCGATCGCCTTCGTCACGTACTCGCTCGCGTATCTGGACAAGTCCAACTACGCGATCGCCTCGACGGGCGGAATGGCCAAGGAACTCGGTCTCTCCGCGGGACTCGACTCGCTCATCGCCGCTTCCTTCTTCCTCGGCTACTTCCTCTTCCAGATCCCGGGGACCATCTACGCCGAGCAGCGCAGCGCCCGCCGGCTGGTCGCGTGGTGCACCGTCACCTGGGGCCTGCTCGCCGTCCTCCAGGGCCTGCTCAGCAGCCCCGGCCAGCTCATCGCGGTGCGCTTCGCGCTGGGGATGGTCGAGGGTGCGGTGCTCCCGTCGATGGTGATGCTGCTGGGCCGCTGGTTCACCAAGGGGGAGCGGGGCCGGGCCAACACCCTGCTGATCCTGGGCAATCCCGTCACCGTCATGTGGCTGTCCGCCGTTTCGGGCTGGCTGATCTCCGTCTCCGACTGGCGCCTGATGTTCGTGCTCGAAGGCGTCCCCTCGATCGTGTGGGGCCTGCTCTGCTGGTGGCTGATCAAGGACCGGCCCGCCGACGCCCGCTGGCTGGGCGACGCCGAGCGGGCCACGCTGGAGGCCGCACTGACCGCCGAGCGGCACGCCGCCGGGGCCCCGCTCCCGGCCGCTCCCCGTTCCGTCGACGAGCCCTGCTCCGCCGACGGGCTCCCTTCCGCCGACGAGACGGCGCGTGAGTACCGCAAGGTGCTGCGCTGCCGGCCGATTCTCCTGCTGGCCGCGCAGTACTTCTTCTGGTCCTTCGGCATGTACGGCTTCATCTTCTGGCTGCCGGCCATCATCAAGGAGGGCTCCGGCGACGGCATCGGGGCGACGGGCCTGCTGTCGGCCGTGCCGTATGCGTTCGCCGCCGTGGCGATGCTGCTGAACTCCCGCCTGTCCGACCGCAGCGGACGCCGCCGCATCGCCGTCTGGCCCTGGCTCGCGGCCGGCGCACTGGCCCTTCTGGGCAGCTACGCGGCCGGATCCCACTTCCCGCTCGCCCTGGCCCTGCTGGTAGTCGCCGGTCTGTGCATGTACGCGCCGTACGGCCCCTACTTCGCTCTCGTCTCGGAACTGGCGCCCGCCGGCGTCGCGGGCGCCGCGGTGGCACTCGTCAACTCCCTGGGAGCCCTCGGTTCGTTCGCCGGCACCTACCTCGTCGGCTGGGTGCGCGGCACCGAACTCGGCAATGCGGGCGCCTTCGGCTTCATGGCCGCCTGCACCCTGCTCTCCTCCGCCCTCATGCTCACCGTCCGCGAGCCCCGGGCCACGGCATCCGAAGCCGCCGCACCGCACCCAACGGGTACGGTGAACCCCGCCGGAGCAGAACCCGCACCCGCGGGCGGACGCGCGAAGTGACCAGGAGACAGCAGCGGTGAGCACGCAATCGGGCGACGACATGCTCGGCCGCGGGCTGCGGCTGCTGACGGTGCTGGCCGATCTGCCGTCCGGAGCCGGCGTCAGCGCCATCGCCCGTAGCGCGCAGCTCCCCGTCAGCAGCGCACACCGGCTGCTCGGACGGCTGGCCGCGGAGGGCTTCGTCGCCTATGACGAGGACACCCGGCGGTACGCCCTGAGCGTGCGGGTGCTGGAACTCGCCCGCGGTTTCCAGCGTTCCGACGCCGGCTGGGCCGCCGCGTCGGGCCCTCTGCGCCGTCTGGCCGCCCGCACCGGCCTCCCCGCCATCGCAGGAGTCCTGGACGGGGGCGATGTCCTGCTCGTCCACACGATCGAGGGCACTCAGCATCTCCAGCTGCGCAGCGCCGAAGGCACCCGCAACCCTTGGCACGCGACTTCGCTCGGGAAGGCCCTGGTGGCCGCACTGCCCGACCGCGAGCGGGAGGCACTGCTGGCCGCGCCGCTCGTCGCCGTCACCCCCCGCACGGTCACCACCGGCGACGCCGCGCGCGAGGAGCTGACGCGAGTACGGACGCAGGGATGGGCGGAGGCGGACGAGGAGAACGAGATCGGCGTCCGTTCCGTCGCGGTCGCCGTGCCGGGCGGCGAAACCGCCCGCCGCCCGCAGTTGGCCGTCTCCCTCGGCGCGACCGTCGTCCTCACCTCGCGCGACGAACTGCTCGCCCACCTGCCCGCGCTGCGCAGCTGCGCGCAGGACATCGCCGCCCGCCTGGTGTGAGCGTGAGCGGTACCTCGATCAGGCCCCCGGCCCCCGGCTGCCGCCGCCTTTCGCCGGACCCGGTGCCGGCGCCGGTGTGCGGAGGCCGCCGAGGTCCCGCGGTTCCTCCGGAGATCAGTCGGCCGCGCCGGGCCGGTCCGCGCTGTGCCACCTGTGGTCGGGCAGGAAGCGTACGTCGAACTGCTGCGGGACGCCGGCGAACTTGTGGGGTTCGGGCACGCACGGCTGCGGCGGTAGTCCGAGGTCCTCGGTAGGGCTGCCGAGGTTCTCGAAGAAGCGCTCGAAGGTGCCACCGGGACCGGCGGCCACACCGACGATCCGGCTGTGGTGGCGCTCGATGCGGTAGGCGTGCGGGCAGTTCTTCGGCACGAACCCGAAGTCGCCGGCGGTGAGCAGCTTCTCGTGCTGCTCACCGTCCAGGTCTTCCACGAAGAGCCGCACCGCGCCGTCCGTGACGTAGAAGACTTCGTGGGTGTGCGCATGGGAGTGCGCCGGGATGGTTTCGCCCCTTGGGCCCTCGCAGGTGAAGAAGTTGAAGGTGTTCTCGGTCTGCTCCGCGCCGGCGTAGATGGTGATCAAGTCGGTGAACAGGTGGGCGCGATCACCCATGCCCTTCTCGATGAAGTACGGCTTGTCCGGCTGGGCGGGGAGGTGCGAGTGCGAGCGGTAGCGGCGGGCGAACTCCATGGTCATGGAAACCTCCGGCATGAGGGTGCAGCGGGCATCGGGTAGCGACTGTCAGGCTACCTGACAATCTCTGTGAGCCTCCGCGGCGGCGGCCCGCTCACCGCACCCAGGGGCCGCCGTCGCGGAGTCGTTATGCTCGAAGCCCCGTCCCCCTCAGGAGCCATGACCACCTCCCGGAACCTGCCCCAGTTGCTCATCGAGGCCAAGCGATGGTTCGACGACGCCTTGCTGGCCAGCATGCGGCAGGCGGGCGAGCAGCCCCTGACCGCCGCCCAGGCCGCCGTCTTCGCCACCCTGGACGCGGAAGGCACCTCGATCTCCGAGCTCGCCCGGCGCATCGGCGTCACCCGGCAGACCGTGCATCAGGCCGTGCACGGCCTGATCGCCATGGAGTTGTTGGAGCAGGTGCCCGACCCCGCGTCCGCGCGGAGCCGCCTGATCCGCACCACCGCCGAAGGCGCCCGAGCCCACCGCCGCGCCCAGGCCGTCCTTGCCGTCCTCGAGGAGGCGCTGGCCGACCGCATCGGTCCCGCCGCCGTCGACGCCCTGCGGGAGGCCCTGGCCGCTCCCTGGGGAGAGCCACCCTTGGTGCGGGCGCCCTGACGGTGCCGGGCCGACTGCCCCCTCGCGCAGGCGTGGGCGCGCCGGACCCGGCCGAGTACGGCCTGTTCACTCATGCGAACGACTTCGCGGCTGGCGGCCGGAGATCAGGGCACATATCCCCCGAGCCGGATTCGGCTCCCTACGGACCGGAGCGCGTCATGCAGACCCCCACCGCCCTTGCTGCCGTCACGCCCAAGGGGAACATCTTCACCATGCTGGACACGGACGGCGACGGTGTCATCTCCCGGCAGGAATACCTCGCCCGCCCCGAACGCGCGGCCGCAGCGTCGGGACGCGGCGGAGACGACCCGCTCGTCGCTGTCGCCCGCACCGCTCATGAACGCGTCTACGCCTCGATGGACGCGAACTCCGACGGCAGGGTGACCTTCGAGGAGTACGCCGCATGGGCAGGTGGCGAATCCTTCGACGATGTCTGCCGACAGGCCCTGGGTTCGCTGTTCGACCTCGCCGACACCGACGCGGACGGAACTCTGGACCGGGCGGAGTTCACGCGGCTGCGAGCCGCGCTGGGCAACCCGGCCGACAACGCCGGGACGGCCTTCGACGCACTGGACCTGGACGGCGACGGACGCATCGACCGCGACGCCTATCTGGCCTCGATCCGCGCCTACGTGACCGATGGCGCGTCGCCCATGGCCGACGCCCTGCACGCGGACAACGGCCGCTGACCGTCGCGGGAGTCGGAGTCCGAGGAGGAACCGGAACGAGTGCAGCGGCAAGCCCTTGGATGCGGAGGAGTCCGAACCCATATAACTAGCCGCATGGCATTGAGTTGGAAGCTGGTCATCGACAGCACGCATGCACCCGTCCTCGCGGACTTCTGGGCTGCGGCCCTTGAATACGAGGTGGAAGACCCCAGCGCTCTCATCGGGCAACTACTGGCCGCCGGCCACATCGGTGCGGAGGCGGTCACCGAGCACCGTGGCCGCAGGACCTTCCGCGGCTACGCCGCAATCCGCCACCCCGAGGACCCGTTCGACGAGACCAGCGGCGTAGGCCGTGGCCGGCGACTGCTCTTCCAGGACGTGCCCGAGGACAAGGTGGGCAAGAACCGCCTGCACCTCGACGTCCACAGCGAACCCGGCGGCCTCGACAAGCTGGTGGCCAGGCTCGAAGCCCTGGGGGCAACCCGCGTCTGCGAGGTCGACAGGGGACTTGCCGGGCACTGGTGGGTCATGCAGGACCCGGAAGGCAACGAGTTCTGCGCGGCGTAGGCCGGGCCGCTACGGCCCTCGACGCTGGACGCCGCGCCCGCCCTGAGCAGGCCGAGTGGCTGCCGCCTGGGGGCGGGCGACGCGGCCGCCCACCCTCCTGCAGTCGCCCCGAAGGCTCCCGCATGACCTGTCCCGCGTGACCTGTCCTGCGATACCTGTCCTGCGCGTTACCTGTCTCTCGTGACCGGTCCCGCGACGCCTCTCAGCCCAGTTCGTATGCGAAGGTGTACGGGACGGACGGCTTACCGTGTTCGGCGGTGAACGTACCTGTTCCGCGCAGTCCGGCCAGCTCCCCGGAGCCCGATCCCGGGACGACGTCGAAGGTGCAGCGCACGGTGCCGTCCGCATCGAACGTGCCGCGGCCTTCCGCGACGAAAGTGCCCTCGCGCCCGTCGAGACTGCCGGCCAGCAGCTCCATGCCGGTGAACGTACCGGACTTCTCCATGACGTAGACGATGGTGTACTCGCAGGTGGTGACGGCAGCCTCAAGGCCTCCTGAGAAGGCGTTGGCCACGGAGGCGTGGGTGAGCTTCGGGCCCGCCTCGCTCGGGCTGACGGTCCGCTCCTCCCAGCTGGCGCAAGTGAAGTGGCCGACGGCGGTCTGCGTGGGCATGAAAGTCCTCTCGATCGGCCGCACGGCGTCTTCCCTGCGGCCTGCGATCAGCTTGGCTGCCGTACCTGACACCTTCTGTCAGGTACGGCGCGACAATGCCGTCATGCGTGCCGACCGACTTCTCGCCCTGCTTCTGCTGCTCCAGAACCGTGGACGGATGACCGCCGCCCAGCTCGCCGGCGAACTGGAGGTCTCCGTGCGCACCGTCTACCGGGACATCGAGGCGCTCGGTGCGTCGGGCGTCCCTGTCTGCGCCGACCGCGGCCCCGACGGCGGCTACCGCCTGCTGGACGGCTACCGCACACGCCTGACCGGTTTCACCGACGCCGAGGCCGGATCGCTCTTCCTCTCCGGCGCACCGGGCCCGGCACATGAGCTGGGCCTGGGCGCTGTGCTGACCACGGCCCAACTGAAACTGCAGGCCGCTCTGCCGACCGAACTGGCCCAGCGGACCCGGCGCATCCAGGACCGCTTCCACCTCGACGCACCGGCATGGTTCCGGGAGGCCGACATCGTCCCCCACCTGACCCAGGTCGCCCAAGCGGTGTGGGACCAGCGAGTGCTGCGCGCGCACTACCGTCGTTGGGGCGGCGAGGTGCACCGGGAGCTTCGCCCGCTCGGCATCGTCCTCAAAGGCGGCATCTGGTATCTGGTGGCACTGACGGACGAGGCCGTGCGCACCTACCGGATGTCACGGCTCCTGACCGTGGACACCACGGGAGAGCCCTTCGACCGACCGGCCGGATTCGATCTCGCCGCCTACTGGGAAGAGTCCTCCCGCCGACTGGAAGCCGCACTGTATACGGGGACGGCGCGGCTACGGGTCTCGCCCCGCGCGCAGCGCTTCCTGCCCATGCAGTTCGGCGCGGTGGGCGCACGAGCCCTCGAAGGGGCCGGGCCGCCGGACCAAGACGGTTGGGTACACCTGGAGATGCCCGTCGAGGCCCAGGCCGTCGCCGTCAGCGACCTGCTCAGACTCGGCGCGGAGGCGGAAGTGCTCGGCCCTCCCGAACTGCGAGAGGCCATCACCCGGACCGTGGCCGTACTGGCACAGCGGTACGGCGCTTCACGCTGAGCGGGCCCAAGGCCTCGATCGGAACCTGCGGACGAGCCTTCGGTACTCCCTGCATCCCCGAATCTGCCTTCGCCGGATCCGATCACCCCGTATGGGGCAGCGAAGCCAGCGGGCGCCGGCACCGGCTCCCCCGGGCCGCTCGACGACGGGCAGCGGGCCAGAACCTGCCCCTGCTGGGATGCGTCGACCCCTACGACGACACCGTGTTCAACCGGTCGCAGCTCAGGGTCCTCGTCCCCAAAACCCGGGCCTTGGCGAACGGTTCAGCCGACGGTGAAGCCGAAGCGGTGCACGAGATCCTTGCCCTTACGGCTCAAGTCCAGCGCAGAGCTCACCGATACCTCGTCTTCAACGGCGACTAGCGGCGACTAGCGGCGACTCTCGTGGGAATTGATCGCCAGCACCTCCTGTGCAGGCCGGCCGGATAGGGCCCGCAGTTCGCTTTGGCGGTACGTCAGCCGGATGGAATGACGGGAGGCGGGCCCCGCACTCTCCGGCAGTGTGGGTGTCCGGTGGATCTTGATTGATCCAAAGGGGTGCACTGCCCAGGTCCTTGTCACTTCGCTGCCTCACGAGAACTGTGCGCAGACATACGGTGGGGCGGCTAGGTAGATGAAGGCCACCAGTCAGCAGCCAGGCCGGGAGTAGCGATGCGTCCAACCAATCTCACCGGGGAGTCGGCCGAATACGTCAGCGCCCGCGAGGAACTGCGGCAAGCCGAGATCGAGCTGATGAGCCATCGTGAACGTGTCGCCGACCTGCGTCGCCGGTTGCCGGTGGGCCCCGTCGTCGATGACTACACGTTCGAGGAGGGCCCTGCTGATCTGGAGGCTGGTGACGCGCCGGCGCAGACCGTGCGCCTGAGCGAACTGTTCACCCAGCCCGGGCGTGACCTGATCGTCTACCACCTCATGTATGGCAAGAAGCAGACCGAGCCGTGCCCCATGTGCACGATGTGGTGCGATGGGTTCAACGGAGTGGCCCACCACCTCGCGCAGAACGTCGACCTCGCGATCGTCGGCGCAGCCGACCTGCCCACGCTCCGCGCGCACGCCCGGAACCGGAAGTGGACGAATCTGC
The DNA here is from genome assembly GCF_043199095.1 of Streptomyces sp. NPDC048650. Taxonomy (NCBI): domain Bacteria; kingdom Bacillati; phylum Actinomycetota; class Actinomycetes; order Kitasatosporales; family Streptomycetaceae; genus Streptomyces; species Streptomyces sp. NPDC048650. The sequence continues at coordinate 87,910 of NZ_JBICVM010000013.1, read as the reverse complement.
GTCTGCTCAGCGCCGGGGCCAGTACCTTCAAGTACGACCTGGGCAGCGAGGACGCCGAGGGCAACCAGGACTCGACGGTGTCCGTGTTCACCCGCGACGACAACGGCTCGGTGCGCCACTTCTACTCGGTGCACCCCCGGATGTCCGACGACATCGACCAACGAGGCATCGACCTGTTCAGCCCGGTGTGGCACCTCCTCGACGTCACCCGCCGGGGCCGAGACGACTGGATCGCCGCACTCAACTACCAGTAGTGCTTTGTCAGCTGGTCTTGTCGCGGTGGGTGTTCGGTAGTTCGCTGGTTGTATGAGGGCTGGGGAGCTTGCTGCGTGTCGGGGTCGGTTGGAGGAGTTCGTCGGGGAGGTGTTCGCGCCGTTGGTGCGGCGTGATCAGCGGGCCAAGGGCGGGCTGTGCGGACGGTGTGTCCGCAGGTATGGGTGGTGGACGACACCGGTTTTCCCAAGGACGGCATTGCCTCGCCCGGTGTGGCTCGTCAGTACTCCGGCACTTTGGGCAAGGTCGGCACCTGCCAGATCGGTGTGAGCGTTCATGCCGCCTCCGACACCGCCTCCTGCCCGCCCTCGTGGCGGCTGTTCCTGCCCGCGTCATGGGACGGACCCGACGCGGCGGTCGCAGGAGAAGCTGCCGCATCCCTGACACCGAGCACCATGGCCCCAAGTGGAAAGATTCTCGGCTAGATCTCGCCGTTTCCTCAGCCCAAGCGGGAACTGTCAGGGAACTTCTGAATCAGGTCACTCGAACATGAGCACTGGTTGTTAGTGTCACGATCATGAGCCTGCCACGCCCGCTCCCCCTCGCCGAGTGGACTATGCGCAACGCCGTCCGTCTTGCCACTCCCGGCCTTGCCGCCCCGCTCGACGACCTGGAGCCGCTGCGCCGACTCGTCGGTGACGCGCGAGTGGTCGCGCTGGGCGAGAACTCCCACCAGATACGCGAGTTCGGGCTGATGCGCGATCGGATGCTGCGCTTTTTGGTCCAGGAGTGCGGATTTACCGTCTACGCAGTGGAGTTCGGGGCCGCCTCCGGCCGAGCCGTCGACGCCTGGGTCAGGGGACACGACGGTGATCTCGACGCGCTGATCACGCCTCGCAGCGACGGCTATCCGGGCCAGTCCGCCGAGGGCCGCGACACCCTGCGGTGGCTGCGCGCCCACAATGCCACTGCGCCGCATCCGGTCCGCTTCGCCGGGCTCGACGTCCCGGCGGCCGGCGGCTCGCTGACGCCCGTACTGGAGCCGGTCGCGAGGTATCTGGCTGATGTCGACTCCGGCGCGGTGCACTATGCGCGTACCGCTCTGGAGCTGTCGGAGCCGTTCGCGGGCGGCTCGGGTCTGGTCCCCGCCCACGCCCGCCTCCGCCTCGATCCCGCAGTCCAGGATCGGCTCTCGGCCATGCTCGGTCGGCTGCTCAACCGTGTCACCGTCATGCGTGAGGTCTATGTCGAGAACGGCGGCCGCCAGGCATACGAGAATGCCCTCTCGGACGTCTGGGCGGCCTGGCGCACCGACCAGATGCAGCGCGCGATGTCCGAACTGCTCGGCGGCGCACCCGACGCCGCCGACCTTGCCACCCGAGACCGCTACCTGGCAGACAGCCTGCTCCACCTGCTCGACCGATCCGCACCCGGTACCCGCATTGTCGTCTCCGCGCACAATGCCCACATCCAACGCACCGCCAACCCCGAGGGCGGCCCGCTCGCCCGGACGCCCATGGGATACCCCCTCGCCCAGGAGCTCGGAACGGACTATGTGTCCGTGGCGCTGACCAGCGGTGGCGGCCGGACCGTGGCGAACGTCCCCGATCCGGCGCACCCTTCCGGGATGCGCCAATCTGCGGCCGACGCCCCCGAAGCGACACCCGACAGCGTGGAGTCGCTGTTCGCAGGCGTGCTCGAAGCGCCGGCGCTGGTGGACACCCGCGCGCTGCGCACGCACGCCCGGCGACATGGCCTGCCGGAGCCGGCCCGGATCCGCATGGACAACGGCTTCCTGCCCGTGTCGGCCCTGGAAGCCTACGACGCGGTGATCAGCGTGCCACGCACCACGCTCACTGCGGACTTCGCCGAAGCAGCCTTCACACCGCATGCATCTCCACAAGACAGGCCCCAGTGGCGTGAGTCAGTGGTTGGTCATTGAGGAGCCGAGGCCGGGCGCCCCGCGGAAGTCCACTGATGCCGATGTGGAGCGGGTGATCGTCAAGACACGGGAAGAGACGCCGAAGAACGCAACGCACTGGTCGACCCGGTCGATGGCAACGGCCACCGGTATGTCGCAGTTGGCCGTCTCCTGTGTGTGGACGAGAAGTCGCAGATCCAGGCACTGGACCGCTCGCAGCCGGTATTGCCGATGATGCCCGGGGTCCCCGAGCGCCGCATTCTGAAGCACTGGGATCAGCCCACCGCCGTGTGAGAAAAGGCTTCTGCGACTGCTATGGGCGAACTGACCGAGGCTCCGGCCTCAGACGAGATCGATGGCTTCTTGGACTCCGGTGGGTGTGTTCCGGGGTGCGTTCTCGCGGTGCGGGAGCAGCAGCGGGGTGGCCAGGAGAAGGACTCCGGCGACCGCGATCGCCGTGCGCGGGCTGGTGACTGCGGCCAGCAGACCCCACACGGCGGTCAGGGCCGCGATGGAGGCGCTGGCGCTGACCGACCAGGCGGAGAGGGTGCGGGCGACGCGGTCGGGGTCGGTGCGGTCGAGCCGGTAGGTGGCCAGCACCGGGTTGAACACGCCGATGCAGGTCACCAGACCGAACTGGACGACGATGATGAGCACGATCCCGGGGACGCCGGGCTGGGCGAAGGCCAGTCCGAGGGGCCAGCACGCGCGCAGCACCCCGGAGGTGAGGAGGATCCGGCGCTGCCCGAACCGCGCCACGAGTCGGTGCGCGATGCGCGAGCCGACGAGGCCGCCGACGCAGGGGGCCGCGAAGGCGAGTCCGTACTGCCAGGGTGTGAATGCGAGGTGGCCCAGGAGGAGTACGGCGAGCAGCGGTTCGGTCGCCATGATCAGGCCGTTCACCGAGAGGTTGTTGAGGAACAGCGCGCGCTGCGTACGGTCGGCCAGGATGTAGCGCCAGCCGTCGAGCAGGTCACCCGCGCGCAGCCGGGGCGCCCGGGTGCGCGCGGGGTGCGGCTCGCTGCCGCCGATGGCGCGGATGCCCAGCGCCGAGAGCAGGTAGCTGACCGCGTCGGCCACCACGGTCGTCACCGGGCCGAAGAGCGCGATCGCGGCTCCACCGAGCGGCGGCCCGACGACGGTGGAGGTCCACGTCGTGGACTCGAAGCGACTGTTGGCGACGAGCAGGTCCTCGGAGGGGACGAGCGCCTTGAGGTACGCACCGCTGGCGGCCTTGAAGGCGATGTTGGCCGCGGCGACGACGACGGAGACGACGAGGAGCTGGGCGAAGCTGAGCCGGTCGAGCGCGAACGCGACGGGGATGCTCATCATCGCCGCGAACCGCGCCAGGTCCATCGCGACCATCACCGACCGCTTGCGGCGGAACTCCACCCAGGGGCCGAGCGGCACCGCGACGACGGCCCCCACGGCCCGTCCTGCGGCAGCCAGCGCCGCCACCTGGGTCGGCCCGGAGTGCAGCACGAGGATCGCGATCAGGGGGAACGCGCCGAAGCCGAGCCCTGTGCCGTACGAGCTGACCGCAAACGCCGCCCACAACCACCCGAACCGCCGCCCCAGCGCCCGCCTGCCCGTCATGCCCCACACGCCTCTCGCCGGTCTGAACAACCACACACGCCCTCCGGCATCAAAGCGAGGAGGAGATGGCGAGAGCAAACAACCGATCAGCCGGCGTGCACAACCATTCGTTGCGCACATCCCCTCCTCGGCTGCACGGATCGCCCACCACCCGGTTCGGCGGGGCCGGCGCGCTATCGCCCGGTCCGCCTCAGCACGCAGTCCCCGCACAGCCCGCCACCTGGCACGCGGTAGTACAGGCAGCAACTGCGTCGTGAGAATTCAGGGACGGCGGGATCCAGGGTTCCGCAGTCGCGCAGCGGCGCGTCGTCGAGGAGGGACGCCGTCAGTGCCACGGCTCGTTCCGCCGCTTCCCGATGGCCGGTCCGGCGGCACCAGTCGTGCAGTACGCGGAGGGTGCCGACCAGCGCCGAGGCGGCATTGCCCCACAGCACTCGGGGGGAGATCGGGGACACGGCGCTGATGGCCTGCTGCAGCGGCACCAGGTGACTCTGCAGAACGGCTGCTCGTAGTCGGTCCGTGAGATCTTCCTCGGAGGCCGACGGCAGGGGGGACGGGGCGGGAAGCCAGAGTTCGTCGGGTGTGCTCCGTTCCGGATGCCACCACAAGGCGTCGCCGCCAAGATCGGGGACGCGTCCGGCCAGCACCGCGGGTGCGAAGGCGATCGACCACAGGCGCCCGGCGAGTCCCTGGTGGACGAGGGACGCGGCGACCCGCCGCTCTGCCGTGCCGAGCCGCGTGGCCACCGTCTCCAGGCGGTTGCGCAGTGCCGGTGAGCCGCCCTCTCGGTAGAGCTCCGCCAGGGGGAGAAAGCCCTGGTCGCGCGGTGCTCCGGCATGGGTCCGTACGGAGAAGAAGGGGCCCACGGCGGCGGCGCGGCCGAGCGTTGCGGCCATCGGCTCCTGCGGCACCGGTTCTCCTCGGTTCGGGCTGAGTGGTCCGGGCCGGATCGTAACCGTCACGGTCGGTCCGCGTTCCGGTCCGGGGGCCCCGGCAGGCATCGTCCCCGGTGTTCCATGTCGCCGTGGGGTACCGGGCCACCGGCGGACGAGGGAGATCACGCCAGGTGGCCGGTCTTGGCCGGGCACCGGGGACGCGGTACCGTTCATCCGATATTGACGACGGCAAGTCGGAAGCCGGTGAGAATCCGGAACGGTCGCGCCACTGTGTACGAGGCACCGCAGCTCGCTGGGGTACCTCGTGAGTCAGACCCGTAGCCGTCGTCATGTGCACCACCGAGATGGGACGCGAACTCCCAGAGGAGGTCCTGCCATGGCGCAGACCGTCGCTCAGCCGACAGCCACCAACCCCGTCGTCCCCGGCAAGCTACCGCTCAAGGCGATAGCCCCCTGGGCGGCCTTCTTCGGCATCCTGATGCTCGTCCTGCTCTACTTCGTCGGCGCCGAGCAGGGCGCCACCTCCGTGGTCAGTGGCGCGGAGGTGCACGAGTGGGTGCACGACGGACGCCACCTGCTCGGCTTCCCCTGCCACTGACCCGAGGGACGCCGCACACTCATGAATTCCGCAACGGTAAGAAACCTGCTCGTTCGGGGCATGCTCGCCGGCCTTGGGGCCGGCGTGCTCGCCCTGATCGTCGCCTACTTCCTCGGTGAGCCGAACGTCGACGGCGCCATCGGCTTCGAGGAGGCCCACGCCCCGGCACACGAGCACGAGGTCGAGCTCGTCTCCCGCGCTCTGCAGTCCACCGCCGGTCTCGCGACCGGCGTCCTGGTCTACGGGATCGCATTCGGCGGCATCGCCGCCCTCGCCTACTGCTTCGCGCTCGGCCGCGTCGGCCGCTTCACCCCGCGCGCCACCGCGCTGCTGCTGTCCGGCAGCGCGTTGCTCGCCGTGTACGTCGTGCCGTTCCTGAAGTACCCGGCCAACCCGCCGTCGGTCGGTGACCCCGACACCATCGGCAAGCGCACGACCCTGTACTTCCTGATGATGCTGCTCAGCGTGCTCCTCGCGATCGGCGCCACCATCCTCGGCAAGCGGCTCGCCCCGCAGCTGGGCACCTGGTACGCCACGGTCGTCGCGGTGGCCGCCTTCGTCCTCGTGATCGGGCTGGCGTACGCCTTCCTGCCGGTCGTCAACGAGGTGCCGAAGGACTTCCCCGCGATGCTGCTGTGGCGCTTCCGTATCTCCGCTCTCGCCATTCAACTCACCCTGTGGGGCGGGTTCGGCCTGGTCTTCGGTGAGCTGGCCGAGCGGTTGCTGAACCCGAAGCCCGCGACCGCCACGTCCGAGCAGGCAGTTCGAGCCGCGAACTGATTCCTTCAGGACAAAGCCAGGACACGAGAGGGCCCTTCGGAACCATCCGAGGGCCCTCTCGCGTTCTCCGGACACCGACGACTCGGATCACCGACATGACACGACGAGCAGGCTGTGTCGAACTGCCGGCCCAAGCCCGCCCGCCGGACGAGTCCAGCCGATCGGGTCGGTCGAGAGAGCACGACAACGGGGGGCGACGAGCGGAGAATCCCAGTGGCCAGACATCCCCAGCCGCGCCGCATCACCCTCGGCGGCCGCGAGGCGGTCGCCCTGACCCTGCAGGAGTACGAACAGCTGATTGCCAGCCGCCGCCAGATCGGTGGCCAGAGCGCGCGCATCCGGGTACTCGCCCAGCAGGTCAAACGGGACGAGAGGCTCATCGCGGAGCTCACGGCTCTGGTCGGCGGCCCCATGACCGCCTCCCCCGAGCCGGATGGCGCCGTCGGGCATCAGGAAGCGCCGGCCTGCCGTCTCCATGCCGGAACGGCCGACGAGAGCGACCCTGAATGCCTGCGCTGTGCGATCACGGCGCTGCTGCGCCGCCGTCACCAGGACGAGATGCCCTGAACACCGGCATCAGAGTGCCAGAACGCATTCTCGGTGCGCCCGGCGCTTGCACCGCCCCGGGCCCGTACTCCTTCCGGCTCCCCTGCGGCGCCTCACCTGTCGCTGCCCGACGTGTCCACCGGGTAGGGGACGTAGGTACGCCGGTCGGGGTCGACGGCCGGCCGGCGGCCACCGGCCGGCGGCCGGGCGCGCTGGGCGCAGTCCCGGCGCTCGCAGATGCGGCAGCCCAGGCCGATCGAAGTCGCCGCCCGAGGGTCGTCCAGGGCGACGCCCTCCGCGTAGACCGGGCGATGCGCGTGGCGCAGTTCGCACCCCAGGGCGACGGTGAACTCGGCGCGTGGCGCGTGGTGCCCTGCTCCGCCTCGGGTGACGGTGCGTGCCACCCAGAAGTAGCGCTTGCCGTCAGGCATTTCGGCGACCTGGTTGAGGATGCGGCCGGGGAGGAGAACGCCGCGTACACCGTCCACAGCGGGCAGGTGCTGCCGAGCCGGGAGAAGTGGAAGTCGGTGGCGGACTGCCGCTTGGAGACGTTGCCGGCGCGGTCCACACGGAGGAACGAGAAGGGCACTCCGCGCCGCCCGGAGCGCTGGAGCGTACTGAGGCGGTGGCAGACGGTCTCGAAGCCGACACCGAAGCGCGCCTGGAGCAGCTCGGACGTCGTAGCGCAGCTCCTCGGCGGCGGACTGGAACACCCTGTACGGCATCAGCAGGGCGCCGGCGAAGTAGTTCGCGAGCCCCGATGCGGGCCAGTGCCGTCGCCTGCGCGGAGGTCGGCCCGGCCCCGTCGACCAGGGTGTCGAGCAGCGGACCGCATTCCAACAGCGCGATCCGGGTGGCGAGTTGGAAGGCCCGCCGCGAGGGCATCCACCCCGACCTGGACTACCCGACCGGGCTCGCCTACCACCTCCTGGGCTTCGACACCCCAGCCTTCACGCCGATCTTCGTGATGGGTCGCATCACCGGCTGGACCGCCCATATCACCGAACAGCCGGCCCACAACGCCCTGATCCGCCCCCTGGGTGCCTACACCGGACCCGATCAGCGGACCGTACCGGCCGTCTGACGAACGCCGCCCTCACGTCACCGAGCAGGCAGCCCATGGTGCAGCACCGGAACCGGGCTGCCCTGCTGCGACCTTGAGGGGTGCAGCTGCGGCCGCTCAGCGGTCAGCTGAGTGTCTCGCGCAGCGCGGCCTCGACCCGGACGGCGTCGGCCGTGGCGGGTACGTCGTGGACCCGGACGGCCCAGGCGCCCTGGGCGGCGGCCAGCGCCGAGACGGCTGCGGTGGCCGCGTCACGGGCGCGGGCCGGCCGGGGCCTGCCGGTGACCGGATCGGCCAACAGCGCGCCCAGGAACCGCTTGCGAGAGGCCGCGACCAGGACCGGACGGCCCAGACCGGCCCAGGCGTCGAGCCTGGCAAGCAGGGCCCAGTCGTGCGCGCGGGTCTTGGCGAAGCCCAACCCCGGGTCGACTATCACCTGGGTCGGGTCGACTCCGCCGGACACCACCTCGTTCATCTGGTGCTCCACTTCGCCGATGACCTCGCCCACCACATCCTCATAGGTGGCCAGGTCATCCATACCGGCGGACTGTCCGCGCCAGTGCATCACCACGAACGGAACGCCCGTGCGGGCGGCGACCTTCACCATCGCGGAGTCCGCACGGCCTCCGCTGACGTCGTTGACGACCCGCGCACCTGCGTCCACCGCAGCCTCTGCCACCTCTGCCCGCATGGTGTCCACACTGACCAGCGCACCGCCGTCGGCCAGGCCCCGGATTACCGGGAGCACCCGGCGGAGTTCCTCCTCGGGGGTGATCCGCACGGCGCCCGGACGGGTCGACTCGCCGCCGACGTCCACGATGTCGGCGCCCTGGGCGACCAGTTCCAAGCCGTGGGCGACGGCCCGACCGGGATCGAGCCAAAGCCCTCCGTCCGAGAAGGAGTCCGGGGTGACGTTGACGACGCCCATCACCCCGCAATGCCTCCAGTCGGGCAGGCCCGGCAGCAAATTCCTGTAGGTGCTCATGCCGGTATTGTGGCGGGTTCGGGTCTCCGCGCGAAAACCGCGATGCGGCGGCAGGAATGGCGCCGACTTCGGACGGCCATTCCCTGCTGGACGGCTCATCGGGACGTTCCTCCGGATTGACGGCCGGAAGCATGCTCGCGTCGGCATCGGCGCGGTGGTATCCGCCGAAGGAAGAAGTGTCAATAAGTGGAGAAGCCTCAGGTTGCCTTCGGTCGGCCGCTATTCTGGATCCATGGCTCTCGGTATCCCCAGCACAAGAGCGGACCACGCAGTATCCATCCGCGACCTCCTTGCTGCGGGAGGCCGTTCGTACTCCTTCGAATTCATGCCGCCGCGTAGCGCGGAGGCCGAGGCCGGCTTGTGGACGGCGATCCGCAGATTGGAGGCGTTGTCACCGACCTTCGTCTCGGTGACCTATGGCGCCGGCGGTTCGACACGTGGCCGCACCATCAACATCACCGGTCGGATCGCCCAGGAGACCACGCTCACCCCGGTGGCCCACCTCACGGCGGTCGACCACAGCATCGCCGAACTGCGCAACATCCTTGGCCACTACGCCGACCAGGGCGTACGCAACATCCTGGCGCTGCGCGGCGACCCGCCCGGCGACCCGCTCGGTCCGTGGGAGAAGCACCCCCAGGGGGTCGAGTACACAGCGGAACTGGTCCAGCTGATCAAGGAGTCCGGCAACTTCTGCGTGGGCGTCGCGGCCTTCCCCGAGATGCACCCGCGCTCGCCCGACCGGGACAGCGACATCCGCCACTTCGTCGACAAATGCCGGGCCGGAGCCGACTACGCGATCACCCAGATGTTCTTCGACGTCGACGGCTACCTGCGCTTCCGCGACCGGGTGGTGGGCGCCGGGTGCGCGACGCCGATCATCCCGGAGATCATGCCGGTCACCACGATCCGCTCGCTGCGCCGCATCCCCAGCCTCAGCACCGCCGTGTTCCCGCCGCAGCTCGCGGAGCGGATGCTCGCAGCCGAGGACGACCCGCAGGCGGTCAGAGCGCTCGGCATCGACCACGCCACCGAGATGTGCCGCCGCCTGATCGCTGAGGACGTTCCGGGCATCCATTTCATGACCATGAATTTTTCCAGGGTGACGACGGAGATCTACCAGAATCTCGAACTGCACCCGTGAGCCCTTCGAACCCCTTTCGGGGGTTGCGGGCAGCCGGTTGGCGAATTCCGTACGGACGGCCCCCGGTCGCGGCGACCGAGGCCGGAAGACCGTTCCTTGAACCGCTTCCTTGGACCACTTCCTTGGACCGGTTCCTTGAACCGGTTCCTTTATCGAAACCAGTCAGCACGGAACGTCGCGGCGTGCGCATGTCGGAGGGCAGGCGCGGGTGCACCGCGAATTCCCCGGTAGCGCACATCGCACTTCGGGGCGGTGGCGGTACCGGGTTACGTATACAGCGACCGGATTCAGGGTCGCGTCCATCCCGGGATTGTCGGTCAGCGGCGGCGCCTTTCCCGGTCATCGGAACCGTAAGGTGCTTTTCGGGTGCCGGCATCCGTGCGGCCGGAGATTATTCGGGTGTGGCGTAGGTGGCCCGGCAGAGCGGCGAGCAGGTCGTCCACGGTCGGAGCCTGCTGGGGCCGTTCGCCGTGCTCTTCGGCTGCCCGTTCGTCCTGCCGCAGGGCATCGCCCAGCGTTTCGAGGAGCTGCGTGGCGGCCGGAGACGGCCGGGAGGGCGCGGCTGCGCGCCCCCTCCCGGCCGTCAACGGAGTCAGGAGCCGGAGAGCTCCGCTCGGACGGTACGGGCGGCGGTGACCAGGTTCTCCAGCGAGGCGCGGGTCTCGGGCCAGCCGCGGGTCTTCAGGCCGCAGTCCGGGTTGACCCAGAGGCGCTCGGCGGGGATGGCCTCAAGTCCCTTGCGCAGCAGGGCAGCTGCCTCGTCGGCGCTGGGCACGCGAGGGGAGTGGATGTCGTAGACACCGGGGCCGGCCTCGCGCGGGTAGCCGTGCTCGGCCAGCTCCCGGGCGACCTGCATGTGGGAGCGGGCGGCCTCCAGGCTGATGACGTCCGCATCCAGATCGTCGATACCCTGCACGATGTCGCCGAACTCCGCGTAGCACATGTGCGTGTGGATCTGAGTCCGGTCCTGTACCCCGCTGGTGCTGAGGCGGAACGCCTCGGTGGCCCAGGCCAGGTACGCGGCATGGTCGGCGGCGCGCAGCGGCAGCGTTTCGCGCAGCGCGGGCTCGTCGACCTGGATGACCGACGTGCCCGCTTCCTCCAGGTCGCCCACCTCGTCGCGCAGCGCGAGCGCCACCTGGCGGGCGGTGTCGCCCAGCGGCTGGTCGTCGCGGACGAAGGACCAGGCGAGCATGGTGACCGGGCCGGTGAGCATGCCCTTGACGGGACGGCCGGTCAGCGACTGGGCATAGGAGGTCCAGCGCACCGTCATCGGCTCGGGCCGGGAGATGTCGCCGGCCAGGACCGGCGGCCGGACGTAGCGGGTGCCGTAGGACTGCACCCATCCGTGCTGGGTGGCCAGGTAGCCGGTGAGCTGCTCGGCGAAGTACTGCACCATGTCGTTGCGTTCGGGCTCGCCGTGCACCAGGACGTCGATGCCGGCCTTCTCCTGGAAGCCGAGGACGTCACGGATCTCGGTCTTGATGCGGTCCTCGTAGCCGGCCGTGTCGATCCGCCCGGTCCGCAGGTCGGCGCGGGCGCTCCGCAGTGCGTCGGTCTGGGGGAAGGAGCCGATGGTGGTGGTCGGCAGCAGCGGCAGCCCGAGGTGGGCCCGCTGGGCCGTTGCGCGCGCGGCGTACGGCGCCGAGCGGCGGCCGTCGGCGTCGGTGACGGCGGCGGCACGGGCACGCACGGCCGGGTCGTGGGTGAGGGCGGAATTCGCCCGGGAGGCCAGGTCGGCGCGGTTCGCGGCGAGTTCGGTGGCGATGGTGTCGGTGCCCTGTGCCAGGCCCCGTGCCAGGGTCACCAGCTCCGCGGTCTTCTGCTTGGCGAAGGCCAGCCAGCGGACGATCTGCGGGTCGATGTCGCGTTCGGCGGTGGCGTCCAGCGGCACGTGCAGGAGAGAGCAGGACGCGGCCACGTCGACCCGGTCGGCGAGGCCGAGCAGGGTGCCGAGGGTGGACAGCGACTTCTCCAGATCGTTGATCCAGATGTTGCGGCCGTTGACCACGCCCGCGACCAGGCGCTTGCCCGGCAGACCGCCGGCGGCCGCCAGCGCGTCGAGGTTGGCTGCGGCCGCGTCGGTGAAGTCGAGCGCCAGACCGTCCACCGGAGCCTTGGCCAGGACGGGCAGGGCGTCGCCGAGCCGGTCGAAGTACGAGGCGACCAGAAGCTTCGGACGGTCGGTGAGGGAACCCAGCTCGCGGTAGGCGCGTGCGGCGGCGTTCAGCTCGGCCGGGGTGCGGTCCTGGACGAGGGCGGGCTCGTCGAGCTGCACCCACTCGGCGCCGGCGGCGCGCAGATCGGCGAGGACCTCGGCGTAGACCGGCAGCAGCCGGTCCAGCAGCGTCAGGGGCTCGAAGTCGGCAGCCACGCCCGGGGCGGGCTTGGACAGCAGGAGATAGGTGAGGGGCCCGACGAGAACCGGCCGCGCGGTGAGACCGACCGCGAGGGCTTCCTTGAGCTCGGCGACCTGCTTGGTGGAGTCGGCGGTGAAGACGGTGTCCGGCCCCAACTCCGGCACCAGGTAGTGGTAGTTGGTGTCGAACCACTTCGTCATCTCCAGCGGCGCCACGTCCTGCGTGCCGCGCGCCATGGCGAAGTAGCCGTCGAGCGCGTCGGCCGAGACGGCGGCGCGGTGACGGTCCGGGACAGCACCGACCATGACGCTGGTGTCCAGCACGTGGTCGTAGTACGAGAAGTCACCTGTGGGCACCTCGTGGATGCCGGCGTCGGCCAGCTCCTGCCAGTGGGAATGGCGCAGGGTGCGGGCGGTCTCCTTGAGGGCTTCGGCGGTGACCTTGCCCTTCCAATAGCCCTCGATTGCCTTCTTCAGTTCCCGGTGCTGTCCCTGGCGGGGGTAGCCGTACACGGTGGCCCGTGCTGCCGCGGCTGCGGACTTCGCTGTCACGGAACTCTCCTTCGCGGATGTGCCTGCAAGCCCCGGCGACGGGACGAGGAACGCGAAGCGGTGACGGACCGGACGGAACCACGGTGCGTTCGCGACGCACGTGTCCGCCTGGTATGTACGCCGACCCGCCCTCGAGGTCACCGGGATCTCCGTCCACGCATGGGCGTGCACGGGCAACGGGCAGGTCTTCGGACTCGCGGGCGCGCCTGCCGGAATCCTCCGGCGGGCACCTACTGGCCGTCGCTTCCCGGATCCGCGGCTCGGATCCAGTGCGTATGACGGCGGTCGTTCCCACTCACCGCTGCGGGGCAGTCCCGGATTCTCACCGGGTTCCCTCTTACGACGCGGCCCGTCTGGCGGACGGGGCGAACCAATTGCCCACCCAGCCTAGAGCGTGGCCCTCGTATCGGGTGCCTTTGCTCACATGTCGGACTGTGAGATGAGCCACCGGCGGGGTGCGGTTTCAGGGCGCGGCGGCGATGTCGGCGCGCACGCCGTCGTCGGTGGGCGGTCCCGCGGTGCGTCGGACGGCGAGCGGTGCGTCGGCTGTCACATGGCCGGAAATGGCCCTGCTGACCAGATGGCGGCCAGACGGTGGCCGGACGAGGCGCTCGCCGCCCAACGCAAGAGCACGGGCTTCGGTCACCGTCGACGCGCAACGGGCCCATCCGGCCGTGGGCGACGTACACCGGCGTGCAACAGCGGGACGCGCGGGCGGGGTTCTAGCCTCCGCGCACGGGAGACACGGCATCTGCCGGCGGCTCCGGGTCATCCGCCCGCAGCAGGCAGGCATCCATGATCCAGCCGTGACGCTCCCGGGCCGCGGCACGCAACTCCAGTACCCGGTCGGCGACTTCGGCCAACGGTCCGGAGACGAGCAGCTCCTCGGGTGTGCCGACGTAGGCGCCCCAGTACACCCACCAGCCCTCCTCCTGGTGGACGGTGAGTGCCGCACCGACATCGAGCATCACGGCGACGTCCTCGCCCTCGGCGAGCCCGGACCCGGCAACGTGCCGACCGGGTGCGATCCGGACCGGGCGGCCGAGCCGGGTCAGTGTCGTACGGTGCCGGGCGGCCAGCACCGAGAGGCTGCTCACCCCGGGAATCACGTCGTAGGTGAAGGACACCGCACCGCGGCCGACGACCTCTTCCAGCGTGTCGATCGTGCTGTCGTAGAGAGCGGGGTCACCCCACACCAGGAAGGCGCCGGTCCCGCCCGGCGCCAGCTCGTCCCGGATGAGGCGCTCGTACAGGGCGGCGCGGCGGTGGCGCCAGTCGACGACCTGCGCCTGATAGCCGGCCGGGCTCGCGGGGGAGCGATCGCGGCGCGGGTCCGCGGCCTCGACCACCCGGTGCCCGGGACCGGCGTGCTCGGCCACCAGATTCCTGCGCAGCCGGGTCAGCTCGGATGCCTGTGCGCCCTTGTCCAGGAGGAAGAACACCTCGCAGTCCCGCATGGCCCGGACGGCGGCCAGCGTCACATGATCGGGATCCCCTGCGCCGATCCCGATCACCAAGATCCGCCGCCGGCCGTCTCCGGTCATGAGGACACCGTCCCGGACGGCGCCGTCGCACACGCGGCCGGAACGGGGCGGCTGGGCGTGGGGCCCCCGTCCGGGCCGTCCGCTTCGGCCTCCCCCTCCCCGCCGGTCTCTCCCGGGTACATGATCTGGACGTCACGCAGCAGACCGTTCACCAGGTCGTCCAGGTCGAGTCGCTTCTCCACCGAGTGAAGGTGCGTCAGCCCGGCCCGGAGGGCGACGCGGGGCGGGGCGAGGAGCTTGCAGCAGTCCTCGTCCGGCAGCACGGAGATCTCCGCGGTGCCGATGGACCGGGCCTCGTCGATGATCTCCTGCTTCTCCCAGCCGACCAGCGGCCGCAGCACCGGCAGGGTGGCGGCCTCGTCGACGGCGGCCATGTTCGCCAGGGTCTGGCTGGCCACCTGCCCCAGACTGTCACCGGTCACCAGGGCCTCCGCTCGGGTCCGGCCCGCCAATGCGGAAGCGGCGCGGACCATCAGCCGTCGCTGCGCGACGACCTGAAGCCTGCCGGCACCCGCGATGGCCAGTTGCTTCTGCGCGTGGCCGAGGGCGATGACGTGCAGCCGCCCCCCGGGCTGGTAGCGGTTGAGTTCACGGGCGAGGGCGTAAGCCTTGTAGACGGACGCGGCGTTCGTGAACGGAGCGCCGGTGAAGTGGACGAAGTCGCAGCGCAGTCCACGGCGCATCGCCCGGTAGGCCGCCACCGGCGAGTCGTACCCGCCGGAGAGCAGCACCAGGGCGCGTCCGCTGGAGCCGACGGGCAGTCCGCCCGGCCCCGGATGACGGGTCCAGGAGACATAGCTCTCCTTGTGATCGACCTCGACCGAGACCCGTACGTCCGGGCTGGAGAGGTTGACCGGCACAGGGCCCAGGGCCTCCCGGACGCGCGCCCCGAGGAAGCGCTCGAATTGCGACGAGGTCATCTCGAAGCTCTTGTCCCGGCGCTTGACCCGCACGGCGAAACTGATGCCGGGCCGCTCGGCGCGAACGGCGGCGAGCGCGTCCACGGCCGTCTTCGTGATGTCCGCCACGGTGCTCGGGACGCGCACGGCGGGCTCCACCGAGTTGAACCCGATCACCCGGCGGGCGCGCTCCACCAGGACATCCTGCGAGACCTCGCCGCCGAGCACGGTGACGTTCTGGCCGTCCTTGATCCACGTGGAGCCGCCGACGCCCCGCAGGGCGCGGCGGAGGTTGTCGTGCAGCCGCTCGGTGAACAGGTGCCGGTTGCGGCCCTTGAGGAAGACCTCACCATGCTTGAGCAGGACACAGGTCCCGCTCGGGTGGGGCGTTCTGGGGGAGGGGACGGAGGGAATGCTCGGTTCGCCGGGCACGAAACTCTCCTTCGCGAGTCGTCGTGAGGACCGGTGTCGGGCCTCCGTTCGGGGTGCGGGACCGCCCGCGCCAGGGGCGCGGAGGGGTGAGTCGCACCACTCGCTCAGCGGTCCCGCTACCGGGTCGCAAGGAATACGTGCGTGGCGATCGCACCCCGCACGAGCAGTGGCAGGTCTTCGGACTCGTGGGCACATCCCGAAGGACGGGACACCTACTGACCGTCGCTTCCCGGGTCACACCTGTACCCAGTGCTTGGTGACGGCGGTCGTTCCCACTCACCGCTGCGAGGCAGTTCCGGACTCCCACCGGATTCCCTCTTACGACACCCCGTCTGGCGGGCGGGGCGAACCAGCTGCGGGTCCAGGGTAGACAAAGCGGCGCACGGTCCGTGAACGAGGCGGGTAGTGGGCAGCGGCCGCTCTCACGGCGTCGCGCGTGCAGGGTCACGGGATACCCTGATCGAGGCGTGTGACCTGTACGGCTACAGCCGCCCGAGCACGTTCCGGAGCGCGTCCATGACGTGTGTGCGCCAGCCGCTGCCGATGAGCTTGCGGGCCATCATCTGGGCCGGGTCGTCCGGGTCGAACCCCTCGTGGACGAGGAAGAGGCGAGTTCCGCGACCTTCCGGCTCCAGCGTCCAGGTGATCGTCCAGTCGGCGGTGTTGGCGGCGGAGGTATCCCGGCCGCATCGTGGCGATCGAGGCGGTGTGGGATGGCGATACTGTCCACGACTGGTTCGTGAACGTGCCGGCCGTCACCGCCGACCCCTCGGGAGAGCAGCCGATGGCCACCATCTACCGGGACACGGCCGTGCGGTACCTCGGAACACGCGAGGGTGAGGGCCCGGTTCACCCCTCGGCGGCAGCCGCCGACAGGGCCGGCAGGGCCCTGGCCGCCCACCTCTCGGTTCCCTTCCACTTCGGGAGCCCCGACACCCCGGACGACCAGGACCCCCGCTGGCGCCCTTGAGACGGGAAGGCGTCGCCCGGGTATCACCGTGCGGACCTGAGGAAGCGCCGGCGACTGCCGTGCGCTTGCGCAGGTGCCCGCTTCGCGCAGCTCACGGACCTGACCGGGAACCCGCCCTGCGTGGCCCCGGCGCAAGTCGTCGCGAGCTGCGCCGGATCGGGCGTACGGAGAGCTCGTGCCGGGCGTGCCGGTGCTGGGTCGGCGCCCCCTGCGAGGGCACGAGCGGCGGAGCGCCGTCAGCCGAGGCAGACCACGCCCAGTACGCATACCTGCGTCGGCGCTGCCGGGTCGGCCGAGGGGGTGGGCTGCGCCGTCGGCTGCTGCTGGCCGGCCGGCGACGTGGCGGTGTCGGACGGTTCGGCGGAAGCGGACGGGGTGGCCTTCGGTGCTGCTGCTGCGGTGTCGTGGGTGGGCGCGGTATCGGTGTGCGTGGTCCTGGCCGGCGTGGACGCAGTGTGCGGCGGCGTGCTCGGGTGCGTGAAGGGGTGGCCGGCCGCTGGGGATTGCTGGTGCCGGACCGGTGTGGCAGTGGGAGATGCGGCGTCGACGGTGGGTTGGTGCCCGGTCTCCCTGGACGGGCGGGTGCCGATGTGCCGCGACGCGCGGGAGTCCGGCCGTTCCGACGGCGAGGAGGGGGTGGCCGTCCGGGACGCGGCAGAGCGCTCCGGGTCCGGCGACCCGGCCGCCTGTGCGTGGCTGCTGGACGGCTTGTCGGGTAGCAGGGCAACGGTCAACGCGCCCCCGGCGAGGGCGAAGGCCGTTGCGGCCGCAGCCCGACGACGGTGCTTCTTCCAGCGCGCCAGCTGCCGACGCCGCGCCGCCCGGCCCTGCCCGGTGGGGGCGGCGGCTTCGAAGCCGGTGGTGGAACCGGCGCCCGAGCCCTCGGGCGGCGTCGCGTCGGATATGCCGTCGTTCGCGGCAGGCGGGGCATCGAAGGCCCGCGGTGCGGGGGCCGCCTCGGCCGGCCATGCCTCCCAGGTCGCCGCGGTGGCGGCCGGTGCGCGGCGGTGGGAAGGCGGCGCGATGTCCGGGGCGTAATCCCCGCATCCCGGGCACACGAGGGCGCCATTGAGATTCCGGCGGCACGACGAGCAGTAGTCCATCTGCGATCTTTCTGTGCTTGCTGCGTCGCCAGGGACGCCGGAGACCTGTTCGCGTTCGCACGCGGGATCGAGCGGTCAGTCACGCTAACGGCACCTGCCGAAGGCATCGCGTAGGGCTTGTGATGCTTCCGTGCAGATTCATTGCCGGCGTCCGGAGCGCTCCGGACATGTCATCCTGAATGCCGGGATGGGGGACGGGGCTCGATGGCGCCCCTGCCCCAGTCGCCGCCCGATTGCAGGCATGTCACGCCTCTACGCCGGACTTCAGATGTGTGGGGTGTGGGGTGTGTGGCGGGCCGTTGCCGGAGTGGGGTGGGCTTCGACGGTCGACGGCCTGGAGGTGTATCCGGCGGCGGGGGTGCTGTTCGTGGCGCCCCCCACCGCGCGTCGACTCCGGGGGAGAGACGCTCAGGGGACGGCACGGACAGTAGCTAGTCTTTTGTTGCCCCATGTTGCCCCACTCGGATGGGGCGCGTACTGAATCCGCGTGCCGTTCGGCATGCGTGCCGCAAGGAGGAAGCAAGTGACCGGGCCCAAGGGCAAGAAGACGAAGGGCCTGCGTTGGGCTCAATATGGCGCGGCGGCGCTGTTCTTCGGCTGGGTGGCGTTTCTCTGTGTGTCCATAGCCAACGAACCGTCGGAGAAGGCGGGCGCCGACGCACCGTCCAAGGGATCGTCGTCGCCCGCCGCGCTGCGCGACGCGTTCCGCACGGCCGTTCAGGAGCAGGATGCAGGTCGCCTGCAGCGGCTTTTCACGCACGACAGCGTTGCCGAAAAGTATGCGGATAACTACTTTGTCCAACTCAAGGCCGCGAACGCACACGGACTCCGACCGGTGGTGGAGAAGCTGGACAGCGATCGCTACCTCGTCGTCAGAGGACGTGGCAACCACGGCGCGGTCTGTACCTCTTGGACGCTGAAGGTGAACAACAGCCGTTGGTACCTCGACGGGACACCTCCCACGACAGGTGCTCTGTGTAGCGGCTGAATCAGGGGTTCGCGGGGGTGCCGCCGGTGGATGCGCCCGGTGGGTCGAGCAGGCCGGAAGCGGGATGCCGGGTCCGTCGCGGACCGAGTGGTGCCGTGGTGTCCGTCGTGCGCCGGCCGGAGGGCGACGGACCGGTGTCGGCACCCCTGTTCTTCCCTTTTCTTCGCGTGCGCGGAGGAGCGGAGGAGCCGTCCACACAGGCCCTCGGCCGGCCGAGTTCGTTCGCCGCCCGCGATCAGCGCGGCGAACGAAAACGGCCCGCGCATCCCGGACGGGCGACGTCAGTCGACCGGCTCATGCGGGACGGGCTGGTCGGCGCGAACGCCGGCGGCCTTGGGGACGCCGGTCCGACCGGTGCCGGCCTGATCGGTGTCGGGGACCGTTTTGTCGGGCCCCTCGGTCTCGCCCTCCGACAGTTCCGGGTCCCACGGATCCGGGACCCGACCGGCGGCATCAGCCTGGTGGCTCGGCAGGTCATGGGGTATCGGAGTGCTGTCGTCGCTCGACGTGTCACGGCGGGACATCAGTTGAGCTTCCTCCTTCATCGCTACGTCGGTGTCCTGGCCCCGTACCCGAGCACCGTTGCGGCATGCCCGGGTTTCCCTGGTGGCCCTTCGCCACCTCGACACGGCCCCGTGCGCTGCGCGTGGTGAGCCGTTTGGACAGAGCGGACGCGGACCGGCCCGCCGACTCCGCGCCCGGTCGAACCCGTCCGTTCCATGCCCGCCGGCAGTGACACGGTCGACGGTCGCGTGGGATCGCGCAGCCGCGGGGTTACCGCACGTGTGACGAGGACGGGCCGGAGGCGGCGGCCGGGACGTGGGCGAGGGCCGCGCTCGATATGCGGTACCGGCCGTTGGGCACGTCTGCGGTGGTGACATGGACGGTGAGCGGGCCGGCCCATTCGTAGCCGCGCTCGGCGGCGTGGCGGGCCAGCACATCGGTCAGTTGCCGTCCCACTTGCCCGCTTTCCTCGGCCAGTTTGTCGTGCACCACTCGTGCGAGCTCGACGGTGTAGTCATTGGGCACAAGGACACGGTCGGGGCTGCAGACGATCGCATGGTCGTCGCACTCGTCCCGTAGATCGTCGAACAGCTCGACCGGTTCGGTCGGGAAGATCTTGGCCAGCAGCGTGCTCTCGCACTCCTCCACCACGCGTTCCATCCGCCTCAGAAAGCCCATGGGGTGCGTGTGCCCGTGCCGCGGTCGGCCAACCGCCGGGTCGCCGAGTGGAGCGGCAGTGCCGGTCGGCGTGGGTGACGTGGACGGCGACGGATACGGCGATGTGGTGGCCGGCGACGACGAGGACACCGGCAAGGTCACGGTCGCCTACGGCACGCCCACCGGCCCCTCCGCCACCCGCACCCAGACCTTCGACCAGAGCCTGCCCGGGTTCTACGGCGCCCAGGAGGACGGTGACCGGCTCGGCTCCTGCGTCGCGGTCGCCGATGTGACCGGCGACGGCCGCGCGGAGGTCGCGCTCGGCATCAGCGGTGAGGACTTCAGTGGCCTCACCGACGTGGGCTCGGTCGCGCTGCTGCACGGCACCGCGTCCGGCGTCACCGGTACCGGCAGCCAGATTCTGACCCAGAATGCCCCGGGTGTGCCGGGGGTCGCGGAGAAGGGCGACGCCTTCGGCGCGGCGTGCGACGTCCGCGCCACCAACGGTGACGGTCATCGCGACCTCGCCGTCTCCGCGACGGCGGAGAACGGTTCGGCCGGCGCAGTGTGGCCCTTGAGCGGTACCACCGACGGCCTGACGACGAAGACCGCGACGGCCTTCGGCCCCGGCGACGTCGCAGGCCCCGTCACCAAGGCACGGTTCGGCACCTTCCTGCGCTGACACCGCCTCGCACGAGCGGGCCCGACCGACCGACCGTGATGTCGGCGGCTCATGATGCTGGTCCGTATGACCAGCAGGAAGAGGTCGCAGTGAGCCAGTACTTCGACATGGGTGACCAGACCCTGTGGAATCCGTCCAACGGGGCCTCGCGGTTGTTCATCGGCCAGGTGGACATCTATCGGGCCGAAGTGGGTCTGCCGTCCGGCATCGGCCCCATGAAGGACGACGAGTGCCAGATCGACCCGACCGCGTTCACCGCGTTCGTCGACGCCCTGCTCGCGTGGCACCGCAGAACGAACCACGCCGTCATGGCTGCCCTGTCCGAGGGGTTCGTCGCCACGGTGCTGGTGCTGGCGGAGAGGGCGGGCATCGAGGTGAACTGGCAACCGCCCGACTGTGCCGGGAGCGGCGAGCCCCAGGATGTTCAGGTCCTCGCGGCCTCGGGTTCCCCTGAGGGGGCGTGGGCGGCCGCCCTGCAGCAGAAGTCGCGCGAGCTGGGCCGATTCATGGCGACCTGAGCCCGGTCTGCCAGGGAGCTGCCGGGAAGGGCGGTCGGCACGCCGGCTAGGGTCTGTGGCGCGGGGCGAGGAGTGGCCGTCCGGGCCGCCGCAGCTACGCGATCATCGGACGGACCGTTCGCGCTCACCGGAGTGCCGGAATCGATTGCGGTATTCCGTCGGTGTCGTGTTGAGCTTCCGGCGGAATGCGCGGATGAGGGTGTCGGTCGTGTGGAAGCCGCAAGCGGACGCGACGCGTTCGAGGGTGTCATCCGTGGATTCGAGTCGGTTCCGCGCCACTTCGACGCGGGCCGATTCGATGTACGTCGCCGGAGTCATGCCGAGTTCAGTCGTGAAGATCCGGGTGAGCTGTCGCTCACTCACGTGGGCGTGCTGGGCGAGGTCGGCGACCGTGAGGCGTCCGGTGATGTTTCGCGTGATGTAGTGGCGGAGATCGTCCATGCGTCGCGTCGTCGAGACGGGTTCGATCGGGACGCTGAACTGGCTCTGCCCACTCGGTCGCTTCAGGTACATCACAAGCTGCCGTGCGACGCGAAGCGCGACGGCCTCGCCGAAGTCCTCGGCGACGAGGGCGAGTGACAGATCAAGGCAAGCGGTGATGCCCGCGCCGGTCCACACATCGCGATCACGGATGAAGATCGGGTCGGCGTCGACCTCGATCGACGGATGGTCGGTGGCGAGTTGCTGCGCGGTCGACCAGTGGGTCGTGGCACGTTTGCCGTCCAGCAGCCCGGCGGCTGCGAGAACATGCGCCCCCACACAGACGGAAGCGATGCGCCGTGCCCTGCAGGCGAGTGTCCTCACCCAGTGGACCACTGCCGGGTCGGTGACGGCGTGGACACGGCGTTGGTCGTCGACTTCGACCGAGCCGGGAACCAGGAGGGTGTCGATACGCCTCGTGGCTACCTCCTGGAAAGTGGTGTCGGGGAGGACCCGAACCCCGGCGGAGGTGGTGACGGGGTCCATGGTTTCGGCGGCCAGAACGACGTGGTAACCCGTCGCGTCGTCCACCTCCCGTTGCAGCAGGGAGAACACCTCCGGGGGCCCGGTGACGTCCAACAGGTCGACGCCGTCGAAGAGGAGGACGACGATGAACCGTTTGATGCTGCTCAAGGGGCTTCCGTCCGGTCGGCGATGCTGATTCGATGACGCATCGGATGTCCGTATCTGCAAGTTGCATGACATTGCCGCCATGCGGGGCGGATCATAGCGTGGGGTGTGTCATCGCGCGGTGGCCCGAACCTTTCGACACGTAGCCCAAGAAGGTGCAGCAATGCCTACGACAACTCTGCGGGAACTCAACGGCTTCGATCAGACTCCGGCGTCGCTGGCCGGCGCGACGCTGATCCTGATCGACTATCAGAACACCTACACCCGTGGCGTGATGGAGCTGACGGGATGGCGGTCCGCCCTCGACTCGGCCGCCGCACTGCTGGACCGGGCCAGGAGCGCGGGCGCGAAGGTCATCCACGTCATCAACGACGGTGGCGAGGGAACCCCGTACGACGTCCGGTCCGACATCGGCCGGATCCACCCCCGTGTGGCGCCCATCGACGGCGAGCCCGTCGTCGTCAAGACCACGCCCAACGCGTTCGTCGACACCGACCTGGGCGACCACGTCGACGCCGCCGGGAACGACGACGTCATCATCGCCGGGTTCATGACCCACATGTGCGTCGCCTTCACGGCATCCGGCGCATTCCTGCGCGGCAACCGACCCACCGTCGTCGCCGACGCCTGCGCCACGCGGCCTCTGACGACGGTGGTTTCCGACCTGTCCGCCGAACAGATCCACCACAGCGCGCTCGCGACGATCCACGACCTCTACGGCGTCATCGTCCCGTCCGGCTCGTCGTTGAGCTGAGCGCCCGGCCGGCGGACCCCGCCGCGGAGAACGCCGCGTCCCCGCTCGATGCGTTCTCCGCGGCGGCTCGGCACGCCGTTGGCCGCAGTGGAACCGAATGGTCCGACCGCAGTGACCGGCTGCGCGTGACAAGGACTCGGCGTAGTCGTTGATCAAGGTATGACCATGGTTCGGAAGCTCGTCACAGGTATCGCGGCGACAGCTGCGGCTGTCGGTATCGTCTTCGCCGCTGGGCCGCCCGCCACGGCCGCCGGCAAGTGGTGCAACCACTCCGTCTGCATCGAGACCTATGACTCGGGGAGTTACCTGGGCAGGGTGGAGGTGTCGGTCGTCAACACCAATCAGCCGCACAGGATTTCCGCGCGGGTGTGGACCACCAACGGGTGGAGCGCCAAGACGAAGGTCGAGGACGTTGCGAAGTTCCGCACCTACCGCGACCAGGCATACCCTCAACGCCACTTCCCGTCGGGCACCAGGCTGTGTGCGGAAGGCTTCCGTGGCGGCGAAAGCGTCGGCCTGCCCTGCGTGACGATCACCGGCTGACCGACTTCCCGGCGGCCCTGAGCTCCGGTCAGCGGAAGTGCAGGGCCTGTGAGCCCGGCCCGGCAACGTAGGGCAAGGCGGCCGGGCGGGCTCCGTCGTACCCGTCCCAGCCGCCCGAACCACTGGTGA
The DNA here is from genome assembly GCF_043199095.1 of Streptomyces sp. NPDC048650. Taxonomy (NCBI): domain Bacteria; kingdom Bacillati; phylum Actinomycetota; class Actinomycetes; order Kitasatosporales; family Streptomycetaceae; genus Streptomyces; species Streptomyces sp. NPDC048650. The sequence goes on along the minus strand of NZ_JBICVM010000013.1, from coordinate 64,424 downwards.
CACCGCCGCCGTGGAATCAGACCAGCACGGGTCGGGCAGCGCCACCGTCCAGCACCACCACCTGTGGGGTCCGGATGTTCACCGACCGATTCCATCGGCCCCCTGGAACGCGTCACCGGCATGGAAGCCACCCCGATTCCTGACCACCGTCAAGCGGACCGGCCGCATCCGCCCGGACCGCATCTGAGCATGCCGGCTGCGGTATCAGAGCAGGCCGGCGATGCTTGGTGGTGCGAACACGTGGCGGGCGCGGTGTTCCAGGGCGAGTGCGGCAGGAATCTCCCGGGTGGTGGCGTCGGATACGCATCTGTCGCATGTCTGGTCGGCGTCGGGGACATCCGGAGCGTGATGGGTGGCGATGTGCCGGGCGAGCCGGATCTGGGTGCTCACCACCGAGTCCATCGGGTCGTAGTCCATGCCCGGCTCGCCGGCCCTTCGTGCCGCATCGACCACTTCGGGAGCCCGCTTCATCGCTTTGTACAGCTCAGTGCATTCGTGGCAGCTCCACATCCATGACGGGGGCAGGGGCCATTCGTCGGCGGGGTGCGCGTCGTTGGCGTTCATGCCGGTCACCGTAGCGACGGGAATGCGGGACGGGCGGAGAGTCGGTGAATTCTTTAGCAGGAACGGTCGATCTCGAGCCGTCAGGGGCGGGGGCGGGGGCGCCTCTTGCGGACCGTCGCGAGCTGCGCCGGCCGGTGCGAGGACGGGTGAGTGGGGGAAACCCAGAGATCGTCGGATCGTTTACCAATTCATGATCAAGCACACAGCACATGCCCTGACCCTGGCCGCGGTATCCCTCATCATCACCGCAGGCACGGCGTCCGCAGTAGGACCGATGCCCCCCACGCACCAGATTGCGGATGAGACGTCGCTCGACGGCCACATGTGGAAATCCGGTTTCGGGGACACCAAGAGTGGCGGACCGATGTCCTCCGGGCGTCTCGGTGACGAGATGCCCGCGCCCGCAACGCAGCGGCAAGCCCCCGAAAACGAGTCGGCCCTCCAGCAGGTGATGGACCACCTCCTCGGTGTTACCGACTGATAGAGCGCATCGAGCCCGACAACGCCGGCGGAGCCGACGGTCACATGTGGCCGTCGGCTCCGCCGGTCTTTCGGCGTGGGCACCGACCGGGACGCATCCCCCCACGTCTCCTCCGTCGCCCGGGTCGCCTGGACGCCGGCGCGGAAACGCACTCATCCGCCGATCAAGGACGGATGGCGTCGGTCGGCGTCTCATCGGGCCGGTGACCGGGCCGTATTGCGGTACAGCATGCAGGACAGGCCGCCCACCCCACCCACCCCATCGGGTGCACCCCGACACGCTATGGAGTAGCCCGCCGCGCGCCTGCCCATGCCTCCGCGGATCGTGGAGTTACGCATCCCCGACAACAGGAGCACAACATGCGTATCCGAACCGTCCTCGCGGCAGTCGCACTGGCCGCCACTGTCGTGCTGGGTGGCGCGAGCGTGGCCACAGCGGACGACGACGGAGCCTCGCACAAACAGGGCCTCCTGCACCACATCCTCGACGACCTCGGCATCAGTGCTGTTCCGCAGGACACGCCTTAGGAATCGTCCCCGCTGGCGATCCGGCGAGAGTTGATCAAGGCGCTGATGATGCCGGACGTCCCATATCCCGTCCCGCCCCCGTCGCTCTTCTCTGCGGGCAATGGGAGATCGAGCCGGAGGCGGGCCCCACCCTGAGTACTTCGCGCCGTGCCTCCGTGCCGCCGTGCATCGCCGCGAGTGTGCGCGGTCGACGGCTCTCGGCCGCCCGCCCACCTGTCCGCTACCGGCCTTCGAGGCACCCCGGAAAGAGCCGCATGCTTACGGGAGTTCGCCGGGCACGATCGCCCCTCCAGTGCCCGGCCACGCCGATCGGGACGGCCTCGTCCGCCGCCTGTGTGCGGGGCCCGCGGCGCTTCGCCTTCACGGGCAGCGCCGCGAGCCCCGTTCGGCATAGGGGTCAGGCCCGCCGCATGCCGTGGTCCCACCAGCGGATGGACGCGATCTCGTCATTGGCCTCGAAGTCGCGAAGTCGCGAAGTCGCGGAGACCGACTGCGTGGTCGCTGAACAAGGCCACGTACTCGGCCCGTTGCGCGGGTCCCAGCAAGAAGCTCGCGTAACCGGCGCACGGCAACAGGCCGTCGGGCACCTGCCCGCTCCCCTGCCGCCGGGAAGCTCCCAGGCATCTCGGAACCGATCGTGGACCATGAGGACCTCGCCTCTGTGCCAGAGGGCCGGAAGACCGTTGTTCCCGGCACCCCAGGAGGCCAAGCGGCGACGTCGCCATCGCGGTGTGGGGTCCGACGGGGTCGGCGGTGACGTGTGGCGCGCACCGGAGCACGCCGACCGGGCGAGGGGCCTGGCCTGCTGTGGTTGCGCCGGTCGGCCCCGTCCGCCACCGACGCCCCGGTCCGACGTGCCGGTGAACGGTCCCGTTCGCCGGCGACCCTCTCCGCCCGTGCGTGCGTGGAACGTCCTGCCTGCCCGGGACCTGCCCGTCACCAGCCCGCATACGGGAGCTACGACCACCGTCCCGAGGCGCCGCCGTCGTACCGTCCGGCCGGGTGACTCTCGCGGTCTTGCGGCATCTGTTGCTCGGCCCGCGCCGACCGGAGATCCGGCCGATGCAGTGAGAAATGGCGCGTCAGTCGGCCAGATCGAGCATTCCACTTGACAGCGGTGGATAGTTGCCCCGTTCGCAGGCGGCCCAAGGCCGGTAGGCGGGCTGGACGGTCAGGCATGTCGCCGGACAGCAGCTGTACCTCTCCCGAAGGCAAGCGTGGATCTTGTCGTCAGGAAGCCGCCGGATCTGTCATCCCTCAAGGAGATCGCTCATGAAGTTCCGTTCCCTCGCTGTCGCCGCCGTGGCTCTCGGCTTCTGCCTCAGCGGCGGTGTCGCGCACGCTCAGGACACCCCCCAGAAGGAGCCCGCAAGCGTGGGAACGTCCGGCGGGATGAACGGACCGGAGAGCACGTTCGGTGGCGAGGGAATGCTCGGCGGTCAGGCTTCGGGAGACGGACAGTCCCTCGGCGGCAGTCCGCTCGGCGGTCGGGGCCAGTCCCTCGGGGACAGCGCGCTCGGCGGTCGGGGCGAGTCCGTCGGAGAGGGTATGTCCGGCGGGCTGGGGCAGGTCGGCGGAGGCAGTGAACTCGGCGGTCTGGGCCAGTTCTGACCACTGAGCCCGCATGCACCAGAGGGGCCCGCCCACGGCGGGCCCCTGCTGCTGTTCTCCTGTTCTCCCATGTCTTCCCACCCACTCCTGATGACCCGGCAGACCTGGCAGATCAGCATGGCGAGACCCGGGCCGGCGCCCTGTCCCTTGATACCTGCGCCGGCGCCGGCGCAGGCTGCGGCGTTCGCGTTACGGGGCGGGCGTGTAGCCGCGGTGGTGGGTGAGGTCGTGGGTGAGTTGGGTGAAGGCGCGGACGGCGGCGCTCCGGTAGGCGTCCGCGCGTCGCAGGAGAGCGACGGTGCGGGTGGGGAGCGGGGGGTCGAGGGCGATGGGGGTGAGGTCCGGGTGGTCGTGGGTGATGGCGTCGGGCAGGACGGTGGCCAGTGGTGTGCGCTGGACGATTTCGGTGAGGGCCTGAACGGAGTTGGCTTCGACGGTGATGCGGGGGGTGACGTGCTGCTGGGCGAAGTAGGCGTCGATATGGCTGCGTGTGGCGAAGTCGCCGCTCAGCAGGGCGAGTTGATGTTCGGCGAGGTGGCGCACGGGCAGTGGTCGGGGGCCGGTGTCGGGACGGTGGGCGCCGATGACGAGGCTGAGGGTTTCGGTGAACAGCGCGGTGGCGGTGACGCCGGGCAGGTGGGGGTCCTGGAAGGCGATGCCCAGGTCGACGTGGTCGGCGAGCAGGGCTGACTCGATGCGGTCCTGTGTCATCTCCTGGACGGTGAGCGTGATGCCGGGGTGGCGGGCGTGGAGGTCGGCGGTGAGGGGGCCGATGAGATAGGCGGTGAAGGTGGGGGTCAACGCGAGCCGTAGGTGGCCGCGGGAGAGGTCCTGGACGTCGTGGACGGCGCGTTCGCCGGCTGCCAGGTCCCGCAGCGCGCGCCGGGCATGGTGCACGTATGCCTCACCGGCGTCGGTGAGGCGGACCGTGCGGCCGGTGCGGTCGAGCAGCTGCACGCCCAGGGTGCGCTCCAGCTGTTTGATCTGCTGGGAGAGGGTCGGCTGGGAGATGTGCAGGTCTTCGGCGGCGCGGGTGAAGTTGCTGTGCTGGGCCACGGCGAGCAGATAGCGCAGATGACGCAGTTCCAGGGCCATGGGACCGACTATAGATGACATCGATAGCAGTCATGGCTATTGCGTCTTGGACGCTATAGGGGCAGGTCATGCATGGTGGATTTCGTCCGGCCCCACCGGGGCCGGAAGCCATCGAAGGGAGTGACCATGGCAGTCCTCGCCGAGGGCGTCACGCGTTTCCAGCGGGACGTCTTCCCGGCCAAGGCGGACCTGTTCGCCCGCCTGGCCACCGATCACACACCGCGCACGGTGTTCATCGGCTGCTCGGACGCCCGGGTCGTGCCCGAGCTGATCACGGCGAGCGAGCCGGGCGAGCTCTTCGTCATCCGCACCGCCGGCAACCTGGTCCCCGCCTACGGTCCCGGCGCCGACGGGGTGGCGGCGAGCATCGAGTACGCCGTCGCCGTCCTGGGTGTGTCCGACATCGTCGTGTGCGGGCATTCGGCCTGCGGCGCGATGACCGCGCTGGCCGAGGGCCACGACCTGAGCGGCGCGCCAGCGGTCGCCGACTGGCTGCGCCACGCCGACGCCTCCCGGGCCCGCACCACCACCGTCGGCGCGGTGGATGCGCTGGTGAGCGAGAACGTGCTCGCCCAGCTGGCGAACCTGGCCACGCACCCCTCGGTCGCCCGCGCCCTGGCGCGGAAGACGGTGGCCCTGCACGGCTGGGTCTTCGACATCGCCACCGGCCGCGTCGAGGCCCTCAACGCCCCTGGCGGCAACAGGGCTCTCACAGCCTGACGGGCCCAGGCCCAGGATCCGGCTCCGGCCCCGCCCCCGCTCGCTCCCTCCGGCACGCCGTGGCCGTGCCCGGGAGCACCACCACCCACGATCCCGCCGCTCCGCCCCTCCATCGCGGTCGGCACACCCGAAAGGAAGATCACCTCATGGTGCACGCCCAGTTCGACCCCACTGCCCGTCAGCAGCTCGCCATCGCCGCGGTGGAGGCCAAGACCCGCAAGGACCTGTCCTGGCAGGAGATCGCGGACGCCGCCGGCCTGTCGGTCGCCTTCGTCACCGCTGCCGTCCTGGGCCAGCACGCCCTCCCGGCCGAGGCCGCGCAGGCCGTCGCCGCTCTCCTGGGCCTGGACGACGACGCCGCGATGCTGCTGCAGACCATCCCGACCCGCGGTTCCATCGACGGCGGGATCCCCACCGACCCGACGATCTACCGCTTCTACGAGATGCTCCAGGTCTACGGCACCACCCTCAAGGCCCTGGTCCACGAGCAGTTCGGCGACGGCATCATCAGTGCGATCAACTTCACGCTGGACGTGAAGAAGGTCGCCGATCCCGAGGGCGGCGAGCGCGCGGTGATCACGCTGGACGGCAAGTACCTGCCCACCAAGCCCTTCTGACCCACGCCGGCCCCCCCCGGGCGGGTGTGGACGCCGCGACGCTTCCCGCCCGCCCCGCCCCCGGTCGCCCGACTGCCCCGACCCGCTACGGCCCACCCACCCGCCAGGTCACGCCGGGCCCGGCCACAGCCTTCCCCCTTCCATCCCCGGAGGTTTCTCATGGACTTCGTCCAGCGCACCATCGACATCGCCCACCGGAACGTCGCTGAAGGCGGCCGCCCCTTCGCGACCGTCATCGTCAAGGACGGCGAGATCCTCGCCGAGAGCCCGAACCTCGTCGCGCAGACCTCGGACCCGACGGCGCACGCCGAGATCCTCGCGATCCGCGAGGCGTGCACGAAGCTGGGCACCGAGCACCTGACCGGCACCACCATCTACGTTCTCGCCCACCCCTGCCCGATGTGCCTGGGCTCGCTCTACTACTGCTCGCCGGACGAGGTCGTCTTCCTCACCACTCGCGACGCCTACGAGCCCCACTACGTGGACGACCGCAAGTACTTCGAACTCGACACCTTCTACGGCGAGTTCGCCAAGGACCACACCGAGCGCCGCATGCCGATGCGCTACGAGGCCCGCGAGGCGGCGGTCGACGTGTACAGGTTCTGGCAGGAACGCAACGGCGGCGAACGCCGTGTGACCGGCGCCCCCACCGCGGACTGAACCGCTCGCAGGACCCGAGCCGATGGCTCTCGGCCGCTCCCGGGTGCGGGGTACTGGTCCGGGTGGTGGTGATCGTGCGGGGTCAGTTGTCTGCGGCTTGCCGGGCGTAGGCGCGGACGTCGGGGTCGGAGTCGTGCATGGCTGTGGCCAGTGCGTGGTGGGTGTCCTTGTGTGCGGTGTGGTGGCGCAGGGCCAGTACCGCGGCTTTGCGTACGTCCGCGTGGCAGTCGGCGAGGGTGGAGAGCAGGGCGGGTACGGCCTGTTCGGGGCGGGCGGCCGCCAGGGCGGTGGCGGCGCCGGCGCGGACCTGCCAGGCCGGGTGGCGCAGCGCCGTGGTGGCAAGCTTGTCGTACGGCGCCGGGCAGCCGGTGGCGGCCAGTGCGGCGAGTGCCGCGGCCCGTACGAGGATGTCGTTGTCGTGGACCAGATCCGCCAGGTCCTCCGGTGCGCCGACGGTTCCCAGCGCGTGCGCGGTGGCCACCCGGACCTCGCGGGAGGGGTCCGCGGCGGCGCTGTGGAGGGCGTCGGCGGCGTCGACGGAGACCAGGGCGCGTACGGCCTGGATGCGTACGTCCACAGCGGGATCGGCGAGTGCGGTGGTGAACAGGGCCCGGTCGCCGAGGCGCAGTGCGCGCAGGACGTCGAGGGCCGCCGAACGGACGGTTGTGTCGGGTCCCTGTACGGCGGCGGTCAGCGGCTCACGCAGGTCGGGCACCGGCGGCAGCACCTCGACCAGTTCGCGCAGCGAGGCGGCGGCGGCCGAGCGAACGGCCGGGTCGGGATCGGCGAGTGCCGCGGCGAGGGCGGGGCCGGTGCCGGGCGGGGCGCTTTCGGTGAGTGCGGCGACGGCGGCGCGGCGGACGGCCGGGTCAGGGTCGGTGAGGTAGGGGTGCAGGATGGGGAGTTCCGGCTGTTCCTCGGTGAGGGCGAGGAGTTCGAGGATGCGGGGGGAGGGGCCGGAGTCGGCGCCGGTCGCCGTGTCGGCGCCGATCGCGGTACCGGGGCCGGTCGCGGTACCGGGGCCGGCCGCCTCGTCGCCGGTGGCGCCCTGACCCGGTGCGCCCTCCCCTGTTGTGCCGTCGCCCGTTCCGTCTCTCGTTGCTCCGTCGCCCGTCGTCGCAGGGGCCGAGTCCACCGGCGGTTTGTCGCGGGCGCCGGCCGTTGAGATCTGCTCGGCGTGGACCTCCCCGATGAACCGGGGTGCGCCACCGACCGGGGCGTACTCGTCGACCGGGACGAGGTAGGGCTCCACGGGGCGGGCGGTGAACTCCATGTTTCCGGTACCGGATTTGCGCAGGTCGAGATGGTGGAGCCAGTTGGTGTCGTCGCTCTGCGGATGGTCGGTGCGTTCGTGGTAGAGGCCCCAGCGGGACTCGGTGCGGGCCAGTGACGACCGGGCCGCCATCTCGGCGCAGTCGCGGATGAAGGTGACCTCGGCGCAGCGCATCAGCTCGTGCGGAGTGCGCGCGCCCATGCCGGCGATGTCGGTGCGCATCCGCTCGAAGTGCTCGACGGCCAGCGACAGGCGGGCGCCGGTCTTGGGCGGGGCGACGTAGTCGTTGACGAAGCGGCGGAGTTTGTATTCGACCTGGGGCTGCGGCGGGCCGTCGGGGTTGCGCAGCGGCCGGTAGATCAGTTCATGGGCGGCCTGCAGCTGATCGACAGGCAACTCGCCCTCGAACGGCTGAAGTTGGGCGGCGTCCGCGCCTGCCAGGTCGCCGAAGACGAACGCGCCGATCATGTAGTTGTGCGGGACGCAGGCGAGGTCCCCGGCCGCGTACAGGCCGGGCACGGTGGTGCGGGCGTGGTCGTCGACGCGCACTCCGGAAGCCGAGTGGCCGCCGCACAGCCCGATCTCGGAGATGTGCATCTCGATGTCGTGGGTGCGGTAGTCGTGGCCGCGCCCGGCGTGGAAGGTGCCGCGGGTGGGTCGTTCCGTACTGTGCAGAATCGTCTCCAGAGCCGCGACGGACTCTTCCGGCAGATGGCTCAGCTTCAGGTAGACCGGGCCGCGCTCTGAGGCGACCTCGGCGGCGAATTCGGCCATCATCCGGCCCGACCAGTAGTCGGAGTCGACGAACCGCTCGCCGTGCCGGTTGACCTGGTAGCCGCCGAAGGGGTTGGCGACGTAGGCGCAGGCCGGCCCGTTGTAGTCCTTGATCAGCGGGTTGATCTGGAAGCACTCGATGCCGGTCAGCTCGGCTCCCGCGTGGTAGGCCATGGCGTAGCCGTCGCCCGCGTTGGTGGGGTTCTCGTACGTGCCGTAGAGATAGCCGGAAGCCGGGAGGCCGAGCCGGCCGCAGGCGCCGGTTGCGAGGATCACCGCTGCCGCGCGGACCGTGACGAACTGCCCGGTGCGGGTGTGGAAGCCCACCGCGCCGACCGCCCGGCCGTCCGAAGTCAGCACGCGCACCGGCATGATCCGGTTCTCGATGCGGATCCGCTCCCGCATCTCGCGGCGGCGCAGCTGCCGGTAGAGGACCTTCTTGACGTCCTTGCCCTCCGGCATCGGCAGCACATACGAGCCGGAGCGGTGCACCTGGCGGACCGCGTACTCGCCGTGCTCGTCCTTCTCGAACTTCACCCCGTACGACTCCAGCCGCTGCACCATCGCGAAGCCGCGGGTCGCGGTCTGGCGGACGGTGGACTGGTCGACGATGCCGTCGTTGGCGCGGGTGATCTCGGCGACGTAGTCGTCGGGTTCGGCGCGGCCGGGGACGACGGCGTTGTTGACGCCGTCCATGCCCATGGCGAGCGCTCCCGAGTGGCGGACGTGGGCCTTCTCCAGCAGGAGGACGTTCGCGCCGTGCTCCGCCGCGGTGAGCGCTGCCATGGTGCCGGCGGTGCCGCCGCCGATGACGAGGACATCGCAGGACAGTTCCTCGGCGGTGTCGAGGGCGGGGATCTCCATGGTCTCCGTAGGGTCCTTGGTCTCCATGGCGGTGCCTTTCGGTTGCCGGGTCGCGTCGGTCGCGTGCCAGGTCGGGTGGTCGCGTCGGGTACGGGGACGAGCAGGGCGGTCGCCGCTGGGCGACGGTTGCGGCCGGAAGGTCAGGAGGGCACGTGCGGGGCCGCCACTGGTTGCCCGTCGGGCTGCTCGTCGGTCCGGTCGTCCGACTGCTCGTCCGGCTGGTCGCCCAGAGAGGCGAGAACCCTCCGCCGTAGGGCGGCGGTCGCCGGGTCGTCTTGTGCCTCGCGGTCGCGCGGCCGCGGTATGCCCAGCACCTTGCCGGTGCCCAGCAGCGCGACCCGGTCGCCGAGGAACAGGGCCTCGTCCACGTCGTGGGTGACGAAGACGACGGTGGCGTGGGTGCCGCGCAGCGCCGTCACCAGCAACTGCTGCATTTCGGCGCGGGTTTGGGCGTCGAGGGCACCGAACGGTTCGTCCATCAAGGCGGCGCGTGGCCGCCCGGCCAGCGCGCGGGCCAGCTGGGCGCGCTGGCGCTGGCCGCCGGAGACGTGGTGCGGCAGCCGGCCGGCGTGCTCGGTGAGCCCGACCCGGGCCAGCCAGTCGTCGGCCCGCGCACGGCGCTCCGCGCGTGCCACTCCCCGGATGGCCAACGGGAGTTCGACGTTGGCCCGCAGGGTGCGCCAGGGCAGCAGCGCGTCCTCCTGGAAGACCAGGGCACGGTCGGCGTCCGGCCCTTCGACGGGGCTGCCGTCCTGGCTCAGCCGGCCGCCGAGCAGCGGCAGCAGACCGGCCAGGGTGCGCAGCAGGGTGGACTTGCCGCAGCCGGACGGCCCGACGACGGTGAGGATCTCGCCCGGCGCGACATCGAGGTCGAGGCCGTGCAGCACGGGGGCGCCGCGCCGGCCGAGCACGGCATCGGCGAGGGCCAGCCGTACGCCGTGTGCGGGAGGGCGCGGGCGAGCTGCGGCGGTGATGTCGATGCTGGTCACGATGGCTCTCGCTCTCGCTCTCGCTCTTGCCGGCCGGCCGTGTCGGTGCGCCGGGCGGCGTGCCGTTGCCGGCGGCCCGGATCCGAGCCCGGGCGGGTCGCGGTGCGCGGCAGCCAGCGCGTCACGCGCCGCCCCAACACCTCCACGGCCGTGGAGGTGAGCCAGCCGAGCAGTCCGATGGTGGCCATCCCGACGAAGACGCCCGGATAGTCGACGATGGTGTAGTCCTGCCAGGTGCGATAGCCCACGCCGTACTCGCCGGAGATCATCTCGGCGGAGATCACGCAGATCCACGAGACGCCGATGCCCACCGACAGCCCACCCAGGATCCCGGGCAGCGCCCCCGGCAGCACCACCGACCACAGGACCCGCCACCGGCCACCGCCCAGGGTGCGGACCGCCTCCTCCCACACGGGTGTCAGCGCCCGTACCGCGTGCCGGGTGGAGACCATGACCGGGAAGAACGCCGCGGTGAACGTGATGAAGACGATGCCCTGCTCATTGCTGGGGAACAGCAGGATCGCCACCGGCACCAGCGCGATCGCCGGTATGGGACGCAGGACCTCGAGCAGCGGGCCGAGCAGATCCGAGATGACGGGGGAGCGGGCGACGGCGGTGCCGAGGGCGATTCCGAGGACGGCCGCGAGGGCGAAGCCGCCGAGGATCCGCGTCAGGCTGTCGGTGAGGTCCTGCCAGTACGTGGGGCCGCCGAGCCGCTGAGCGAACTCGCGGGCGGTCTCGGTGACCGTCGGAAACTGCGAGAACCGCAGCCAGAAATTCACCCGGAACTGGGCGAGCGACTGCCACAGGGCGAGCGCGGCCAGAACCGAGGCCGTACGCCGCCCGTAGCGGGCCCAGGGCCGGTGGCGCCGGCCCGCTCGGTCGGGAACGGTGGCCGTCGGCGCGGTCGCCGTGCGGACGGCGACGGGCGCGCTCACCGGGCCTGCTTCCACGCGGCGGCGTAGCCCACGGTGTGCGCCCCGTGGTGGCGCCGCGTCCAAGCGGCGGCGGTGGCCGGAGTGGCGAAGGGCAGCAGCCGCGCGCCGTCGCGGACCCAGACCGACCGGTCGGCGAACCACCGGGTGCCGGTCGTCGTATCGGCCACGTACGTGGCCCGAACCGCTCCGTGGTGCGCGGCGACGAACCGCAGCAGGGCGCCCGGGCTGTCGAAGGAGTGGGTGCGGTCCTCACCCCGCAGCCACACCTCGTCGGCCGACGGATGGGCGGTGGAGCGCAGAGCCTTGGCATACCCGCTGCCGTAACTCTGCCTGAGGTAGTGGTCGTCGACGAACGAGCCGACGTCGACCGGCCCGGTCAGCTTGGCCGCCCGCAGCACCGAGACGTTCTTCTTCAGCGCGGCGACCAACTGCGGCTTGAGCGTGGGGTCGAAGGTGGCGATGCCGCCCGCGCCGTTGTAGAGGTAGACCACCTCGGGTGGCAGCCCGGTGGCTTTCGCGACCCGCTGGGCGGCGTCCACCGGGTGCGCCTGCAAAGAGCGGGTCGCGTCGCGCTGCGCGGCGAGGAACGCCTTCACCACAGCCGGATGCCGATCGGCGAACCCGCCCCGCACGGTCACGCCGTGGAAGGTGGGCAGGCCGAGCGCGCCCCCGTCGTAGAGCGCCTGTGCCTTGCCCTGGAAGGCGAGCAGTCCCGGCCAGGCGACGAACTGCGAGAGTGCGTCCACACTGCCCGACTGGAGCGCGGAAGCCCCCACGGCAGGCTGCTGGTTGAGCTTGTGGATGTCCTGCTCAGGGTCGATCCCGGCCCGCTGCAGGGCCCGTACGAGGGTGCCGTCGGAGGCCGAGCCGACGCTGCTGGAGACCTTCTTGCCCCGCAGGTCGGACAGTGCGCGCAGGCGGGAGCCGGGTGCGGTGACGATGGTGTTGAGCGCGCCACGCAGGTTGTAGCCGGTGACGGAGACCAGCCGGGTCGGGGCGCGCAGTTGCGTGCCGCGGGCGGCGTTGATGAGCAGCGGGAAGTCGCCCATCGAACCGATGTCGACCTTGCCGGCGACCATTTGTGCGGTGATCGGCGCACCGGTCGCGTAGTCCTGCCACACCACCTTGTAGGTCTTGCCGTCGCGCTTGCCCTGGGCGCGCAGTTCGCGTTCGAAGGAGCCGAGCGAGCGCAGCAGGGTGCCGGCGGTGACGGTGTTGATGGTCTTGGACTGGTAGCCGACGGTCACGGTGACGGTCTTGCCGTCCGAGGCGTCCGCGGTGGTACCGCAGGCGGTGAGCGAGGACAGCAGGGCAGTCGCGAGGACCGCGGCGAGCGCGCTGCGGCGGGCGGCGCGCGGCAGAGGAGGGTTGGGCGGGGACGGCATGGACGGGGAGCCTCTCATCGCAACAAATAGGGCATGTTGACTTCGACGGCGCCGGTCGGACAGCGAGCGGCGCACGGGCCGCAGTACCAGCACTCGTCGACGTGCATGAACGCCTTGTTGCTGGCCGGATCGATGGCGAGCGAGTCGAGCGGGCACATGTCGACGCACAGCGTGCAGCCGTCGATGCACTTGGACTCGTCGATGGTCACGGGCACGTCGGTGCGTTGGGGCGCGAGGGCCATGGCGGTCTCCGGGAGTCTGGTCGGGCGGCGGGGCATGCGTGGGGGAGGGAGAAGGGGGGAAGGGGCGTGCCGGAAGAAGTCGGAAGAAGTCGGAGGAAGCCGAAAGGAGCGGAAGGAAGCCGGAAGAAGGGGACGCACGGCGGGGCCGACGGCGGGCGGGCTCAGCGCATGCGGCGCAACAGGCCCTGCATGGTGATGCGATCCCCACGGAAGCGGATGAACTCCAAGTCGACGGGACAGCCGTCGGCGAGATGGGTGAGGCGTTCGAGCATCAGCACGGCCGCGCCGCGGGGAGCCTCCAGAACGGCGGCCGAGTGCGCATCCGCGCTCACCGCCTCAAGGGTGATCTCGGCCGTGCCCAGCGGCTGTCCGGTGGTGTCCTCGATCAGCTGGAAGACGTCGTTGTTTTCCAGATCGGCGTCGAGCAGCGGCAGGCCGACGCCCATCGGGATGTAGGTCAGGTCGAGGGACAGCGGCACCCCGTCGAGTCGACGCAGCCGTTCCACGTACAGCACTTCGCTACGCGGCGGGAGTCGCAGCCGGTCCGCCACCGGGGTCGGTGCGGCGACCGGGCTGATGGTGCGTACCTCATTGGTGACCCTGCCGTGCGAGTGCAGGGTCTCGGCGAGGCCCATCAACCGGTCGAGCCCATGCGGATACTTCTGGCAGACCACCACCGTGCCGACGCCCGGCTGGCGCTCCACGAGCTGCTCGGCGCGCAGCAGGTCGAGGGCTTGGCGGACGGTGTTGCGGGAGGCGGCGAACTCCGTGCCGATCACCTCCTCGTGCGGCAGTACGCCATGGGGAAACCGGCCCGCGAGCACCTGGTGGCGCAGCAGGTCGGCGAGCTGCCGGGCGCGGTCCGCGCGGAGCCGGCGGCGGCGTGCGGCCGCCACCGGACCCGTGTGCTGAGGGATGCGTTCGGCTGGCATGGGGTGGACCATACCGACGGGCCCACGGCAGTGGTGTTGCCGCAGTATTGCGCCACCGACAGACCCGCGTAAGGTGCCTGTGACCTGCGGGTATGAGGCCGCAGAGGCAAGATCTGCCACCGCGCCGCCCGGAGCGGAGCCGTCCGCGTCCCACGGAAGGACGGACGGCAACGCCGAGCACGCACACCTACCGGCACGGCGGCGAATACCGGCAAGAAGGCCCGCGCCGAACGTGCGGCCCGCCGGGGCGTGACGCGGTCACGGCTGCCGGCCCCGGCCGGGTTGACGGCACGTGGTCCTCGAGCATCGGCGAATGACCGGCATCCTCCTCGACATCAGGGACCTCGTCATCGCCAGCGACGATCTGGAAACGATCGGCCTCGTTCTGGGCCCGGCTCTCCCCGGGAGACCGATCGCAGCGAGTACGGGCCTCCACGCCTGGCTCGCACGCGGGCGATCCCAGAAGTCGGCTTTCTCGTCGGAAACCTGCCAGAGGATTGCTGCCATTCCTGTTGAACTGGCGCTCACACTTCATGCGATGCCCACCACAGGACGGGATTCATGTCCACAGCGACCACCATTTCCATCGAGCCCGCTGCACCCTCGGTTCGGTCACCACGGTCACCACTGATCTCTTGGCTTGCTGTCGTTTCGATAATGTGGGGAATCTTCTCGATCGTTACCACCGAAATTCTACCGATCGGCCTGCTGACCTCCATCGGTTCGAGCTTCACCCTCTCCGATGGAATGGCTGGTCTGATGATGGCCATGCCTGGTTTCCTTGCCGCGGTTTCAGCGCCCTTGGTCACCGTGGCCACCGGACGTATCGACCGTCGGTGGATGCTCGGCGCTTTCATCCTCTTACTGGCGCTGGCGAACTTCCTGGCCGCAGTCGCGTCAAGCTACTGGCTGGTCCTGATCTCCCGCGTGATGGTCGGGGTCACGATCGGCGGTTTCTGGTCCATCGGCGCCGGTCTGGCCGGTCGACTGGTGCGGCCTGAATCGGTCGGCCGGGCAACCTCGGTGATCTTCTCCGCGGTGCCTCTCGGCTCCGTGCTGGGGGTGCCGCTGGGCACTTTCATCGGAGACCTCGCAGGCTGGCGGACGGCCTTTCTCGCCATGGGCATCTTCACGCTCTGCGTCTTCGCCATGCTGCTCCTGGTGGTCCCCGCACTCCCCGCCGGGCAGGCGACCCGTCCGAACGTGCTCGGCGACATGCTCCGGACCGTCCACACCCGGTTCGCCCTGGCGATGACCTTCCTCATCGTGCTGGCCCACTTCGGTACCTACACCTATGTCACTCCGTTCCTGGAGCAGGTGACGGGCGTGAGCTCCGGTCTCATCACGGTCTATCTGCTCATCTACGGAGGGGCGGGAATCGTCGGGAATTTCCTGGGCGGATGGACTGTGTCCCGTTGTCCGCGGGCCACCTTCGCCGCAGCGGCTTCGATGATCGCCGGCGCGATCCTGCTGCTCCCCGTGCTGGGCACCTCGGCTTCTGGCGCAGTGGCATTGCTGATCGTCTGGGGTGTCGCCTACGGGGCGGTACCGGTCTGCTCGCAGACCTGGTTCGCCAAGGCCTCGCCCGACTCGGTCGAGGCGTCCGGTGTCCTGTTCACAGCGTCGTTCCAAGCGACGATCTCCTTCGGGGCGCTCGTGGGGGGAGTCGTCGTCGACCACTCCTCCCCCTCGAGGGCCATGACGCTGGGAGGTGCGGTCGCCGTCCTGGTGGTGTTGGCGGCCTGGGGCCATCACGCCAGGAAGATCTCGTGGCCCGAGGCGGCCCAGCCGTAAGGGGCCCCGTAAGAGGCCCCTTCCGTTCGCGGCATGGTCCGCCGCGTGGTTCTTCCTTCCGGCTGCGGCGGGCCGTGCCCCTGCGAATGACGCCCTCACGCCTTTGTCTTTGCGGCCGGCAGCTTCGAGCGGATGTTCAGGGCCGCCGTTCGCCGGTTGCCGTTCGCCCGGATATACGGAAGCCCGCTCGGTCCCTGTGACATCCGCCATAGCGCTTCGGTTTCAACTACGTTGCATAGTAGATGATGTGCGTACGGACATAGGGGACTTGTCCGCCTTGATAGTGGAATACCTCGAGTCAAGTGAATGGTCATTCGCTCCGCGAAGCTGACGCGTTCGCGCGAGCGACATATGAGGGCTTCTGACGGAGCGCCAGAATGTGATGTGCGCACCAGCGCCGGACAGGCATGCCACTTCATGAATGGCAAGAGCCGGCGCACCCTACTAAGGCGCCTAGTATTTGACCTTCCTTGTCTTCCTTGTCTTCCCTGGCGACGGTCCCAAGAATGGCGCCCCGCGGCGTCTCCGCAGTTCCGGAGCGGGGATGGTGCAGTGCCAGTCGCACCAAACACTCCGCAATCACCGAGTGAGGTCACGGATGAGGAAGCACCGTAAGAAGAGCCACTACCGACAGATAGCCATCGCCACTTGTGCGATAGGCGCCGTGGCCGTGCCCTCCATCGCCATGGCCTGCCGGGACGGGCAGCACGATGAGGGCAGCCGGTCCCATGAGGGGTGGAAGGGCGCGTCCCACGACCACCGGGCGGAGAAAAAGAAGGCGTGGGGGCATGAGCGGCCCGCGGGGTCCAAGCCGTCGCCGTCCACGTCCCGAAGCGCGTCTCCCAGTGCGACGAAAACCGCTGCGCCGGCCCCCACCAAGAAATCATCGCCCCCGGTGGCCACCACGAAATCCGCTGCCCCGGCGCCCACCAGGAAATCGGCATCCCCGGTGTCCACCGTGAAAGCGGCCGCCCCGGCGTCCCGCACCGCAGCTCGCGTGGTGGAGCTCGTCAACAACGAACGAAGCAAGGCCGGATGCGCACCGCTGACCGTCAATAGCGCCTTGACCAAAGCCGCGCAGAACCACAGCGAGGACATGGCGGCCCACCGGAACATGTCGCACACGGGCTCCGACGGGTCGTCCCCGGAAGACCGGATCACGAGTGCCGGCTACAACTGGAACGCCTACGGCGAGAACGTCGCCTACGGATACTCGACTCCCGAGAGCGTGATGGACGGCTGGATGTCCAGTCCCGGCCACAAGCGCAACATCCTCGACTGCTCCTTCAAGGAGATCGGTGTGGGTCTTGCCCAGCCCGGTGATTACTGGACGCAGGACTTCGGAACGGCCGGATAGCCGATACGGCCGGACTCGGGGACGGCCCCACGACTCCGGCCACGGTCGGTCCCTCCTGCCGCCGCGCCGAAGGCCCTCAGCCTCCCGCCCGTTCGAGTTCGACGAGCAGGTGGCGGGGGCCGCGCAGTACCGGGCTGCGTCGGTACGGCGGCGGATCCTCGACCAATCGGGCGTTGGCGAGGTGCTGGAGGAGTTCGGTCAGGGCGATCTGTGTCTCCAGGCGGGCGAGCGGTGCGCCGAAGCAGCTGTGGATGCCGCCGCCGAAGCCGAGGTGCTGGTTGTCCTCACGTGTCGGGTCGAAGCGGTCGGGGTCGGGGAACCGCTGCGGGTCACGGTTGCCGGAGGCGAGCGCCAGGATGAGGGGGGCGCCCTTGGGCACGGTGACGCCCGAGATCTCGATGTCGACGAGCGGGGAGCGCTGCGGCAGCATCTGGACGGGGGGCTCGTAGCGCAGTAGTTCCTCCACCGCCCTGGGCATCAACGCCGGGTCACTGCGCAGGCGGGCCAGCTCCTCGGGATGGCGCAGCAGGGTGAGGACACCGTTGGTGATCAGGTTGACGGTTGTCTCATGACCGGCGATCAGCAGCAGCACGGCTGTGGTCATGATTTCCAGCTGTGTGAGGCGCCCGGCGGGACCCTCGTCGTGGACGAACGCGGAGAGCATGTCGTCGGACGGCCGGGCACGGCGCTTCTCCGCGAGGTCGCCCAGATACAGCCCCATCGCCCTGCGGGCCTCGGACGCCGCGCGCTGCCGCTCCGTGGGGTCCTCTCCGGGGGTGGGGTCGAAACCGCCGACGATTGCGTCCGACCACAGGCGGAACTGCGGCTCGTCCTCGGTCGGCACGCCCAGGAGCCGGCAGATGACGGTGACGGGCAGCGGGTAGGCGAAGTCGTCGACGATGTCGATCCGGCCAGTTGCCGGGAAGGCGGCGACGAGGTCCTTGACGATCCGGACCATCTCGCCCTGCATGGCGTCGATCCGGCCCGGGCAGTGCGGCGGCCCGAAGGACCGCATCGCCAGGCGGCGCAGCCGGAGGTGCTCCGGGTCGTCGAGCCCGATGAAGGACGGCGGGAGCTGATCCTCCCCGTCCGCGGTCCCGGCCGGGGTGGTGCGGTTGCGGCGGTCCGAACTGATGCGTGGATCGTGGAGCAGCGCCGCGATCTCGTAGTAGGTACCGACCAGGTAGCTGCCGTCGTCCTGCCGGGCCACGCCCGCGTCACGGAGTTCGGCGTAGAGCGGATAGGGGGCCGCGCGGTTGGCGTAGTCGGTGATCCGGTGGAACAGGGTGTCCGCAGCCATGCGCGGGAGCTCCTCATCGCGTCGGAAGGGCAGTGGTCTCAGCGGGCCGGTAGCCGGGTCAGGCGCCGGTCCGGCAGATGACCTGTGAGTGCGACGGTCGGACCGTGCGAGAGCATCCTGGGATCCGGTACGTCGGAGAGGACGGGCGCCGGGGACTCGGACCGGTCGGTGGCTTCGGCCTCGGGCGGAAAGGGCGCCCCCGTCTCGATCAGGTGCTGGTAGTACTCCAGCGACTTGGCCTGGTTCACGCTCACCGCGGCCGTGACGCGTCCCCGGTATCCGTAGACGGCGACCAGTCGGGCTTCTTCGAGGGAGCCCTGGGCGATGACGACCTGGTCGGAGAAGGTGGGTACGCCGACGGACTTGATGTTGAGACCGAACTGGCTGGACCAGAAGGCCGGCACCGTCAGGTGGGGACGTCTGCGCGGTCCGGGGCTGACCATGTTGTGGGCGGCCACCTCGGCCTGTGCGACCGCGTTGCCCCAGTGCTCCAGGGACATCAGCTGGTATTCGAAGAGTGGGTGCGGGAACCGGGCCACGTCACCGGCGGCGAACACGTCGTCGGTGACGATCCCGTACATGTCGAAGGCGCGGCACCCCGCGTCGCAGGTCACCCCTCGCGGTCCCGCGGCGAGCCCCGAGTCCTCCAGCCACTCGGTATTGCGGACCGAGCCCAGGGCGACCACGGCGATGTCCGCCTCGATCCTCGTACCGTCGGAGAACTGGGCGCCGGTGAGCCGCCCGTTGCCCTCCAGCGCGGTGACCGTCACCCCGCAGCGCAGATCGACGCCGTGTGCGCGTTGCAGTCTCGTCGCGAGCGCGCCCAGCGTCCCGCCGAGTGCGCCGACCAGAGGCGCCGGCCCCCGTTCCACGACCGTCACGTCGAGACCGCGCTCCCGGCAGGCGGAGGCGATCTCCGAACCGGTGAAGCCGGCGCCGATGACCAGAACACGCCGCGGACCGGTATCGAGGCGCTCGGCGAGACGGCCCGCGTCGTCTCTCGTGCGCAAGGTGAACACCCCGTCCAAGGCCGCTTCCGCCGGGTTCGGCCAGGGACGTGCCCGGGTTCCGGTGGCAATCAGCAGCTGGTCGAAGGCGACCTCGTCCCCGTCGGCGAGGAGGACCCGCTTGCCGACCGCGTCGAGCCCGGTGGCCCGCACGCCCAGTCTCCATCGCGCGTCCACGTCTCGGCGCTGCGGCAGCCCGGTGTGGCTCGCCGGCACCACCCCGAGCAACACCTGCTTGGACAAGGGCGGCCTGTCGTACGGGGTGTGCGGCTCGTCCCCGACCAGGGTCAGTGAGCCGGTGAAACCCTCCGCGCGCAGCGTCTCGGCGGCCCGCAGCCCGGCCAGCGAGGCGCCGACGATGACGATCCGGCCGTCACGCCCTTCCCCGGGCACCGCCGCCCTCCTCACCCACGAGGATGGCCTGTACCGGACACGCGGCCGCGGCCCGCTGCACACGCTCCAGCTGATCTTCCGGAACGACCGGGGTGTACAACAGGGCCTCCTCGCCGTGCATCGTGAACACCTGGGGCGCGAGGAAGGCGCATTGCGCGTAGCCCTGACAGCGGTTGAGGTCGACGACGACGTTCATACCGAGCCGCTCCTCTCACCGTCACATCCGTCATATCCGTCACATCCGTCATATCCGCCTGTCTGGCAACCCCAGTCCTACTGCGGGGCGCGGCCGGGTGCAGGCCGGGTTCGTCCGTCGGAGGGTGTACGGGGAGTGAGCAGCGGTCAGGGGCTCCGGAAGCGATGGCCGACGCGCTGACGAGGAAGAATTCCTGGCGCGGACAGGGGCGACGCATGATGCGCGGAGTGGGCCGCCTGGTGCAGACCGACAGGCCCTTCGACATGACCTGCATCACCGTGGTGACCGTCACCGACGGCCTCATCACGCACTACCGCGACTACTGGCTCCCGCCGTCCTGCACGACGCAACGGGTGACTTCACGGGGAGCGACCTGGCGACGTTCGACGAAGCCCTGAGCGGCACGGACCGGGTCCACCTGATCCCACCACCGGCCTTCCCGGAGTCGGGCGCCGTCATGCTGCCCTTCCTCGAACGGGCCCGTACATCCGGCGTGCGCCGCGGTGCCGCTCGGCTCCACGGCGATCCCGCCGGCGGCCCGGCCACAGGTCAGGTGCACCAGACCCACCGCGCAGCTTCCGCGCGTTCGCGGAACGCGAGGTGCCGGGAAGCGGGGGCATCTCCTCGACGCCGGCCGGTTCGAGCTCGGGGCGGGGGCCATCGTGGTGATGGCCTGTTGGGGGGCGCCCCGGCCCGACCGCCGGCGCCGCAGGAGGGCGACCGGCGGTGTCAGAGACCGATCCCGAGGACGCTCCAATCAGCCGGAGTTCCACGGTCCGTGAGGATGCCGCTCAGAGGTGTCTTGAGGTGGGGCTCGATCGGGATTTCGCCCCCGGGCGCGGCGACAGCCTGTGCCGACGCAGGGGCGAGAAGCACGGTCGCAAGCGCGAGACCGGAGAGTGCACGACACATGTTTGTCATGTCATGACAACGAGCCGACGACAGCGTCGTCACCCTTCGGTGCCCGACGCAGGCCGGTTGGACCATCGGCTCGGATCTGCTGAGTACCGGCATGTCCCGGACGGATACCGGCATGTCCCGGACGGAGGCGCCTGCATCGCAGCGTGCACGGCAGCCTGGCCGGCCCGAGGGCCGCCGTGCAGCAGCGCGCACGCACCCGAGAGGTGCCGTCGGTCCGGCTCGGGGCCCCTCTGTGATCCGCCTGCTGACCGTGGACAACCGTGTCAGTCGCGCTTGGCGTAGGTCATGATCGCGACGCCGCTGTCGAAGACCTGGCCCGCGACCGCGTGGTAACGCTGCGGAGAGTAGGCCGAGTCGAAGAGCGGGATACCCGAGCCGATCACGACAGGGTTGATCTTCACGATGAGCTCGTCGATCTCGTCCCGGAGTGCGGCAGCGAGCTTGCCACCGCCGCAGAGCCACATGTCCAGCCCCTCCTCCGTCTTGAGCGCCCGCACGAACTCCAAGGGGTCCCCGGCGACGAGTTCCACTGCGGGATCCGGGACGCTCACCAAGCTGGTGGATATGACGTGCTGGCGCAAATGACCGTAGGGGCTGGTGGCACCGTCACGCAGGCCGCGCTCGTAGGTACCGCGGCCCATCAGCACAGTGTCGAACCGCCGGTTCTCGGTCTCGGCGAGTCCCGGAACGAGGTGCCGATAGGCCGTCGGAATCGTCTCCGGCATCTGCGCCAGCACCCATGCCCCGTGGTCTTCCCCTTCGACGAACATCGTGTGCTCGGAGTCAGGGGACGCTATGAACCCGTCCAGCGTCGCGGCGACGAAGTAAGTGAGTTTGCGCATGGTGTGGCCCTTCACGGAGTTGATCAGGAAGCCTGACCAACCGTATCGGCAGTACCGGATGTCGGGCGGATGATCCGGACGAAGGGCCCTGGGTGTGCTTCTCCGCCGTCCGGGTGCCTTTCCGCCGTATGTGCCGGTGGGCCCCGGCCAGGCACCCGGTCCGGGACGGTCGGGGGACCGCGAACCGTCTGCTGCGACGACCTGTCCACGCGGGCATGCGGTCAGTTGACGTGGTCGGGGGCGATGCGCTCGGCCAGGCGGAGGAGGGCGGACCAGGCCAGGTCGTGGGCGCCGTCGTCCTGGAGGTCTGCTTCGGCGGTGCCGGTGAGCTGCTGGGCGGCGTATTCGCACACCTCGGCCGGCGGCATGGTGAGCGGGGTGCCGGCGGCCTGGGCGGTCACCTGGATCTCGCATGCCTTCTCGAGGTAGTACATGCGCAGGAACGCCTCGGCGGCTGATCCGCCGACGGTCAACAGGCCGTGGTTGCGCAGGATGAGTGCGGGGTGGGCGCCCAGGTCGGCGACGAGGCGCCGTTGTTCGTCGAGGTTGAGGGCGACGCCCTCGTAGTCGTGATAGCCGATCCGGCGGTGGAACTCCATGCCCATCTGGTTGAGCGGCAGCAGTCCTTGGGTTTGGGCTGCCACGGCGCATCCGGCCTTGGTGTGGGTGTGCAGGACGCATCGCGCGTCGGGGCGGGCCGCGTGGATGGCGCTGTGGATGACGAAGCCTGCCGGGTTCACGCGATGCGGGGTGGGTTCCACCGGGTTGCCGGACAGATCGATCTTGACGAGGTCGGAGGCGGTGATCTCCTCGAACAGCAAGCCGTAGGGGTTGATCAGGAAGTGGTGATCGGGCCCGGGCAGCCGTAGCGAGATGTGCGTGAAGATCAGGTCGGTCATCCGGTAGTGGGCCACGAGCCGGTAGACCGCGGCGAGTTCGCGACGCAGCCGCCGTTCCTCGTCGACGGTGGTCGGCGGCTGGTCGGCGGGGGCCGGCAGGTCGGTCACGGGTGGACTCCTTCGATGACGGGCGTGAGCGGGCGGCCGGTGCGGTACCAGCTGACGACGTTCTGGGCGGGGCGCCGTACGTATGCCTGCCGGCTGGCGTCGGACAGGAAGGCGGAGTGCGGGGAGAGGTCTGACGCGGAAGGCGAAGACGGACCGTGCGTGGCGTTGGACCGAGCGTGGCGTTGCCGAGGAGCGCCCACCACGACCGACACCCATCGAGGCAGCGGCCTACGGCGGGCCGGGCCGAGTACGACGATGGACCGGCCCACGCCCGTCAGACAGCCCTCAGGCTCCGCCTCTTCGGTCGGCGCCGCGTCCCGGTGAGGATTGCGGTGGCCCCTGGCCGAGCTTCAGTTCCGGCAGCGTGGACAGTGCCCGCAGTCCTGTGAGGAAGCCGGCGCGGTCGGCGGCCGGCAGCTGGGTGAGCAGCCGCTCCTCGCCCAGCTGGATCGCAGCCTGCACCGTGTCCCGCAGTAGTCGGCCCTCAGCGGTGAGCGACAGCAGGCGTACCCGTCGGTCTGCGGGATCCGGCTGCCGGCAGATCAGCTCTCGTCGTTCCAGGTCGTCGAGGACGGCGATGATGCGGGTCTTGTCCGCCCGGATGGCCTCGGCCAGCGCTGCTTGAGTGCGGATCGGTGTCTCGTCGAGGTGCAGCAGCACCGAGTACGCCCACATCGTCAGACCGTGCGCATCGAGGATCGGCTGCTCGGCTGCCATGAGTGCACGACCCAGCGGCACGATCATCGCCGCCAGATCGGGGCGAGTGGGCCGCCCCCCGGATGTGGTGCCGCTGTCGGCTGCGTTCTCGGCCATGGTCAAGAAAATACCCGTTGACAATTCATGTGCTCAAGCAGATCGTAAGCATATGCATACTAATAACGAGCCATCCACACCGCACGTGGACTTCGCGCACCTCCGTCGCCTCAACGCCCGGGCGGTCCGGGACAGCGTGACCCTGGTGCGCCGGTTGACCCCCGGTGACCTCCTCAGGCCAACCCCCTGCTCGGCGTGGACACTGGCCGACCTGCTCGCCCATATGACGGCCCAGCACAACGGGTTCGCGGCGGCGGCGCTCGGTCACGGGCAGGACCTGTCGCACTGGTCGGTCGAACCGCTCGGCGAGGATCCCGTCGCGCAATACCGCGACGCGGCCGAACGCGTCATCGCCGCATTCGCGACCGTGGAGAGCCCCGATCGCGCGTTCGCACTCCCCGAATTCACCCGCGCTCGGACGTTCCCCGCTGCCCGCGCGATCGGCTTTCACCTCATCGACTACGTGGTGCACAGCTGGGATGTCGCCCGGGCCCTGGATATCGCGTACGCACCCGGCTCCGAGCTCCTTGAGGCCGCACTGCCGATAGCTCGCGCCGTCCCGGACGGCGACTTCCGGCTGGCCCCGGACAGCGCCTTCCGGCCGGCGCTGGCCGCGGGCGCGGACACCGGCACACTGGAGAAGATCCTGGCCGCTCTCGGCCGTTCGCCGGACTGGCGCACCCCCCTCCTCCACGGCAACCACGCCGGCCCGGAGCGGGGCGCGGCGGGGCGCGACACCCCGTGCTGAGGTCCTTTCGGACGCACTGAGGCGCCCGGCAGGGCGGGGGAGCGCCCCGTGTCGCCACCGCGCATCCGGTGGCGAACGCATCGCGGCAGCGCTCTGCGGCTCCTCCGCGGCCCTTCCCCGGCCCGTGCCGCGCCCCGGGACGCGGCACCGAGCGAACGTCGCGCGGCGTCCCCCCCACCCATTGCCTTTGAGCCAGTCCTCGACGGCCGGGCCGGTCGGCAAACCGGTCGGCAGACGGGTCGGCAACCCGGCCGGCCCGGTGGCGTCAGCCGGTCCACGAGGGCGAAATGCCGCAGCAGCTCTCCCTTCCGCCGGGGGAGGGGACCTCGCCGAGCAGGGAGGTGATGCCCGCGTGCAGATGCTCGCGCAGCGTGTCCTCGGAGGCGGCGTCGAGGGCGGGAGTGCGGAACGCTTTGCACAGCAGGCTGGTCCCGAGCAGCCACGCGGCCAGCAACTCCGCCCGCACCTGTGCGTCGGGCCCCTCCAGGCGTGCCGCGAAGCGCTCGGTGAACACCTCGGTGACTTCGTCGCGGAAGCGGTCCACCGCCTCCCCGCGGCTCGACGAGCGCAGTACGGACAGCACCGGGTGCGGAACCTCGTCGTCCTTGGGGCGGTGGGTGACGAAGTCGCAGATCCAGGCGGGAACCTCCTCCAGCGGGATCTCCAACAGGGGGTCGAACAGCGCGATGTTGGTCGACACCAGCTGAAACAAGGCGTCCTTGGAGCCGAAGTAGCGGTAGACGAGCGCGGCGTCCACCCCCGCGTCCCGGGCGATGTCCCGGACGCTGGCGCCGTCGTACCCGTACCGGCCGAACCGCACGGCTGCTGCTTCGAGGAGGGCCGAGCGTGTGCTCGCCGCGCCGTGCTCGCGGGCTCGTGGCGGATGCATCGCGGTCTCTTCCTGCTCAGTTGATGTGTTCACCTGTCGTACCTCTGCTCGGTTCGTAGTCCAACGGCTCATGGTCCTGCGTCCGGACGCTGTCCGGAAGTCATCGGTCGTTGTCACCGGTCGTTGACCAACTCTCGGGGTGGTGGCTTATGTTCGTGAAACGGGCGGTCATTCGAATGATCGCTCCCCTGTTCCCCGGCCCGGACGACGGAGTCCGGCCGTACCCGTCGACGCCGCGGCGACTGTGCCGCGACGCCGCAGCATCGGGGACCGGCACCCGCCGGCCCCCACACCCCACCCACGGCGCGGACCCACGACGGGCCGGGCCGGGGCCGCCCACCCAGGACCCCACGGTAGGAATGGTGATCTCCAGTGCCCGCACGTCACGTCGCCGTCATCGGAACCGGCTACGTCGGACTGACCACCGGCGCCTGTCTGGCGTCCCTCGGCCACCACGTCGTCTGTGCGGACGCCGACCCGCACAAGGTCGGACGGCTCCAGCAGGCCCAGGTCGACATCCTGGAACCCGGACTGCCCGAACTCGTGGCGGAAGGTCTCGACTCGGGACGGCTGCGCTTCGTCCAGGACACCGCGGGAGCGGCCGCCGCAGCGGACACCGTCTTCCTCTGCCTGCCCACCCCCATGGGCGCCGGAGGGGCGGCGGACCTGGCCGCCGTGGAGTCCGTCGCCGCCGAGATCCGCCCCGTCCTGACACGGGGCTGCGCGGTGGTGAACAAGTCCACCGTGCCCGTCGGCACCGCCGAGCGCGTCACGGACCTGCTCGGTCGCCCGGACGTGACCGTCGTCAGCAACCCGGAGTTCCTCCGTGAAGGCCGCGCCGTCCACGACTTCCTGCACCCCGACCGCATCGTGGTCGGATCGGACGACCCGGACGCCGCGGAGCGTGTCGCCGGGCTCTACGCGGCGCTCGACGCGCCCGTGGTGCTCACCGACACCGCCAGCGCCGAACTCACCAAATACGCGGCGAACTTCTTCCTCGCCATGAAGCTCTCCTTCGCCAACAACCTGGCCACCGTGTGCGAGCGCTTCGACGCCGACATCGAAGCCGTCACCGTCGGCATCGGCCACGACCCCCGCATCGGCGGCGCGTTCCTGCGTCCAGGACCCGGCTGGGGTGGCTCCTGTCTCCCCAAGGACACCCACGCACTGCTGACCGTCTGCGAGCAGGCGGGCGTGGAGTTCCCGCTGCTGCGCGCCACCATCGAGACCAACGTCGAACACCAGCGGCAGCTCGTCGAGCGTGTCGCGGCGGGCTGCGCCGGCCCGGACGGGTCGCTGCGCGGCGTCCGCCTCGCCCTGCTCGGACTCGCCTTCAAGGCGGGCACCTCCGATCTGCGTGACTCCCCGGCCCTGGCCATCGCCCGCCAACTGCGGGAACGAGGCGCCGAGTTGTGCGCCTACGATCCGGCCCTCAGCGAGACCCGGCCCGACCTCAGCGACCTGCTCACGCTCGTCGACGACCCGGCGGAGGCCGCAGCGGGCGCGGCCGGATGCGTCGTCCTCACCGAATGGCCTCAGTTCCACGACCTGGACTGGCACGCCATCGCCGAGCAGTTGCGCGGCTCCGTCGTCTACGACTTCCGCAACGTCCTCGACCCCGGCCGGCTCGCGGAGGCGGGACTGGCCTGGCAGGGCATCGGCCGCACACTCAGCATGACCGGCTGACCCGCATCCCCGACGCCGCGACCCCTCCGCACCCTCTCCGCGGTTCCGCGTCACGCCGCACCTGACACGGCCCGCCGTACCAGCCACACCATCGATGACCGAAAAGGAAGGCCCCCTCATGCGGGTTCTGTGCACCACCCTCGGCAGCCCCTCACACGGGCGTGCCCAACTGCCCGTTCTCCGGGCGCTCGCAGCCGCCGGCCATGACGTTCTTGTCGCGACCACACCGAGTCTCGCCTCGGTGTTCCAGTACGACGACGTCCGCGTCCTCACCTGCTTGCCGGACTTCACTCCCAGCACCTTCGGGCCCGGCATGGCCGAACTCATGGAGCGCACCGACCTCGACGACGAGCAGCGCCAGCAACTGATGCAGCGCCTTCTGGCCGAGGGCATCTCCGGCCCGCTGGCCAGGAAGCTGCTGGAAATCCTCCGCCCCGTGGTCGAGGACTTCCGCCCCGACCTCGCGCTGCGCGACGGAATGGACTTCAGCACCGTTCTGCTGGCCGAGAAGCTCGGCATACCCCAGCTGCCGACGCCCTCCGGCGCCAGCAACACCCTCGACCCCGCCCACACCGTGGAGAGCCTCAACACGCTCCGCGGTGAACTCTCCCTGCCCACCGTCGACGACCCCCTTGCGATCGCCGCGCACGGCCGCATCGACTACGTGCCCCCGGCCTTCTCCTACACCCGGCACCTGCCCGGCTCGCTGGCGTACCGGCAGACGGTCAACGTGGAACGCACCTCCGTACTGCCGCCGTGGGTGGCCGAGTTGCCCACCGACCGGCCCCTGGTGTTCGCGGCGATGGGCACCGCACTTCCCGAGATGCACAAGAGGATGGGGGACGGTGGCCAGTCGGCCAAGATACCCGTGCACGCTCCCGATCCCGCCCAGACGCTGAAGGCGATCACCGAGGCCGCGGCCGCCCTCGACGACTGCACCGTCGTCGTCGCGACCGCCGGCATCCCGGTCGACGGCACCGGACTGCCCCCGCACGTCCACCTCACCGAACGGCTCCCGCAGCCCATCCTGTTGGAGACCGTCGACCTCTTCCTCACGCACGGCGGCTTCAACAGCGTGCGCGAGTCGCTGCGTACGGCCACGCCCACGGCCGTGCTGCCGCAGTTCGGCGACCAGTTCCTGAACGCGCGCCGGACCCAGGAGCTCGGCCTCGGCCGGGAGATCACCGACCGTTCGCCCGAGGGCATCGCCGCCGTGTGCCGCGACGTGCTTGCCGACACCGCCGTTCACGCGCAGACGCGCCGGGCGCGGCTGGCGATGCTCGCCCTTCCCGAGGTCGAGAGCGCCGTCGCCGATCTGGAGAAGCTGGCGGGCTGACCCGCCGTCCACCGACCGCCCCGGGCCGGACCGCCACCGCGGTCGGCCTGGGGGCCCGGCCCAGGCCCCCAGGCCCCCGGGCCCCGCCGCTCCCCGGTCCGGCGGGCATCCGCCGTTCTCAACACCTCGCCCCCCAATGGTGTTGCCCACCGTCTCACCCCCGGCCCTCAGGCCCGGATGCCAAGCGCTCTCGCCCCAGCAACCCCCAAGGAACCGACGTGACGTCATCGGACGCGCTCGCACGCGAGCCCGCGGACACCCCAACCGCCGACACCGGCCGCCCGGCCCGGCTCACGCACCGGCAGATCACCGTGGTGCTGTCCGGTCTGATGCTCGGCATGTTCCTCGGCGCGCTCGACCAGACCGTGGTGTCCTCGGCGCTCCGCACCATCGCCGACGACCTGCACGGCCTGACCGCGCAGGCGTGGGTGACCACCGCGTACCTGGTCACCGGCACCATCGCCACACCCTTGTACGGCAAGCTGTCCGACATCTACGGGCGCCGCATCATCTACCTCGTCGCGATCCTCTTCTTCGCCGCCGGGTCGCTGCTGTGCGGCTTCGCCGGATCCATCCACCAGCTGGCCGCCTTCCGGGCCGTGCAGGGGCTGGGCGGCGGCGGTCTGATGTCCCTGGCCATGACGATCATCGCCGACATCACCTCCCCCCGCCAACGCGGCCGCTACCAGGGCTGGTTCATGGCCGTGTTCGCCGGGTCCAGCATCGTCGGCCCGGTGATCGGCGGGCTGTTCGCCGGCCACGACACACTGCTGGGCACCGACGGGTGGCGATGGATCTTCCTGATCAACCTGCCCATGGCGGCCGTTGCCCTCACCGTCATCATGCGTGTGCTGCGCCGCGTGCCGCACCAGCCCGTTCGGCACCGCCTCGACTACGGCGGCGCCGCCGCGCTCGCCGTCGGCGTCGTACCCCTGCTGACCGTCGCCGAACAGGGCCGCAGCTGGGGCTGGTCCTCGGCGCCCGCGCTGACCATGTACGCGGTCGGCGCCGTCGGACTCGTCGCGTTCCTCCTGATCGAGCGCCGGATGGGGGAGGCCGCGCTGCTCCCTCTCCGGCTCTTCCGCACGCGTTCCTTCCGGCTCGGTACCGTGCTCCACTTCATCGTCGGCATCGGCATGTTCGGCGCCATGACGACGCTCCCGCTCTACCTCCAGCTCGTGCAAGGCATGAGTCCCATGACCGCCGGGCTCGCCATGCTGCCCACCATGGCCGCGAACGTCGCGGTCACCCTGGTCGTCGGCCGCCTCATATCCCGCACCGGCAACTTCAAGGTCCATCTGGTGACCGGCGTCGTCTGCATCACGGCCGCCATGCTGGCGTACGCCACCCTGCGCGCCGACAGCCCCATGTGGCACGTCTCCATCGGCATGCTCTTCATGGGCGCGGGGCTCGGCGCGTCGATGCAGACCATGACCACGTTGGCCCAGTCGGAGGTCCCCGGTCGCGATATGGGCGCCGCCACCGCCTCGGTGAACTTCTTCCGTTCCAACGGCGGGACCGTCGGCGCCGCCGCCTTCCTCTCCATCCTCTTCTCCCTCGCCGGCTCACGTATCACCGATCGCCTGGCCACCACGCTCCAGCAGCCGCACCTGCGCGACCTCGCCGAACAGCATCGCAACGCGGACGCGCTGAAGGGCGTGCTGGGCCCGGGCGGCACCGTGAACCTGGAGGACTCCGCGTTCCTCCACACCCTCGATGCCCGTCTCGCACGGCCCTTCCTGGAGGGCTACGTCAGTGCCATGCAGGTCGTCTTCCTCACCGGCGCGGCCGTCACCCTCATCGCCGTCGTGATCGCCGCCTGGCGCGTACCGAACCTCAAGCTCTCGGACGACTGAGCCGCCGGCAGCCCGCACACCACGGACACCGGCCTCCGGCGCACCGCTGACGCTCAGCCTGCCCGCCGCCACGCACAAGGACGACAACGCCTCGGCCATCTATCGGCAGAGCTCATCGAGCTTTCCCGATCTTTACCTGACTTCAAGAGGGTTTGAGGCCCGGGCGAGGACGCCGCCGGTCCAGGAGCCCTCGAAGTCGGCTGCGGTGAGAGTGACGCCGGTCAGGACGCGTACGGCGAGGACGAGGCAGCCATCGGGCTCTTCGGTGTCGGCTTCGCCGGTGGGTTCGCAGTCGTCGGAGGCGTCGAAGCCGACCGCGGTGAGGGAGCCGACGACGGGGTGGGTGGTGTCCACGCTGCCGGAGGGGCCGCCGAAGTAGCCGCCGGACAGTTCGAGGTGGCCGAGGATGGCGCCGTCGTGGGCGATGGTGGCCGTATCCGTGTCGGGGTCGCGGTAGGCGCTGATCGCGGTGCGGCCGTCGGCGGCGAGGGTGCGCAGGACATCGTTGTTGAAGCCGATCCAGCTGTCGGATTCGATGGTGAGGATCCAGCCGCCGGGCATTTCGCGGCCGAGGATGAAGGCGCCTTCGCCCTGGTGCTCTTGAAGGAAGTCTGCGGCCCGGCTCACGCCCTCGGGGCAGGGGACGGGGTCGGCGACACCCATGAGGTGGAGGGTCTCGGTGAGGGGGTGGGGGGCGAGGGTTACGCACCAGCCTTCGCCGAACATCTCGTCCAGGTCCAGGTCCAGGTCCAGGTCCAGGTCCATGGCGTGGGGCCTTTCTGCTCGGGTCGTCGGTCATTGAAGGGAGCCCGCAAGGGCTTCTCCTGGAAGGACTGCCGCGACCTGCTCGTGTGCAGGCCCATATCCCGCTCGGCGGCCCGATCGTAGTGGTCCGGGACCATCTCCACACCCACCTGGCAGCCGGGCTGAGGCGGTGCGAGAGCGATGGCCGACACCGCCTTCGACACACCCGATGACTCGACCGCACACTCCGCCGCGAGTGACGAAGAATCCAACTCCGACCGCACCTGACCTGATCGACGGCTGCCTCACCGCCACCGGACTGCCCCCACACCACCGACTCCACCCTGAAAACCTCAATTACCGGGGCGGCGGCCCCAGCAGGTGATGAGGGGTGCGGTGGTGACGTCGAGTTCCTGCTCGCGCAGGTGGGCCAGGTGGTCGTCGATCTCTGCGCTCGTGGCCAGGCCGCCCGCCACGAGCTTCTCGCGCAGCTGCCGTACGGTCGCGGCTTCCAGCTCCCGGCACGTGGGAGAGGTGAGGGGGAAGTAGCCCTCGGCTCGTACGTCGTGCATCCCGGCACCGCGCAGCAGGGCGGGCAGGGTACGGCCGAAGGCCAGGTCCGCGCCGCGTTCGGCGAGCAGTGCGCGGAACCCGCGGCGGATCCGGTTTGCCAGCTCCTCGGCCGGGCCGCGCTCGTCGGGGCAGGCGAGGGGCTGGAGCGCCGGGTCGGCGTCCTCCACCACCAGCAGGCCGCCGGGCCGGACCGCTGCGGCCAGCCGACGCAGCACCTCGGCCCGGTCGGGCAGATGCACCAGCAACAGCCGCGCATGCACCAGGTCGAAGGCCTCGGCCGGCGGCTCGTCCCGGACCACGTCGTGGCGCCGCACCTCGAGCGGGGCGGCGGCCGGGCCGGACAGCCAGGAGGCGTCGATGTCCGTGGCCAGGACGCGTCCGGTGGGACCGACACGCTCGGCGAGCGCGGTGGGCAGCGACAGTCCGCCCGCGCCCACCTCCCAGCAGTGCCACCCCGTGGCGAGCCCCAGCCGGTCGAGGTGGTCGAGCGTCCAGGGATCGAAGAGCTCGGCGAACGCCTCGAAGCGCCGACCGGCCTCGCGCTGCCCGTTGTCCAACAGATAGTCGTTCTCGGATGTCACCCGCTCATCCTCCCCGTCGACCGCCGCCGGAACGCGGCACGGATGGCTCCCACGAGGGAAAATATCAAATGCCACGGGTGGCCGACTGCGGTGTGGGATGCCGGGTGGGGCCGCCGCGGAACATGCCGAGAACCTGCCTCGCGCCAGATCCGGCAGCGGTCCCGGACGGCCCTCGATCCACCCGAGGGGGCCGGTCGCCCATCGGCCTCAGCCGGGGATCGCCTCGATACGTTCGCGGTTGAGCAGATACGCGGGCAGGTAGGGCTGATTCGGGGCGAGAGGGAATCCGTAGTCGTACGCCAGGCTCGCCATGGCCAGCGGGCCGAGCGCCACCCGGGCGCGCGGCGCAGCCGAGTCGCCCCAGTAACCACCGTGGTGCGCGAGGGCCTTGGCGAGCGTCTCGGCGAAGGCGTCGTGGTCGCGTGTGACCAGGCGATGGAAGAGGGCGACCGGCTGGTAGTCGATCAGATCCACGAAGTCCTTCGGCGCGCGGACCACGGCGTCGGGTGCGGACGTCTCCATAGTGGCGAGCAGTTTCTTCACGACGTCGTCCGTGGGGCCCTCGGACCAGTAGGTCTGCAGCGTGTCGATCCAGTGCAGGACGTACGCGTCGACGGAGTCGTCCTGACGCAGCACCTCCAGTGGCACCCGGCACAACCCGTCGACCCGGTCTCGCTGGCGGCACACGACCGCGAGGTAGAAGGCATCAAGCCACGCGCGAGCGTCGGCGGGCGGCTCGGCGGGGACGGCGGGCAACTGCCGCACGAGATCGTCACCCAGACGGCACTCCTGAGGCTGGGCGCCGGTGAACAACGCGGAGCCGAGCTGCACGGCGCCGGCCCACGCGTCCCAGCTCTCGACACTTGCCACGTCGGGATCGGCGGCGCAATGGGCGTGGCCGAGTTCGAGGGCCATGGTGAAGGCGCTACCAAGTCCGGCCGGTTCCTGAGCGAGCCGGGCCATCGACTCGGCCGTGGAGTGCGTGAGCTCGCCGATGTCCGGCGCCTTGACCCCGGTCCGGCTGACGAGCCGTCCGGCGCGGTCAAGGCGGACCAGGCCCTTCATCAGGCCGAGCAGTTCCGGCGGCGGCTGCAGGGAGAACGTGCGGGTTTCGTGGTCGATGACCGTGAGCGACGTCAGACCGCCCCGGTGCCACCAGTAGACCCGCGGGGACAGCGCGCCCGGTCCGTCCTCGTGGGCGCCGAGGGCATACGCGGCAAGGTCGTTGACGGCATCGGCCACGGACCCGTCGGCGATCGGATGGAACGCCAGCAGATGACGGGTCGGCACGACGACGAGAGCTCCGGCGTCCGGCAGCGGCTCGCCGGTGACCTGCCGGGCCAGCTCGGACAGGAACAGCGCCTTGCTCGCGACAAACGGGGAGTCGCCGTACACGGAGTGCAGCAACGCCCGCCCCTCGAGGGCGACTTCCTCGTGCTCGACGGATACGCCCATCAGGTTCGCGTACGCGGCCTCACCCAGCTTCTCCAGCCCGGCGCGCTCCACGTCTGCGTCGGTGAGGATCCGCACGGAGGTGGGCCCGTCAAGGGCATAGGCGAAGGCGAGTCCGTCGGCGACCACGCGCGCGTAGCGCAGCGCGCCGGCGATCTCCGAGGTGAGCGACTCGACGGGCAGCAGCCGCGCATGCACGCCGCGCAGCAGTTCCTCGGCGCTCTCGCCGCCCCGGCTCGCCGCACGCAAACCGGCGAAGTGCGCGTTGACCATGTCGGGCCAGCGGTTCTCCGGCGCGCTGCGGCATATGTGCGCCAGGTTGTGCAGGGAGGTGCTGTGTCCGTCCTCGGCATAGGGGGCGGCGAGTGCCCGCAGATGTGCCGCCTGCGCGGCAGTCAGCATCAGCAGGTCCGGGTCCGGGGGGTTTGGTGCGTCAAGATCATTGTCGTGGTTCATTCTTGCGACTCTACGAGTCGCGTGCGCGACGATTCCGACGTGGTCCGTGCATGCGCAGGCGGTGTGCGCAGAAGTCGTAGCGGGCCGGGGCCCGCGCCACGCTCATGACGAGGCCGTCCCGTTCGGATCAGTCCGCGGACCACGCATGAGGTGAGAGGGCCGGGCCAGGGCCGGAATCATGGGGGGAACCTCTTGGCGGTCCCGGGCGTTTGATCATGAGAACGCGATCGCGGCGCATATACGGGGGTAGTGGGTATGGCGATCACGCTGGCCGAGGAGATCATGCTGCTGTCTCTGGACGATGAGTCCGGGTCGGCGAAGCAGCGGAGCGCCGCTGGGTGGGCAGTGTCGGGAGGGATCCTGCTCGAACTGGTCCTGGCCGGGAGGGTGTCCGTTGCAGGCAAGCACCTCGAACTGACGGACACGACGCCGACCGGGGACCAGTTGCTCGACAGCCGGACGGCACTGATCGAGGCCTGGCTGCGCGGTCGCAAAAAGCGGCGGGTGACGGAATGGCTGACGAAGGACCAGGCCAGGTCCGTCGGTGCGGCTCTGGAGAGCCTGTGCCGGCGCGGAGTGGTCGTGAAGGAGAAGCGCAAGGCACTCGGAGTGTTCCCGATACGCCTCTACCCCGAGGCCGATGGCGCCGTCGAGGCTGAGCTGCGGGAGCGGCTCCGCGCCGTCGTACTGGGCGGCGCCGAGCCGGACACACGGACGGCGGGCCTGATCGCGCTGATCCACTCCGCCAAGCTGCACCGCCTGGCCTTCCCCGACAGCCCGCGCAAGCAGGTCGCCGCGCGGATGGCGCAGGTGGCCGCCGGGCAATGGGCGGCTGAGAGCGTCCACGCCGCCATCCGCGACATGCAGGCGGCGATGGCCGCGGTCATCGTGGTCACGACGGCCGCCACGGCCGGGAGTTAGACCATTCCTTTCAGATCACCGGACCGTTGGTCCGGGGTGTGCTGTTGACTGATGTGCAGTGGGCGCGGATCGCGGATCGCGGATGGAGCCGTTGTTGCCGGACCGGACCGGACCGGACCGGACACCGAGGCGGGGTGGCCGGTGGCGGGATCACCGTGAGGTGATCGATGCGATCGCTTGGAAGTTCCGGACCGGATCGCAGTGGGTGCACCTGCCGGAGAAGCACGGCAACTGGCGGGGCGTTCACCACCGCTTGCGGATGTGGGCCGTCGACGGCACCCGGGAATGTGTCCTCACTGCGCTGATGTCCCAGGCGGACGCCGACGAGGAGCTGAACCGGGTGGTCTCGGTGGACTCCACGATCGTGCGCGCTCATCAGCACTCGGCCGGTGCCCGCACGAAACGGCCCAGCCGATACGGGTGCAGGGGTGCAGGGGAGGCGCTGCTGTACCGGCTCAGCTCCGTGGACATCGTCCGGCGCCTCCAGGGGCGTGCCCGCACGCGACCGTGCATGTGCCGCCCGGCGTCGGGTACGCCGCCTCGGCCGGACCGAGTCGCCGCACACACGACCGCTACCTGCACCTGCCTCCACCGAGCGGGGCGGTAGCCCGATCCGCAACCGACGGTGGCGCCGCCGTACCGGCGGTCATCGCCGAGTCCGCGCCGGACCACCTCCCCGCGACGCCCCACCTCGGGGACCCGGCTCACTCGCCGGCCGGCTCACCAGCCGCGTCCGGTTCCGCTCAGCGAGGAGTACTGGTGGCGCATCAGGTCGTAGAAGGAGTCAAAGCGTGCCGGCCCCATCCCGGACCACGACGCGAGCCGGTATCCGGCCCATTCGCCGCGCTCGTCGACATCCTCGGGATCGAGGAGCATGACCGTGGCGTCACCTTCGAGAGAGAGGCACAGGGAATGAGCGAGGATCCTGCCCTCGTCCTCTTCATCCTCGTCGTCCTCGTCGGCGAACTCGGTGTCGCTGTAGGCGTCGATCCAGCCGGAGCCCTGGTCGACGTCGGCCAGCCAGGCGAGCTCCGAGGTGCCCGCGAGCCGGTAGATGAAGTTGCCCGCGTCCCGCCACCCGTGGTGGCCAGCAGGAACTCGCGGAGCGACGGCGGCAACGTCCGGCCCAGGCGTGCCTCGGCTGCAGCGACATCGGCCGCGCTTGTGGGGGCGAACCCCAGCCAGCCGGACCGTACGACCTCGTCATCCAAGGGAGCGTCCTGCTCGGGGTCGTGCCCCACGATCCACTCCTCACTCCAGAGTTTCAGGAACGACCGCCACTGCTCGTGGTCCATCACGCTGCCTTTTCACATCGAACATCGCCGAACACCACTGCGCCAACAGCAGCACACGGGTCTGACATCCACGTCTCGGAGGTGCCTCAATACACCAATACACCCAACAACCAGCAACTCCCTCTGCCACCAGTTCGAATAGGGTTGCGGCGCAGGGGAGGGGAGTCATGAATCTGTCGTTCAAGCTGCCGCCGCCCTACGACCTGGGATCAGATGCGGACCTCGGCATGTGGCTGACCGAGTGGGCCGAGTACACGGACCGCATCGTCCACCACGGCCCGGACGACGGCCGCAGCCACGGCCGGCTGTGCTGGGACGTCCTGGCGCCCACCGGGTTGCTCGCGCAGCACTGCGGGCACTGCAAGCACGGGCACGGCGGCCCACGAAACCCGCAGAAGATGGAGTCCGCCCTGGGCATCCGGATCCCCCCGGACCAACTATCGCCCTGGATAGCGGCAACGCTCATCCGCGAGCTCGTCCACTCGAGCCACGACGGCCCCATGCGCCTCGTCGCCGACGCCATCGCCAACCGGCTGATCGCTCTGCTGGGCCCGGACGCGGACTGGCGCGCCAACGGCTACGCCGCCTACCGCGAGGGCGCCAGCGGCAACGTCTCGTGGGTGCGGGTCACCGAGGCCACCTTCGACGCGGCCGTCGTCGGCATCGGCAACGGCCATGCCGTGGTCATCGTTGTCACCGGCGAGGACTGAGCTGCGTCGAAGGCCCAGCACACTGCCTCCGGCCACCGGCCCCGGGCTGCAGCTCACGGACGTGGGCGCGGGCCGTCGAGCTGATCCAGCCGCTTCTGGATGGCGTCGAGCGCACCGTGTTGACGGCCTGGCACCTGGCGGCGGAGGTGGACGAGCGCCGGCGCCAGCTCACGTGCACGTGCCGCGTCCCGCACTTGGGTCCACTGGTGGTGTGCTCGATCGACTGCGTGCTTGACGTCCTGGGCATCCGGGGCCTGATGCAGGGAGCTGAGCCTGACGTTCGCGGCGGAGAGCCACAGTTCGCAGCTGACGCGGGGCTCTCCCGCGACCGAGGCGAGATAGGCGCGGACCTCCGTCCAGTGGACGGTCGGATGGGTACCGAGCCCGAACTCCTGCAGGGCTCGTCGCTCCGCGGCGAACGCAAGCTCGGCCGCCTCGCGGTGGTGGCCGGCCTTCGATGCGGCCACGATCCGCTCGTGAGGATCCTCTTCGAGCGGTACCACACGGTCACCGGGCACGTAGTGCGGCGAGGCGGCCCGTTGGGTCTGCTGCGGGAGCGTGGGGGCGGGGGGAGGAGCCTGGTCGGCTCGGGGCGTCGGGGCACGGTGTCCGGTCTCGGCGCCGAACACCAGGGCCCTCTCGCTGGTGCCGGCGATCCGTACGGCCTCTTGGTGGAGCTGGGTGGGGGTGGGTCGGTACCCGGTGCGCAGCACCTGCGTCAGGGCGTCCGTGTAGCGGGGGCGGGCGATCCTGCGGTGATGGGGCGGCGGGCTGATGACACCGTATGCGGCGGTGGGGCTGCCGAAGTCGAGCGGCTTCTCGGCCAACCGCTCCCAGGTCTCGGGATCGGCCACCAGGTCCGCGAACACCGTGGTGGTGCCTGGGCGCCGTTGCTGCAGCTCGTGCAGCAGCCACGGCCAGGGCAGGGCGGTGTAGCGAAGGGTGGCCGGCGTGGTGCGGGCGAGCGCCAGGTGCACGACGTGCTGACGGCGATCGAGCTGCAGTTGGCCTGCCAGCACGAGCGTCAGTGGCCCCTCGGCCGCGGCCGCGGCGCGGATGCGGGTGATCACGGCCTGCGGCTCGACAGGGTCTGCCAGCTCTATGAGCGTGGCGGTCTCGGTGCCCGCCCAGGCGCTGGGCGGGACGGCGGAGAGCATGGGAAGCACGCTTCCCGCGTCCATCATTCGGCCCTTGCCGAGGGGGGCGGCCGCCAACAACAGCACGGTCCCCGGCTTCGTCGTCTCCACCGCGTTGAACTGCACATATGCACCGTAGCGGCTGACCGGACACGGGGCCCGCAGATTGGGCGGTGAGCAGTGTCGGTGGATTGTTTTTCCCCATGTGCGGGGAGAAGACCGCGTCTCCCGCCGGTCCGACGGGGCTCATCAGGCGAGTCGGCGGGCCTGAATGTACTCGCGCCCCAGCAGCCGCAGCGCGGCGAGTCCGGGAGGACCTGCGGAGCGGCGCAGGAGGGCGCCCGGGTCGGCGCGCGCGGCGGAGCTGGTCAGCTCCTCCGTCCCGATCAGGCACCGGAGAATGGGGCGATGGGCCGGCGGCGCCAGATCGACCATGTCCGTGCACTGGGCCATGGCGCGGTCCACCTGGTCGAGTTGATCGCCGATCATCGCTCGCACGGCCGGCAGGTCGCGGCCCTGCTCCAGGTCGGCGCGCGTGACGCCGTACCGTTCCAGCGTCTCCTCGGGAATGTTCAGTCGCCCGCCCGCCAGGTCCTCCGCGAGGTCGTTGACGAAGTCGAGCCGCTGGCAGGCGTCGATGAACGTCCGGCAGGCGGCCCGGTAGCCCCTCTGGTCACCGTCGGGGCCGACCAGCCCGGTGACGACCATGCACCCGGGCAGCGAATATCCGTCCACGTACCGCTGGTAGTCGTCCTCGGTGGCGAACCCGGTGAAGTCGAGATCCCAAGTGGCTGCGCCGAGATAATCCCGTACCCGGTCGTGCAGGGCAGGGTGTTCACGGACGCTGTTCAGCAGGGGGCGCAGCTCGGGGTGGCCGGTGCGACCGGCGGCGAGGCTCTCGGCGGTTTCCTGCTTCCAACGGGCGAACGCCGCCCGCCGGTCCGCCACAGGGCCGCTGTCGAGCAGGGTGTCGGTGCGGTGCATGAAGTCGGCCGCGGCGATCAGGTGCGGGACCATACGGCCCGGAAGCAGCAGCCCGACGGCCACCGTCATCTCCCGCTTGAACCGGAAGACCTGCCGCCGCTGCCGGCTGTAGTCCGCACGCAGCCCCGAATCGCGCACCCCCGCCGCGTCCAGCGCCCGCTCCCACCTGCCCACTTGGCCCACCACTCCCTTCCAGCCGGCACATCGCCATGGACGACCACCGTATGGCCCGCACCCTGCGCGCCCTACTTCGGGGACGGGTACCGAAGCTCGCCGCCGCCACCAGCGTCAGCACCACGACGGACACATCTGTGGATCAGTAACACAACGGTGTGGAACCCATGTGGTGAAGCGAATCACAGCGGCGGACTGTCACGGTTCGCCGGTGTGAGGTGTCTCGATGGGCGGCCGAAGAGAGCTGACGAGAGGAGCCGCGGATGACACCCGGGTACCCACGCATGCTCGCAGTGGGGGTGGGCCATGGTTGAGGACGCCTTCACTGTGCACCGTCCGCTGCTGTTCACCCTCGCCTACGAGATGTTGGGCAGCGCCGCCGATGCCGAGGACGTGCTGCAGGAGAGCTACCTGCGGTGGAGCGCGGTCGATCCGGCCACGGTCGTGCATCCGCGCGCCTACCTGGTCCGCGTGGTGACCCGGCAGGCCCTCAACCACCTGCGCGCGGTCGGAGCACGGCGCGAGGACTACGTCGGTACGTGGCTGCCCGAGCCGATCCGCACCGCACCGGAAGTGAGCGAGGACGCGATCCTGGCCGAGTCGGTGTCGATGGCCATGATGCTCGTCCTGGAGACGCTGGGCCCGGCGGAGCGCGCGGTGTTCGTCCTGCACGAGGTGTTCGGCTACGCCCATGGCGAGATCGCCGTCTCGATCGGTAGGACCGAGGCCGCCGTCCGGCAGATCGCCCATCGCGCACGTCGGCACGTTGCGGCGCGGCGTCGCCGCTTCGAGCCCGACTCCGATGCCGCCCGGAGGATTGTCCGGCGGTTCCTGCACGCCGCGGCGACCGGCGAAATCCAGGCGCTGATGGACCTGTTGGCACCCGATGCCGTGCAGATCTCCGACGGTGGCGGGAAAGTCGTCGCCGCCCGTCGGCCGATCACCGGTCGCGCCGACGTCGCCCGCTTCGTCCTCGGCGTGCTCCGCACCGCCACCACCGCGACGACCCGCGTCGAGTACGCCACGTACAACGGCATGCCGGCGGCGCGCTTCCTCACCGGTGGTGAGCTCGACTGGCTGGTGGCGTTCGAGATCCACGACGGACGGATCACCGGCCTCTACGGCGTCCGCAACCCGGACAAGCTGCACCGTGCCGAGACGGTGCGCCCACTCGACAGAGGAGGTCACCAGCCGTGGAAACCATGACCGTTGAACGCGTCATCCACGCCCCGATCGACGACGTGTTCGCCTGGCTCACCACGACCACCAACTACACCAGTTCGCCGCTGGTGCTGCGCTGCCGCCTGACCCGGCACGGTGATGCCGCGCGCTACGGCGTCGGCGCGGTACGCAGTCACCTCTGGCTGATCGGCTGGTTCCGGGAACGCATCACCCGGTACGACCCGCCGTACACCACCGAGTACGTCGTCGAGCGCAGTCTGCCGCCGTCCCGGCACGAACTCGGCCGCATGACGTTCACCGAGGTCGACGGCGGCACCCAGGTGCGTTGGACCACCCGCGCCGAGATCCCCCTCCCCTTGCTCGGTGACCTCCTCACCCGGCGCCTCGCGCGGCCGATCATCACCCGCACCTTCCGCAACATCCTCGATGCTGCCAACACCGCCCTGACCCCACACCCTCAGTCGCGACCGGGCATGAGGACCACCCACCCGCCAACGAAGGGGAACGAGCCCCGCTGACCGCCTCCGGCGAAACCGGCCGTGATCGCTGCGAGCGTCACGCCGAGGTCGGTGCCCGGTCGAGGGGGATGACGCGGGCCGTTGCGCCGGCGGTGGCGATGGTCACCCCGTCGGTGGTGGTGAGGGTGGCTTCCAGGAAGGCGATGTCGCCTGCCCGGTGCACCACCCGTCCCTTGCCGATGATCCGGCCCGGGCGGACGGGCCGCAGGAAGTGGGTGTGGAGTTCCAGGGTGGACTGGAACTGGTCGGGTTCGAGGGTGGCCAGGAGGGCGGGGCCGACGGTGTCGTAGAGCATTGCGGCGAGGAAGGCGCCCAGGACGTTGCCCGCCGGGTTCGTGAAGTCCTCGGTCGCGGTGAAGGCGAGCTCGATGGTGCCGTTCTCGACGTCCGCGTCGAGGAATTCCAGCCCCAGCGTGGCCGCCGCTCGAGGCGGCGGCGTGCGCCCCTCCGCGGCATCCCAAAACGGCCCTGACCGTCCGCTCACCACTCCGCCCCAAGGTCGAGGTTCACTGCCGTCCCCTTCCTTCCTCCTCACGCCGTGGCGGATGCCGGCGCGGACCACGACTCACCCGAACGGCATCTATGCGATACGCGATACCACCGCTTTCCGCTCGACAGAACAGAGGGGCCCTGTGCCGGCTTGTGTCCGGGTGTTCGCCACGCCGCAGGGAAGCCTTTGTGGTCTTTCCACACATCGTCGGCCACGTCTTGGTCGAAGGTGAAGATCGTGCGCGACCTGATGCGCGTGCCAAGATCACGCCGTGGTCGACGGCTCGGTCGGTCCACTGGCCAACTGGGGGAGCAGCATGATGCATGGCGGGTATTCGATCTTTGCTGGGACGATGGCCGACCTTACGTACCCGGAGGTGGAGGCGGCGGCCGGTCGTGGGGCGTGTGTGCTCCTGCCCACTGGTGTCATCGAGCAGCACGGTCCGCATCTCCCGTTAGGCACCGACGCCTACGGCGCCTATCAGCTGTGTCGGATGGTGAAGAGCGAGCTTGAGCAGCACCAGAGGGAGGCGCTCATCGCCCCGCCGGTGTTCTGGGGAATCAATCAGGTGTCGGCCGCTTTCGCCGGAACATTCCGCACGCGCCCCGAGACCGCGGCGGCACTGCACTCGGACATCCTGGACTCTTTGGCTACCGACGGGTTCCGCCACGTCTTTGTGATCAACCATCAGGGTGACATCGCCCACAACCAGATGCTGCTCGAGGTCGTGCAGCGTCAGCACGACCAAGGCAACATCGGTGTCGTACTCATCGAGCCCGATTTCATCGCCGACCGGTTGCCTGACGCGGCGCAGACACCCGCTCTCGGCGTCTTCGCCATGCAGCCGCTGTTCGACGGCCTGGAGCTGACCGGCGAACTGGGAGTCCATGCGGAAGAGATCGAAAGTGCGCTGATGATGCGCTGGTTCCCCGAGATCGTCGACTACGACGCCATGGCCCGACTCAAGCCGACGGGCTTGAGCGCCACGGATCTGGCGGAATGGCGAAAGGGCGGAGAACACGCCCGTCGAGTGACGCCACAGGGGTTCTTCGGCGCTCCCAGTCCTCGCGACCCCTTCCTGTGGCGGTTCCACCAGCGCATGGCCGGCGCCATGGCGGATGTGGTCATCGGCTCGCTCACGGAGTGACGAACCCTCAGAAAAACGGTGCCGTACCGATCGTGAGGCTGTCGATCGAACGGGGGAGGCCCGGTCGGGTGCTCGGGGGGCTCTCGCCGCGTAGGTGAGGGCTCCTGGCCGGCACCCGGGCTCCGCACGGTGCAGCCGCGCTACGCGGTCTCAGCAGGTCGATCGCGCGTCATGTCCCGCTCTCGCGCGTTGCGCCTGCTGTGGCAGTTCGCCGGGTCCAGAGGGTGAGGTCGCTGCTCGTGGCGACCGCGAGGGTGTGTCCGGACGGGGAGAAGCCGGCGGTCCGCAATTCTGAGTAGTGGGAGTCGAAGATGTGCCACCAGCGCTCGCCGTGCGGTCCGCTGTGGGGCATTCCTCCATCCGTGGAGAGCAGAATGCGGTGGTGCGGCCACTCGGGGCCGGCGACTTCCAGGCTCCAGCCGTCGGGTGTGGTGGTATGGAGGCCGCCTCCGAAGAGGCCGGCTATGCGCACTCGGGTCCCGGCGATCGGTCCGAGTCCAGGGCATGAGAGGTCGGGCACCGCGTCTGGGGTGCTGTCGTCGGGATCAGGGTCGCGGTTCCTGGCGATCTTCTCTCCGGTGACGGCATCGAAGAGCCCGTGCCCCTCGACAGAGACCACCATGACGAGGTCATGACCGGTGTCGGGAGCGACGGCGAAGCCGATGCCGAGCAGGCCGCCTATGGGTGTTCGCCGGTCCAGGACCGGGCGCCAGACGGCTGGCGGAGGAGTCTCGGGGACGGACAGAAAGCGTTCACGCAGT
The DNA here is from genome assembly GCF_043199095.1 of Streptomyces sp. NPDC048650. Taxonomy (NCBI): domain Bacteria; kingdom Bacillati; phylum Actinomycetota; class Actinomycetes; order Kitasatosporales; family Streptomycetaceae; genus Streptomyces; species Streptomyces sp. NPDC048650. The sequence goes on along the minus strand of NZ_JBICVM010000013.1, from coordinate 21,483 downwards.
TGCTGCTGATAGTCCGAGATCACGGTGCTCCCTCGATGTTCCGTCGAGCCGTCGAGCCGTTGAGCCGACGGTCTGCTCACAGCGGTGCCGGGCCTCGAGCCGGATCCGCTCGTACCTATCCTGCGTGATCTCGTAGGCGCCTTCGGTGCCCTCCCACCCGTTCGGCCTGCTCGCGGCCGGGTGGCGCGAGGTGTGGGGACAGCCGCTCCGGTGCTCCGGCGGAGGGCTCAAGCCGGAGGGCTCAAGCCGGAGGGCTCAAGCTGGAGGGAGGGCGCCTTTGCCCGCTGCTGCGGGAGCGGGCGTCAAAAAATCTTCCGGCCGGTTGCTGCCCGGTGTCGATCCGGGACGAGGCCATTCGTACAGAGGGTGAGACGCCGGCAGGCGCCGGCGGAGCGATCGGCCAAGGAGGCACGTCATGACCCACTACCTGCTCAGCATCTACCAGCCCGACGGGGACGGAACCCCGCCGCCACCGGAGTTCCTGGAGCCGATCATGCGGGACGTCGAGGCCCTGAAGACCGAGCTCAGGGCGGCCGGCGCCTGGGTGTTCTCCGGGGGGCTGCACGCGCCGAGCACGGCCACCGTGGTGCGACTGAAGGACAACGAGATGCTGATGACCGACGGGCCGTACATCGAGGGCAAGGAGCACATCGGCGGTTTCACCGTCATTCAGGCTCCCGACCTCGACGCCGCGCTCGAATGGGGCCGCAAGCTCGCACGCGCCACCACCCTCCCCATCGAGGTCAGGCCGCTCCAGGACGGTTCCTGCGGGTGACCTCCGGCATGCCGAAGGCGACCGCAGCGGACATCTCGGGCGTGTTCCGCGAGGAGCACGGCCGCGCGGTCGCCGTCCTGGTCCGCGTCTTCGGCGACATCGACATCGCCGAGGAAGCGGTCCAGGACGCGTTCACCACGGCCGTCGAGCGGTGGCCGTCCACCGGGCTGCCCCCGAGCCCTGCGGGATGGATCATCACCACCGCCCGCAACAGGGCGATCGACCGCCTCCGCCGGGAGGCATCCCGCGAGGACCGGCAGGCCCAAGCCGCACTGCTGCACGCCGGGGACACACCGGCCGAGGAGGGACCCGTGCGCGACGACCGGCTACGCCTGATCTTCACCTGCTGCCACCCCGCCCTCGCCCCCGCGGCTCGGGTGGCCCTGACGCTCCGGCTCCTCGGCGGGCTCACCACCGCGGAGATCGCCCGCGCCTTCCTGGTCGCCGAGCCGACCATGGCCCAGCGGATCAGCCGGGCCAAGGGCAAGATCCGCGACGCGCAGATCCCGTATCGGATCCCGGTCGACGCCGACCTCCCTGACCGCCTCCGCGCCGTGCTGGCCGTCGTCTACCTCATCTTCAACGAGGGCTACACGGCCAGCTCGGGCGAGGCACTGGTCCGCGACGATCTCTGCAGGGATGCGATTCGCCTGGGGCGGCTCCTCGCCGAGCTGATGCCCGACGAGCCCGAGCCCATGGGGCTGCTGGCCCTCATGCTGCTGACCGCATCGCGCCGCGCCGCTCGCACGGGGCCGGACGGCAGCCTCGTACTGCTGGCGGACCAGGACCGGAGCCGCTGGGACCGCGGCCTCATCACCGAAGGCCACACCCTCGTCCGACGGTGCCTGCGACGCAATCGGCCGGGCCCGTACCAGATCCAGGCGGCGATCAATGCCGTCCACAGCGACGCACCGACCGCGGCGGCCACCGACTGGCGGCAGATCCTTGAGCTGTACGACCAGTTGCTCTCCCTCGACCCGAGCCCCGTGGTGGCCCTCCACCGCGCGGTTGCGGTGGCCGAGGTCGAGGGGCCGGAGCAGGCGCTCGACCTCGTCGACGGCCTCACGCTCGACCGCTACCACGTGTTCCACGCCATCCGCGCCGAGCTGCTCCGGCGCCTCGGCCGCAACGCCGAGGCGGCCCTGGCCTACGACAAGGCGCTCGCCCGCACCGAGAACGCGGCCGAGCGCCACTTCCTGCAGCGCAGTCGTCAAGCACTCGCCGGGGACGAACAAGGCCGGCGGTGAACGAAGCAGACCGACCGCACAGCAAGACCCGAGACACCCCCGGGTGCCCCAGGGGGTCGAATGCGCGCGCTTCAGCAGATGACGGACAGAGTCGGGAGCCCAGGGCATGTGATCGCATGTGATCGTCCCGGCGTTCGTACGTGTCCAGGACGGCGCCGCGCGGGCGGCCGAGGTCGGCCGGGGTCGGCCGGGGTGTTGCCGGACCGCTGCGTGTGGGCTTCTCGGCGGCGCTCCAGGGTGACTTGGTGCTCTCCGTCCAGGCCGCCTTGCGCGCCGGCAACCCCGAGGGCTTTGGGGCATGGGGCCTCCCGCCGTCGGGCAGATGCCGCGATCCGCACCGAGCCAGAAGGCCCTCATCCCATCTCGTTCATCCTGGTTCAACCTCGTTCAAGCACCGCGACACCTAGGGACCGTCGGCCCGGGCTGCCTCGTCGGTGTCGTATTCGTCGGGGAATCGCATGTTGGGGCCGCCGACGTGCAGGCCGAGCGGGACGGCGCGGCCCTTCGGTTCCTCCCACGCCTCCTGGCGGCCGAGCGCGGTGAGGTCGAGGTAGGGGTAGCCGTGGTGGAACTCTTCGATGCCGCGGCCGAACGTGGAGTAGGTGTGGAAGACCTCGTCGTCGACCCGGAGGAAGGCGCTGATGCCCGGCCAGTCGCCGCGCAGGCTCTCCGTGAACGGCATGCCGGCCCCGGCCGGCTCGGCCTCGGTGCGGTGAAAGATCTGCACCGGCGCGACTCGGTCGTCGACGGTCGCGTGGAAGTCGTAGTTGAAGTCGCTGCCGGCCGAGGAGTACCAGGGGAACGTCCAGCCCATCCGCTCGCGGAACGCGGCGAGCTTGTCGTACGGCGCCCTTGTCACCGCGACGAGCGTGGTGTTGCGGACGTGCAGCTGCCTCAGCCTGCCGATGCCGTCGGCGGCGGAGGAGCAGCTGGAGCAGCCTGTGTCGCGGGGGTGCTCGACACCCTCGGCGTCGATGTCGTAGGCCCACATGAAGTGATGCATCACCAGCTGCGGCCGTCCCTCGAACAGATCGAGCAGGCTCACCTGCCCGCTCGGCCCTTCGAACGTGTACGGCTTCTCGATCCGGACCATCGGTAGCCGCCGGCGGTCGGCGTTGACCCTGTCTCTGGCCCGGGTGAGCTCCTTCTCCTTGGCCAACAGCTCCTTGCGCGCGGCGAGCCACTCCTCGCGCGACGCCACGTGGGGCAGGTTCTCCCTCGACATGTGCACCTCCGGACGAATGCAACCATTTCGTTGAGGGGCCCCGGCGCAAGGACATGCGAACCGGGGAAACCGCTCGGGTGTGTGAGGGCCCCGTCGGCGAGCGGCCTGTGCGGCGTCCAGGGGGTGGCGTCGGAGCGGCGCCATAGCGGAGAAACTGACTGCTTCGGTCAATAAGCGGACATCAATGACTGTTTTCGGTCGGAGTCCGTCACGTGATGCTCTGTGCATGATCGTCCGTCTTGCCGCGCGGCCATCAGGGGAGTGCCCTTACGCCAGGCGGCGCGGCAGGAGGCAGCCATCCGGTTGTTACCGGAATCTGATGGAGATTTTCCTGTCTTGGTGTGCAAATGGTGAAGAAAAGCGGCTGAAAGTGCGCATCTGGTTTTGACCGTTGATCAGCGGTTCGGTCATGGTCCGTCGTATGCCCGCCACACCTCGACCCGCGGCCGGCGGTCCGCTGCGCATGCGCGACTTCCGCCTCCTCCTAGCCGGTGCCGCCGCCGGACAGCTCGGATCCCAGGTCACCCTCGTCGCCCTGCCGCTCGTCGCGGTGCTCGAACTCCATGCCCCCGCCTTCCAGGTGGGGTTGCTCACTGCCGCCGAAACGGCCGCGTTCCTGCTGGTGGGGCTGCCCGCCGGGGCCTGGGTCGACCGCATGCGCAAACTGCCGCTGATGATCCGGGCCGATGTGGTGCGCGCCGTCGCCATGGCGAGCGTTCCGTCCGCCGCCGTCGCCGGTGTGCTGACGATGGCGCAGCTGTACGTCGTCGCCCTGGTCACCGGCGTGGCGACGGTCTTCTTCGACGTGGCCCACCAGAGCTTCCTGCCGCGACTGTTGCCCACGGAGCATCTGGTCTCCGGCAACGGGGCACTGGAGACGATCCGCTCCTCGGCCCAGGTGGCGGGCCCCGGACTCGGCGGTGGCCTCGTCCAACTGCTCGGTGCCTCCCTGGCCGTCGTCGCCGACGCGGCCGGCTATGCCCTCTCCGCGTTGTTCCTGTGGGGCATCAAACAGCCCGAGAGCCTTCCACCAAGGGTCGCGGGCTCCTCGCTCCGCCAGGACATCGGCGAGGGCCTGCGGTTCGTGTGCGGGCACCGTCTGCTGCGCGTCATCGCGCTGACGACCGGTCTGGCGAACCTCTTCAGCGCGGTGCTGATGGCGACCCAGGCCGTCTTTCTGGTCCGGGTGCTCGGGCTGGCCCCGGGAGTGGTCGGCCTCGTCCTGGCCGCCTCCGCCGTGGGCGGGCTCGCCGGCGCACTGTGCGCGGGCCGGCTCGCCGCCCGCCTCGGCCAGGCCCGGGTCATCTGGCTGTCCGCGCTGACCACCGGCCCGTTCGCGCTGCTGTGGCCGCTGTCCGGGCGCGGCGCCGGCGCGGCACTGTTCGCCCTCGGCTCCGCCGTGGTCTTCTTCGGCGCCGTCGTCTACAACGTCGCACAGGTGAGCTTCCGCCAGGCCCTGTGCCCGCCCCGGCTGCTCGGCCGGATGAACGCCACGCTGCGGTTCCTGATGTGGGGCACCCTGCCGCTCGGCGCCCTGGCCGGCGGTGCGCTGGCCGACGCCTTCGGGGCCCGGGCCGCGCTCGTGTGGTGCGCGGCCGGCTTCCTCGTCGTGCCGCTGCCCCTGCTGCTCTCCCCGCTGCGCCGGATGCGGGAACTGCCCGCCACCGGACCCGACGAGGACACCGCCCCGCTCGGCGCCGCGACCCCGGACGCCCCCGCGCCCGTCGGCTGACAACCGCCGCGTCCCCGGCCCTCCCGCACGGCCTTCCCACCCACGCCACCTTCTGCGTGCGCGTCAGCCACGACAATGAGGATCACGTGCTCAGCATCACGAGCCAGTACTTGGCCCGCTACCGGCGACTCGACACCGGTGCCGGCGACCCGGTCCTGCTGCCCGTCACGGGCGCCCAGCGTCGCTTTGCGCTGGTCCGTGCCATGGACCCCGCGGGGCGGCCGGATCTCGTGCCGATGTTCTACGCCTTCCCGCGCGGCACGGTCGATCCCGTACGCCTCGCGGCGGCGGCGAACCGGATGGCCGCGCTGCACCCCGTGCTCCGGGCCCGCCCCACCGTGCTGCGCGGCACGCCCGCGCTGCGCCTGGAGCCGCCGCAGGTGCCCGTCACGCGGATGGACTGCGGGCCCGGCGAGGACGCGACCACCGTGCTGCGCCGCGCCCTGTCCCGCTGGGCACCACAGGGGCCGCCGCTGCGGCTGTTCCTGGTGCCGGACGGTCCGCAGGGCACGGAGGAGGTCCTCGCCGTCGTACTGGACCACACGGCATGCGACGGCCGGTCGCTGGCCCGGATCGTCGGGGAGCTCGGCTCCGGCTACGGCGACGGGCCCCGCGCCGACGGTCCCTCTCCCACCGACGTCGCGGCCGAGCTGGCCGCCTACCGCGACGCCGTTCTGCTCCAGCTCGCCGCCGAGGAACGCGCCGGCTCACCGGAGGCGACGGCCTACTGGGGCGAACGGCTGCGCGCGGTGCGCGAACAGGCCCCCGAGCCGCGGCCGGAGGCGCTCCGCGCCGGCCTGCCGCCGAGCGGCTCGGCCGTGCTGCGGATGCCCGCACCCCGCGACGGCGTGCCCTTCCCCGAACTGCTCAACGCCTGCCACGCGGCGGCAGCGGCGCTGTACGGAGCGGGCCCCGTCGTGCCGATCGGCTACCCGTGGGGCGGCCGGCCGCCCGGCGCCGCCCCGGTGCTCGGCTGCTTCCTCAACACCGTGGTGTTCCCGACCGCGACGGGCGACGAGCCCACCGCGTCCGCGACGGCCGGCGCCTGGTGGGACGACCTCGACCATGCCGCCACCCCCTTCGACACCGTGGTGCACGCCGCCCGGGCGGCCGGCTCCGGCTGGACCGGCCGGCTCGACGGCATGCTGACCGTCGACGACACCCGCCGGCACCCCCCGCTCCAGCTGGGCGGAGTGCCCGGCCGCGAGATCCACATCGACGGCCGGGCCGTGCGCGGCCCGTTCGCGGTCTCCGTCACCCAAGGACCCGAACTGCTGCTGCGCATGGTGTGGGACCGCGCGGTCCTCCCCGACCACACCGCCGAGAGGGCCTTCACGGCGCTCACCGACGCACTGCGGACCCCGGCGCCGACAGCCGGCTGACCGGCCCCCGCACCCCCCGCACCCCACGACCTCCACCGCCCAGACCCTGCCGCGCGATCCGCGGCCGGTCTGCGCACCCCACAGGCCGGGCCCGACCATGCCCCGGCCGGAGCACACCCACCCCGACGACCTCAGGGATCGCCCATGCTTCCGCTCTCCTCCTCGCAGGAGATCGTCTGGCTGCACGAACAGGTGCAACCGGGCAGCCGCGCCTACAACTTCACCGCCGCCCTCGACCTGTGGGGCACGCTCGACACCGACGCGCTGCGCCAGGGACTCGCCGCCGCGCTCACCCGGCATGCCGGTCTGCGGCTGGAACTCGTCGCCGTCGCCGGGGCGATGCCGGGGCAGCGGGTCGCCGACACCTGCACACCGCGCCTGCGCACCGTGGACCTCGGCGGGGCGACGGACCCGGAGGCCGCGTTCCAGGAGCTGCTGCGCACGGAGGCGGAGACGCCACTCGACACCTACGAGGCACCGCTGCTGCGATGGACGCTGGTCCGGCTGGCGGACGACCGGCACCGGCTCATCCACGTCGAGCACCATCTGATCCACGACGGCCACTCGTTCGCGATCCTGCTGCATGACGTGTTCACCGTCTACCGCGGCCACGTCCTGGGCGAGCCGGTGGAGCTGCCGGCCGCGCCCTCGTACGCCGATCACGTCCGCGCCCGGTCGCGGGACGAGGCGACGGGGGAGCGGCGGGACGGGCTGGAGTTCTGGGCCGGTGAACTGCGCGAGATGTCCTACGACCTGCCGCTGCCCGGTCTGACCCGGCCCGGCACCCGGCGCCGCCACCACGGTGGCCAGCTGCGCCAGTCCATCGGCGCGGATCTGGCCGAACGTCTCCGTGACCACGCCCGAACGCGTGGCCTCACCCCCTTCGCCACGCTCCTTGGCCTCTTCGCCGAACTGCTGCGCCGGCACAGCGGCCGCTCGCAGATGGTGATCGGCACCGCGGTCGGCAACCGCCCGCGCGGCTTCGAGGAGGCTGTGGGCATGTTCGTCAACACCATCCCGCTCCCGCTCCGCCTGGACCCGGCGGCCCCCGCCGAGGAGTCCATGGACGAGGTGACCGACACCCTCTTCCGTGCGCTGCCGCACCAAGAGGTGCCGATCCAGGAGCTGACCCGCGCGCTCGGCCTGCACACCTCGGGCGCGGACAATCCCCTCTTCAGCGTCATGTTCAGCGCCCATGACGCCGAACTGCCCGACATCGACGTCCCAGGCCTGGACATCACGCTCTTCGAGGGCTTCAACACCGGCACCACCCGCTTCGACCTGGACGTGGTGCTGCTGCCCGACGACCGGCGCGGCGTCGGCCCCCGGCACGGCGCGGCCGGCATGACGCTGGTCTGGGACTACGACGCCGACATGTTCGACGAGGACGTGGCCAAGCTGCTCGCCGGACGCTTCCTCGGCCTGCTGCGCGCCTACCTCGACACCCCCGCCGCCGCCCTCGCGGACCTCGCGCTCCCGCCGGCACCGCCCGCCGTCGCGCCCACCGCGCCCGCGGTGCCGGCCCACGATCCGCTCGACCCCGCCGCCGCCCACGACCCGGCGCTGCCCGCGCTGCTCGTCGGTGCCCGCCGGATCACCTACGGCGAGCTGGACGAGCGGGTCTCCTCGCTCGCGCGCCGGATGCGGGAGGCGGGCGTGATCGCCGGGCAGCCGGTGGCGGCCGTGCTGCCCCGCGGCGCCGACTCGGTGGTGACGCTGCTGGCCTGCCTGCGAACCGGCGCGGTGTACTGCCCGCTCTCGCCGTCCGACCCGACGGCCCGACTGGAGCTGCTGCTGGGGCGGCTGGCTCCGGCGTTGGTCCTCACCTCGCCGGACACCCCCGTCAGCGTTCCCGACGACCTCCCGACGGCGCCGGTCGACGCCCCGGTGCTGCCGCCGGCGCGCGCGGCCGCGGCCGTGCCCGATGCCGCGTACCTCATTCACACGTCCGGCTCGACGGGCATCCCGAAGCCCGTCGCCGTGGGCCGTGCGGCGCTGGAGAACCATCTCACCGGCGCAGCCACCCGGTTCGGTCTGGCACCGGGGGACCGGGTGCTGCTGTTCGCCCAGCCGTCGTTCGACGTGGCCCTCGAAGAGGTGCTGCCGTCGCTCGGTGCCGGAGCGTGCCTCGTCGCCCCCGAGCGCGAGGTACCGACCGGCACCGAGCTGGCCGAACTCCTGGCCGCCGCGCGGGTCACCGTCGCCAACCTGCCCACCAGTTACTTCCTCGCCACCCGTCAGGAGCTGCGCGCAGCGCTCCGAGACGGCCAGTGGGCGCCGCGACTGCTGGTCCTCGGCGGCGAGCGGCTCCCGGCGGACGTGGTGCGCGGCTTCCTCGCCGACACCGACAGCACCGTGCTCAACGTCTACGGCGTCACCGAAGCCGCCATCAGCTCCACCGTCCACGAGATCACCCGGGACGGGCTCGCCGACGCGGCGGAGATCCCGCTGGGCACCGAGCTGCCCGGCGAACGCGTCCACGTCCTGGATGCCCACCACCGGCCGCTCCCGGACGGCGCCGCAGGTGAACTGGCCATCTCCGGCGCCGGGCTGGCCGAGGGCTATGTCGGCAACCCCGAGGCCACCGCCGCCCGGTTCGTCCGCATCGAAGCCCTCGGCGGTGAGCGGGTCTACCTCACCGGTGACCGCGGCTACCGGGGCCGCGACGGGCTCCTGTACTTCCTGGGCCGTCTGGACCACCAGATCAAGCTGCGGGGCTACCGCATCGAACTGGAAGAGGTCGAGGCGGCCGCCTCGACCGCGCTCGGCGGACGGTCCTGCGCCGTCGTACTGGACCGGGAGGCCGCGGGCGGGCCCCGGCTGGTCGGCTTCCTGGAGAGCGCGGACGAGAGCGGGCCGTGGGACGAGCAGGCGCTGCACGCGGAACTGAGCCGGCGGCTGCCGAGCGCCCTCGTGCCCGGTCGCTGGGCCCGGCTCGACGCCATGCCGCGGCTGGCCGGCGGCAAGCCCGACCGCACCGCGCTCACCCGCAGCGCCGCCGCACTGGAGCCGGCCGCCGCCGGGAGGCCCGCCGACGAAGCGCCGCCGGAGCCCGCCGACCCGCTGACGGCGATGCTCGCCGACGGGTGGCGAGAAGTCCTGGGCCACAGCCGCTTCGACACGTCCTCCGACTTCTTCCGGGCCGGCGGCCATTCGCTGCTCGCCGCGCAGTTGGCCGCCTGGCTGGAGCCGAGGCTGGGGAAGCGTCCGCCGCTGCGGCTGCTCTTCCAGAACCCGGTGCTGGCCGACCAGGCCGTCGCCCTCGCGTCCGTCGGCACCCCCGCCCCCGCTCCCACCGCTTCGACCACCGAGATGGAGTCCCGATGAACGAGCCGACGACCGCACGGACGGCACCCGGGACCACCGCCGACGGCGCCGGACGACGCACCCCCGACCCCGGCGCGCCGAGCGTCGCCCACGGCGCCGCCCCGGCGGCCGGCAGCGAGTCCGGAGTGCTGGCCCGCTTCGAGGACTGGGCCCGGCGATGTCCGCAGGCCCCCGCGGTGGTCGACGGGGCCCACACCTGGACCTACCGGCAGATCGACACCGCCGCGGACGAGGCCGCCCGCGCCCTGCGCGACCGGGTGCGGCCCGGGGACCTCGTCGGCGTCTGCCTCGACCGGTCCGCCGCGCTCGTGGTGACCGCCGTCGCACTCGCCCGGCTCGGCGCCGTCTACCTTCCGCTGGGCCCCCGCCCCGGTGAGCGCCGCACCGACGCCGTCACCGAGGACCTGAACGTCGTCTGCCTGATCGGCGACCCCGCCGTCCTGCCGCCCCGGTACCGGACCGCCGACCGGAACGACCTGGCGCTGCCCACCGAGGGAGCCAACGCCGGCGCCACCGTCGTGGCGGCGTTCGCCGCGCCCGGCGACGGCGCACGCCCCGCACCCGACGGGGCGTTCTACGCCGTGCTGACATCGGGCTCCACCGGCCGCCCCAAAGCGGTGGCCGTCGACGAGGCCGCGCTCGGCGGACTCCTGGACTGGTACCGCACCACGACCGGTCTCGCTCCCGGAGACCGGCAGTCCCTGCTGATCGGCGTCGCGTTCGACCCGCATCTGCTGGAGTTGTGGGCGGGCCTGACGTCCGGGGCGACGCTCGCGGTCGCCCCCGACGAACTCCGCTGGGACCCCGTGCTCCTCGCCGACTGGTGGCGCGAGGCCGCGGTGTCGGTGTCCGTCGCGGCCACCCCGATGGCCGAGCCGCTGCTGGACCGCCCCTGGCCCCAGGACCTCAAGCTGCGCCATCTGATCGTCGGCGGCGACCGGATGCGGCGCCGTCCCGGTCCGGACGTGACCGCCACCGTGCACAACGCCTACGGACCGGCCGAGGCGACCGTGGTCACCACCGCCTTCACCATGCGCGCCACGGACAGCGAGGCGGGCACCGATGCCGCGCCTCCGATCGGCCACCCCGTACCGGGAGTGACCGTCGTCGTCGCCGACGAGGCCGGCCGGCCCGTCGAGCGCGGCACGGACGGCGAACTCCTCATCGGCGGGAGCGGCCTGGCACTCGGCTACCTGGACCCCGAGCTGACCGCGCGCCGCTTCGCCGCCGTGCCCGAGGACCTCGGGCTGCCCGGCGTGGCACGCCTGTACCGCACCGGCGACCGGGTGCGGATGCCCGCCGACGGCCCGCTGGAATTCCTCGGCCGCCTCGACGACCAGGTCAAGATCAGCGGCGTACGGATCGAACCGGCCGAGGTGGAAGCCGCGTTCGAGAAGAGCCCGGCGGTCCGCAGCGCCGTCGTCGTCGCACCCCGGTCCGCCGACGGAGGCGCCCGCCTGGTGGCGTACGTACGGGTGGTCGACGACGCCGGAATCACGGCGGACGCGCTGCTGGGAGAGGTACGCGCCTGGCTGCCCGAGCAGGCCGTGCCCTCCGACGTCCGGATCGTGGGCTCCTTCCCCCTGGACGCCAACGGCAAGGTGGACCGCCCCGAGCTGACCCGGCGCGCGGCCGAACCCGTCGCCGCCACCGCCCCGGCCGCCGCCCGGCCCGCCGGCGCCACCCCTGCCGAACAGCTGGTCCTGACTTCCGTCCGCGACCTGCTGGATCGCCCCGGCACCCTCCTGACCGAGAACTTCCTCGAGGTCGGCGGCACTTCGCTCCTCGCCGCCCAACTGCTGACCGCCATCGAGCGGGAGAGCGGGATACGGCTGCGTGCCACCGCCCTGCTCCGCCAGGAGGACCTGCACGCCGTGGCCCGGCTCATCGACCAGGGCCACCCCGCCCGGCAACCGGCAGGGGCGTGAGATGCCCCGCCGCGCCCTTGCCGCCCCGCACTCTCCCGACGTCCGGAAGGAACACCCCGTGCCCACCGACGGCACCCCGTCGCCCCTGCACAACCCGCCCGGCGGCCCCGCAACGGGCGGGCTGCCGGCCCTCGTGGCAGCGCACGCCGCGCGGACCCCGCACGCCCTGGCCGTCGCGGACGCCGACACCACGCTCACCTACGCACAGCTCGTCTCCTCGGCCCGCGCGCTCGCCGGCCATCTGCGCGGACACGGGGTCCGCCAAGGCGACTCCGTCGCACTGCTGATGCCCCGCTGCGCCCGCACCGTCGTCGCCCAACTCGCGCTGTGGTGGGCGGGCGCCGTGTGCGTACCGCTCGATCCGGCGCATCCGCGCTCCCGTTCCGAGGCCCTGACCGCCGACGCGGGCGCGACGTTGACCGTCGGCGACGGCAAACTCCTCGAATCCGCCGCGCTCCCCGGCACCACCCTGGCCCTGCCCGACGACGCCATGGTGGAAAACGGCGACGGTTGTCCCACGGCCGAACCGGCCCCGGACGCCGCTGCGTTCATCATGTTCACCTCGGGGTCCACCGGCCGCCCCAAGGGCGTTGCCGTGCCGCACCACGCGATCGCCGAACTGGTCACCGACCCGGCGTACCTCACCATCGGCCCCCGCGACCGGCTGCTGTTCCACTCGCCCATGACGTTCGACGCCTCGACCTTCGAGATATGGGCCGCTCTGGCCAACGGCGCCGCGGTGGTGGTGTGCACCACCGAACGGCCGTCCCTCGAGGACCTGGCCCGCGACGTCGAACACCACGGCGTCACCGTCGCGTTCTTCACCACCGCGCTCTTCCACCAGCTGGCCGCCCGCCGTTCCCGGATCTTCTCGGTGCTGCGCACCGTGGTCGTGGGCGGCGAGGCACTGTCCGCCCAGCACGCCCGCGAGGTACTGCGGGCCTTCCCCTGGCTGGAGCTCGTCAACGGCTACGGGCCGACGGAGGCGACGACCTTCACCACCGCCCACCGTGTCACCGACACCGACTGCGAAGGTCAGGTGCCCATCGGCCGGCCGGTCGCCGGCGCGACGGTCCATCTCCTGGACGACGCCGGCCGACCCGTCCCCGACGGCGAGCGCGGCGAACTGTGGATCGGCGGCTGCCGGCTGGCACACGGCTACACCGGCCGGTCCCGGCCGACCGGCGAAGCATTCGTCCACCACCCCGAGCTCGGGCGCCTCTACCGCACCGGCGACCTCGTCTCGCTGCGCCCGGACGGAAGCCTCGACTTCCACGGGCGGACGGACGACCAGTTCAAGATCCGCGGCTTCCGGATCGAACCGGCGGAGATCGAACACGCCCTGCGCGAGCAGCCCGAAGTGGCGGACGCCGCCGTGACCGTGCACCGCCGCACACACGACGACGCCCGGCTCACCGCCTTCGTCGTGGCCGCCCCCGGGCCCGTGCCCCGTCCCGCCACCCTGCGCGAACGGCTCGCCGCCGTGCTGCCGGCCGCTCTGCTGCCCGACCACGTGCAGATCGTCGACGCACTGCCGCTCACCCCCTCCGGGAAGGTCGACCGCCGCGCGCTGACGGACCTCGTCACGGAGGACGGGCCCGGCACCCCGGCCGAGCCGCTCGGCCCCCTGCAGCAGGCCGTGGCCGAGATCTGGAGCCGGTCGCTCGGCTGTGAAGTGGCCCGCCCGGAAGACGACTTCATCGCCCTGGGCGGACACTCCCTGCTCGCGCTCGCCGTCGCCGACGACCTTCGCGAGGACCTCGGCGTCGAGTTGACGCTCGCCGACTTCTTCGCCCTCCCCACCGTGGCGGGACACGCCGCACTGGTCGAGCGCGCACTGCTCGCCGCCCACAGCGACCTGCGCCCCGGCGCCCCGGAGGACACCGATGTCCACTGACACCCCCACCGCGGCCGCCCTTCAGGAGGAACTGCTGCGCCGGGCACGCTCCCGCGCCGCCCGCCCCGGCCCCGCGACCGCCTCCGCAACCGTCCACCACGGGCCCGCACCGCTCACCCACGCCCAGCGCCGCATGTGGCTGATGGACCGGCTCGGCCAGGACGGTGCCTCCTACAGCATCCCCTTCGCCACCCGCCTGCGTGGCCCGCTCGACCTGCACGCCCTGGGCGCCGCGCTGACATCCCTGGTCCACCGCCACCAGATCCTGCGCACCCGCTACGGCCAACAGGACGCCGAGCCGTACCAGGAAGTGCTTCCGGCACCGCAGGAGATCGCGATCCGCGTCGTGGACACGGACGCGGCCGGCTCCCACGCGCTGCTGGCCGCCGAGGCCCGCCGCCCGTTCGACCTCGCCGCGGGCACCGTGCCGCGCGCCCTCGTCCTGCGGCACGGGCCGGACGACCACACCATTCAACTGACGTTCCATCACATCTCGTTGGACGGCGCGTCACTGGAGACCGTCGCCGAGGAGTTGGGCGAGCTCTACACGGCCGCCGCCCAGGGCACCCCGGCCGAGCGGCCGGCACCTCCGCAGTACGCGGACTTCGCCCGGCGCGAGCGGGCGGGCGCCGACCGCCACGACGAGGGCCTGAGCCACTGGGCGGAGCGCCTCGAAGGTGTCGCCCCGCTGCGCCTGCCCCGCCCCGCGAACCCGCCCGCCGACACCACCACCCGGCCGGCCACCACCACGCACACCGTGCCGCTCGACTCCCGGATTCCGGCGGCGCTGCGCGACCTGGGCCGAGAGCACCGGGCCACGCTGTTCACCGTGGCACTCGCCGCGGCCTTCGCCGCACTGCACCGCTTCACCGGCCAGGACGACCTGGTGATCGGGGTCGCGGGCACACACCGGCAGGGCACGGAAATGCGCGGCCTGGTAGGGCTGTGCGTGAACACCCTCCCGGTCCGCGTGGACACCGCCGGAGACCCCGCCTTCACCACGCTCGTGGAACGCGTCCGCGAGGCACTGCTCGACGCCCAGCAGCACCGCGACGTGCCCTTCGACCTCATCCTGGAGCGGCTCGGCGCCGCCGCCCGCAACACCGACGGCACCGCGCTGATCCGGGTGACCGCGGACGTCCTGGGCCACCCCACGACCTTGCAACTGCCCGGCACGGAGGGCCGGTACGTCGAAGTCCCTTCCGGCGAGGCCAAGTTCGACCTGTCCTTCGGGCTCGTGCACACCGACGCTCCCGCCGCCCTCGTCCAGTACGGCCGGACCGCACTGGACGAGAAGGAGGCGGCCGCCCTCGGGGCGCACTGGGCCGCCCTGCTCACCGCGGTGGCGGACGAGCCGGGCCGCCGGCTCTCCCGGCTGCCCGGCGCGGCGCCGGCGCCCCCGGGCGGGCCCGCCGGGCACCCGGCCGAGGCGCTGCTGCGGTCACACCCCGCGGTGGCCGACGCCGCGGTGGTCGAACCGGCCGGCGGCCCGCTGCTGGCGTACGCCGTCCTGCGGGAGATCGGCGGCCCCTCGCCCGCCGAACTCCGTGCCCGTCTTCGCACCGCGCTCGCCCCGGAACGCGTGCCCGCCGCGGTGACCCTGCTGGACACCCTGCCGCGTACGGCAGACGGCGCGCCCGACCTCGCCCGGCTCCCCGGGCTGCCGTCCGCACCCGCACCGCACGGTCCGCGCGCCGATGCCGTGACCGAAGCCTTCACCGACCTGCTGGGCCACACACCCCGGCCGGACGACGACTTCTTCCTCCTCGGCGGCCACTCGCTGATCGCCGTCCAGCTCGCCGAACGGCTGCGCCGGGCACTGAATCTGCCGCTGACCGGCCTGGACATCATGCAGGCCCGCAGCCCGCGCGCCGTCACCGCCCTGCTGGACACGCGCGAGGCGGAACGCGCCGCCGCCCCCGCGACCACCCCCTCCCGCCCACGGCGCACCCGCGAGGGGACCGTCCTGGTCACCGGCGGCACCGGCGGCGTCGGCGCGTCCGTGCTGCGCGAACTGGCCGCCCAGGGACGCCCGGTACTGGCCCTGGCCCGCCCCGAATCCGCGCACCTGGTCGCCGCGACCGGCGTGGACGTCGTCGAGGGCGACCTCACCGACCTCGACGGCCTGCGCACGGCCGTCGGCAGCGCGGATGCCGTCATCCACGCGGCCTGCACCTTCACCCGTCCCGAGGTCGACGTGGCGGCGATGGCGGCCATGGTCGGCGCCTGGTCGCGCGGCCCGTTCGTCTTCGTCAGCAGCGTGGACGCCTACGGACGTCCGGCCGGCACATCGGTGGCGGAGGAGTCCGCCGCACGGCAGCCGTTGAGCGCGTACGGACAGGCCAAGCTCGACTGCGAAGGAATGCTGCTGCGGGCGGCCGGAACCCAGGGACGTGGCGGCGCCAGCGCCGTTCGGTCCCCCCTGGTCTGGGGACCCCACCAGCGGCTGCGCGATCAGCTGCGCTGGGGTGCGACCGGAATGCTCTACCAGGCGGCACGCGCGGGACATCCGATGGACCTTCCCCGGCCGGGTACCGACGGGTGCGACTGGTTCGGGGCGGCCTGGGTGCACGCCGCGGCCCTGGCACGCGCCGTGGTCTCCTGCCTGAACGCACCCGTACACGGCGTGGCCAACGCCCTCAGCGGCCACGTCGCGTGGCGGGACCTGGCGGGCGAGCTGATCACGCTGCTCGGGAGCGACAGCGAGATCCGCGAAACGGACGAGGTCCACCCGGACCTCGACCACCGCTGGCACTACCACGCCGACCGCCTGGCCCCGTCCCTTCGCGCCCGGCCCGGCGAGGACCGGCGCGCCGTACTGGCCGCCATGGTCGATCCGTCCGACACGTGAGCCGCCCTGCCCGACGCCGGTCACGGCGGCCGGGGCATCGACACCTCGGCCGCTGCGCCCCGAAGCGGCCCCACGGGCACGGTCGGCCGAGCCGACTGCCGGCATTCGCTCCACCCGTCACCCGCTTGGCGTGTAACCAGCAGGTGGCCAACCCGGTTGTTGGAGAGACATCCACCGTGGATGTCAGCCTGCCTTCCGTTGGAGTGATGATGCGCATTCGTCGTGCCGGGGTAATGGTTGCCAGCTCGATCGCCGTAGTGGCACTGGGGGCGTCAGCCGCGCAGGCATGTCCGGCTCATGAGGGTTCCAAGTCCAAGCCCGGCAAGCACCAGGAGGCCCTGCAGCCGCCCAACGCCTTCGCTCAGGCTCAGGCCGCGTTGCAGGACGTGGCGACCGAGGTGCTCGGGGACCGGAAGTAGCAGTCGGTGCGGCTCCTCGGCGCCCTTGTCGGCGCCGGGCGAGCCGCACACTGGTTCAACCCCCACCACGATGATGTCGACGCACGCCGACAGGGCGATGAGTTCTCGTCGGCCCGGGAGTCACAACGGGTGCAGGCAGATTCCGCACCCGAAAGGCAGTACCATGAGCACACTGATCGTCACCGCATTCGTCACCCTGGACGGCGTCATGCAGGCCCCCGGCGGCCCGGGCGAGGACGTCGACGAAGGCTTCGAGCACGGCGGCTGGCAGGTCCCGTACGTCGACGACGACTTCATGGACCTCATGACGAGGATCTTCGAGCAGACCGCCGACCATCTCCTGCTCGGCCGGAAGACGTACGACATCTTCGCCGCCCACTGGCCCCGCGTCACCGACGAGAACGACCCCATCGCCGTGAAGCTCAACGCCATGCCCAAATACGTCACCTCGCGCACCCGGAGCAGCCTGGAGTGGCACAACTCCCATCTGCTGAAGGGCGACGCCGCAGAGTCCGTCGCACAGCTCAAGGAGCAGCTCGACGGCGTGATCATGACGCAGGGCAGCAGCGACCTCATCCGCACCCTGCAGCAGCACGACCTCGTCGACGAGTACCGGCTGCTCGTCAACCCCGTGATCATCGGCACCGGCAAGCGGCTCTTCGCCGAGGGCGCCGCCCCTTCGGCCTGGACGCTCACGGAATCCCGCGCCTCCGGTGCGGGCGTGCAGTACTGCGCCTACGAACGGGCGGGGAAGCCCGAGTACGGATCCTTCATGCTGGACGAGCAGGAGTAGGGCCGCTCGGCTCCGGGATGCCCGAGTGGGGAGTCGGCGGGGCTGTCTAGGTGTATCGACCGGGGACATTGATCGAGAGCAGGGCGTGCCGCTTAGCAGTCACGAGGCTGGGGCCGAGTGTCTTTCAGCCAGGTCCTTGGCAAGCTGGCTCATGCGTTTGCGGGCTGTCTCTGGGGTGAGTATCTCGATGTGGTCGCCGAACTGGAGGAGCTGACGCACTGACTCGATGTCGGGGTAGCGGACGACGACGGTGCACCAGCCGTTTTCCGTGTCGGAGACATCGTGGATGCGGGTGCCGAGGATGCGCCGTGCCAGGTCGAGGCCATTTTCTCGCAGACGGACGGTCACGCTCACGCGACCTGGCCTCTCGGTGCGTTCCTTCAACGCAGCCCACCTGGTGCGGAGGGTCTCATCTGGTCGGAGAACAGCTGGCGCGTCGAGTTGTTCGTAGGCCGAGAGTCGTTCCAGAGCGAACAGCCGACCGGTCCCCTGGTCGTCGGCGATGAGATACCAGCGGCCTGATTTCGCCACGATCCCGTACGGGTCGACCACCCGCGCCGAGGCCTGTTTCTCGGCACTGCGCCGGTACTGGATTCGCAGCCGGCGTCGGTGTCGCAGGGCCGAGGCTAGATCCGATACGTCCACCGCTGCCTTTGAGTCAGCAAGCCACGCGTTGCTGTCCACGAGTACCAGGTTCGCCAGTCGCAGCAGGCTCGGCGACTCAGGTGCTGCGGCCTGGCGGGCGGCGATCTTGCGCGCGGCCGACTCACGCACCGCAGACAGTCCCAAGCGCTCAAGTTGCGCGCTGTCCAAACCAGCCACGGAGAGGACCTCCAGCTCTGGTGGTTCCAGATGGGATGCGTTGAGCCGTGCACCGGGGAGCAGAACGATCCCACCGTTCCGCCCGCGTTCGGCATAAACAGGCACACCTGCTGTAGAGAGCGCCTCGACATCCCGCAGCACAGTCCGCCGCGAAACCTCCAGACGCTCGGCGAGCTCGGTGGTGGTGATGCGCTGACGTGTCTGCAGGAGCAGCAAGAGGTGAAACAGCCTCGAAGCCTTCATGCTGACCAATGTTCGCAGAAAAGATGACAGGTTCTGTCGCGATTAGGCGATCAACTGGAGCGGTGCCGAGAATTCAACGATCTGAGGAGCGCTCTATGCCCGCCCCCAACCTGTTCCTGATCTACGTCCGCAACGCCGAGGCCGCTACGGCCTTCTACAGCGACCTGTTCGAGATCGAACCGACCTTCACCAGTCCCCACTACGTTGCTTTCGAGGTAGCCCCCGGCGTCCTGTTCGCGTTGTGGACGGGGGGCAGCGAACACGCGGTCCCGACCACCCCTCGCACGAGCGAAGTCGGGCTGATGGTGCCAGGAGCAGCGTCCGCAGTTGACGAGATCTTCACGAGTTGGGTCTCGAAGGGAGTCCATGTCGTGGAGGAGCCGTACGACGCTGTCTTCGGCCGCACGTTCGTGATCACGGACCCCGACGGCAACCTCATCCGGGTCTCCCCGGTGGACTGAGCTGCACGACCCCTACCCACTATGTTCGTTCTCGAAGGGCCGGCCACACACGATGGCCGGCCCTTCAGCTCGTCCAGGAGCTCAGACATGTCACATCCGAACGCTGCCCTCACCCCGCGCCACCGTCTGAAAGTCGCACGACTCGTCGTTGACGACGGCTGGCCAATCAGCGAAGTTGCGGCCCGTTTCCAGGTCTCCTGGCCCACCGTGAAGCGCTGGGTCGACCGCCACCTTGCTGGCGAGTCAATGCAAGACCGCTCGTCCCGACCGAAGACCTCGCCGAAGAAGACGCCCAAGGCAGTATCGATGCGATCCGTCAGCTTGCGGAGGCGATTGAGGGAGGGCCCAGTTCAACTCGCGACACGACTCGGCATCGCCGCGTCGACGGTCCACCGTATCCTCACCGCGACGCGGGTGAACAGGCTGTCCCATCTCGACCGTGCCACTGGAGAACCATCCGCGCTTACGAGCACCCGTACCCCGGCTCGCTGGTGCACGTGGGCGTTAAGAAATTCGGGAACATCCCTGACGGCGGTGGATGGCGCTACGTCGGGCGACGGCAAGGCGAGAAGAACCGCTCGGCCACTCCCGACAAGCTGAAGAGCAAGTGGGGCAACCCGAAACTCGGCTACGCCTTCATGCACACGATCATCGACGACCACTCACGCGTCGCATACACCGAGGTACACGACGACGAGACCGCCATCACCGCCGTCGGGGTGCTGCATCGAGCGGTGGCGTGGTTCGCCGGACGCGGCGTTACCATCGAGCGAATTCTGTCGGACAACGGAGGCGCGTACCGGTCCTTCCTCTGGCGCGACACCTGCGAGGCCCTGGCCATCACGCCGAAGCACACACGCCCTTACCGACCGCAGACGAATGGCAAGGTGGAGCGCTTCCATCGAACAATGGCCGACGGCTGGGCTCACGCCCGTTGCTACCAGTCAGAACAAGAGCGACGGGACGCACTCAAGACGTGGCTACACCACTACAACCAGCACCGGCCCCACACGGCCTGCGGCAGCCAGCCGCCCTTCTCACGATTGACTAACGTCTCCGATCAGTACATCTAGGCTGCCCGCATGTGGAGAGAAGTTGCAGGCCGGGCGTTCCCCGAGGCCGAGTTCCGGGTGCCGGTCGACGCGGTCGGCCTGGCCGCTGCGAGGCAACGGCTGGGGTGTTCTCTGCCGTCCGGGCTGGTGAGTCTGTTGCAGGAGACCGACGGCATCGTGGGGCGCTACGGGGTGGAGACGGTCTGGCCCCTGGAGCGAATCATCAAGGAGAATCTTCGCTTCTGGTCGGACGATTCCTTTGCCGACCTGTACATGCCGCTCGAAGCGCTGCTCTTCTTCGGCGACAACGGAGGCGGCGATCAGTTCGCCTTCGTCCGGAAACCCCCGCGAGCCGACATCTTCGTATGGGAACCCGAGGACGACAGCCGCCGCTGGGTCGCCCGGGACCTGCAGGACTACCTCGGCCGGTCCCTCGCAGACGACGGAGACGACTGGTACCAGTAGCGATCGCCTCCGGTGGGGTTCAGGTTCGCCCGCCTGTTGGTGATCTGTCGGCAACTCTGCGTCGAGGGGGGCGTCGACCTCCCCTTCGGCCGAGTGCCGGCCGGCGCTATCGGGGCACCGTGACCAGCAGGTGCGGAGTTGTGGGACGGCCCTTTGCCGGCGGCACTTCTTACCGTCGGTTTATGGCCTATCTGAGCAGGATGAGGGGCAAACAACTCCATTCGGCTGCAATGCGCATGAGAAAGGATCAGTAGTGCGTTCACCCCTCATCCCGGTTTTATCCATTGTGCCCGTTTCGGGTTGCAGAGGCTGACCGGCGATGGCCGCATCCTCCGAATCTCTCGTGCCGCCGACCACGCAGGCGAAACCGACGTGGGGCCCTCAACCCTCAGGGCAGCCGACTTTCTGGTTGCGCCCCACCCTCCGCATTCGCCTCACACTGCTCTACGGCGGCATGTTCCTGACGGCCGGCATCGTGCTGCTCGCGATCATCTACACGCTGGCCGCGAACGCCCTCGATGACGGCGTTCCGTCGTTCGGAGTCTCCGGCAGCGACATCAAGGTCATCAGTGACCGGTGCCCCCCTCTGTCGTCGGCCGTTTCACTCCACGAGACCAACGCCGCCCTGAACGGCTGTTTCGAGCAACAACGGGCGGCGGCTCTGAACACCCTCCTGAACCGTTCCGTGCTGGCACTCCTCGGGCTGACGGTGGTCGCTTTCGCCTTCGGTTATGCCATGGCCGGGCGGGTGCTGTCGCCGCTGGGCCGTATCACGCGTACCGCCCAGCGGGTGGCCGGCTCGGACCTGCACCGGCGGATCGAGCTGGGGGGCCCGGACGACGAGCTCAAGGAGCTCGCCGACAC